>NZ_CP044426.1:1436250-2120000 GCF_008824185.1 Paracoccus pantotrophus
CTTCGACTGGCTGGCGGATCTGGACGCTTATCGCGCCAAGATCGGCGCCTGGGTCGAGAAGGCCGCCGATTGCGATCTGCTGGTCTTTCCCGAATATGGCGCGATGGAGCTGGCCTCGCTGGGCGGGCGCGAGGTGGCGGGCGACCTGGAGGCCTCGCTGCACGAGGTCGCCCGGCACGAGGCCGCGCGCGACGCGCTGCATGCGGAACTCGCGGCGCGGCATCGGCTGCATATCCTGGCCGCCTCGGGGCCCTGTTTCGACGGGCCGCGCCCGGTCAACCGGGCGGTGCTGTTCGGGCCGCGGGGACGGATCGGCCATCAGGACAAGCAGGTGATGACCCGGTTCGAGCGCGAGGACTGGAACGTGGTCGGCGCCCCCGGCCTGCGGGTCTTTGACACGCCCGTCGGGCGGCTGGGCGTGCTGATCTGCTATGACAGCGAGTTTCCGCTGCTGGGCCGCGCGCTGGCCGAGGCGGGGGTCGAGGTGGTGCTGGTACCCTCCTGCACGGACACGGTGGCGGGGTTCAACCGGGTCCGCATCGGCGCCATGGCCCGCGCGCTGGAAAGCCAATGCGTCGTGGTGCAGGCACCGACGGTGGGCTGCGTGGACTGGAACCCCGCCATCGACGAGAACCGCGGCGCCGCGGCGATCTATGCGCCCCCCGACGGGCTCTGGCCGGAAAGCGGCGTGCTGGCCGAGGGGCTGATGGACGTGCCAGGCTGGGTCAAGGCCGAGCTGGACCTGGACCTGGTGGCCGAAAGCCGGCGGAACGGGCGGGTGCTGCCCTTCGCGCATTGGCCCGAGAGTGCGGCGGTGCGACTGGTGGATTAGAACGGGCCGCAACGCCCGCACCATTAACCGAATCTTGTAACCGAATCTTGGCAGTTTCTGTTGGAGAATCCTCGGCGACACGGGGGTTCTCTGACATGAACATGATTTACACGGAAGCGTATCGGACGACGTTCGATGCTTATCTGTGCAAGGGCATTCCGCTTCGGCTGACCTTGAAGCAGGCAGGGTCGCCAGACCAATACGTCTGGCGCTGCTAGAACGACGATCAGGTGCGGGCGAACCATCGCGCGAACGATGGCCGGGTGTTTTCATGGAACGATCCGCCTGACACCGGCCATCCGGGCGAGGTTTACAACTACCGCTAGCGAGGCCGTGCCCTATATGCCCGGCGAGACAGAGCTCGCGTTTCACGAGTTTACATCCGTGTATTCACGCCAAGCGCCGTTCGCCGTGAAAACCTGGATTTCGTGAATCACTATTGTTTTGGCGGCGGGCAGGCGCCGAAGGATCACGCGACTGGGTGCGGAATCTTGGCGCAATCGGGTGCCGAAAAGCGCAAGAGCATGCAGGGTCAAGAAATGGTCATGGCTGAAAGCCTGGGCCATGAGCCTGGCAAAGCGAGCCGGCCTCAAGAAGGCGGTTGTGGCTCTGGCCCGACGCCTTGCCGTGATCATGCACAGAATGTGGATTGATGGCAGCGATTTCCGCTGGTCGCGGGAGGGAGTCACGGCAGCATAATCGTGTAGGCAAGAAGCAAGAGCTCCACCGCTGGTGGGAAGGTGTCCTTCGCGGGACGACGGGCGAGACGAGTTCGCAATGGGTCCAGTTCCGACAGCACATGTTGTCAGGCCGCGAATCAGATTGGACCGCCTCGCTCTTCTGATCCCATGATGGGAGAGCCGCCCGCAGCATCCGACACGAACAAGGCGAAGGCGGACGGTCGCCCCGAACCCTGGCCTATTCTGCCACGGCAGGCTCCTGCGGCACCGCCCCATCTGGCGTCTCGGCGCCCTCGGGCACTGCCGCGCCCTCGGCGGGCACGGCCAGGCGGTTGTCCTCCCATTCGCCCGAGGCGACCTGGCCGGTGGCATAGCGCATCACCCCCGCGCCCTGGCGCTTGCCCATGACGAAATGGCCGCTATAGACATCGCCATTGGCATAGGTCGCGACGCCCTCGCCGTCGATCTCGCCCTGCTTCCAGCTGCCCTCGTAGCGGAAACCGTCCGGCGCGATCAGCCGGCCCTTGCCATGGCGCAGCCCGTCCACGAAGGAGCCGTCATAGGTGGTGCCGTCGGGATAGGTCGCCTGCCCCTGCCCGTGCCGCTGCCCGTCGCGCCAGGCGCCGTTATAGACATAGCCGTCCGGATAGGTCATGCGGCCCTGCCCCTCGTTGCGGCCGCGCTTGAAGCCGCCCTCGTAGACCAGGCCGTTGGCGTATTTGGCGACGCCCTGCCCCTCGATCACGCCGGCGACCCATTCGCCGTCATAGCTGGCGCCGTCCGGATAGGTGATCAGGCCGCGGCCATGCGGCAGGTCGGCCATCAGCGCGCCCTCATAGACCGAGCCGTCAGGATAGGTGATGCGGCCCAGCCCTTCCATGCGGCCCTCGACCCAGTCGCCGGTATAGACATAGCCGTCGGTGCCGGTGAAGGTGCCGGTGCCCCAGCGCTTGTCAGCGCGGAAATCGCCCTCGTAGCGGTCGCCATTGGCATAGGTGGCGACGCCCTTGCCCTCGCGCTTGCCATTGGCGAAGCGGCCCTCATAGCCGTCGCCCGAGGGCTGGGTCAGCTTGCCCTGCCCGGCCATCTGCCCCGCCGACCAGCTGCCCTCGTAGACCAGCCCGTCCGGCATCCTCAGCTTGCCCTGGCCGGAACGCTGGTTGGCCCGCATCTCGCCTTCGTAGCTGGCGCCGTCGGGATAGGTGATCTTGCCGAGGCCCTCCTTGACGCCGGCCTTCCAGTCGCCCTCGTAGCGATAGCCGTTGGGCTGGGTCAGCACGCCCTTGCCGTCATGCAGCGCGTTCAGGAAGCCGCCTTCGTAGACCGAGCCGTTGGCGTAATGCGCCACGCCCTGCCCGACGATCTGGCCGTCCTGCCAGTCGCCCTCGTAGCTGCCGCCGTCGGCATAGGTGATCTTGCCCTTGCCATGCGGCTTGCCGCCGGCGAAAGCGCCCTCGTAGACCGAGCCGTTGGGGAATTTCGCCACGCCCTGGCCCAGGATCTCGCCCTCGACCCAGTCGCCGGTATATTCGTAGCCCGAGGGCAGCCTGTAGGTGCCGCGGCCGTGCTGCTTGCCGTTGCGGAAGGTGCCCTCATAGACGCCGCCGTCGTCATATTGCTTGGTGATGACCGCCTGCGCGCCGGCCATGCCCGCGCCGGCCAGGATCACCGCGCAGGCGACAAGGGCTGCCTTCATGGGTGCTGCACTCCGCCTCGTTGCTGCTTTTGCCATCGGTTTATCGCAAGGGGCGCGCCGGCGCAAAGCCCGACTTTTCCTTTGCCGCGCCGTCGCCTATCAACGGGCCGAGATCCGGTAAGGAAGCGCCATGACCGACACGTTCCGCATCACCCTTGGACAGCTGAACCCGACCGTGGGCGATTTGCCCGGCAATGCCGCCCAGGCGCGCGAGGCATGGGCCAGGGCGCGCGAGGCCGGCGCCAACCTGCTGGCCCTGCCCGAGATGTTCATCACCGGCTACCAGACCCAGGACCTGGTTCTGAAGCCCGGCTTCACGCAGGAAGCGATGGCGCATATCGTCGATCTGGCGCGCGACTGCGCCGACGGCCCCGCCATCGGCATCGGCGGCCCCTATGCCGAGGAGGACCGGCTCTACAACGCCTATTGGATCCTCAAGGGCGGCCGGGTGGCGGCGCGGGTGCTCAAGCATGAATTGCCGCACAAGCAGCTGTTCGACGAATGGCGGCTGTTCAATGTCGGGCCGATCTCGGGGCCCTACAGCCTGGACGGGCTGCGCATCGGCAGCCCGATCTGCGAGGACGCCTGGTGGCCCGAGGTCTGCGAAACCCTGGCCGAGACCGGGGCCGAGATCCTGCTGGTCCCGAACGGCAGCCCCTATCATCGGGGCAAGCTGGACCTGCGCATGGGCCATATGGTCGCCCGCGTGGTCGAGACCGGCCTGCCGCTGATCTACCTGAACTCGGTCGGCGGGCAGGACGACCAGATCTATGACGGCGGCAGCTTCGTGCTGAACCCCGGCGAGGATGGCGGTGCGGTCAAGGTCATGCAGCTGGCCCCCTTCGACGAGATGCTGGCGCATGTCGATTTCACCCGCACGCCGCAGGGCTGGCGCGCGGTGCCGGGCCGGATGGACCACCAGCCCGACGAATGGGAACAGGACTACCGCGCCATGACGCTGGGCCTGCGCGACTACATGCGCAAGTCGGGGTTCCGCAAGGCGGTGCTGGGGCTGTCGGGCGGCATCGACTCGGCGCTGGTCGCGACCATCGCCGCCGACGCCATCGGCCCCGAGAACGTCCGCTGCGTCATGCTGCCCAGCGAATACACCTCGCAAGCCAGCCTCGACGATGCCGCCGATTGCGCGGCCCGGCTGGGCACGCGGCTGGACACCGTGCATATCGAGGGCGCCCGCGACGCGGTCGGCGAGGCGCTGGCGCATCTGATGGCGGGCACCCAGCCCGACGCGACCGAGGAAAACATCCAGTCCCGGCTGCGCGGCGTGATGCTGATGGCGCTGTCGAACAAGTTCGGCGAGCTGCTCTTGACCACCGGCAACAAGTCCGAGGTCGCGGTCGGCTATGCCACGATCTATGGCGACATGGCCGGCGGCTACAATCCGATCAAGGATCTCTACAAGACCCGCGTCTTTCAGACCTGCCGCTGGCGCAATGAAAACCACCGCGACTGGATGCTGGGCCGCGCGGGCGAGGTGATCCCGCCGCAGATCATCTCGAAGCCCCCCTCGGCCGAGCTGCGCCCGAACCAGAAGGACCAGGACAGCCTGCCGCCCTATGAGGTGCTGGACGCGATCCTGGAGGGGCTGGTCGAGAAGGATCTGGCGCTGAAGGACCTGGTCGCGCAGGGCTTCGAGCCCGAGACGGTCAAGAAGGTCGAGACCCTGCTTTATGGCAGCGAATGGAAGCGTTACCAGGCTGCACCGGGGCCGCGCATCTCGACCAAGGCCTTCTGGCTCGACCGCCGCTATCCGCTGGTGAACCGCTGGCGCGACCGGCTCTAGCGCGGCGCGGCCGTCGCGCGGCGGGACACCCTGTCCCAGCCGCCAAAGCCGGCGGCAGGCGTTGCCGGACGCGCGATTAGCCGGGTCTTGCTGCAAGACGACGGTAACGACGGCGCGATCTCGTTCGACGGCCATCCGGCGCCTCCGGCAAGGAATATGCCACGGCAGCGGCAAGGCACCGACCGAGCCGGCGGATCAGACCACGACCGCCATGCGCTGCTGCTGGCCGACGCCGAAGACGCGCTTGTAGCGCGCGATCTCCTCCTCGGGACCGGTGGCCTTTTCGGGGTTGTCGGAAAGCTTGACGGTCGGCCGCCCCTCGGCCGCCACCGCCTTGCAGACCAGCGAGAACGGCGCCAGCCCGTCGCCCGGCACCAGCCCGCGGAAGTCGTTGGTCAAGAGCGTGCCCCAGCCGAAGCTGATCTTGGCCCGGCCGTGGAAGCGCCGGAACAGATCCTTGATCTTGTCCACGTCCAGCCCGTCGGAAAAGATGATCAGCTTGTCGCGCGGATCCTCGCCGCGCTCCTGCCACCAGCGGATCGCGGTCTCGGCGCCCACGGCCGGGTCGCCGCTGTCGACGCGGATGCCGGTCCAGCCGGCCAGCCAGTCGGGCGCGTGCTCCAGGAACCCCTGGGTGCCATAGGTATCGGGCAGGATGATGCGCAGCATCCCGTCATGCTCCTCGTGCCAGTCGGCGAGGACGCGATAGGGGGCCTGGCGCAGTTCCGCGTCGCTGTCGGCCAGCGCGGCATAGACCATGGGCAGTTCATGGGCATTGGTGCCGATGGCCTCGATGTCGCGGCGCATGGCGATCAGGCAGTTCGAGGTGCCGATAAACCGCTCGTCGCCCAGCCCCTCGACCATGGCCTGCACGCACCAGTCCTGCCACAGGAAGCTGTGCCGCCGCCGCGTGCCGAAATCGGCGATGCGCAGGTCCGGGCCGAGCTTGCGCAATTCCTCGATCTTTTCCCAAAGCCGGGCCATGGCGCGGGCATAGAGCACCTGCAATTCAAACCGGCCCATGTCCTTGAGGACGGCGCGCGAGCGCAGCTCCATGATGATCGCCAGCGCCGGGATCTCCCACAGCATGACCTCGGGCCAGCGGCCCTCGAAGACCAGCTCATACTGGCCGTCGCGCTTTTCCAGGTGATAGGCGGGCAGGCGCAGCTTCTCCAGGAACTCCATGAAATCCGGGCGGAACATCTGCCGCTTGCCGTAGAAGGTATTGCCGCGCAGCCAGGTGCTTTCGCCCCGCGTCAGCGACAGGCCGCGGACATGGTCCAACTGCTCGCGCAGCTCGCCCTCGTCGATCAGCTCGGCCAGGCGGATGCGGCTGGTGCGGTTGATCAGGCTGAAGGTGACCTGCGTGTCGGGCCGGTTGCGGAACACCGACTGGCACATCAGCAGCTTGTAGAAATCGTCGTCGATCAGCGAGCGGACGATGGGGTCGATCTTCCACTTGTGGTTATAGACGCGGGTGGCGATATCGACCGTCGGGATCATCATGCCAGCACCACCCCCGCCTTGCGCATCGCCTCGCGCGCCGCCTCGCGCGAGCCGTTCAGGTCGATGGCGCGGGTGGCCTCCTCGATCACGGTGGCGCGAAAGCCCAGCTTGGCGGCGTCGATGGCCGACCAGGCGACACAGAAGTCATGCGCGAGGCCCACGAAGGCCAGGTCGTCCATGCCGCGGTCGCGCAAATATCCGGCCAGGCCGGTGGGGGTGCGATGGTCGTTCTCGAAGAACGCGGAATAGCTGTCGATCTGCAGCCGGAACCCCTTGCGGATCACCAGATCGGCGCAATCGACGGCCAGCGTCGGATGAAACCCCGCCCCCGCCGAGCCGATCACGCAATGCGCCGGCCACAGCACCTGCGGGCCGTAGGGCATCTCGACTTGCGAAAATGCCGCTGCGCCGGGATGGTTGTCGGCAAAGCTGGCATGGTCCTGCGGATGCCAGTCCTGGGTCAGCACCACGGTGTCGAAATCGGCCATCAGGTCGTTGACCCCTGCCACGATCTCGTCCCCGCCGGCGACCGCCAGCCGGCCGCCGGGACAGAAATCCAGCTGCATGTCGATGACGATCAGGGCCCGTGCCATGGCGCCTCTCCTGTTTCCCAGGAAAATTGGTAGGCGCAGGCGGCGGGGGCGTCAATGCGGCAACTTGATTGCACATCCTTGCGGCGCTATGGCCAGCCCATGCTGATCGTCGCCGCGCTTTACCATTTCACCCGCTTTCCCGACCCTCAGGCGCTGAAGCCGCCGCTGGCCAAATGCGCCTGCACGAACGGGGTCAGGGGCACCTTGCTGCTGGCGCCCGAGGGGATCAACGGCACCATCGCCGGCACCCGCGAAGGCATCGACGCGGTGCTGGCGCATATCCGCGCCCTGCCCGGCTGCGCGGGGCTGGAATGGAAGGAAAGCACCGCCGAGGCCATGCCCTTCGGCCGCATGAAGGTCCGCCTGAAGCGCGAGATCGTCACCATGGGCCAGCCCGAGGTGGACCCCACCGCCGCGGTCGGGCGCTATGTCGCGCCGCAGGACTGGAATGCGCTGATCAGCGCCCCCGACGTGGCGGTGATCGACACCCGCAACGATTACGAGGTCGAGATCGGCTCCTTCGCCGGCGCCGTCGATCCCGGCACCCGCAGCTTCCGCGACTTTCCCGCCTGGTGGCGCGAGAATGCGCATCGCTTCCACAACAAGCGCATCGCCATGTTCTGCACCGGCGGCATCCGCTGCGAGAAATCCACCAATTTCCTGCTGGGCGAGGGCGTGGCAGAGGTCTTTCACCTCAAGGGCGGCATCCTGAAATACCTGGAGGAGGTGCCCGAGGAGGAAAGCCTGTGGCGCGGCGAATGCTTCGTCTTCGACAAGCGGGTGAGCCTGGGCCACGGGCTGCGGCAGGGCCGCTACGACCTGTGCCACGCCTGCCGCCGCCCGCTGGCGCCCGAGGACCGCACCCGCCCGGAATATGAGCCCGGCGTCTGCTGCCATCGCTGCGCGGGCGAATATAGCGAGGCCGACCGCGCCCGTTTCCGGGAACGCCAGCGCCAGGCCGAGCGCGGCGAATGCTTTGGGCAGATCGACGAAACCGGAAGCTGAAACTCGTTCATTATCAATTTGTTAGACAAAATCTCTGACCGCGCATCACGCCCAATCACGCCGGCTTGAGCGCGAAGCCCCTGTATCGGCAGGCTTTTTTCATCGCCTTTCATCCCTGCGGCTAACGGGCCGTCACTTGTCCGTGCCACGACCCCGCCAAGCCTTCCAATCCCGGCCCCGGGTGGTAGGCAGACGGTCCGAGTTAAATGGAGAACACCATGAAGAAAGTCGGATACGCAGCTTTGGTTTCGCTGATCGCCGGTGGCGCCTATGCGGGTGGCTATGTCGCCCCCGTGGTCGAGCAGCCGGTCGTGGCACCGGCGCCCGTGACGACCGTTTCGGACAGCGACTGGACGGGCTTCTATGCCGGTCTGCAATACGGCAAGGGCAGCGGCGACCTGAGCAATCGCGGCGCGCTGGCCGATTTCGGCGATTACGACGGCTATGGCCTGCATGCGGGCTATCAGCACGACCTGGGCCGCTTCGTGCTGGGCGGCGAACTGGACTACAACAAGATCTCGCCCGACGAGAACTATGACGACGGCGACCTGACCCGGCTGCGGCTGCGTGCCGGTGCCGACATGGGCCGCTTCCTGCCCTATGTCACGCTGGGCGCGGCCAAGATCTCGGTCGATGATTTCTCGGAAACCGGGCTGACCTATGGTCTCGGCGCCGATTTCAAAGTCACCGAGCGCTTCACCGTCGGCGCGGAATACAGCCGCAGCGACTTCAAGGACGTGCTGGAGGACGAAACCGGCATCAGCGGCCGCGACCTGGACACCGATCTGGTGCAGCTGCGCGCCTCGTATCGGTTCTGATCCCGACGCAACAGGCAAGGCGCCCCCGATCCGGGGGCGCCTTTGGTTTGGGGCGGGTTACTTCACCTGTCCCAGCCGTCCCGCGGCGATGGCGGCCATGTTCAGGATGTCGTTCACCGTCGAACCGGTCGAGCAGATCTGGATCGGCTGCGGCACCCCGGTCAGGATCGGCCCGATCACCGTCGCCCCGGCCATTTCCTGCAAGAGCTTCACCGAGATCGAGGCCGAGTGCCGCGCCGGCACCACCAGCACATTGGCCGGCCCCTTGAGCCGCGAGAACGGGTATTTCGCCGCCTGCGACGGGTTCAACGCCACGTCCACGGTCATCTCGCCCTCATATTCGAAATCGACGCGGCGGGCGTCCAGCACCTCGGTCGCATGGGCCATCTTCACCGCGCGCTCGCTGATCGGGTAGCCGAAGTTCGAAAACGACAGAAAGGCCACGCGCGGCTCCAGCCCCAGGCCGCGCGCGACATGGGCGCCGCGGGTGGCGATGTCGGCCAGATCCTCGGCCTCGGGCCATTCATGGACCAGCGTGTCGCCCATCAGGATCACCCGGCCATTGTGCAGGACCGCGGTGATGCCCACCGCGCCGTCGGCCGGGGTCACGTCGAAGACCGTGCCGATTTGGGCCAGCACATGCGCGTTCTTGCGCGTGGCCCCCGTCACCAGCCCGTCGCCATGGCCATGCGCCAGCATCAGCGAGGCAAAGACATGGCGGTCGCGATTGGCCAGCTTGACCGCGTCCTCGCGGTCATGGCCCTTGCGCTGCAGGCGGGCATAAAGCGTCTCGTGATATTGCTCGAGATGGCGGGAATTGCCGGCATTGACCACGGTGATCTCGCGCGCGGCGTCGCCCAGGCCGGCGGCCTCCAGCTTTTCACGCACGTCGCTTTCCCGGCCGACGACGATGGACTGGCCCATGCCGCCGCGCTGCCAGGCCACGGCGGCGCGCAGCACCCGCAGGTCGTCCCCCTCGGCAAAGATCATCCGGGCCTGGGCCTGGCGGGCGCGGGCATGGATGCCCTGCAGGATCGCCGCGGTCGGGTCCATGCGCGCCTTGAGCGACTGGACATAGCCCTCCATGTCGATGATCGGGCGGCGGGCGACGCCGGTATCCATCCCCGCGCGCGCCACCGCCGGCGGCACGACATGGATCAGCCGCGGGTCGAAGGGCGTCGGGATGATGTAGTCGCGGCCGAATTGCAGCTTGCGGCCGTAGGCGACGGCGACCTCGTCCGGCACGTCCTCGCGCGCCAGTTCCGCCAGCGCGCGGGCGCAGGCGATCTTCATCTCGTCATTGATGGCGCGGGCATGGATGTCCAGCGCGCCGCGGAACAGATAGGGAAAGCCCAGGACGTTGTTGACCTGGTTCGGATAGTCCGAGCGGCCGGTGGCGACGATGGCGTCGGGGCGGACGGCATGCGCCTCCTCGGGGGTGATCTCGGGATCGGGGTTGGCCATGGCGAAGATGACCGGGTTCTCGGCCATGGACAGCACCATGTCCTGCGTCACCGCTCCCTTGGCCGAGACGCCCAGGAACACGTCGGCGCCCTGCATCGCCTCGTCCAGCGTGCGCGCCTCGGTCACGACGGCATGGGCGGATTTCCACTGGTTCATGCCCTCGGTGCGGCCCTGCCAGATCACGCCCTTGGTGTCGCACATGATACAGTTCTCATGCCGCGCGCCCATGGATTTCAGCAGCTCCAGGCAGGCGATGCCGGCGGCGCCGGCGCCGTTCAGCACGATCTTCACGTCCTCGATCTTCTTGCCCGACAGTTCCAGCGCGTTGATCAGCCCCGCCGCGCAGATCACCGCCGTGCCGTGCTGGTCGTCATGGAAGACCGGGATGTCCATGACCTCTTTCAGCCGCTGCTCGATGATGAAGCATTCCGGCGCCTTGATGTCCTCGAGGTTGATGCCGCCGAAGGTCGGGCCCATCAGCCGCACCGCATTGATGATCTCGTCCGGATCCTCGGTATCCAGCTCGATGTCGATCGCGTTCACATCGGCGAAACGCTTGAACAGGACCGCCTTGCCCTCCATCACCGGCTTCGAGGCCAGCGCGCCCAGGTTCCCCAGCCCCAGGATGGCGGTGCCGTTCGAGATCACCGCGACCATGTTGCCCTTGACGGTATAGTCATAGGCGGTCTCGGGCCGCTCGGCGATGGCCTCGACCGGGACCGCCACGCCGGGGGAATAGGCCAGCGACAGGTCGCGCTGCGTCGCCATCGGGGTCGAGGCCACGATGTCGTATTTGCCCGGACGGGGTTCCAGGTGATAGGCCAGAGCCTCTTCCCGCGTGATGCGGGACTTGCGCGGGGTGTTGTCGTCGCTCATCCGGTGCCTCCTCCTCGTGACGTTCCGGCAGCAATAGCGCCAGGCCACGCGGAACCGGAAGGGGTAAAATGCCGGCCGGCACGCCTCAGGGGGACATCGCGGCCAGCACTGCATCGCGATGGCCGCTCAGCGCCGTCGCCGCCGCGACAAGGGCGAGTGCGGCGGCGATCAGGTCGTGGCGCGGATCCCAGCAACCATGCCGCCGCGCCAGCCAGACCGTCGCCGGATAGCACAACAGCTGCGCCAGCGCCTGCCCGATCAACAGCCCCGGCAGGCCGTAAAGCACCGCCCCCCCCGCGACCAGCGCGAAATAGATCGCCGCGCGGGTGGATTGCACGACGAAGAAGCCGCGTGAATCCCCGGCCGCCAGCGCCGCCGATTCATAGCTCAGCGGGATGACCTGCAGCATCTGGATGCAGGCGATGGCGACCAGGATGCCCCCCGCCGCGGCATAGCGCGGGTCATAGAGCAGCTCGACCAGGGGCGGGCCGGCCCAGGCCAGCGCCACCGCCACCGCCAGCAGCAGCGCCGTCAGCCCGGCGCGGGTACGGGCCAGGATGCGGGCGTTCTCGGCGCTTTCGGCCGGCGGATGCTGGCGATACATCGGGATGAACAGCCGCCCGGCGATCGACGACCCCAGCATGGCCGGCACCGTGGCCAGGAACAGGCCGATATTGTAGATGCCCAGCTGGTTCAGCGTCAGCACCCGCCCCAGGATGATCCGGTCGCCCTGAAACAGCAGGAAGCCGCAGATAGTGCTGAAAAAGATCCACTTGCCGAATTTCATCACCTCGGCGCGGGCCTCGGGCTCCATCCGCAGCCGGTTGCGGTGTCCGGGCAGGAACAGCCGGAACATCAGCAGCTGGACCAGCGCGCCCAGCACATTGCCCCAGACCAGCGCCCAGACCGATTGCAGGATCAGCGCCGCGGCGACGGTCAGCAGGATGCCGATCAGCTGGTTGCACAGCTCGATCACCGTCAGCCGGCCCAGCTGCAAATGGCGCGCGGCCGTGTCGATGCGGGTCGGAAGGAGGCCGCCGACGATCATCGAGCAGGCCGCAGCCGGAAACACCCAGCCGAACAGCGGCGCGTCGTAAAAGACCGCCAACGGCCAGGCCATGACCATGGCCGCGCCGAAGATCAGGAAGCCCCGGATGATCTTCAGCGTCCAGATCGTGTCGAGGAAATCCGGCTCGTCGCCGCGCTTGCTCTGCATGATCGAGGGGCCGAAGCCCATGTCGCTGAACATGGTCAGGCCGATCAGGAAACTGGTGACCAGCGCCATCAGGCCGAAATCGTCGGGGCTGAGGATGCGGGTCAGGATCAGGTTCGAGCCCAGGCGCATGATCTGGCCCAGGCCGAAATTGGCCATGGACCAGGCCCCGCTGCCCAGGGCCCGCGAGGCGAAGCTGCGGCCCGGCGCGGCGGCGGTTTCGCTTCCGCCCTGCCCGCTCATCAGCCCATCCCGTCGGTCGGCATCGGCACGACGCCGGGCGAAGGCAGGCCGGGCACCTTGCCGATCATCCACAGCGCGACCAGGACGCCCAGCACCAGAAGCAGGACCATATAGATGTTGCGCAGCCGGCGCCGGCGCAGGTCGGCCGCCGTCTGCCGATAGGGCAAGGAAATCACCGGCCGGGTTCCGGTGGCACGGGCGAATTGCTCGCTGCGCCGCAAGACCGGGTTCAGCAACTCCAGGACAAAGGCCGCGGCCAGCGCCAGCCCGACGCTGACCCCTGCCCCCATCACCGCGCTTTTCTTGCGGTTCGACATGGCGGGATATTCCGGCGGCAAGGCACGCTCCAGCAGCACGAAACGCTCGGCCTGGTCGTTTTGCATCAGCATCTGCTGGGTTTCGACCTGGGCCAGCTGGCGCGAGATCTCGTTATAGCGGTCCTGCAACCGGCGCTGCTGGCGGGTCATCGCCTCAAGCTCGCGGCTGACCTCGGGGGCGCGGGCGCGGGCCCGGTCGATCTCGGTGCGGCGCAACGCGATCCCGGCCTTCTGTTCGTTCAGCCTGGCCAGCTGGGCCTCGATCAGCTCGGCCTGGCGGCGAACCACGTCCGGTCCGCCGCTGCCGGTGCCACTGTTGAGCAGCTTCAGGTTTTCCTCCAGCCGCCGGATCTCGGGATGGTCGGGCGCCAGCGTCCGGCGCGCCTGCGCCAGTTCGATCTCGGCGGTACGGATCTGCTGCACCAGCGAGGCCGAGGGCCGGGCCTCGGCCGCAAGCCCCCCCGCCTCCAGCGACAACCGCTCGCGCTGCAAGGTCATGATGTCGCGGTCCAGCGCCGTCTCGGTCTCGGTCAGCTGGGCCAGCTGGGTCTGCAGGAATTCCTGCGAACTGGGCAGCGCATCCTCGTTGCGGGCGCTGAACTCGACCAGCTTGCGCTCCTGTTCGGACAACTGCTCGTTCAGACGGCGTTCCTCGCTGCGCAGGTATTCCTGCGCCTCCAGGATGCGGGCCTGGCGGTTCTCGCGGTCGCGGTTGACCACGCTGTTGGCGAAGTCATTGGCGATGGCGGCCGCGGTCGTCGGCGTCTCGGCCTGGGCGGTGATGACGATGGCGGCCAGCGACATGCGGGAATCGACCGAAACGCCGGGGGCGGCGATGCTTTCGATCCGGGTCGAGTTGCGCAGCGCCACCAGCTTTTCCGACTCGCTCAGCGGGGTGCCGGCGAACAGCCCCAGCCGCTCGATCACCTCGCGCAGGTTGGCGCGCGCCATCAGGCGCTGTTCGATCAGCTGCACCCGGCGCGAGGCAGGCAGCGAACTGTCGCTGCCCTGGTCGATGGCGGCCGGCATGTCCAGCTGGATCACCGCCGAGGCCTCGTAGACGCGGGGCGAGGAAACGATCAGGTAGAACGAGGTCAGCACGCCCAGGACCACGATCGTCAGCACCAGCGGCAAGCGCCGCCAGATTATCGAGATCAGATCCTGCAAGGATTGAATCGGTCCCAAATCTTGAACCCTGTCTATTCGTTGTTCAGTCTTCCGACTTGTTCAGGACCACGCCCATCACCGGCGGCATGCCGACCAGCAGCCTTTCGCATTCCGCCATGTCCGAGGCGGTGCCGCGGCGCCCGTCGGCGACCAGCAGCAGCGCATCGGCCAGCGGCAGGGCGGCCAGCGCCGCATCCTCGCCCAAAAGGGCGGCGGTGTCGATGACCGCGATCCGGGCGGGGTGGCGGTCGTGCAGCCGCCGCATGGCCTGGGCCAGCGCCTCGTCCTGCAAAAGCTCGGCCGCGTCCGGCTCGGCCCGGTCCGGGGCCAGGACCGACAGGTTCGGCGCCTCGTCCACGCGCGAGACCAGCGCGTCCAGATCGCCGCCCCCGGCCAGCGCGGCCGAAACCGCGCTGCAGCCCGGAATGCCCAGCTGGCCGGCCACGCTGGGGCTGCCCAGATCCAGGTCGATCAGCGTCACCTGCGTATGCGGCTGGCGGGCCAGCGCCAGGGCCAGGTTCACCGCGACGAAGGTGCCGCCAGCACCCTGCGTCACCGGCACCACGGCAAGCTTGCTCCAGCCGCGGCTGCGCATCTCGCGCAGGATGCGGGTGCGCAACAGCGAAAACCGCTGCGCGCTGATCTTGGCATGTTTCGCGTCCATGGCGGTCAGGGCCGCCTCGCGCCGGATGAACTTGCTGGAGACATGGCCCTGCGCCGCATCGCGCGCAGCCTGTCCAACCGGCATCCTGTCCGGGTCGTTCCCTTTCGCGGGCGTCAAACCTGTTGCCCCTCTGCCTCTGGTGAAACGGCGCCGTCCCAAGGCCGGCGGCCTGCCGGTGACTTTCCCGGCAGCGGCATGGTAGCGTCGGGGCCATGAATGCGACAACCCAAAACCGGCCCGATCCCGACAATGCCCGGCATTTCCCGGCGTCGCGCGGCCATTTGCCCCTGTTGCCGCCGGCCGTCGGCCCCGGCGCGCAATTCGCGGCCCCCGATTGCCGGGCCGCTCGATTCGGCCGCGGCCCGTCCGAAAGCCCGGCGCCGACCCGATGACCCCCTGCACCATCATCCTGCCCGCCCATGACGAGGCCGCCTATATCGACGCCTGCCTCGATCATGTCCTGGGCCAGGACCATGGCGGCCCGGTCGAGCTGATCCTGGTCGCCAACGGCTGCCGCGATGACACCGCCGCGCGCGCCCGCGCCCATGTGTCGGCCTTTGCCGCGCGCGGCTGGCGGCTGCGGGTCGAGGAACTGGCGCAGGGCGGCAAGATCGGCGCGCTGAACCACGGCGACGGCTGCGCCGGGCCGGGCGTGCGGCTGTATCTGGACGCCGACATCCGCATGGGACCGCGCCTTCTGTCGGGAATCATGCGCGTGCTGGACGCGGACGTGCCGCGCTATGCCGGCGGGCGGCTGGTGGTCGCACCGGCGCGCAGCGCCGTGTCGCGCGCCTATGCCCGGTTCTGGCAGAAGCTGCCCTTCGTGGCCCAAGGCGTCACCGGCGCGGGGCTTTTCGCGGTGAACGAAGCAGGACGCGCGCGCTGGGGGGCATTCCCGCAGGTCATCTCGGACGACACCTTCGCCCGGCTGCAATTCGCGGAAACCGAGCGTTTCCTGGTGGACGAGCCCTATGAATGGCCGCTGGCCGAGGGGTTCGGGCCGCTGGTCCGGGTCCGGCGCCGCCAGGACGCCGGCGTGGCCGAGATCGCCCGGCTGTTTCCCGACCTGCCCCCGCGCCAGGGCCATGTCCGCCCCGGCAGGGCGGAACTCGCCCGGCTGGCCGCCGCCGATCCGCCGGGTTTCGCCGCCTATGCCGCCGTGGCGCTGGCGGTGCGGCTGGGCCGCAACCGCCAGGAATGGGCGCGCGGCCGCTAGTCGGCGGCGAACTCCTGCACCACCTGCCAGGCAAGTTCCTGAAGCACGGCGGCCTGCTCCTTGGGCACGAGGGGATAGGGACCGCTGCCGCCGGGAATACGGTTGGTCAGCCCGACCGGGCTTTTGCCGGTCAGGGTCGCGTAATGGATCATGGCGATGTAGTAAGACCCGCCCTGCTCGGTCGGATGGATGTCGTCGCCGAAAAAGTCGCGGATCGAGGTCGCGCCAGGAACCTTGCCCGCTTCGGCGGCATCGTGCAGCCGCACCATGCCCAGCCCCACCGGAACCAGCCGCATCGGCTCGGCCCCCTCGGGCAGGTCGAGGTTCACGTGATCGGCGATCGACTGCCATTGCGGCAGGTCCGCCAGGATGCGGTCGCGCCACGGCCGTGTCGAATCCGGGTCGATATAATCCCAGGTCTGGTAGAGATAGGGCTTGACCCCGGGATTGGACTGCCGCGCCAGTTCGACCCATTTCGCGGCATAGCCAAGGCTGTCGTGATATTCTATCGCCGGGGCCAGCGGCACGCGCTCGGTAATGACCAGGGCGTCCACGGCATGGTCGGGCAGCCATTCGCGCCCGTTCACCCCCTGCGCGTGATGCGCCTCCTTCCACTGCCATTCGAGCGGGGCGCCGTTGAGGATCTGCATTTCCACCGGCTCTTCCAGCAGGCCCTGCATCATGCCCGGCAGCGTCGTGCCGACCAGGCTGTGGCCGATGTAGAAAGCCGAGACGCTTTCAATTAAAAATTGCATCACACCCGCCATATCAACAACCTTCGATTGCGAATTGCCTTTGCCCAGCATCGCATTCCGGCATGGCGAAATCCACTCAATTCAACCGATAGTTGCCAATATAAAGCCGCAACAACCGGAATGCCGCCCGTTCAGTAAAATCCTCGGGTTTTGCTCAATATGATTACCCAGGGCAGAGGCGGCCCCTCCCGATCAAAAATCATTTGCAACCAATTGTTTTTAAACGAACCTATACTTTTCGGCAGTGTCCAAATTCGTTCTAGTTTTATTCAAACGCACAGCTATACTGCGAGTGTAGTGATGAGGGCGGGTTTTGAAATGCGGCACACCACGGATTTCGATATCGAGACAATCGACCCGGTGCTGCAAACGGCCGCAAACGGAAACACCAATCAACCCCTGGGGGCCCGCTCCCTTTACTCGCGCTTTATCAAGCGGCCGCTGGACATTACCGCCGTGCTTCTGGCGGTGCCGATTGTAGTGCCGGTGGTTCTGATCCTGGCGCTGGTGATCCTGTGGCATGGCGAGAAGCCTTTCTACACCCAGTTGCGGGTCGGCCGGTCCGGCCGCAGCTTCCGGTTGTGGAAGCTGCGCACCATGGTCGAGGATGCAGATCGGCGGCTGGCGGAATACCTGGCCGCCAATCCCGAGGCCAGGGCGGAATGGGATCTGACGCAGAAGCTGAAGAACGATCCGCGCATCACCTCGACTGGCCGCTTCTTGCGCAAGACTTCTCTGGACGAGTTGCCGCAGCTGTGGAACGTGCTGCGCGGCGACATGAGCATCGTCGGCCCGCGGCCGATGATGATCGAACAGGCACCGCTTTATCCGGGGGCGGATTACTATCATCTGCGGCCGGGTGTCACCGGGCTGTGGCAGATCTCGGACCGCAATGACAGCACCTTCGCCGCCCGCGCGACTTTCGACGCGCGCTATGCAGCCGAGTTGAGCTTCAGCAGCGATGTCGCCATCATCGCCAGGACCGTGGGCGTGGTGCTGCGCTGCACCGGCTATTGAACGGTGCGGCCGCGTTCGGCCTGCATCTCGTGCCGCTCGACGCACCTGAAACGCCGCCAGGCGATGAAAAGGATAGCGGCCGTTCCGCTGACGATATAGATCAGCAGCGCGGCCCAGAACGGCAGATCGAAGGCGGCAAACCCGATCAGCGCGCTGGCCAAGGCAATTGCGACACCAAGGGTCAGGATGCCAGTCAGAGGTTTTCTCCTCAAATGTACAAATCCTCGGATCAATAGTGCCAAAGAAACCGGAAATCGCTAGACAAACTTTGGTGCGTCTTGCGGTAATACGGCATATCCGCCCATTGTTCAGCAAAAATAAGCGCCAACCAGCCGAAAACCTCGGCCAATAACGCGGCCCGAGGGCTTTTTTTCTTGGGAAAGGGATCGCCGCCTTGCGAATCGGTTATTTGATCAATACCTACCCCCGCCCCTCGCACAGCTTCATCCGGCGGGAAATCGCGGCGCTTGAGGCCCAGGGGCTTGAAATCCACCGATTCGCCATGCGGGGCGACAGCGGCGCTCTGAGCGACCCCGCCGACCTGGCCGAACATGCCCGCACCGAGCGGGTGCTGGAGGCCGGGGCCGGCCGGCTTCTGGCCGATCTCGCCGGCCGGGGCGCGGCAAATCCGGCGCAGTTCGCCGCCGCCATGCGGCTGGCGCGGCGCCGGGCACGGGCCGGGGAAAGCAGCCTTGCCCGGCAGCTGATCTATATGGCCGAAGGGGCGCGGGTGGCCGGCCGGGCACGGGAACTGGGGCTTGCGCATATCCATGCGCATTTTGGCACCAATTCGGCCAGGGTCGCCGCCTATGCGCGCCTGCTGGACGGTCCGCGCTTCAGCTTCACCGTCCACGGCCCCGAGGAGTTCGACAACATCCAGGCGCTGGACCTGGGCGGAAAGCTGGCCCTGGCCGCGTTCTGCGTCGCCGTCAGCAGCTATGGCCGCTCGCAGCTTTGCCGCTGGGCAGGGCCCGGCGACTGGGACAAGGTCCATGTCGTGCATTGCGGCCTGGACCTGGACCGCTGGACCCAGCCGCGGCCCCTGCCGCCCGGCCCGTTCCACATGGTCGCCGTCGGCCGCTTTGCCGAGCAGAAGGGCTTCGGCCTGCTGATCCGCGCCTTCGCCCTGGCCTGGCGCCGCGCCCCCGGCTTGCGCCTGTCGCTGGTCGGCGATGGCGAATTGCGCCCGCAGATCGAGGCGCTGGTCGCCGCCGAGGGCATGGGCCAGGCCGTCCGCCTGCTTGGCTGGCAGGACGAGGCGGGCGTGCGCGCCGCCATGGAGGCCGCGCATGCGCTGGTCGCGCCCAGCTTCGCCGAGGGCCTGCCGGTGGTCATCATGGAGGCCATGGCCTGCGCCCGCCCGGTGATCGCCACCTATATCGCCGGCATCCCCGAACTGGTCCGCCCCGGACAAGAGGGCTGGCTGGTCCCCGCCAGCGATGCCGAGGCCCTGGCCGAAACCATGCTGCAAGCCGCCGAAACCGACCACGCCACGCTGGAACGCATGGGCGCCGCGGCCCGCGCCCGCGTCACGGAACGCCACGATATCCGCGAATCCGCCCGGCGTCTGGCGGCGCTGTTCAGCCGCGCCACAGGCTGAGCGCCAGCCAATAGCCCGCCGCCTGCCCCCAGCGCCCGCCGATCAGCCGGTCGCCCATGCAGGCGCGGAACCGCAGCGCATCGATCACCACCGGGACCGCGCGGAAGTCCAGCATTCGACCTGTCAGCGGATATTGCGCCTTGAACATCGCCTCCTTGGCGCAAAAGGCCAGCAAGGCATCCCCGGCCCCCTTCAGGCGAAAGGGCATGATGGTCTCGGCCAGACCTTCCGGAAGGGCGCGGCCGCAAGGCTCAAGATCGACCCCGACGCTGGCCCCGCCGGGTGGGGCAGCGATGGCGATGCAGTAATCGCCGCCATGCGACAGACTGGCGCGGATGCCCGGCGGCAGGTCCGGCCGGCGGTCGGAACGCGCCGGGATGGGTCGATCCGCCGGCAGGTCATGCCCGGCCTGCCGGATCGCCGCGCGCAGCGCCATGCGCCCCAAGGCGAACTCGCGCCGCCGCTTCGGGACAGCGCGGGCGATGGCCCCCGCCTCCTCGGGCAAAAGCGGCGCCGGCTCGGCCGTCAGCGGCAGCACCGCGCAGCCATGACCCGCGGGCAGCAGGCGCCGTGCCAGCGCGTCGAGCGCCGCCGCCCCGCTCACCGCCCACCGCGCAACTGCGCCCGCAGGGCCCGGCGCCGGGCCATGGCATCCTCGGCCGCCAGAACCGGCTCGGGCACCGCTGGCGGCGTAGGCTTGGGCGTGGGCGCAGGTGCAGGCGCGGGCACCGCCGGGGCGGCCGCCGTGCTAGCCGGCGCCAGCGAGGCGACATGCTTCAGGAAATCCGCCATGACCGGGAAGCGGAAGATATCCGTCACGCCCAGCCGCGGCAGCGCCAGCCGGTCGCGCATGGTCCGGTGCAGCTGGATCGCCAGCAACGAATGCCCGCCGAGCGCGAAGAAGTTGTCGCGCGGGCCGATCTGCTCGACGCCCAGCACCTCGGACCACAGCGCCTGCACCGCCTGCGCCAGATCCTCGGTCGGGGCGTTGGCGGCGACAGCGGTGGTGGCCTCGACGGTCGGCGCCGCCACCGGAGCGGAGGCGACGGCCCCCGGCACCGGCAGATGCTTGCGGTCGATCTTGCGGTTCGGGGTCAGCGGCATCTTTTCCAGCCGCACGATCCGCCCCGGCACCATATGCGCCGGCAGATGCGCCAGCAGCGCCTCGCGCAGCCCCTTCTCGCACAACTCGCCCGCGCCGGTGACATAGGCCACCAGCCGCTTGTCGCCGGGCGCATCCTCGCGCACCAGCGCCACCGCCTCGCGCACGCCGGGCTGGGCGGCCAGCCGCGCCTCGATCTCGCCCAGCTCGATGCGGAAGCCGCGCAGCTTCACCTGGTGGTCGGCCCGGCCGATATAGTCGAGGCCGCCATCCTCGCGCCAGCGCACCAGATCGCCTGTGCGATACATGCGCGCGCCCCAGGGCGCGCCGCGATCCGCGGGCACGAAGGGATCGGGACGGAAAGCCGCCGCAGTCAGGTCCTCGCGCCGCCAATAGCCGCGGGTCACACCATGGCCGCCGATCCAAAGCTCGCCCGGCGCGCCGGGGGGGGCCGGCACACCGTCGGCGTCCAGCACGTAAAGCTGGGTATTGGCGATGGGCCGGCCCAGCGTCACCTCGGCCGCATCGGTCAGATCGGCCACCGTGGACCAGATCGTCGTCTCGGTCGGGCCATACATGTTCAGCACCCGCGCCCGCGTGGCCGCCCTGATTTCGGCCAGCAGCGAGGGCGGCAGCGCCTCGCCGCCGACCATCATGCATTTCAGCCCGGCCATGGCCGCCGCCACCTGCGGGTCCGAGACCAGGATGCGCGCCATGCTGGGCGTGCATTGCAGATGCGTCACCTTCCAGCGCCGGATCTGCGCCGCGATCGAGAAATCGCCGTCCTCGGGTTCCGCGCCATGCGGGTTCACCTCGGCCCGCAGCCGCGCCAGCAGCGGGAAGCCGGCCATGACCTGCTCGGGCGCGATGCCATAGTCGATCAGGCAGGCGATCTCGCCCACGCCGATGGCCTTCAGCTGCTCGACCCGCGCGATGCCGTCCTCGATGGAGCCGAAAAGGCCGGAATCCTCGAAATAGCGCAGGAAAGCGAATTCCAGGATGCCGTCCAGCTCTTCCTCGGAGAGCGAGCCGAGGTCGATGGCCATCGGGTTGGTCATGCCCGCCGGGCGGCGGAAGGCCGGGAAATCCCAGGCATATTGCTTGACCAGCGCCGCGGCGCTTTTCAGGTAGTTCTTCATCGGCTCGCGGGCGATCTCGCGCGCCGTCTCGCGATCCTCGGCCAGGCAGGTATGCAGCATCAGCGTGACGGTAAAGCGCGCCGGGTCATGGCCGGCCTCGCGCAGCGCCGCGTGGTAATCCTTGATCCGCGCCGCGACCGTGTCGATACTTTGCCCCAGCAGATGGGTCAGCACGTTCATGCCCAGCCGCCCGGCCTCGACCCAGGTTTCCGGGTTGCCGGCGACGGTCATCCACAGCGGCAGTTCCTTTTGCACCGGACGCGGCTGCGTCACCACGCCGAACAGGCTGCCGTCCTTGCGCGGGAACTCGACCGCCTCGCCGCGCCACAGCCGGCGCAGCTGGTCGATCCCCTGGGCCAGTGCGGTCTTGTTGTTCGGCGGCGCGTTTTCCGGGCGCAGCACGAAATCGTCCGGCTGCCAGCCCGAGGCGATGGCCAGCCCCGCCCGGCCCGAGGTCAGGTTGTCGATCACCGCCCATTCCTCGGCCACGCGGGCCGGATGATGCAGCGGCAGCACGCAGCTGCCGGCGCGCACGGCGACGTTTTTCGTCACCGCCGCCACCGCCGCGCCGGAAACCGCCGGGTTCGGATAGGGGCCGCCGAAGGCGTGGAAATGCCGCTCGGGGGTGTAGACCGCGACGAAGCCGTTCTGGTCGGCAAAGCGCGCGCCCTCCAGCAAAAGCTGGTATTTCTTCGGGCCGGGGCCGTCGTCATTGCCCCAGTAGAACAGGCTGAAATCCATGCCGCCGGATGGCTCGCGGCGCGGCTGCGCCGGCGTCGAGGAGACGGCGAGCCGCGATTCCTCGCCCGCGATCACCAGTTTCAGCCCCCGCGCCAGCGACCAGAAGATCTCCAGCACCGAGATGTCGAAGGACAGGCTCGTGACCGCCAGCCAGGCATCGCCCGGCTGGTGCGGGATCACCACATCCATGCCGGCGAAGAAGTTCGCCACGTTGCGATGCTCGACCATCACCCCCTTGGGCCGGCCGGTCGAGCCCGAGGTGTAGATCAGATAGGCCAGGTTTTCCGGCCCGGCCTGGTTGACCGGCGCCGCCACCAGACCATGCGGCAGGTCGGTCGGAATGGCCACCACCTGCGCGCCATGCGCGGGCAGCCTCTCGGCCAGACCGTCCTGGACCAACACCACCCGCGCGCCGGAATCCTCGATGTACAGCTCGATGCGGTCGGCGGGGTAGTCCGGGTCGAGCGGCACATAGGCGCCGCCCGCCTTCCAGATCGCCAGCGCGCCGATCACCAGCTCGGGCGAGCGTTTCGCGAACAGGCCCACCGGCTGGTCCGGGCCGACGCCCATCGCCACCAGCTTTTCGGCCAGCGCGTTGGCGGCGCGATCCAGCTGGCTGCGGGTCAGGCTGTGATCCTCGAAAGCCAGCGCCACCGCATCGGGGTTCTCGGCGGCCTTTTCCGCGATCAGCTCGTGAATGCAGGCCAGCCGCACATCCAGCTGCGTGGCATTGCGGCCGACCAGCAGCTCCTCGCGCTCGGCCGCGTCCATCAGGGGGATGTCGCGCAGCGCCGTGGAGCCGGGCAGCGCCAGCCCGCCGTCCAGCGCCCGGGCCAGCCGCTGCGCCTGCGCCGGCGTGACGCGGGCCGGGTCGTGGTCCAGCCATGCGCCGTCCCCGGCCAGGGTCACGGTCAGCGCCGCGCCATTGACCGGGCCGCCGGCATGCAGGCTGATCGCCAGATCCGGCGTGGCCATGTCGCGCAGCTCGGGCGCGCGGTGCAGCAGGTCGGCCATGAAGAAGCCGCGCTTCGCCTGATCGGCGATCTCTGCCGCCAGCGCCTGTCCCAGATCGGCCAGCGTGCGCTCGCCCGGCGCCTCGACCGCCAGCGGCTGCCAGTCGGCAACGATGCCCGCCGCCTCGGGCTGGCCCTGCGGCCGCAGCGCCAGGTCGAACTGGGCCTGTCCGGCCAGCCGCGCCAGCAGCGCCGCGGCCAGCGCGATGCGCTCGGGCGCATCGCCGGGCAGCAGGGGCAGGCGCTGCGTCGCGCCCGAGCCCTCGCCCGGCAGCACCGCCGGGTTCATCCGCGTCAGCCGCGCGCGCCAGAAGCCGTCATGCTTGGCGGCCTGCGCGGCCAGATCGGTCAGCCGCGCGCGCTCCTCGGCGGCCAGCGCCGGGATCACCGTGCCGACCGGAGGCAGCTCGCCGCGAAAGACCAGCCGGATCGCCGCATCCGCGGCGGCGATGGTGGCGATATCGCCGTGAAGGGCCAGCACGGTGCCCGGCGCGGCGCTGGCCGGCTCGGTCCCGGCCGAGGCGGTGACTGCCAGCACCCGGCCATCGGCCAGCCGGACCTTGGCCTCGGCCAGCGGGTTCCAGTAGCCGCCATGATCGAGCCCGCGCACCAGCGCGCAGATGCGCCCCGCCGGCTGGGCAAAATCGATCACGCCCGCGGCCTCGGGGCGCTTGTCGCGGCCGACATAGCTGCGCTGCGACAGGTCCTGCTTCACCCGCTGCGAGCCGGCCCCTTCCAGCTGCGCCACCACCTCGGCAAAGCTTTCGGCCCCGCGGGCGAAGCAGCGGGCGTTCAGGGTCAGCGCGGTATCGTCGGGGCGGATCTCGAACAGGGTCTGGGTGAGGATGTCGCCCTCGTCCACGCCGCCTTCGATCATGTGCCAGGTGACGCCGTGCTGCGCCTCGCCGCCGATGATCGCCCAGACCGGGGCGTTCAGCCCCGCCAGCCGCGGCAGCGGCCCGTCGTGGAAGTTGATCGCGCCCAGCCGGCCGCGCGCCAGCATCTCGGGGCGCAGGATCGACAGGTTGGCGACGCTGAACAGCCAGTCGGCAGGCGGCGCATCGGGGGCCATCGGCGCGTCCTGATCCTCGACCGCAAGACCGGCGCCCTGCGCCCAGTCGCGCAGGTCGGGATTGCGCGTCACCACCGCATGGATGCGATGCCCGCGCGCCAGCAGCGTCTCGGCCGCGTGGCGCAAGAGGGATTCGTTACCCACCAGAATCGCGGAAAATTGCGTCATGGCTTACCCTTTTCAACATGAACGGGCTTTGGTTGCGGACGAAAGGCGTGACGCATCAGCTGCGCCAGATGGCCCGGCGGCCCGTCCGGCTTGCGCCCCGACAACAGGCAGCGCAGGCGGAACACCCCCGCGCCCCCCAGATGGGCGGCCGTGGCCCAAAGCGCACCCAGCCGCCCATGATGTTTCTCGAAATAGCGCCGGCGCGAGTCGTACCAGTAATCCGGCGCGCGCCGCCATTCCTTCATGCCGGTGCTGACCGAACCGATATGCAGCACCAGGCTTTCGACGACGTAATGGGTCTGCCAGCCCGCCAGCGCGGCGCGACGGCACAAGTCGGTTTCCTCGTAGTAAAGAAAGAACCCCTCGTCGAAGAGCCCGATGCGGTCCAGCACCTCCATGCGGATCATCATCGACGCCCCCGCCGACCAGTCCACCCGCCCCGAGACCAAGGGCTGGGGCAGCGAGACGACCTTGCGGCTGAGCAGGCGCGAGATCGGCCCGGTGCGGCTCATCGCCTCGAACTCGCTCAGGGCGCTGGGAAAGCGGAAGGCGGTGGTATGCGGCACGTCATCGGTGCCGCGCAAGCGCGAGCAGGCGATCCCGGCCCGCGGATGCGCAGCCAGATAGTCGACCAGCGCCCGGATCGCGCCGGGCTGCGGAATGGCGTCCGAGTTCAGCAGATAGACCAGGTCGGCGCGGCGCCCGTCCGGCAGACCCTGCCGGATGCCGTGATTGTTGCCGGCGCCGAAGCCGCCGTTCCAGCCCGACTGCACCACCGCGACGCGATCCGAAGGCCAGCCGCGCACCTGCGCCCCGGCCAGCATCGCCTCGTAGCTGCCATCGCCGGAATCGTTGTCCACGATGGTCAGCCCGCCATCGATGCCCTGCATTTCGCGCAACGCGGCCTCGGCGGCCTGCAAGGACATCTCTGGCGTGCGCCAGTTCAGCACGATGACATGGACGCTGGGCGGGGTGGCGGCCTGGTCCATGGTCACTCCGCCGCCTTGACCCTAGCCGGGGCGTCCGCATCGGCATCGCGCAGGATCTCGCGCAGAACCGAGGCAAGGCGGCGCACGTTCGGCTCCAGCACCATGGAATCGTGGTCGCCCGGCACCTCGATCACCCGCAGGTCGGGCATCCAGGGCGTCCAGCCATTGTCCTCGACCACATAGTCGCGGCCGGAATTGATCCAGCGCCCGCCCGTCACCTTCCAACGCCGGTCGAGCGGCGGGCGGAACATCGCCACCGGTCCGGCCCAGACCGAAAGCCGCATCTTGGGCAGCGCCGCCAGGAAAGCCGCCTCGATGGCGAGGTCGTGGAAGGTGCCGGTCGCCTCCGAGCCGACCTCGGCCTCGACCGCTCTGGCCTTGCTGCGGCGCTGGAACTCGTAGGCGACGCGGTCGCGCAGCCATTTCCAGAGAAAGCCCGCGCCCCCCTCGCGCAATTCGCCCAGGCGGATCGCCAGCCGGTCCTTGCGGCTGACCGGCTCGCGCAGCGGCAAGGGCGTGTCGAGCATGACCAGCATCGCCACCTCCTCGCCCGCCGCGCGCAACTGCCGCGCCATCTCATAGGCGGTCAGCCCGCCGCCCGAGAAGCCGCCGATCAGATAGGGGCCGGTCGGCTGCACCTGGCGCAGTTCCTCGATATAGTCGCGGGCGGCCTCGGTGAAATCCTCATGCGGCTTGTCGTCGCCCAGAAGGCCGCGCGCCTGGATACCCCAGAAGCGGCGGTCCGGCCCCAGCCGCTGCGCCAGCTGCCGCAGGTTCATGATGTTGCCGAACATGCCGGCGACCATGAAGAAGGGCGTGCCCTCGCCCCGCCCGCCCATATCGACGAGGAAGCGGAAGCGCGGCCGGGCCGAGACCGGCAGCTCGCGCACGTTGTCGGGCGAGACCAGCTCGCGCGGGCCGGTGCGCTCCTCGACCAATGCGGCCAATTCGGCGATGGTCGGCGCCTCGAACAGGGTCGAGATCGGCAGGTCGACGCCGAAAGCCTTGCGCAGCTGGCCGAACATGCGCACCGCGATCAGCGAATGGCCGCCCAGGTCGAAGAAGCTGTCGGCGGCGCCGACCTGGGCGATGCCCAGGAGTTCGGACCAGATCGCCGCCAGCTCGGCCTGGATGCCCGGCGACGGTTCGACGAAATCGCTGTCGAGGTCGGGGCGCTCGAAGCCGCCCTCGGCGGGCGCGGCATCCTCGACCACCCCCGCCTCGGCGATCAGCGCCGGCAGGTCCAGCGACGAGACATAGACTTGAGAAAGCCCGGTCGAGATGGCGCGGCTGAGCATGGCCGGGCCGATGGCGGCCGGGATGCCCTGGCTGATATTGTGATGCAAGCGCCGCTCGGCCGGGGACAGGCTGCGCGGCGGCTGCACCCGCGCCTGCGGCGTGGCGGCAATCGCCGCCGCCAGCTTGCGCAGGGCAAAGCCCTTGATCTCGGCGCAGACCGTGCCGTCCGCCGCCGCCAGGGTGATGTCGAATTGCGCCATGCCCTGCGCGTCGATGTTCTCGCCGGCATTGCGGATGCGGCTGATGACCTGCGCCGGCAAGGGCGCATAAAGCCGAATCGAACCATAGCCCATCGGCACCCAGAGATGCTCGGGCGTCCAGCCCTTGATAAGCGGCATGGCCCAGCCGGTGGCGATGTCCAGAAGCGCCGGATGCGCCAGCCATTCCCCGGCCTCGGCAGCGTATTCGGGCGCAAGCGACAGCTCCGCCACGCCCTCGTCGCCGACAATGCGATAGCGGCGCAGCACCTGCCAGCGCGGGCCGAAATCCATCCGGCCTTCCTGCGCCGAAGGCAGCGCCGCGCCCTGCCCGTCCCGATCCCACGGCCCGCCGACGGCCAGCGGCTCGGGCGCCGCCTCGTGCAATCCGAAAACCAGCGCCGAGACATTCGGCTCGCCCTGCGGATCGTCCAGGATCTCGACGCGCATGGCATCGCCCTCGGGCAGGACGCGGGTGCTGACCAGCGCGGTATCGAAAACCAGCACCGGGCGGCGGAATTCCAACTCGCGGATCGCCAGCGGCAGGGCCAGCCCGCATTCCAGCGCGGCTTCCGAGATCAGCTCGATCCAGCCGGTGCCGGGCATCAGCGCCTGGCCCTGGGCGGTCTTGTGGCCGCCGATGATCCAGTCCTGCATCTTCAGCGCGGTGCGGAACTCGCGCCCGCCCGGCATGGGCAGGCTTTCGTCCAAGAGCGGCCGGCCCTGCGGCACAGCGACGGCCGAGGCGGTGTCGAGCCCCATCGCCCGCGCCGCCATGCCGGCATCGGCCCAGACGCCCCAGTTGACCGCCACCACCCGGCCCAGCGCCGCGGGCGCCAAGCGTGCCACCGCGTTCAGATATTCGTTGGCGGCGACGTAATCCGCCTGCCCCGCCGGCGCGATCACCGAGGAGGTCGAGGAGAACAGCACCGTCAGCTTGGCGGGATTGTCCGCCAGCGCCTCGATCAGCGCGCGGGTGCCCAGCAGCTTCGGCGCCAGCACGTCCCAGGCCTCGTCGTCGGTCTTGGCGGCGATCAGGCTGTCGCGGATCACGCCCGCGGCGTGCAGCACCACGTCGAGGCTGCCGAAGCGCGCCTTGGTCTCGGCCACGGCGCGGGCCATGTCCTCGGGGCTGGTCACGTCGGCGCGGATCGCCAGCACCTCGGCGCCCAGCGATTCCAACTGCCGGACCGAGGCCATGACGGCCGGCGAATCCACCCGGCCGCGCGTGGTCAACGCCAGTTTCGCGCCGCCGCGCTGCGCCAGCTCACGGGCGATGGCCTGGCCGATGCCGCCGAAGCCGCCGGTGATCAGGCAGGCCGCGCCCTGCGGGATGGCGGCCATGCCGTCATCCTCCAGCGCGACCTTTTCAAGGCTTTGCTCAAAGCGGCGCCCGTCGCGCCATGCGGCGACGGCGGCGCCCGAGGGGGCCAGCGCCTCCTCCAGCAGGTTGGCGGCCAGCGCCTCCAGGCCCCCCTTCGCCGGCAGACGCACATCCACCAGACGGCCCGAGACGTTCGGCATCTCATGCGGCATGACGCGGATCGGCCCGGCGGCGGTGGCCTTTTCCGGCACCGGCGCCGGTTCGTCGGCGACGCGCAGCGCGTCGTTGCAGATGGCGATCACCTCCAGCTTCGCATCCGGCAGTTCGGCGCCGATGGCCTGGGCCAGATGCAAAAGGCCGAAGAAGCCGCGCTCCAACTGGCTGTTGAGCAGGCTGGAGCCGGGACGGAACTTCGCCCCCTGCGTCACCGACCACAGATGCAGGATGCGGTCGGGCACCATGTCCTGCCCGGCCAGCGCGGCCAGCAGCATCTCATAGCCCTCGCGGTCGGATTCGACCGGAAGGGTGAAGCGGTCTTGGCCCTTATCGGCGAAGGTATCGCCCACCTCGACCGCCGCGACGCGCTGGCCGCGGGACCGCAGCGCATCGATCACGCGCTCGGCAAGGCCCAGATCGTCGGCAAAGACCAGCCAGTTCCGCTGCCCCTGCGCGACCGGCCCCTGCGGCCCGATCTCGATATTCGGCGATGCCAGCTTCCAGGCCGGGCGCCAGCCCCAGTCCGCCGGCTCCTCGATCCGGGCCAGTTCCTCGGCGGTCTCCGCCGCGGCATTGGCCGAACGCTCGATGAAATAGCGCCTGCGCTGGAAGGCATAGCCCGGCAGCGACAGGCGCCGGCGCCGGGCACCGCCCCAGACCTGATCCCAGTCGATCTGCCCGCCGCAGGCCCAGAAGCGCGCCAGCGCAGCCATGAAATAGCTGTCGTCGCCGGTGGCGTGATCGCGGTGGCGCAGGGTCGAGATCACCTGGTTGGCGGCGACCGCCGGATGCGCCTTGGTCATGGCCTGCATGGCCCGGCCCGGCCCGACCTCGACGAACACCCGCCCCGGCACCTGCGCCAGATGCGCGATGCCGTCGGCAAAGCGCACGGTGCCGCGCAGATGCGCGACCCAATAGTCGGGGCTGGTCGCCTCGGCCGCCGTCAGCGGCAGGCCCGAGCGGTTCGAGATGATCGGGATCTGCGGCGCATTCAGCGGGATCGAGGCGAGATAGGCGCGGAATTCGCCCAGCACCGGCTCCAGCAGCCGCGAATGCGCGGCGATGGAGATGGCAATGCGCTGGCATTCCACCTCGCGCGCCGCCATGCGCTCGGCAAAGCGGTCCAGCGCCGCGTCAGGGCCGGAGACCACCGACAGGCCCGGCCCGTTCACCGCCGCGAGGTCCAGTTCCAGTTCGGCCAGCTCGGCGGCGAAATCCTCGGGCGCAAGCGGCACCGACAGCATGCCGCCCGCCGGCACCCGGTCCATCAGCAGCCCGCGCAGGCGCACCAGGCCGATGCAATCCTGAAAGCTCATCACGCCGGCGATGCAGGCAGCGGTGTTCTCGCCCATGGAATGGCCGATCAGCGCCGCCGGCGTCACGCCCCAGCTGATCCACAGCTGCGCCAGCGCGTATTCGGTGATCATCAGCAGCGGCAGTTGCAGCGAGGGCTGCAGAAGCCGGCGGTCCGCCTCGGCCTCGGCGCCCGGCTCGGGCAGCCAGAGCGCGCGCAGGTCGGTGCCATGCGTGGCCGCCATATGGTCGAGGCCGCGGTCCATCCATTCGCGGAACACCGGCTCGGTCTGGTAGAGTCCGCGCGCCATGCCGGCATATTGCGCGCCGCCGCCGGGCAGCATGAACACCGCCTCGGCCGGATCGCCCGCCTGCTGGTGATCGAAGACCAGCAGCGGATCGGGATCGGCCAGAAGCCGCGCCGCCTCGGCCGCATCATGCGCGACCAGCACGCGCCGGCGGTCGAACTGCCGCCGGCCCTGCGTCAGGGTAAAGCACAGGTCGGCCATGTCCACGCCCGGATTGGCCTGCAGCCAGCCCGCCAGCGCGGCCGAATTGGCATCCAGCGCCGCCTTGCTGCGGCCCGAGACGGCGATGATGTGGAAGGGCCAGTCGGATTCGTCCGAAGCCTCGGCCAGCGGCGGTTCCTGCACGATCACATGCGCATTGGTGCCGCCGACGCCCAGCGAGTTCACCCCGGCCCGGCGCGGTCCCGGCACCGGCCAGTCGCTGAGCCGGTCGTTGACCTGGAACGGTCCGCCCTCAAAGTCGATGGCGGGGTTGGGCGCCTCGTAGTTCAGGCTGGCCGGGATCTTGCCGTGATGCACCGCCAGCGCCGACTTGATGAGGCCCGCGCTGCCCGCCGCCGTATCCAGATGGCCGATATTGGTCTTGACCGAGCCGATGCGGCACGGCCCCTGCCGCGTGCCGTCCGAGACCCGCGCATAGGCCTGGTTCAGCGCCGCCACCTCGATCGGGTCGCCCAGCGCCGTGCCGGTGCCGTGGCATTCGACATAGCCGATGCTGTCCGAGGAAACCCCGGCCATGACCAGCGCCTCGGCCACCGCCTGCGCCTGGCCCTCGACGCTGGGGCCAGATAGCCCGCCTTGGCGGCGCCGTCGTTGTTGATGGCCGAGCCCTTGATGACCGCCCAGATGTGATCGCCGTCGGCCAGCGCATCACGCAGCCGGCGCAGCGCCACCACCGCCGCGCCGCTGCCGAAGACGGTGCCCTGCGCGCGATGGTCGAAGGCATGGCAATGGCCGTCGGGCGACAGGATCTCGTTCTCCTTGTAGAGATAGCCGAGGCCATGCGGCAGCTCGATGGTCACGCCGCCGGCCAGCGCCATGTCGCATTCGCCCGAGTTGAGCGACTGGCAGGCCATGTGGATCGCCACCAGCGAGCTGGAACAGGCGGTCTGCACGCTGATGCTGGGCCCCTTGAGGTCGAAGACATGGCTGACGCGGGTGGACAGGAAATCCTTGTCGTTGCCGGTATGGCGCAGCAGGAAATGGCCCACGCCATCGACCAGGTCGCGGTTCGAGCAGACGTTCCAATAGTAATAGCTGCCCATGCCGCAACCGGCCCAGACGCCGATATTGCCGGCGAAACGCTCGGGCGGGTGGGCGGCATCCTCCAGCGCGTGCCAGCAGGTTTCCAGGAACTTGCGGTGCTGCGGGTCCATGATCGCCGCTTCCTTGGGCGAAAGCCCGAAGAACTCGGCATCGAATTCGTCGAACTGCCCGAGGATGCCGGCCGAAGGCACATAGTTCGGATCCGACAGCCGCGCCCGCGACTCGCCCCGCGCGATCAGCTCGGCCTCGGGGATGCGCCGGATCGACTCGACCCCGCGGCACAGGTTGTCCCAGTATTCGGCGACCCCCGCGGCGCCCGGCAACTGGGCGGCCATGCCGATGATAGCGATATCACCGTCTTCGACGGCGGGTTTGTCAAAGACCATGCGGTGCCTCATTGAACTCGTGGAATGCCCCGGCGGGCAGCAATGACTTAACAACTGGCGCGCGTATCCGGCATAGCGAATCCGGCGCTTCGGACCAACCTATAAAACCGTCCGCAGGCCTGCCTTTTTAGGCAGAATCCGCTGGGCCGCCGGCAGATCGGCCGGATCGGAGACCCCCTGCCGCAGCCGGCGTGCATTGCCCAGCAGCGCCCCTGCGGTCAGCCAGGTCAGCGGCGTCATGGTCGCATTGGGAATCAGGTCCAGCATGTTCATCGCCAGCATCAGCGAGATCGCGCCCAGCACCACCATCTCGGCCTTGCGGGGCGGATGCCGGCCGCCCGGCATCGCCCGCAGCAACGCCAGGATCGGCGTCAGCAGCAGCAGAAGCTGCGCCAGGTAGCCGAAGATGCCCCGCGCGCCGATCAGGATCACCCATTGCCCGTCCGGCACCGAGGTCAGCCGGCCGTTATAGGGGTCATAGAACAGCGACCGCCCCCAGCCGCCCCAGCCGAAAGCCGGCCGCTCCATCGCGCGCTCCAGCAGTTCCTCCTCGTTCATCAGCCGGAACTCGAGCGAGCGCCCCCGCTCGGGCGAGATGGACATGGCCAGGTTGACGATACCCTGCAGCGGCATCCAGGGGGTGGTGCGCAGCGTCGGATAGGAGACGGCGGCGGTGGCCACCAGCGCCGCCGCCAGCACCATCATGCGCGGCCGCGCCAGAGCCACCAGCGGCGCCGCCATCAGCGACTGCACCAGCGCGCCTGCCGATTTGCACAGGAAGACGATGCAGGCCAGGTAGACCGCGATCAGGATGTTGCGCCGCGTCGGTTCGTTGCGGGCAAAGGCGATGGCGGCCAGGAAGGCGGTCATCGTCATCAGCGCCACCCATAGCGGATGTTCCAGGAAGACGATGGGGCGGTAGCCGCCATAGCGGATGGTCTGGACGAAATCGTGCTGGAAAAAGCCATAGACCCAGACGTTGATCTGCGGGCTCATCCGCAGTTCGATCAGCATGGGCACGGTATAGCACAGGACGCCCAGCAGCAGGCTGCGCGCCCAGAGCTGGGCGCCCCTGGCATTCCAGAGCAGCTTGTAGCCCAGAAAGAAGGGCAGCAGCAGCAGCGTCTGCACGATCAGGTCGGCCACGCCCTGGCTGATCGACATGGCCGGCCGATAGGTCACGCCGTCGATCAGCGGGTCGGGATTGGTCAACGCCGTCAGGATCGGCGAGGCGAAGTTCATCGCCAGGAGCAGCACGACCCAAGCCCCCATGGGCGGCGGCAGGGGCTCGCTCCGGGCGCGCTCCTTGGTGACGAAATAGACCATGACGGCGGCGGCCAGCGCCGGGACCATGTGCTTGTTCAGGCCGGGAAAGGCGGGCAGGTCGATCTCGATCAGCTGCGGCAGCAGCAGGTAGCCGGCAAAGATCGACCAGATCACCGCCTGCGCCCGTTCCATGCGCTGAAACAGCACCGCCACCACCACCGGCCAGGTCACCAGCACCATGAAGGCGAATATGGGCATGGCCCGACTCCCGTCCCGCGCCTTGTCGACCGGCTCTGCGAAGGACGTTGCAATCCCCTCGCCGCCAACACATCCTGCCGTCGATTCCGGCCGGACCCGAGGGCTTATCATGCATTTCAGCTTTCCCGACGGCAATGCCGTCCGCGTCAATTGCCGGGATTCTTCCGCACTGCTGGCCGAGGTGCGGCGGCGGCTGGCCGAGGGGCGCGGCTTCGCCATCGCCACGATCAACGTCGATCACCTGCAAAGGCTGGGCGAGGACATCCGCTTTCGCCGCGCCTATGGCGCGCATGATCTGGTCTGCGCCGACGGCAACCCCATCGTCTGGCTGTCGCGCATCGCCGGGCGGCCGGTGGCGCTGGCGCCCGGCTCGGACCTGGTGCTGCCCTTGGCCGCCGAGGCGGCGCGGGCCGGCCTGCCGGTGGCGCTGATCGGCAGCAGCGACGAATCGCTGGCGCTGGCCGCGCGCAGCATGCAGGCGGCGGTGCCGGGGCTGCGCGTGGCGCTGACCCATGCGCCGGGCTTTCCCTTCGACCCGATGGGCGAGGAAGCGGCCGGGATCATCGCCCGCATCCGCGCCTCGGGCGCGCGGCTGTGCTTCCTGGCGCTCGGCGCCCCGCGGCAAGAGATATTCGCCATCCGCGCCCGCGACGCGCTTGGCGATGTGGGCTTCGCCTCGATCGGGGCCGGGCTCGACTTCCTGTCGGGCCACCAGCGCCGAGCGCCGCGATGGGTGCGCCGGATCAAGCTGGAATGGCTGTGGCGGATGCTGTCCAATCCGCGCCGGCTGTTCCTGCGCTATGCCAGGGGCTTCGCCATCCTGCCCGGCCACCTGCGCCGGGCGCTGGCCATGCGCGGCAAAAACCGGAAATAGGCCCCGCCCCTCAGCCCGGCAGAACCAGCCATCCGGCCTGCGATGCCGCCAGGCACACCCGCGCGCCCGGCCGGGGCAGTTCGGACCCCGGTTCGTTGAATCGGTCCAGCACCACCTCGCGTCCCGCCACCCGTGCCCGCAGCCGCTGGACCGAGCCCAGGAATTCGACGCCGGCGATCTCGGCCGGGATGCCCTCGGGGGCGATGCGCAGGCTTTCGGGCCGCGCCGCCAGGGTGATGGGGCCGGCGGGCAAGGAACGGTCCAGCGCGATCTCGGCCCCCTCGACGCGGACGAGGCCGCGGGCGGGGTCCAGCACCTCGGCCGGAAAGCGGTTCAGCGTGCCGACGAAGCCGGCGACGAAATCGGTGGCGGGCTGGTTGTAGATCTGCGCCGGCGTGCCGGTCTGGTCGGCCACGCCCTTGTGCATGACCACGATGCGGTCGGAAATCGACAGCGCCTCCTCCTGGTCATGGGTGACGAAGATGGTGGTGATGGCCAATTGCTGCTGGATCTCGCGGATCTGGTTGCGCAAGGATACGCGGATCTTGGCGTCCAGCGCCGACAAGGGCTCGTCCAGCAGCAGGACGCGCGGGCGCGGCGCCAGCGCGCGGGCCAGCGCCACCCGCTGCTGCTGGCCGCCCGAAAGCTGCCAGGGATAGCGACCGCCCAGGTCGGGCAGGCCGATCAGCGCCAGCATCTCGGCCACGCGCCCGGCGCGTTCGGCGCGCGCCACGCCGGCGGTGCGCAGGCCGAAGCCCACGTTCTCGGCCACGGTCAGGTTCGGAAACAGCGCATAGGACTGGAACACCATGCCGATCTGGCGCTGGTTCGGGCGCAGGCGCGTCACGTCCCGCCCGTCGATCACCACCCGGCCCGCCGTTGGCGTCTCGAACCCCGCGACCATGCGCAGCACCGTGGTCTTGCCGCAGCCCGAGGGGCCGAGGAAGGACACGAACTCGCCCTTTTCGACGCCGAGGTCGAAGTCATGCACGACGCGGGTCGGTCCGAAGGATTTCTGCAGATGGTCGAGGGTCAGGAAGCTCATGTCGGTTGAATCCGTGTGCCGAACAGGCGGGAGATCAGCTGCATCACCCCCATGCAACCCCAGGTCACGGCAAAGGCGATCACCGCCAGCGCCGCCGGCTCATAGGCGCGGTTGGCGCCCAAAAGCTGCATGTAGGGGCCGAAGGCCGGGCGGTTCAGCAGCGCCGCCATGGTGAATTCGCCGATGACGATGGCGAAGGACAAAAAGGCGCCCGACATCACCGCGCCCAGCACGTTGGGCAGGATCAGCCGGCCGATGATCCGCACCCAGCCGGCGCCCAGCGATTGCGCGGCCTCGGTCAGCGAGCGCACGTCCAGCGTGGACAGCCCGGTATCGACGGCGCGATACATATAGGGCAGCGCCAGCGTGGCATAGCCGCAGAGCAGCAGCAGGTTGGTGCCCGACGCCGTGCCGGTCAGCGGCAGGATCGAGCTGGTGTTGTAAAGCCGGATATAGCCGAAGACCACGACGATGGCCGGGATGACCAGCGGCAGCAGGGTGATGAACTCGATCACCGGGCGCAGGCGCGGCAGGCGCAGCCGCACCCAATAGGCGGTCGGCACCACGATCAGCACCCCCAGCAGGATGGTCAGCAGCGCCATGGCCACCGAATAGCTGAAGGTGGCGCGGAAATTCGGGTCCGACAGCACCGAGCGATAGGCGTCCAGCGAATATTCCCCGCGCCGCATCCGCAGCGAGAACTCGATGGTGCCGATCAGCGGCAGCAGGAAATACAGCCCGCCGACCACCAGCGCCGCCCAGGACCAGACCCGTTTCATCGCATCCACCTTTCGGCGCGGGTGCGCATCACGACATAGGCCAGGTTCGCAAGCCCGGTGACGACGATCATGCCGAAGGCCATGGCATAGCCCAGATGCGGGTCTTGCAGCACGTCGCCGCGGATCTGCGCGAACAGCATGATCGGCACGATGGACAGCGACGAGCCGGTCAGCGCATAGGCCGTCGCCACCGCCCCGAAACTGTTGGCGAACAGCAGCGCGAAAGTGCCCAGAAGCGAGGGGAACAGGATCGGCAGCGCCACCATGCGCCAATATTGCCCGGTCGAGGCGCCCAGCACCTCGGCCGCCTCGCGCCATTCGCGCCTCAAGCCCTCCAGCGCCGGGGTGATGATCAGGATCATCAACGGGATCTGGAAGAAAAGGTAGGTCAGCGTCAGGCCCCAGAAGCTGAGCAGGTTGAAGCCCATGGCATAGATGTTGATGCCGAACCATTGCCGCAGCAGCATCGTGACCAGCCCCACCCGCCCCAGCGTGGCGATGAAGGCAAAGGCCAGCGGCACGCCGGCGAAGTTCGAGGCGACGCCGGAAAAGGTCATCAGCGGCCCCTTGATCCAGCGCGGCACGCCGCCCATGACCACCGCCGCTGCCATGGCAAAGCCGATCAGGCAGCCCAAAAGCGCCGAGGCCAGCGAGATCTTGATCGAGATGGCAAAGCTCGACACGATCCGCGGCGAGGCGAGCCCAGCCAGGTTGGCCAGCGTGAACTCGCCCTGCGGGTTCTGAAAGGCGCCGATGACGATGTTCATCGTCGGCAGCACCAGAAACAGCAGCGCAAAGGCGAAAAAGGGCAGGACGCCCAGCCAGTTCCAGCCGATCTGTCTCATTCCGCCTCGCCCGTTCTGGACGGCCCCGCCGGTGCGGGCGGGGCCGCCGCGCCTTATTCCTGAACCGCCGCGCCGACGACGCTGTCCCAGCCCTCGGTCACGACCTTCTTGTTGGCCTCCTGTTGCTCCAGCGTCGGGAAGATCGCTTTCTCATAGGCTTCGGCCGGGGGCAGCGCGTCCAGCAGCTCCTGCGGCACCTTGCCGTTCTGGACCAGGTCGTTGAAGCGGATCGGGTGGCAATAACCTTTCAGCCAGCCCAGCTGGCCCTCGTCCGAATACAGGTATTCCATCCACAGCTTGGCCGCGTTCGGATGCGGCGCATAGGCCGAGATCGCCTGGACATAGACGCCGGCGACCACGCCGTCCTCGGGGATGATGACCTCGACCGGCGGGTTGCCGTTCAGGCTGTCGCGCCAGGACAGCAGGTTGTAGTCCCAGGCGGTGACGATGGGCGTCGCGCCCTGCGCGATGGTCGCCGACTTGCCGATGACGGGCACGAAATTGCCGGCCTTGTGCACCTCGGCCATCAGTTCCATGCCCTTCTGGCCGGATGCCTCGCCCGGCTCGCCGCCATTGGCGATGCCCGCCGCCATGACCGAGATGATCGCCTGGGCCGAGGCGCGCGGATCGCCCGCCAGCGCGAAGGCATTCGCGTATTCCGGCTTGGCCAGATCCTTCCAGCTTTTCGGCACCTCGTCGATCAGGTCGCTGTTCACGCCAAAGGCCATCACGCCGTAATAATCGCCATACCAATAGCCCTCGGCATCCTTGGCATCGTCCGGGATCGTGTCCCAGGTGGCGACCTTGTAGGGCTGGATCAGCCCCTCGGCCTTGGCCTGCGGGCCGAAGGACAGGCCCACGTCGATCACGTCGGGCGCCTGCGGCCCCTTGTTGTCCTTGTTGGCGCGGATCGCCTCCAGCTCGTCGGCCGAGCCCGCGTCGGGGTTCAGCTCGTTGACCCGGATCTCGGGGTATTTCGCCTTGAAGCCCTCGATCACGCCGCCATAGTTGCACCAGTCATGCGGCAGCGCGATGGTGGTCAGCATGCCCTCGGCCTTGGCGGCCTCTTCCAGCGCCGCCAGATCCTGCGCCATGGCCGCCCCCGAACCTGCCAACAGGCTCAGCGCGGCCAGTCCCGCCGCGGTCGATTGAATGGTCATCGGTCAACTCCGTTCCAGAACACGCCCCATCGGCGGCTGGATGCCACCTAGCGGCCCCCCGTGACAGTCTTGCGACGGAACACCCCTGTTGGCAAAGGTTTTTATCGCGGTTGACCCAAGGGAACCGCGACCGGCCCCGACCGCTCAGGGCACCAGCACCAGGCCCACCTTCATGGCCCTGCCGCCGATGCGGTATTCGGCCTCGACCCGGTGGCCCGGCTGCGCCGGATGCAGCGCGCCCAGCGAGCCCAGCGAGATCACCGAGCCCGGCTTCAGCTCGTAACGGCCCTGCTGGACCAGCCACAGCACCACGTCGAGCGGATGGCCCAGCAGCATCTCGCCCGAGCCGGTGCCGATGCTCTTGCCGTCAAGCTTCAGGTTCACCGTCAGCGCCGCCAGATCGGCGACCGGATCGCGCAATTCGGAAATCGGGATGCCGCGGCCCAGCACGCCGCGCCAGGGCGTCACGCCATAGGCCACCATCAGGGGTCCGGTCGGCACCACGTCCTTTTGCAGCGCCAGGTCGGGCAGTTCGATGAAAGGCCGCACGTCCTTCAGCGCCGCCGCCACCTCTTCGCGGGTGCGGGCCTGCATGATCGCGGAACTGCCCACGGTCACGACCAGATCGGCCTCGAAGAACGGCTCGCGGCTGCCCGCAAGGCTGAGCCGCGCCCCGTCCGGCAGCAGCATCGGCGCGAACAGCGCGCCGGCCACCGGCTCGGTCACGCCGAAGCGTTCCTGCACCTGGCGCGAGGTGAAGCCGACCTTCACCCCCACCGGCGCGCCCAGTTCCGCCTCCAGCACGCTGCGGAAGGTGGCATAGGCGCAGGCCCCGTCCTCGAGCGTGCGCACCAGCGGGTCGGGCAGGCGCTGGCCGGCGATCCAGCCGCGCGCGGCGTTCTGCATCAACGAGACATCCGGGCAGGCTGCGACGGCCACGCCCGCGAACGGCAGCATGATTGCGCCCAGAATCAACGATTTCATCGCCCGGCCTCACGAATGCATTCCCGGCAGACGATGCCGCAACACGGGACCGCTGTCACCGGGATTCTTGCGCTCCCTCGGCAACCTGCCTGCATCCTGTTTGCATCGGCCCGCGCATCCCCTAGAAGAACGGGACCGCAGGCGACAAGGCTGGACATGAGCGATCAACCCACCCCGATGATGGCGCAGTATCTTGCGATCCGCGAGGCCAATCCCGGCGCGCTGCTGTTCTATCGCATGGGCGATTTCTACGAGATGTTCTTCGAGGACGCGGTGGCCGCCGCCGCGGCGCTGGACATCGCGCTGACCAAGCGCGGCACGCATCTGGGCGAACCGATCCCGATGTGCGGCGTGCCGGTCCATGCGGCTGAGTCCTACCTGCTGACGCTGATCCGCAAGGGTTTCCGCGTCGCCATCGCCGAGCAGATGGAAGATCCGGCCGAGGCCAGGAAGCGCGGCTCGAAATCGGTCGTGGCCCGCGACGTGGTGCGGCTGGTGACGCCCGGCACGCTGACCGAGGAATCGCTCTTGGAGGCGCGGCGGCACAATTTCCTGGCGAGCTTCGCCACCGTGCGCGAGGATTCGGCGCTGGCCTGGGTGGACATCTCGACCGGCGCCTTCCGCGTCGTGCCATGTCCGCCGGCACGGCTGGCCCCCGAACTCGCCCGCCACGCCCCGCGCGAATTGCTGGCCGCCGAGGGCTCGAACCTCGACGAGATCGCCGCCGAGGCCGGTGCGGCGCTGACCGAACTGCCCGCCGGCAGCTTCGACAGCAGCGCCGCCACGCGCCGGCTTTGCGCGCTGTTCCAAGTCGAGACGCTGGACGGGTTCGGCAGCTTCTCCCGCGCGGAACTGGCCGCCATGGGCGCCATCGCCGATTACCTGGAGCTGACGCAAAAGGGCCGGATGCCGCTGATCCGCCCGCCGGTGCGCGAGGCGCCTGGCGGCGCCATGCAGATCGACGCCGCCACCCGGCGCAACCTGGAACTGACGCAGGCGCTGTCGGGCGGGCGCGAGGGCTCGCTGCTGGCCGCCATCGACCGCACGGTAACGGCGGGCGGCGCGCGCCTGCTGGAGCGCCGCATCAGCGCGCCGTCGCGCGACCTGGACGAAATCCACGCCCGCCAGGCCGCCGTCGCATATCTGGTGGACGACCCGCGCCTGACCGCCGACCTGCGCGAGGCGCTGTCGCGCGCGCCCGACATGGACCGCGCCCTGTCGCGGCTGGCGCTGGAGCGCGGCGGGCCGCGCGACCTAGCCGCGATCCGCGCCGGGCTGACACAGGGCGCGGCCATCGCCGCCATGCTGGGCTGCGACGAAATCACCGTGCTGGCCGAGGCGGCGCGCGACCTGACCGGCCATGACGCCCTGATCGACCTGCTCGACGACGCACTGGTGGCCGAGCCCCCCTTGCTGGCCCGCGACGGCGGCTTCGTCGCGCCGGGCCATGACGAGGATCTGGACGAGACCCGCCGGTTGCGCGACGAAGGCCGCGGCGTCATCGCCCGGATGCAGGCCGATTACATCGCCGAGACCGGCGTCCAGAGCCTCAAGATCAAGCATAACAACGTGCTGGGCTACTTTATCGAGACCACTTCGACCCATGCCGAGCGGATGCTGGCCCCGCCGCTGAACGAGCGTTTCATCCACCGCCAGACCACGGCGAACCAGATCCGCTTCACCACGGTCGAACTGTCCGAGCTGGAAACCCGCATCCTCAACGCCCGCGACCGGGCGCTGGAGATCGAGCGCGAGATCTTCGCCCGCCTGGCCCGCGCCGTCCTGGACCGGGCCGGCCCCATCGGGCAGGCAGCCCGCGCGCTGGCCGAGATCGACCTGACCGCCGCTTTGGCCGATCTCGCCTCGGGCGAGGGCTGGGTGCGCCCCGAGGTCGATGCCAGCCGCGCCTTCGTGATCGAGGGCGGCCGGCATCCGGTGGTGGAACGCGCGCTCAAGCGCAAGGGCGAGGCTTTCGTCGCCAACGACTGCGCCCTGACCGAGGGTGAGACCCCGGCGATCTGGCTGTTGACCGGCCCGAACATGGCCGGCAAGTCAACCTTCCTGCGCCAGAACGCGCTGATCGCCATCCTGGCGCAGGCGGGTGGCTTCGTGCCCGCCCGCCGTGCCCATATCGGCCTGGTCAGCCAGCTCTTCAGCCGGGTCGGCGCGGCGGACGACCTGGCGCGCGGCCGCTCGACCTTCATGGTCGAGATGGTCGAAACGGCGGCGATCCTGAACCAGGCCGACGATCATGCGCTGGTGATCCTGGACGAGATCGGGCGCGGCACCGCGACCTGGGACGGGCTTTCGATCGCCTGGGCGGTGATGGAGCACCTGCATGCCACGAACCGCTGCCGGGCGCTGTTTGCCACCCATTACCACGAGATGACCAGCCTCTCGGCCCGCCTGCCCGGCTTGGAGAACGCCACCGTCGCGGTGCGCGAATGGGAAGGCGAGGTGATCTTCCTGCACGAGGTCAGGAAGGGCGCCGCCGACCGCTCCTATGGCGTGCAGGTGGCGCGGCTGGCGGGGCTGCCGCCCGCGGTGGTGGAACGCGCCCGCGACATCCTGCACCAGTTGGAAAGCGGCGAGCGGCAGGGAACGGGCAAGCCCGCCGCGCTGCTCGACGACCTGCCACTGTTCCGCGCCGCCCCGGCGCCCGCGCCGGCGGCCAAGGCCAGGCCCTCGGCGGTGGAGGAGCGCCTGCGCAGCCTCAATCCCGACACGATCAGCGCCCGCGAGGCGCTGGACCTGATCTATGAACTGCACGGGATGCTGGAAGGCGAGGCCTAGGCTTCGCGCAGCGGTAGAGGCTGGACCGGCGGGACCAGCCCGCTTCCTCGGGTTTTCGGGCTGGTCCGGCGTCCGCTGCAAGGTTTATGAAATTTCGCGCTATTTTCGCATCTTCCTGCACGGAAATCCGTGAGACGCTTACCTGCCGGTAACGATTGCCGGTCTAGAACAGGGGCAAGCACACGGAAAACAGCGGAACCGAGAATGCAACTGACATTGCTGCCCCAGCCGGACGGGCTAACGATTCGCGTCGATGAAAAACGCCTCGACGCCACCATTGCCACCGCCTTCAAGGACCGGGTGCGCGGCATGATCGCCGGCGGCGGCGCGCAGGTGACGCTGGACCTGGGCGGGGTCGAATTCATGGACAGTTCCGGACTTGGCGCGGTGATCGCCATCTACAAGGCCATGCCCGCGGGGCGAAAGCTGACGCTGACCAGGCTGACGCCGAATGTCGAGCGGGTGTTTCACCTGACGCGGATGGACACGGTGCTGACCATCCGCAGGACCGCAGACATTCCCGCCGCGCGCCCCGAAGGCCCCGAAAGATGAACCTGTCTCCCGAACCGGCCGGAAAGCGGCTTCGCCAGCCCCCGCCACCCCGCCGGCCGATGCTCCACCGCATCTTTCGCGCCGATCCGGCAACCGTGCGCGCCGCGCTGCTGTTTCTGCGCGAAAGATTCGACGGCAGCGCCGGGGACGAGGTGATCGCCAAGCTGGAGCTGGCGCTGGCCGAGGTGCTGAACAATATCTGCGAACACGGCACCCGATACGAGGCGGTGCGGCTGGGCGGCCGGCCGCATGCGCCGCTGATCCATCTTTGCGTCGCGCGCCATGTCGGCGGCATCGCCTGCGCGGTGACGGATGACGGCCGGCCGCTGCCGGCCTCGTGCCTCGACATGCACGACCTGCCCTGGACCGGCCCGGCACCCCAGGATGCCGAGGCGATCCTGCTGCTGCCCGAGGGCGGCTTCGGCTGGTTCCTGATCCAGGAACTGACCGCCTCGCTGTGCTATTTCCGCGAGGGGCGGCGGAATTTCCTGGCCTTCGTCGTCCCGGTGGCCGAGCCGCCGGCGCAAGTCGCTCCTGCCGCCGGGGGGCCTGAATCAGTTCAGCCCGAATTGCAGCGGATAGCGGCCGTCCTGAAACTCGCCGAACATCTCCGTCACCTCGGGATGTTCCAGAGGCTCGCCCGAATGATCCGGGACCAGGTTCTGCTCGGAGACATAGGCAACGTAATAGGTCGCCTCGGTTTCGGCATAGAGGTGATAAAAGGGCTGGTTGCGCGACGGCCGCGAATCCTCGGGGATGGATTCGTACCATTCCTCGGTATTGGAAAATTCCGGGTCCACGTCGAACACCACGCCGCGGAACGGATGTTCGCGATGGCGCACCACCTGGCCCAGATTGTATTTCGCGCTCTTGGACGGAATCCGCATCTCACCGTTCCTGTTTGGCGCGGCTCTTACAACCACCGCACGGCGCTGTCCACCTGTGGGGCCGCAAACCGCAAGGCGGCCGGAAGCTTGCGCGGAAACCGGGACATGGTCCGCAGCGGCTCCGGGGTCGCGACGCCCCAGGGCCGGGGCATGCGCGGCAGCGCCCATCCGCGCCCGCAGCCAGCCGGCCCGATCCAGGCATCCGAACGGCCAAGCCGGCAGGCGTTCCGCAAAAGCGACCCTGATCTTTGGCGCGGACGAACGGGGCGGCCGATCCGGGAGCGCACGCCCCCCGCGCGCCTGGCCGCCTGCCGCGGAGGCTGTGTGAAAACTCGGTTGGGCGGTAAGCGCCTCGGGACAATATTCTACTACGGTATGGTTGACGTGAAAACGTTCCCCTCGGGGATGCGCCGGGCGCCCCCCGAGGGAAAGCATTCTTGACACATTCATGGATTCCGAGTTTCCGCACAGCCTCCGCGGATACCGCGCCGGCCCCGCGGCAGGCGGCAGCTTCAATGGGCCGGCAATGCCTCGCCCGGCTCCAGCGCCACGGTCGAGATCGACATCTTGGCCGAGCCTTCCTTCACCTGGTCGGCATGGGCAAGATAGACCAGCACCTGGTTTTCCTCGTCATAGATCCGCTTGATCCGCAGCGACTTGAAGATCAGCGAGCGCGAGGCGCTGAACACGTCCTCGCCCTTCGGCCCGCGGCGGATGTCGCCGATCGTGACCGGGCCGGTCCGGCTGCATTCGATGGCCGAGTTCGACGGATCCTCGAACCAGTTGCCCTGGCTCAGCCGGTCGATCACCGAGCGGTCGAAATAGGCCAGGTGGCAGGTCACGCCCTGCACCTGAGGATCGGGGATGGCCTCGATGATGATGTCGTTGCCGACCCAGTCCACGCCGACCTTGCCCACCACCTCGGCCGAAACGGGCGCAGCCATCAGCGCCAGGGCGGCAATCCATGTCCTCATCTCGTCCTCCGGGCAGCGCAACCGGACAGAACATGGCAAGCCCGCCGAGCCGCTGCAAGAGCTTGCGGCTGCATCGCGCGCCAAAGCCCCGCAGGGTGCGGAAAGCCGAGGCTGCGGCGGGCGGCGACCAGGCGTGGAAGCGGCCGAGGCGCCGCTGGCGGCAAGATCGCCCTGCCGCTTGCCGCCGCGGCCGGACCATGCCGGGGGCAGGCCAACGGCATCCGCCCCCGGAAACGGCGGCGCGAGGGTCGGCCAGGCCTTGCGCCGCTGCCCCGGACCCGGCGAGGCGGGGCGGGGCGGGGCGAAGAATGCTGCACGTCACCGGTGCCGGCCGGCCGTATGGATCGCTGGAGACCCGCCACGCCGGGGCCAGGGCTATGCCTTGCGCCGCTGCGCCCGCCCGGCCGGAGAAATGGTTTCCGCGCCGGAGCGATGCATGATCGCCGCCCGGCCCGGCGGGCCATGCACCCGATCCGGGCCCCCGGATTGCTTGGCGGATTCCGCCAGGACCGCGGCCCGCGATTGGTCCGGCGGCGTCACCGCGATGGCGCCGCCCGATCCGGCCTTCAGCCCCGCTTGAGCCGGCTTTCGATCAGCAGGTCGGCCTCGTCCAGGATCGGATGCGCGACCGAGACGATATGCGCGTTCACCCGCTTCAGGTCGCGCAGGATGTCCAGGTGCAGCGATGAGGTCTGCTGGCTGTCCGCCCGCCCCTCGCGCAGCCGCATCAGGTGGCGCTGCGCGGACATGCGCTCCAGCCGCCGGATCTCGACCTTCTCCTCCATCAGCTGCCGCGCCAGGTCGCGGTCGCGGGTCATGAAGACGGTCTGGGCCAGCCGCAGGTTCTCTATGGTCATCAGGAACAGCCCGTCCAGTTCGCGATAGCCCTCGTCGGAAAAGCGCAGGGCCAGCGCCGCCTTCTTGCGGATCTCGGGGCCGAGCCCCTTGTCGATGATGTCGCCGACATGTTCCAGGTTGATGACATAATCCAGGATGGTGATGGCCTGGCGCCGTTCATCCTCGCCCGCCTCGCGGCCCAGGCGGGAGAGAAAGCTTTTCACCTCCTGCTGCATGCGGTCCACCCGCTCCTCCAGCACCGAAACCTCGGCCAGGGGCGCATCGTCGCCACGGGCAAAGGCGGTGCGGGCCTGTTGCAGCATCCGTTCGACCACGTCGCCGATGGCCAGCGCCGCCCGGCTGGCGCGAGCCAGAGCCACGGCCGGGGTGTCCAGCGCCTGCCCGTCCAGCAGCTGCGCCTCGATCGGCGGCGGGGTCTCGTCTTCACGCAGGATCAGCCCGGTCAGCCGCGTGACCAGCGCCGAAAAAGGCCAGATCGCCGCGGCGAGCGCCAGGTTGAAGGCCAGATGCGCCTCGACCGCCAGCCCGGTTTCCGGCAGAGGTACGGCGGTCAGCACCTGCGCCGCTTGGCCCGCCAGGGGCAGCGCGACAAGGCAGCCGACGGCGCGCACGACCAGGTTGCCCAGGGCGACGCGGCGGGCCGCGATGCCCTGTCCGGCCGTGGCCAGCACCGGCGGGATCGCCCCGCCCAGATTGGCGCCCAGCACCAGTACCACGGTCAGGGCCGGATCCATGGCCAGCGACAGGACCAGCATCACCACCGCCAGCGAAGACGAGCAGATCACCGCCAGCCCCGCCGCGATGGCCAGCGCCACCGGCCAGGCATTGCCCAGCATGGCCAGAAAGGCTGCCATGGCCGCGGATTCGCGCAGGGGCTCGGTCGCATGGCCCAGCAGGCCCAACGACAGCAGCATCAGCGCGATGCCGATCAGCGCCAGCCCGCCGCCCGACCAGCCGCGCCGGGACTGGCCGCGCATGGCATAGCCGGCCAGCAGCAGCACCGGCACCAGCGCCTCGATCCCCGAGGCGACGATCCAGGCGGTCAGCGCCGTGCCCAGGTTGGCGCCCAGCAGCACGATCTGGGCCATGCGCGGCCGGATCATGCCGCGATCCACGAATGAGGCCGTCATCAGCGCCGTCGCGGTCGAGCTTTGCAAGCCCAGTGTCGCCACCAGCCCGGAGACAAAGGCCCGCAACCCGGTGCGCGTGCCCCGCCCCAGCGCCATCTTGAGCCGGACGCCAAAGGCGCGCACCATCCCGTCGCGGACCAGGCCAAGCCCGAAAAGCAGCAGCGCCACGGCGCCGGCCAGCTGGAACATGACGGAAAGGGACTGCACGGCGCCGCACCTCCTGACGCGCCACGCATGGCGCATAGGCTGATATTTGGCCCCTCCCGCCAGGCGGTCAATGGATGCCGGGGATTTGAGACATTTCCCGCCGGCGCAATGGCAGGCCTGCCACAGGGCCGGGCTCAGGGGCCAGGCTCAGGGGGCGGGAATCGGCTCGCGCCCGGAATCGGTCAGCAGATGCAGCCCGGTTTCGTCGAAGACCACCACGCTCAGCGGCCCGCCATAGGCCGCGCCGGTGTCGATGGCCAGGCGGTTGCCGAAATGCGTCACCCGCTTGACCGGGCTGTGGCCATGTACCACCAGCAGGCCGTGATTGCTGGCATCGTCCAGAAAGCCCTTGCGGATCCAGACCAGGTCATGCTCGGTCTGCCGGGCCAGGTCGACGCCGGGGCGGATGCCGGCATGGACGAAAAGCGCCCGCGGGGTCAGGTGCCACAGCGGCAGCGCCGCCAGCCAGCGCAGATGCGCCTCGGGCACGGCGCGCAGCACATCGGCATGGGTGCGGGCATGGTCGCGGATCTCGACGCCATAGGAGGCCAGCGTCTCGGCTGCGCCCAGCGAGGGATGCTCCAGCCAGTGCCGCCCCGAGGCCAGGCCGGGGTCGATCCATTCCGGCTGCCAGGCAAAGCGCGGCAGGAAGCGGTCGTGATTGCCCTTGAGCACGATCCAGGGCAACCCTTCGGCCTGGCCGCGCATCAGGTAATCGACCACGCCGCGCGAATCCGGGCCGCGGTCCTGTAGGTCGCCGACATGGACCAGCCTGCCGCCGCCGCCATGTGCCGCGTCGTCGCGCGCGATCAGCTCATGCGCGGCGCGCAGCAGTTCCAGGTGGCCGTGAATGTCACCGATGGCATAGGTCCGCATGCCGCCCCCGCAAATGGAAACCCCCGGAACCTAATCCGGGGGCTTGCCAGGTTCAAACCTCGAATTGCAGCGGTCGCACCTGCAGGAACTTGCCGGTGGCGCGCAGGGCCTCCAGCGCCTCGGGCTTCAGCGGCTCATCGAGATAGAGGATGGCGATGGCATCGTCCCCGGTCTTGGTGCGGCCAAGGGTGAAGTTCGCGATGTTCACGCCCAGATCGCCCAGCGTCATGCCCAGCGCGCCGATGACGCCCGGCACGTCGCGGTTGCGGGTATAAAGCATGTGCTCGCCGATCTCGGCATCGACATTGATGCCGCGGATCTGGATGAAGCGCGGCTTGCCGTCGCTGAACACGGTGCCGGCGATGGACCGCTCGCGGGTGTCGGTGACCACGGTGGCCTTGATATAGCCGTCGAAGACGCCCGACTTGCCCTGCGTCGTGGTCGCCACCTGCACGCCGCGCTCGGCCGCCATGACCGGGGCCGAGACCATGTTCACGTCCGGGTTCGTCGCCTGCATCACCCCGGCGATCACCGCGGCGTTCAGCGCCTTGAGGTTCATCTCGGAGGCGACGCCGTCGTAAAGCACGTTGATCGCCTGGATCGGCTCGTCGGTCATCTGGCCGATGAAGGCGCCCAGATGCCCGGCCAGCTTCAGCCAGGGCCCCATCACCGCCGCCTCCTCGGCGGTGACCGAGGGCATGTTCAGCGCATTCTGCACCGCGCCGGTCAGCAGGTAATCCGACATCTGCTCGGCCACCTGCAGGGCGACATTCTCCTGCGCCTCGGTGGTCGAGGCGCCCAGATGCGGCGTCACCACCACATTGGGCAGGCCGAACAGCGGGCTCTCGGTCGCGGGCTCGGTGGCGAAGACGTCCAGCGCCGCGCCGGCGACATGGCCCGATTTCAGCAGCTCGGCCAGCGCCGCCTCGTCGATCAACCCGCCGCGGGCGGCATTGACGATGCGCACACCCTGCTTGGTCTTTTCCAGGTTCTCGCGCGACAGGATGTTCCTGGTCTTCTCGGTCAGCGGCACATGCAGGGTGATGAAATCGGCCTTTGCCAGCAACTCGTCCAGCTCGACCTTCTTCACGCCCAGTTCCTTGGCCCGCTCCTCGGACAGGAAGGGGTCATAGGCCAGCACCTTCATCTTCAGCCCCAGCGCCCGGTCGATGACGATCGAGCCGATATTGCCCGCCCCGATGACGCCCAGCACCTTGTTGAAGACCTCGACCCCCATGAAGCGGTTCTTCTCCCACTTGCCCTCATGGGTCGAGACGCTGGCCTCGGGCAATTGCCGCGCCACGGCGAACATCAGCGCGATGGCATGCTCGGCCGTCGTGACCGAGTTCCCGAAGGGCGTGTTCATCACGATCACGCCCTTCTTCGAGGCCGCCGGAATATCGACATTGTCGACCCCGATCCCGGCGCGGCCGATCACCTTCAGCTTGGTGGCGCTCTCCAAGAGCTTCGCCGTCACCTTGGTGGCCGAGCGGATCGCGAGCCCGTCATACTGACCGATGATCTCCGCGAGCTTTTCCTTGTCCTTGCCGACATCCGGCAGGTAATCCACCTCGACGCCGCGGTCGCGAAAGATCTGGACGGCGGTTTCCGACAGCTTGTCCGAAACAAGAACCTTGGGCATTTCTCTATCCTCTGGATATGCAGGGGCCGGTAGCGCACCGCACGCGCTGCAACTCGGCTTCTTTCTTGTCAAAATATCCCGGGGTCCGGGGCAGAGCCCCGGTCCGGCAGATCAAGCCTCGACGGCCTGCGCCTCGATCTCGGCCTCGAAGGCATATTCGATCCAGGGCATCAGCGCCGCGACATCACCGGTCTCGACGGTCGAACCGCACCAGATCCGCAGGCCGGGGGGCGCGTCGCGATAGGCGCCGGCATCCAGCGCCACGCCTTCCTTCTCCAGCCGCTTGGCGACGGCCTTGGCGAAGGCGGCGCCGTCCTTGATGCGCGGATCGGTGAATTTCAGGCAGACCGAGGTGGTCGAGGCCGTGGCCGGATCCTCGGCCAGGTCGGCGATCCAATCCTTGCCGGCAATGAAGTCGCGCACGGCCTTGGCATTGGCCTCGGCGCGGGCGACCAGCGCCTTGCGGCCGCCGATGGATTGCGCCCATTTCAGCGCCACCAGGTAATCCTCGACGCAAAGCATCGAGGGCGTGTTGATGGTCTCGCCCTTGAAGATGCCCTCGATCAGCTTGCCGCCCTTGGTCATGCGGAAGATCTTCGGCAGCGGCCAGGCGGGGGTATGGCTTTCCAGCCGCTCGACGGCGCGCGGGCTCAGGATCAGCACGCCATGCGCGCCCTCGCCGCCCAGCACCTTCTGCCAGCTGAAGGTCACCACATCCAGCTTGTCGAAAGGCAGGTCCATCGCGAAGGCGGCCGAGGTGGCGTCGCAGATGGTCAGCCCGGCGCGGTCCGCGGGGATCGCATCGCCGTTCGGCACCCGCACGCCCGAGGTGGTGCCGTTCCAGGTAAAGACCACGTCATTGTCGAAATCGACCTCGGCGAAGTCCACGATCTTGCCGTAATCGGCCTTGCGGACCACCGCATCCAGCTTGAGTTGCTTGACGACATCGGTGACCCAGCCCTCGCCGAAGCTTTCCCAGGCCAGCATCTCGACCTTGCGCGCGCCCAGCAGCGACCACAGCGCCATCTCGACGGCGCCGGTGTCCGAGGCAGGAACGATGCCGATGCGGTAATCCGCCGGCACGCCCAGCACCTCGCGGGTCAGGTCGATGGCCTCGGCCAGCTTGGCCTTGCCCACGGCGGCACGATGCGAACGGCCCAGCGGCGCGTCGGCAAGCATGTCCAGCGAGAAATGGGGGATCTTGGCGCAGGGGCCCGAGGAAAAGCGCGGATTGGCCGGCCGCGCGGCCGGAGCAGTCTTGCCCATGATGTTAGCCTTCCAGCTATAAGCGCCGCGTTGGGGCGGCGTGTCCCGCGGATGGGCTTAGCGCCGCCGAAGGATTCCCGCAAGAAAAAACTGCAAGCCCCGCATGCGACAGTTTTTCGGCATGAAACCGACTGATTGATCCCCCGCACCGCTTTGGCTAGTGCTGCGGAAACAACCGCCAAGGGGGCCAGCATGTTCACCGTCACCATCCTTGCCGCGCCCAGCCGCGCGGACCTGCCCGCCGCGCTGGTCGACGAGCTCCGCGGCGCCTGGGATGGCGGGCATGTCATCTGGCTGGCCCCGGGCATCGCCGCCGAATTTCCCCTCGCCGCCGAGCCGGCGGATTTCTGGCAAATCTGGGAGCGGCTCCAGGCCGAGGGCTTCGACCTGGCGATCCAGCCCACCCGCGGCCGCCGCAAGGCGGTGCTGCTTGCCGACATGGATTCGACCATGATCCAGCAGGAATGCATCGACGAGCTGGCGGATGTCGCCGGCGTGGGCGAGCGCGTGGCCGAGATCACCGCCCGCGCCATGAACGGAGAGCTGAACTTCCACGAGGCCCTGCTGGCCCGCGTCGGCCTGCTGGCCGGCCTGCGCGAATCGGCCATCGCCGAGGTTCTGGACAATCGCATCACGCTGGCCCCCGGCGGCCGGCAGCTGGTGGCGACCATGCATGCGCAGGGCGCCTATGCCGCGCTGGTCTCGGGCGGGTTCACCGATTTCACCGGCCCGGTCGCCCGCGCCCTCGGCTTCGACGAACATCGCGCCAACACGCTGCTGGCCGAGGAAGGCGTGCTGACCGGCCATGTCGCCCTGCCGATCCTGGGCCGCGAGGCCAAGGTCGAGGCGCTGCGCGACATCACCGCCGCCCGCGGCCTGACCCCCGCCGAGGTGCTGGCGGTGGGCGACGGCGCCAATGACCTCGACATGCTCAAGCTGGCCGGCATGGGCGTGGCGCTGCATGCCAAGCCGGTGGTCGCGGCCCAGGTCGGCTTGCGAATCAACCACGGCGACCTGACCGCGCTGCTTTACCTGCAAGGCTACGCGGCCGAGGAGTTTGCCGGATAGGTCGGCCGAGATCGCCGCATCACCCCACGGCAAAGCGCGGGGCGCAACCCGGCGCGAACTTGCGGTCATGACCGTTCGGTGACAGAAGCAGGGGATGAATCCACGCCTCAAAGCCCTTGCCGTCCACCTGCTGACCGCGACCGGAGCGGTCCTGTCCATGCTTGCCCTGCTGGCCGCCGTCCGGGGCGAGTGGTCGCAGATGTTCTTCTGGCTGGTCGTCGCGCTGATCGTGGACGGCGTCGACGGCCCCCTGGCGCGGCGCTATCACGTCAAGACCAACTGGCCGACCTATGACGGCGTGTTGATGGACCTGATCATCGACTACCTGACCTATGTCTTCATCCCCGCCTATGCGCTGTTCATGTCGGGGCTCTTGCCCGGCTGGACCGGCTGGATCGCGATCATCGCCATCACCTATGGCAGCGTGATCTATTTCGCCGACACCCGGATGAAGACCCGCGACAATTCCTTTGCCGGCTTCCCGGCCTGCTGGAACATGGTGGTGCTGGTGCTGTTCGCCATCAAGCCGGATTTCTGGCTGACGCTGGCCGTGGTGGTGGCGCTGGCCATCGCCATGTTCACCAATCTCAAGTTCATCCACCCGGTCAGGACCGAACGCTGGCGGCTGGTCTCGCTGCCCGTGACCGCGGCCTGGGTGGGATTCTCGGTCTGGGCGGTGCTGGTGGATTTCCACCCCGAAAGCTTTGCCCGCTGGGGGCTGCTGCTCAGTTCGCTCTGGCTGATGTTCGCGGGGCTCGCCCAGCAATTGACCGAGCGGCGGGCTTGATCGCCGGGCGTTTTGCCGGGAAGCTGCGCCCAGGGATCAGCCCAAAGGGGGACAGGGATGTTCGCGAAACTCATGCAGGCCGCCGCCGCGGCGGCTGTTCTGGCCACGCCGGCGCTGGCGGCCCAGGATCGGATCACGCTGGCCATGGTGCTGGAGCCGCCGAACCTGGACCCGACCGGGGGCGCCGCCGCCGCCATCGACGAGGTGGTCTATGCCAATGTCTTCGAGGGCCTGACCCGCGTCGCGCCCGACGGCAGCGTCAAGCCCGGCCTGGCCGAAAGCTGGGACAGCGCCGACGGCCAGACCTATACCTTCCACCTGCGCCCCGGCGTGACCTTCCACGACGGCAGCGTTTTCGATGCGCAGGACGTGGTCTTCTCGCTCGACCGCGCCCGCGCGCCCGACAGCACCAATGCCCAGAAGGCCTTGTTCGCGGGCATCGAGACCGTCGAGGCGCTGGACCCGCTGACCGTCCGCGTCACGCTCAAGGCCCCGGACGGCGGCTTTCCCTTCAAGATGGCCTGGGGCGACGCGGTGATGGTGGACCCTACCAGCATCGGCGACATCGCCACGAAACCCGTCGGCACCGGCCCGTTCAGGTTCGGGGAATGGCGACAGGGCGACCATATCCGGCTCGACGCCTTCGACGGCTACTGGGGCGAGAAGCCGGCGCTGAAGACCGCCACCTTCCGCTTCATCGCCGATCCCAGCGCCGCCTTCGCGGCGATGATGGCGGGCGATATCGACGCCTTCCCGATCTATCCCGCCCCGGAAACCCTGGCGCAGCTGCAGGCCGATCCGCGCTTCAAGGTGCTGGTCGGCACCACCGAGGGCGAAACGATCCTGGCCATGAACCACAAGCACCCGGCGCTGGCCGACATCAAGGTGCGCAAGGCCATCGCCCATGCCATCGACCGCCAGGAAATCATCGACGGCGCCATGTTCGGCTATGGCACGCCGATCGGCACGCATTTCGCCCCCCACCATCCCGATTACGTCGACCTGACCGGGAAATCGCAACACGATCCCGAACTGGCAAAGAACCTGCTGGCCGAGGCGGGGGGCGAGGGCCTGACCCTGCGCCTCGCCCTGCCGCCGACGCCCTATGCCCGCCGCGGCGGCGAGATCATCGCGGCCAAGCTGCGCGCCATAGGCATCCAGACGCAGATCACCAACATGGAATGGGCGCAATGGCTGGAACAGGTGTTCAAGAACGCCGATTACGACCTGACCGCCATCAGCCATGTCGAGCCCATGGACATCGGCATCTACGCCCGCAAGGACTATTACTTCAACTACCATAACCCCGCCTTCGACGAGACGATGGCGAAACTCGACGCCGCCACCGACCCGGCCGAACGCTCGGCGCTGCTGAAACGGGCGCAGGAGATCCTGGCCGACGACTATGCCAACGCCTTCCTGTTCCAGATGGCCAAGACCGGCGTCGCCAAGGCGGAAATCGAGGGGCTCTGGGAAAATACCCCCATGCCGGCGAACGACCTGACCCGGGTGCATTGGAAGGAATAGCCGCCCCTTCCCTGCGCGCCCGCCTTCTTCGTTCCCCAAATACCCATGAAACGCCGCCGCCCGTGCGGCGTTTCAGTTCTTCAGCACCAGGCAGCGCCCGCCCAGGCCGCGCAAGCGGTTGCAAAAGGCATACGCCTCGGACTTCGAGGAATAGCCGATCTGCGCGGTGAAAAGCTTTCTCGGCCCGCCCGAGATCTTGCGGTGCACATAGCTCACGCGCTTGCCGCCCAGGATCGGCCGCAGCTGCCGGTTCAGCCGCGCGACCTGCGCGCTGGCCCCCGCCTGGCTGGGATGGGTGGCGACGATGACGCCCCAGGGCCAGGGATGGTCGGGGGTCTGGAACTCGCGCAGCTTGCGCGCGCTGGCCAGATCGATGCAGGCCTCGCGAAAGGGCCGCTCCTTGTCCAGTCGCACGTCCAGCCGCTGGGGCGGATCGTCGCGCCAGATCCAGGCGGTCTGGCCGGTGATCGCCTGGACATAATCCTGCGTCTCCCAGGGCAGGCCGCCGCCCTGGGAGACGAAGCGCGCGGCGCGGTTCTCGCCGCCGTTATAGGCCACCGCGGCCAGGCCGACATTGCCGAAGCTCGCAGTCAGCGCCGCCAGGTAGCGCGCCGAGGCCTCGATGGCCTTGGCCGGGTTGAAGGGATCGTCCAGCCCGACCATCTCGGCGGTGCCGGGCATGAATTGCGCGATGCCCATAGCGCCGACCGGGCTGATCGCGCCCGGCTCGAACAGGCTTTCCTTCCACAGGAGCCGGGCGAAGAAATGCGGGTCGAGCCCGTTCTTCCCCGCCGTCCGCTCGATGGCAGAGCAGACATCGGGCACATAGCTGGCAACGGAAATGCAAAATGCCCCGTCATCCGTGCAGCGCATCCGGTCCGCGGGCGGCGGCGGACCGTGGAACGCGTCCTCTGCCGCCCGGACGGAAGCCGGCACGGCAAGGCAAGCGGCGGATACGGCGGCGACAAGGGCCAGAACCGGAGGGCGCATGGTGAACCCGGATGGAATGGTCGGATCTCCAATAGCAGGCAAGGCGCGGCTTGGAAACCGCGCCTGCAATCTCACCGGGCTTTTCCGGCCTTGCCGCCCTTGCCCTTGCCGCCCTGACCGGCGGCCTTTCCCGCCCGGTCGGCTTCGGCGGCCTTGGCCGATTTGCGCGCGGCGCGGGCGGCCTCTTTCTCGGCCGCCTTGGCCGCCTGTTTCGCGGCCTTGCGCTCGGCCTTCTCGGCCTCCTTCACCCGCTTTCGTTCGGCCCTCTCGGCCTCCTTGATGCGCTTCCTCTCAGCCTTGTCGGGCAGCGGCCGCACCGGGCGCGGGGGCTTGGACGGCGCCGTAGAGGCAGGCTCCGGGGCGGCAGGCTCGGCAGTCACATCCGCGGCCGGCCCGGCCTGTTCGGCGCGGCGGCGCTTTTCGGCGGCGGCACGGCGCATGGCCTGGGCCAGCGCCTTTCGCACCGCCTCGTCCTGTTCGCTTGCCTTCATGGCGCGCAAGTCGCGCTGCAAGGCGGCCAGCGCGGACAGGTCCAGCAGGCGCAGCGCCGCGGTCTGGGTCTGCTCGGCAATCGCATCCAGGTCGCGCGAGGCGGAGGCGGTCGGATCGGCGGGCCTGGCCATGGGCTCTCTCCTTTCAGGCGGGGCGGATCAGGGCGGAATCTGCCACGTCGGGCTGGTCCTGGCCAGAAAAAGAATGCCCCGGCCTTGGACGGGCCGGGGCGGGACAGGGATCGGGACCGGCAAACGCGGCTGTTATTGCGCGGCCCGGACCTCGGCGGTCTGCACCTCGCCTGCCGGGGCCAGGTAGCCGTTGGGCAGCTCGACCAGCGGCCCTTCCAGCGCCAGACTTTCGGCGCGGGTGCGGACCTTGACCGCGGTGCCGCGGGGGATCTCGTTGAACAGGTCCATGATGTCCTGGTTGAACAGGCGGATGCAGCCGGCCGAAGTGGCCTTGCCGATCGAGGACGGGTCCATCGTGCCATGGATGCGATACATGGTGTCGCGGCCGCCCTTGTAGAGATAGAGCGCGCGCGAGCCCAGCGGGTTGTCCACCCCGCCGGCCAGCCCGTGCCGGAGCGGGCCGTAAAGCTCGGGCTGGGTGCGGACCATGTTGGCGGTGGGGGTCCAGCTGGGCCAGGCATGCTTGCGGCCGATGGTCGCGCTGCCCTGGAAATTCTTGCCCGCCTGGCCGACCGCGACGCCATAGCGCATGGCCTCGCCATTGCCCAGCACATGATAAAGGAAGCGCGCATAGGGATCGACGACGATGGTGCCGGCGGCCTCGGGGCCGTTATAGGGCACGCGCTGGCGGCGGTTGCGCTCGGTCAGATAGGCGGGGCGGACGGCGTTGATCTCGATCGGTTCGCCGTTGGGGCCGGTATCGGTCCGTGCGCCATAGACGCCGTGATCGGGCGGCGGTTCGGCCGGGGTTTCGGCGGCAGGCGCACAGGCGGCAAGGCCAAGGCCCACCACCAGCAAAAGCGGAGCAAGGCGCATCGTTTTTCCCTTCGTAGCGCACCGCGCCCGGGGACGCGGCCGTGGCAGCTGTGAGATTGCGTCGGATGACGCGCCCGACCCGAGCAGAGGGCGGGCAAGAGTTGCAACCCCCTATCAGCCCTTCCGGTTCTGCGCCGTCAAGCCTTGGACCCGGCGGATATGCGCAATCGTTACCGAACTGTTGCCCAAACGCGCGGTTTTCCGCGCTTGCAGGGCCGAATCCGCAGGTTTCGGAACCGCAGCGGGGCCGGGGGCGTTGGCTTGACGGATCGGCCAAGCGCCGCAAACCCGCAAGGAAAGGAAGCTTTCATGACCCTGACCGCCTTGCTTATCACCCTCATCATCGGCGCGATCGCCGGCTGGCTGGCCGGGCTGATCGTCAAGGGCCACGGCGAGGGGCTGCTGATGAACATCGTCATCGGCATCCTGGGCGCCGTGATCGCCGGCTGGCTGTTCCCGATGCTCGGCCTGGGCATGAGCGCCTCGGCCCCGATCCTCGGCACGATCATCTTCGCCACCCTGGGCGCGGTGATCCTGCTGGTGGTGCTGCGGCTCGTCAAGCGGGCCTGACGCTGCACCGGAGGGCAAGAAAGGGGGCCCTGGCAAGGCCCCCTTTTTCCATGCCTGCGGCGGTCAGGCGCGGGCGGGTTGCAGCGCCGGGCGGCCGGCGGTTTTGGCCCCGCGCAGATAGCGGGCATAGCCCAGATCCTCGGCCGCGATGTCGGGCTTGCGCCCCGAGATCAGGTCGGCCAGCAGCCGCCCCGAGCCCGCCGACATGGTCCAGCCCAGCGTGCCATGTCCGGTGTTCAGGTAAAGGTTCGGGATCGGCGTCGCGCCGACGATGGGCGTGCCGTCAGGCGTCATCGGGCGCAGCCCGGTCCAGAACAGCGCCTTGTCCGCATCGCCCGCACCGCCGAACAGCTCGCCCACCGATTTCGCCAGCGTTTCCTTGCGCCGCGGGTTCAGGCTCAGGTCGTAGCCGGCGATCTCGGCCAGGCCGCCGACGCGGATGCGCTCGCCCAGGCGGGTGATCGCGACCTTGTAGGTCTCGTCCATCACCGTCGAGACCGGGGCGCGGCTTTCGTCCTGGATGTCGATGGTCAGCGAATAGCCCTTGAGCGGATAGACCGGCAGCTTCAGCCCCAGATGCCGCACCATGCGCGGCGAATAGGAGCCCAGCGCCAGCACATAGCGATCCGCGGTCAGCCGGCCCTGGTCGGTGCGCACGGCGCTGATGCGGCCGCCCTCGGCCTCCAGCGCCTCGATGCCGACGCCCCAGCGGAAGGTGACGCCCGCCGCCGCCGCCATCTCGGCTAGGCGGTTGGTGAAAAGGAAGCAATCGCCGGTCTCGTCGCCCGGCAGGCGCAGCCCGCCGACGATCCGCTCGGCCGAACCGGCCAGCCCCGGCTCGGCGGCGACGCAGCCGTCGCGGTCCAGAACCTCGAAGGGCACGCCATCGGCGCGCAGCACCTCGATGTCCTTGCCGGCGGCGTCCAGCTGCTGCTGCTTGCGGAACACCTGCAGGGTGCCCTGCGTGCGCTCGTCATAGCGGATGCCGGTTTCGGCGCGCAGCTCGCCCAGGCAGTCGCGGCTGTATTCGGCCAGCCGGACCATGCGGCTCTTGTTGACGGCATAGGCGGAGGAGGTGCAGTTCGCCAGCATCCGCGCCATCCAGGAGACACGCTGCCAGTCCAGCCGGGGCTGGACCACCAGCGGCGCATGGCGCTGGAACATCCATTTCAGCGCCTTCAGCGGCACGCCCGGCGCCGCCCAGGGCGAGGAATAGCCGGGCGAGATCTCGCCGGCATTGGCAAAGCTGGTTTCCAGCGCCGGGCCGTCCTGCCGGTCGATCACCGTGACCTCGTGCCCGGCCTTCGCCAGATACCAGGCCGAGGTGACGCCCAGGACACCGGCTCCAAGAATAATGATCTTCATCGTCGCGCACCCCCCAAATCCGAGTTGAGGGCAAGGATAGCAGCCGGTGCAGAAATGAAATCCCGATTCCGGCGAAAAATCGGCCAATCACGCCATATATTCTTCATGTTTATGTAATTTTGTCGAAGATTATTCGAATATATAGCGGTTTGGCGAAATAACAGAGCGGTGCGGCAAGAATCGGCCGGCCGGATTGCGGCCCGGCGGGGCTCTGCCTAAGCTTGCCGCATTGCCCCAGGTTTTCCGGATCATGCCAGCAACAGCCCGCAAAAGCCCCTTTGCCCCGTTCCGTCACCGCGATTTCCGGCTGCTGTGGTCGGCGACGCTGATCTCGAACTTCGGCGGGCTGGTGCAGGCGGTGGGCGCGGCCTGGATGATGACGCAGCTGACCGATTCGGCGACGCTGATCGCGCTGGTGCAAGCATCGAATACGCTGCCGATCATGCTGTTTGCGCTGCTTTCGGGGGCGCTGGCCGACATTTTCGACCGCCGCACGCTGCTTCTGGGGGCGCAGGTCTTCATGGCCTCGGTCTCGGTGCTGCTGGCGGTGCTGACCTGGCAGGGCTGGATGACGCCGCTGCTGCTCTTGTCGCTGACCTTCCTGATCGGGGTCGGGCAGGCGATCTACAACCCGCCCTGGCAGGCCAGCATGCAGGATCTGGTGCCGCGCGACGACCTGCCGGCGGCGGTGTCGCTGAACTCGGTCGGCTTCAACCTGATGCGCTCGGTCGGGCCGGCGGTGGGCGGGATCATCACCGCCGCCTTCGGCGCGGCGGCGGCCTTCGCGGTTAATGCGGCAAGCTATATCCCGCTGCTCGGCGCGCTGATGCGCTGGCATCCGGTGACGCCGCCGCGCATCACCACGCCCGAGCCCTTCGTCGCCGCCGTGGGCGCGGGGCTGCGCTATGTGGCGCTGTCGCCGAACCTGATGCGGGTGCTGTCGCGCGGGGCGCTGTTCGGCTTTTCGGCCATCGTGGTCATGGCGCTGTTGCCGCTGGTGGCCAAGCAGAACCCCGCGGGCGGCTCGCTGCTGTTCGGCCTGCTCTTGGGTTGCTTCGGCCTGGGCGCCATCGCCGGGGCGCTGATCAACCCGCATGTGCGCGAGCGGCTGGATAACGAGAACGTGGTCCGCGTCGCCTTTGCCGCCTTCGGCGCCTCGGCGCTGCTGCTGGCGCTGACCGAAAGCACCTGGCTGCACGCGCTGGCCATGCTGCCCGCCGGGGCCAGCTGGGTGCTGGCGCTGTCGCTGTTCAACGTCACCGTACAGCTTTCGACGCCGCGCTGGGTGGTGGCCCGCGCGCTGGCGCTTTACCAGACCGCGGTCTTCGGCGGCATGGCGGCGGGGGCGTGGACCTGGGGCTCGGTTGCCAACAATTACGACGTGGAGACGGCGCTGACCGCCGCCTCGGCGCCGCTGTTCCTGGGTGCGGTGCTGGGCCATTGGCTGCGCATCCCGGAATTCGGCACGCTGGACCTGGACCCGGTGAACCGCTTTCGCGAACCGGAACTGGCGCTGGACCTGCGCGGCCGCTCGGGCCCGATCATGGTGATGATCGACTACGAGATCGACCAGCTCGACGTGCCCGAGTTCCTGCGGCTGATGGCCTTGCGCCGCAACATCCGCCGCCGCGACGGCGCGCGCAACTGGGCGCTCCTGCGCGACCTGGAACACCCCGAGCGCTGGACCGAAAGCTATCACATCGCCACCTGGGACGAATACGTGCGCCACAACCTGCGCCGCACCAAGGCCGATTTCCAGACCTACGAGGATCTGCACAAGCTGCATCGCGGCAAGGAGCCGCCCGTCGTCCACCGCATGATCGAGCGCCACACCGTCAGCCTGGACGACGACGTGCCGCTGATCGGCAAGCTGGAGGTGCCCTGAGCGCAAAGGCCGCTTTACCGCGCCCCGGCGCCGCACTAGCGTTTCCCCATGTTGCGCTATGTGACCCGCCGCCTGATCTCGCTTGGCCTGAGCCTGCTCGTGGCCTCGGCGCTGATCTTTTCGGTGGTCGAGCTGGTGCCGGGCGATCCGGCCAGCTTCATGCTGGGCACCGGCGCCCAGCCCGAGACGGTGGCGGCGCTGCGCCAGCAGATGGGCCTGGATCTGCCCTTGCCGCTGCGCTACCTGCACTGGCTGGGCAGGGTGCTGACGGGCGATCTGGGCCACAGCTTCACCTACAAGACGCCGGTGGCGGGGATGATCCTCGACCGGATGCAGGTCTCGCTGCCGCTGGCGCTGCTGGCGCTGGCGCTGGCGGCGCTGATCGCCCTGCCCATCGGCATGTTCGCCGCAGCAAGGCGCGGCCGGGCGGGCGACACGGCGGTCATGGCGGCGACGCAGGTCGGCATCGCGCTGCCGAATTTCTGGTTCGCCATGCTGCTGGTGCTGCTGTTCGCGGTCAGGCTGCGATGGCTGCCCGCCGGCGGCTTTCCCGGCTGGGACCATCCCGCCGCGGCGCTGAAATCGCTGCTGCTGCCCGCCATCGCGCTGGCCCTGCCGCAAGCGGCGATCCTGGCGCGCGTGCTGCGCTCGGCCCTGGTGGAAACCCTGGGCCAGGACTACATCCGCACCGCCCGCGCCAAGGGGCTGAGCGCCGGGCAGGCATTGTCGCGCCATGCGCTGCGCAATGCGCTGATCCCGGTGCTGACCATCCTGGGCATGCAGTTTTCCTTTCTGCTGGCAGGCGCGATCATCATCGAGAACGTGTTCTACCTGCCGGGCCTTGGCCGGCTGATCTTCCAGGCCATCACCCAGCGCGACCTGATCGTGGTGCAGGGCGCGGTGCTGGTGCTGGTCGCGGCGGTGATCCTGGTCACCTTCCTGGTGGACCTGTCCTATGCGCTGGTCGACCCGAGGCTGCGGCGATGAGGTGGTCGCTGATCCTGGGCGCGCTGCTTTCCGGGCTGGCGCTGGTCGCGGCGCTGGTCTCGTTCCTCTGGACGCCGGCGGACGTGACGCAGCTTGCCATCGCGCAGAAGCTGCTGCCGCCCTCGGGCCAGCATTGGCTGGGCACCGACCATTTCGGCCGCGACATGCTGTCGATGATCATGGTCGGCGCGCGCACCTCGATCGCGGTGGCGCTGGTGGCGGTAGGGATCGGCATGGGCCTGGGCGTGCCGCTGGGTCTGCTGGCCGCGGCACGCAGCGGCGGCTGGATCGACGAGGCGGTCATGCGCGGCAACGACCTGGTCTTTGCCTTCCCGAGCCTGGTCATCGCCATCCTGATCACCGCGGCGCTGGGGCCTTCGGCGCTGAACGCGATCATCGCCATCGGCATCTTCAACATCCCGGTCTTTGCCCGCGTCACCCGCGGCGCGGCGCTGCCGATCTGGACGCTGGACTATATCCGCGCCGCGCAGGTCGCGGGCAAGGGCGCAAGCCGGATCAGCGTCCAGCACATCCTGCCCAATATCGCCAACCTGCTGATCGTGCAGGGCACCATCCAGTTCAGCCTGGGCATCCTGGCCGAGGCGGGCCTTTCCTATGTCGGCCTTGGCGCGCAGCCACCCACGCCCAGCTGGGGCCGGATGCTGGCCGAGGCGCAGACCATGGTGGCGCTGGCCCCGCATGTCGCCATCATCCCCGGCCTTGCCATCGTCGTCACCGTGCTGGGGCTGAACCTCTTGGGCGACGGCTTGCGCGACGCGCTGGACCCCAGATTGCGCAGGTCGCCATGATCCAGACCAGCCGCCTTTCGGTCGAGATCGGTGCGCATGAGATCCTGCGCGGCCTCGACCTGCAACTGCCGCCCGGCCGGATCACCGGGCTGGTAGGCGAAAGCGGCTCGGGCAAGTCCATGGCGGCGCTGGCGATCATGGGCCTGCTGCCCGAGGGCATGCGGGCCGAGGGCCGGGTGGATCTGGACGGCCGCAACCTGCTGGACCTGCCCGAGCGCGAGCTGTGCCGCATCCGCGGCAAGCGCATCGGCATGATCTTCCAGGAGCCGATGACGGCGCTGAACCCGCTGATGACCATCGGCGACCAGGTGGCCGAGGTGCTGCGCATCCACCAGGGCCTGGACCGCAAGACGGCGCAGGAGCGTGCCCGCGACCGGCTGGACCGCGTCGGCCTGGCCGCGCCGCGCTTTCCGCTGACGCTTTACCCGCACGAGCTGTCGGGCGGCCAGCGCCAGCGCGTCGCCATCGCGCTGGCCATCGCGCTGCGCCCCGACCTGCTGATCGCCGACGAGCCGACGACGGCGCTGGACGTGACCACGCAGGCCCGCATCCTCGACCTGCTCAAGGGGCTGGTCCGGGACGAGGGGATGGCGCTGCTGCTGATCACCCACGACCTTGCGGTGGTCGCGGGCATCGCCGACCGCGTGACGGTCATGCAGCAGGGCCGGATCGTCGAGGAAGGCCCGACCGAGACGGTGTTTCGCGAGCAGGCCCACCCCTATACCCGCGCGCTGTTCGCCGCCTCGACCCATCAGCCGCGTCTGGTGCTGCCCACGGCGCAGCCGCGGCCGCTCTTGCAGGTCGAGGGGGCGGCGCGCGCATATCCCCTGCCCCGCCGCGGCCTGGCCGCGCCGCGCGAAACCCTGCGGGCGGTGGACGGGGTCAGTTTCCGCATCGACGCCGGGGAATCGGTCGGGCTGGTCGGCGAATCCGGCTGCGGGAAATCCACGCTGACGCGGGCCATCCTGGGGCTCGACCCGCTGCAGGGCGGCCGCATCCTGCTGGACGGGCAGGAAATCCGCACCGGCCGCGCCATGGCCCCGGAGCTGCGCGCCCGGATGCAGGCGGTGTTCCAGGATCCCTTCGGCAGCTTCGATCCGCGCTGGCGGGTCGAGCAGCTGGTGGCCGAGCCCTTTCACCTGACCGGCCTGCCCCGCGACTGGCGCGAACAGGTGGCCGAGGCGCTTTACGAGGTCGGCATCGCCGGAGACGCCATGCGCCGGCATATCCACGAATTTTCCGGCGGCCAGCGCCAGCGCATCGCCATCGCCCGCGCATTGATCATCAGGCCGCGGCTGATCGTGCTGGACGAGGCGGTCAGCGCGCTGGACGTGCGGGTGCGGGCGCAGGTGCTGGACCTGCTGGCGCGGCTGCGGGTCAGCCACGGCCTGTCCTACCTGTTCATCAGCCACGACCTGTCGGTGGTGCGCCGGATCACCGACCGGGTGCTGGTGATGGAAAAGGGCCGCATCGTCGAGGCCGGCCCGACCCACCAGGTGCTCGGGCAGCCGCAGCATCCCTATACGCAAAGCCTGCTGGCCGCGACGCCGCGCATTCCGGCCGCGTGGCAGGCTCACGTTCCGGTCGACGGCCTTGCGCTTGCGCCGCCGGCTCCGTAGCTGCTGCGGGCTTGCTCCCGGCAAAGGCCCCGCCGCCGGCCGCGGGAATCGCCCGGCTTCCACAGGTAAGCCCGCCTTCTGTCCCTGGTGGGCGGCAGCCTTCCGACCAGGCCCGAATCACCGCTTCCCGACCTGCCCCCGACCCGGCCCGGCACAACCGCACGCCCGATCCCGTGGCAACCGCGCCCGGCCAGGGATGGCGCCCAAGCCTGAACCCCGGCCAACCCGCGCGGAACGCAGTGACGACGACATTGGATTTCCATGACAATCCGCGAAGGATCAGGCGAGCGGCCCGAATGACAACAGGCCCCGCGCAGCCGCAGGGCCTGTTGCTCCTCCCCTGTCATGGCGGCCAGCCTCCCCGCGTAGCCGCCCAGGTATCCCTTGCCGATCAGGCGTCGATCAATTCTGCCTGACGCACGATCACTTGTGCCTGACGGATGGACGCGATGTCAACCAGTCTACCCTTGTATACCGTCGCGCCGGCGCCGGTCCGCTTGGCCTCCTCCATCGCGGCCAGGATCTCGCGCGCCTCGGTCACCGCCTTTTCGCTGGGCGAGAACACCTCGTTGGCCAGCGCCACCTGCTTGGGATGGATCGCCCATTTCCCGACCATGCCCAGCGTGGCCGAGCGGCGGGCCTGCGCCCGGAAGCCCTCGTCATCGCTGAAATCGCCGAAGGGGCCGTCCACCGGCAGCACGCCATGGGTGCGGCAGGCGGCGACGATGGCGGTCTGCGCCCAATGCCAGGGGTCGGACCAGTATTTCGCCCCCTCGTGCAGCATGTAGTAGTTTTCCTGGGTGCCGCCGATGCCGGTGGTGGCCATGCCCATGCTGGCGGCGAAATCCGCCGCGCCCAGGCTCATCGCCTGCAGGCGGGGCGAGGATGCCGCGATCTCCTCGACATGGGCGATGCCGGCAGCGGATTCGATGATGACCTCCAGCCCGATGCGCTTTTGCCGGCCCTTGGCCGCCTCGATGGCGGTGACCAGCGCGTCCACGGCATAAATGTCGGCGGCATTGCCGACCTTGGGGATCATGATCAGGTCCAGCCGCTCGCCGGCCTGTTCCAGCAGGTCCACCACGTCGCGGTACCACCAGGGCGTGTCCAGCCCGTTGATGCGGACCGACAGGGTCTTGCTTCCCCAGTCGATGTCGCCGATGGCCTGGATCACGTTCCTGCGTGCCTGCGCCTTGTCGTCGGGCGCGACCGAATCCTCCAGGTCCAGGTTGATGACATCGGCGGCCGAACCGGCCATCTTTTCGAACAGCGCCTCGCGCGAACCGGGGCCGAAAAGCTGGCAGCGGTTCAGGCGGGCGGGCGCAGCGGGTTGCGTGCGGAAGGACATGGCTTGCCTTTCAAGTAAGGATGTTTCAAGCGGCGCTGCAAAACTGATAGATAATTGCTGCGACTGCATCAAGCTGATTTTGCATCTGCGAAAACCCGCGCATCTTGACGCCCTGCCGCTTTCGGCGCAGGACCGCGCTAGCAGGCCCTGGGACAGGAGAAACGACATGACCCGCACCGTCTATCTGAATGGCGACTATCTGCCGGAAGCCGAAGCCAAGGTGTCGATCTTCGACCGCGGCTTCGTGATGGGCGACGGCGTCTACGAGGTGACCAGCGTGCTGGATGGCAGGCTGCTGGACTTTGCCGGCCACATGCGGCGGCTGACCCGTTCGCTGGCCGAACTCGGCATGGGCAATCCGCTGACCGACGACGAATGGCTTCACGCGCATCGCCAGCTGGTGACGCTGAACGACGTGACCGAGGGCATGGTCTATCTGCAAGTGACCCGCGGCAATCCCGGCGACCGCGACTTCGCCTATCCGCCCGAGGATACGCCGCAGACCGTGGTCATGTTCACCCAGTCCAAGCCCGGCCTGGCCGACAATCCGCAGGCAAAGACCGGCATCCGGGTGATCTCGATCCCCGACCTGCGCTGGCACCGGCGCGACATCAAGACGGTGCAGCTGCTTTACCCCTCGATGGCCAAGATGGAGGCCAAGCATCGCGGCGTCGACGATGCCTGGTTCACCGAGGACGGCTTCGTGACCGAAGGCACCTCGAACAACACCTATATCGTCAAGGACGGCAGGATCGTGACCCGCCCGCTGTCCAACGACATCCTGCACGGCATCACCCGCGCCTCGCTCTTGCGCTATGCCGCCGAGGCGCAGATGCAGATCGAGGAACGCCCCTTCACCATCGCCGAGGCGCAGGCCGCGGACGAGGCCTTCCTCACCTCGGCCTCGGCCTTCGTGATGCCGGTGGTCGAGGTCGACGGCGTGGCGCTGGGCAGCGGCCGCCCCGGCCCGGTGGCGACCCGCCTGCGCGAAATCTATCTCGAGGAGTCGCGCAAGTCGGCTGTCTGACCGGCCCCCGCCTGCGCATTCTTCCTTGGAGAAATATCCCGCAGGGGGAGTCCGCCGCGCCCGCGGCGGACGGGGGACGCGAAGTCCCCCTGCTGCGGCGGTGCCGCCGCTCAGTGCCCCAGGATCTGGGACAGGAACAGCTTGGTGCGCTCCGAGCGGGGATTGTTGAAGAACTCCCTGGGCGTGTTCTGCTCGACGATCTGGCCCTGGTCCATGAAGATCACCCGATGCGCCACCGCCTGGGCAAAGCCCATCTCGTGGGTGACGCAGAGCATGGTCATGCCGTCCTCGGCCAGCTCGATCATCGTGTCCAAGACCTCCTTGATCATCTCGGGATCCAGCGCCGAGGTCGGCTCGTCGAACAGCATGATCCGCGGCCGCATGCACAGCGCCCGCGCGATCGCCACCCGCTGTTGCTGGCCGCCCGACAGCTGGCCGGGATATTTATGCGCCTGTTCGGGGATTTTGACCTTGGTCAGGAAATGCATGGCCGTCTCCTCGGCCTCGCGCTTGGGGATCTTGCGCACCCAGATCGGCGCCAGGGTGCAGTTCTCCAGGATGGTCAGATGCGGGAACAGGTTGAAATGCTGAAACACCATCCCGACCTCGGAACGCACCTTGTCGATGTTCTTCAGGTCGTGGGTCAGCTCGGTCCCGTCGACGATGATCTTGCCGGCCTGGTGTTCCTCCAGCCGGTTGATGCAGCGGATCAGCGTGGATTTGCCCGAACCCGAAGGCCCGGCGATCACGATACGCTCGCCGCGACTGACGACCAGGTCGATGTCGCGCAGCACGTGGAAGGTGCCGTACCATTTGTTCAGCTTGACGATCTCGATGGCGGCCTCGTCGCCTGCGGCGGGGATCGCGGTGGTTTGCCTGGTCATGAACGCCTCCTCAGCGGTGGTCGCGCTTCAGCCGGCGTTCCAGATACATGGAATAGCGCGACATGCCGAAGCAGAGGATGAAGAAGATCGCGCCGACGAAGATATAGGGCTCCCAATAGGCGCCTTTCCATTCAAAGCTTGCGCGGATGGTGTCGGCCATGGCCTTCAAGGGGTCGAACAGCCCGACGAAGACGACCAGCGTGGTGTCCTTGAACATGCCGATGAAGGTCGAGACGATGCCGGGGATCGAGATCTTCAGCGCCTGCGGCAGCACGATCAGCCGCTGCGCCTTCCAGTAGTCCAGCCCCAGCGCATCGGCTGCCTCGTACTGGCCCTTGGGCAGCGCGGCCAGCCCGCCGCGGATCACCTCGGCCATATAGGCGGCGGCGAACAGCGTCACCATGATGATGACCCGCAGGATGATGTCGAAATTCGTGCCCGGCGGCAGGAAATAGTTCAGCAGCAGCGAGGCCACGAACAAGAGCGTGATCAGCGGCACGCCGCGGATGAACTCGATGAACATCACCGCCAACAGCTTGATCACCGGCAGGTCCGAGCGCCGCGCCAAGGCCAGGATCACCCCCAGCGGCAAGGACAGCGCGATGCCGGCGACGCCGATGGTGATCGACAGCACGAAGCCGCCGAACTGGTCCGAGGAGACCGGCCGCAGCCGCAACGGCAGAACCCCCGCCAGCATCGAGGCCAGCGGCCCGGCCAAGAGCAGCCACCAGGCCACCGCCGCCACCACCGCCAGCGCAAAGGCCAGCAACCCGAACCGCGCCGCCAGCAGCCGCCAGACCACGAAGCCCAGGCCGAAGCCGGCCAGCACCATCGCCTCGCTCCACAGCGATCCGCCCCAGAGCAGCCAGACGGCGATGAAGGGATAGACCAGGCTGGCCAGCAGCGACCATTGCGGGCGCGTCTCGATCAGCGCGGCCCAGGCCAGCATCAGCACGGCCATTCCCATCAGCGCCGCCATGGGGGCGCCCAGCACCATGGCGATGACGAAGGTCAGCACCATCGACAGGCCCAGCACGATGCGCCGCGCCCTGGCGCTTTCGGAAAACAGCACCGGCGCCAGCGCCAGGAACAGCAGACCGAAAGCCAGCACCGGACGCCAGTACAGCGCCTGCGGATAGAAGCCGAACATGAACTGGTTCCAGCGATGCTTGATCAGGGCGAAACAGGCGCCGGTGGCGCCCTGCCCCCAGGTCTCGGCGATGACCTGGCGGCATTCGGCCATGCTGCCGGCGTTCCAGACCGAATGCGACAACCAGGGACCGACGGTGCTGACCACCAGCCAGACGATGCCCAGCCCGACAAAGGTCAGCGCGATGTTCAGCGGCCCCGAGAACAGGTTCTCGCGCAGCCATTTGATCGCGCCGGATTCGGCCAGAGGCGGCGGCTCGGGCGGCAGCATTGTCTCGCGGACATAGGCGACGGTTTCGGAATGCGTGTCGCTCATCTCACCGCTCCTTCAGCTTGACGCGGGCGTTGAAGACATTCATCCCGGCCGAGATGATCAGGCTGAGCGCCAGATAGATGCCCATCATCAGCACCATGCATTCCATCTCGCGCCCGGTCTGGTTCAGCGTGGTGCCGCCCAGCGTGCCGCGCAGGTCCATGTAGCCGACCGCGATGGCCAGCGAGCTGTTCTTGGTCAGGTTCAGGTATTGCGAGATCAGCGGCGGCACGATCACCCGCAGCGCCTGCGGCAGCACCACCAGCGACATGGTGCGGCGCGGCCGCAGGCCCAGGGCAAAGGCCGCCTCGGTCTGGCCGCGGCTGACGGCCAGGATGCCGGCGCGCACGATCTCGGCGATGAAGGCGCCGGTATAAAGCGTCAGCGCCAGCCACAGCACCACGAAGGCGTTGTCGAGGTTGATGCCATCGGCGAAGTTGAAGCCGCGCAGCACCGGCGGGATCAGGTGCAGGCCGAAATACCAGGTCAGAAACAGCACCGGCACGGCGAACATCGCCAGGCTGATCCACCAGGTCCGCGGCCGCTTGCCGGTCTGGTCCTGCACCCGTTGCGCCCAGCGCCGCAGCAGCCGCCAGCTGGTCCAGGCCGCGGCGATGACCACGACATAGGCGATCAGCGCCCAGCTGATCCCCTCGCGCCCCAGCGAGATGGTGCCGGGCGGGTTGGTCATGCCGATCGAGGGGATGGCGGTATAGCGGTTGGTCGGCGCGATCATGTCGAACAGGATCATCTCCGCGGCCGGGTTCTCGCCCCGATAGGCATTGGGCGGCGGCATGACCTCGGTGAAGATCGCAAGGCAGACCAGGATCCACAGCAACAGGGGAATGTTGCGGAAGATCTCGACATAGACCGTCATCAGCCGCGCGATCAGCCAGTTCGAGGACAGCCGCAGCACGCCCACGATCACCCCCAGGATCGTCGCCGCGATACAGCCCATGATCGAGACCAGCAGCGTGTTCAGCAGCCCGATCACCGTGGCGCGCAGATGGGTGTCGTCGGAATTGTACGGGATCAGCTGCTGCGGAATGTCGTATCCGGCGCGCCGGAACAGGAAATCGAAGCTGAGCGTCTTGCCCATGGCGGACAGGTTGCGCAGCGTGTTGTCGATCAGCCAACTCGCCGCCAGCATCACCAGGATGAAGACGATGGCTTGCAGGGTCAGCGAGCGATAGCGCCGATCATAGATCAGCATCGACAACCGGAACGGCGGATTGTCCGCCCCCGTATAGGTGACCATGTATTAACCCCCTGTATCCGGCTTGAATGACGGGCCTTCGGCCTCTGGCTTGCCGGCTTTCGTTCGGGGGCGCGCGGGGGCATGCACCCCCGCGCGCCCTTGTTCAGATGCGATTACCGGAAGGGCATCGCATACATCAGGCCGCCCTGGGTCCATTGCGCGTTCAGCCCGCGCGCCAGCCCGATGGGGGTCTGCTCGCCGATGGTGGCGGCAAAGATCTCGCCATAGTTGCCGCCGGCCTTGATGGCGCGCTTGGCCCATTCGGCGTCCAGCCCGATCATCTTGCCCAGCTCGTCGGTGGTTCCCAGCAGGCGCTGGACCTCGGGGTTGTTCGAGCTTTTCGCCAGTTCGTCGATATTGGCCGAGGTGACGCCGTATTCCTCGGCCGCGATCAGCGCGTAGAGCGTCCAGCGCGTGATGTCGCCCCAGTTGTTATCGCCATGGCGCACCGCCGGGCCCAGCGGCTCCTTCGAGATGATCTCGGGCAGGATGATGTGGTTTTCCGGGTCGGCGAAGCTGGCGCGGGTCGCGGCCAGGCCCGAGGCGTCGGTCGTATAGGCATCGCAGGCGCCGGCCATGTATTGCTGTTCGCCCTCGGCATTGCTGTCGATGTTGACCGGCTGGTAATCCATGTTGTTGGCCTTGAAGTAATCGGCCAGGTTCAGTTCGGTCGTGGTGCCGGTCTGGATGCAGATCGTGGCGCCGTTCAGCTCCTTGGCCGAGCTGACGCCCAGATCCTTGCGGACCATGAAGCCTTGGCCATCGTAATAGTTCACGCCGATGAAATCCAGCTTGAGGTCGGTATCGCGCTGGAAGGTCCAGGTGGAGTTGCGGGCCAGCAGGTCCACCTCGCCCGAGGAAAGCGCCGTGAAGCGGGTCTGGCCGGTGGTCGGCACGTATTTCACCTTGGTCGCGTCGCCCAGCACCGCCGCAGCCACGGCCTTGCAGAAGGCAACGTCGAAGCCCGACCAGTTGCCGCTCGCGTCAGGGGCGGCAAAGCCGATCAGGCCGGTGTTCACCCCACAGTTCAGCACGCCGCGGGCCTTGACCTCCTTCAGCGTGTCACCCTCTGCGGCCAAAGCACCCGAGGCCGCCAGCGCGACCGCCGTCACAGAGCCGAAGAATACAGATTTCTTCATTGATTTCCCCACTGTTGTTCCGGGTCTCGCCCAAGGATGCACCATCTGAAGGGCCGTTGGCGAGCCCGTTTGAGCAAGGGGCATTCGTCACCCCCATAAGCGGCATTGTGCCGATGGCGGCGGGTGCGTCAAGAAAGAACCAAAACGCGCCCCTCAGCCGCGGCTGAGCAGCCAGAACCGCTCAGAATCGCGCATGGCGGCCAGTCGGCCTGCCGCCGCCTCGTCGGCTTCGGCATCGCGACCCCAGCGTTGTGCCTGAAATTCCTCGTCAATCCTGGACAGGGCATGGGCGGTCTCGGCGTCAATCCGGCCGCGGATCACCGCCAGCCCCAGGATCAGCGAGCCGGGCAGAGTCACCAGATCGTGCAGGGCCGTCAGGCCAAAGGGATCCAGGGCCGCGACCTCTGCGCGCAATTTCAGCAGCGCGACCGGATCCTGCGGCACCGGGATCACGCCATGGGTGATGCGCAGCGGCGCCCGCAATTCGGTCGCCGCCCAGTCGATCAGCGGATCCCACCCCTCGGCCTGGGCGCGCACCAGCGCCTCGGGCGCATCGGCGCGATAGGACAGCAGGTCGGTGCCGCCATAATCGCCCAGCATCGCCGCCACCGCGTCGAATTGCGGCACGACCTTTTCGATGGCGGAATTGGCCGCGCGGGTCAGCGGCATGGCATTGGGGTCGATCACCTCCTGCACCGCCTGCCATTCCTGGGCCACGGCCAGGGCCAGCGCCTCGGTCGGCAGGCGCAGCGGCTGCTTGCCGGGCGTGCGCAGCGGGCGCTCGTCCAGAAGGACGCTCCAGCCGTCCGCTTCGTCGTGGATCGCGACGGATGCCCAGAAACGGCGCGCCTTCCATTCACTCATCGGCCCACTCCAGCAGCGCGCGGGTCAGCGCGGGATAGTCGGGCGCGACCAGATGCGCGCCGGCCGCATGCAATTCCTCAACCGGGCAGAAGCCCCAGCCGACGCCAAAGCCGGCGACGCCGGCCGCCCGCGCCATTTCCATGTCGAAGGTGGAATCGCCCACCATCACCGCCCGCCCGGCGCCCACGCCGGTTTCCGACAGCGCGCTTTCCAGCATGGCCGGATGCGGCTTGGAGGGATGCCCATCCGCCGATTGCCGGGTGATGAAGCGCCGGGTCAGCCCATGCGCATCCAGGATCGCCGCCAGCCCCCGCGCCGGCTTGCCGGTGGCGATGCCCAACAGCAGCTCGTCCCGCGCGGCCAGCGCGTCCAGGCAGTCCAGCGCGCCCGGATAAAGCGGCGGCAGCGCCCCCGCCGCGCGCGAGGCGATGAAGGATTCGCGATAGCCGGCGACGACCCGCCCGTGCAACTCGGGGCCGGCACCGGGCAAGAGCCGCGCCACCGCGACCGGCAGCGACAGGCCGACGATGGAAAGAATGCGGGCCGGCTCCATCTCGGGCAGGCCGGCACCCTGCATGGCGCGGTTCATCGCCTGGGTGATCTCGAGCTGGCTGTCGACCAGCGTGCCGTCGATGTCGAAGATGACCAGTCTCATGGCGTCCTATGCTGTCTCGGCAAAGGGGTCTTCGGGCACGTCGTTTTCCGACCAGCCCAGCGTCTTCCAGGTGCGGCTCATGTGATCGGGCAAGGGCGCGGTCACGGTGATCAGCTTCTTGGTGATCGGATGCTCGAAGCGGATCATGCGCGCATGCAGGTGCAGCTTGCGGCTGATCTCTCCGCCCAGCTGGGCGCCCCAGCCGTCGCCCAGGTTCTCTTGCCCCGAGCCGCCGTATTTGCCGTCGCCGACGATGGGATGGCCGATCTCGGCCATATGGGCGCGCAGCTGGTGGGTACGGCCGGTGACGGGCACCATGGCCACCCAGCTGACCCGGCCGCCCAGGGCATCCAGCACGGCATAATCGGTATGGGCGCGCTTGGCGCCCTCGGTCGTGGCAATGGCCGAGGGATGCAGGGCCATCATCTTTTCGCCCTCGCCGCCCCGGCCGCGGCCCGGCGCCTTGACGAGGCCGTATTTGATCGAGCCCATGCGCGGATGCGGCACGCCCGCCACGGCGGCCCAGTAGATCTTGCGGGTCAGCCGGTGCCGGAACGCCTCGGAAAGCGCGCGGGCGATGCGGTCGGTGCGCGCCAGCAGCAGCACCCCCGAGGTGTCCTTGTCCAGCCGATGCACCAGCTTCGGCCGGTCCTTGTAGCCGAACATCAGCGCCGCGGTCAGCCCGTCCACATGCCGGTCGCCCTGCCCCGAGCCGCCCTGCGAGGGCAGGCCCGGCGGCTTGTTCAGGGCGATGATATGCTCGTCGCGCCACAGGACGCAGGACTGGATCATCTCGGCATCGGACTGCTTGACGCGGGGCTTCGCCGCCGGCGCCGGGGCGTCGCCCTCGGGCAGCGGCGGCACGCGAATCTCCTGCCCGGCCTCGATACGGGTATTGGCCCTGACCCGGCCGCCGTCGACGCGCAGCTGGCCGGTGCGGCACCATTTCTCGACCGCGCTCTGGGTCAGCTGCGGAAACCGCTTCTTGAGCCAGCGGTCGATGCGCTGCTCGGCCTCGTCCGCGCCGACGCGGATGGTCTGCACGCCGCTCATGCGAAGATCCCCCGGCCGATGGCCAGACCCGCGACCACCGCCGCCAGCGACAGCAGGACCGAGCCCAGCACATAGCCGAGCGCGGCGGCGGCAGCGCCGCGTTCCCACAGCGTCAGACTGTCCAGCGCGAAGGCGGAAAAAGTGGTGAAGCCGCCCAGCACCCCGGTCAGCAGAAAGGGCGCCAGGTGCTGGCCGCCCCGATGCGCCAGCGCCGCCGCCAAGAGCCCCATCGCCAGGCAGCCGGCGACGTTCACGGCCAGCGTGCCCAAGGGAAAGCCGGGGCTCAGCCGCCCGGCCAGGATATTGATCCCGTAGCGCGTCGCGGAACCCATCGCCCCACCCAGCGCGACCTGAAGGAAAGTGTGTTTCATGCTTTGTCCTCTGCCCGCCGCTTCTGACGCAGCCCGGCGAACCATTCAACGCGCTTTTTCAACTCGCGCTCGAATCCGCGCTCGACGGGCAGGTAGAAGACCGGGCGCTTCATGCCGTCGGGGAAATAGTTCTGGCCCGAAAAGGCGTCCTCGGCATCGTGGTCATAGCGATAGCCGGCGCCATAGCCCTGATCCGACATCAGCCCGGTCGGCGCATTCAGGATATGCTTGGGCGGCATCTGGCTGCCCGAACGCCGCGCCAGGTCGCGCGACGCCTTGTAGGCGGCATAGCCGGCATTCGACTTGGGCGCCAGCGCCAGGTAGATCGTGGCCTGCGCCAAGGCCAGCTCGCCCTCGGGGCTGCCCAGGCGTTCGTAAAGCGCCCAGGCGTCCAGGCAATGGCGCTGCGCCGCCGGATCGGCCAGGCCGATATCCTCGATCGCCATGCGGGTCAGGCGGCGGGCCAGGTAGCGGGGGTCTTCGCCCCCCTCCAGCATCCGCGACAGCCAGTAAAGCGCCGCGTCCGGGTCGCTGCCGCGCACCGATTTGTGCAGGGCCGAAATCAGGTTGTAATGCTCGTCGCCGGACTTGTCGTATTTCGCCGCCCGCCGCATCAGCCGCTGCGCCAACTGGTCGGGGTCGAGCTTGCCCCTGACCTTCCAGGCCATCACCTGCTCGATCAGGTTCAGGCAAGCGCGGCCGTCGCCATCGGCCATTTCCAGCAGCCGGTCGCGGGCCTCGGCGGTCAGCGGCAGGGCGCGGTCCAGTTCCTGCTCGGCGCGCTGCGCCAGGCGTTCCAGATCCGCCAGGCCCAGCCGCTCCAGCACGATGACCTGGGCACGGGACAGAAGCGCGGCGTTCAGCTCGAAACTGGGGTTCTCGGTGGTGGCACCGACCAGGGTGATGGTGCCGTCCTCCATATGCGGCAGGAAACTGTCCTGCTGCGCCTTGTTGAAGCGGTGGATTTCGTCGACGAACAGCAGCGTGCCGCGGCCCTGGCTCCGGCGCAGGCGCGCGGCGTCGAACACCTTGCGCAGTTCCGGCACGCCGGAAAAGATCGCCGATATCTGTACGAAGGCCAGGTCCGTTTCCTGCGCCAGAAGCCGGGCGATGGTGGTCTTGCCAACCCCCGGCGGACCCCAGAGGATCAGCGAGGACAGGCTGCCGGCGCCCAGCATGGCGCCCAGCGGACCGTCGGGGCCAAGCACCTTGTCCTGGCCGATGACATCGGACAGCCGGGCCGGACGGATCCGGTCGGCCAGGGGACGCGCCACCGGGCGCGCAGCTTCGCCCGAGGTGGGCGCGGTATCGAATAGGTCTGCCATGCGGGCAACATGTTACGCCGCCCGCATCACGCGCGAAAGGCCCTCCACCCAACGCACCGCATCAGTGCATCTTGGCCGCCAGGTTGATCGAGACGCATTGGAAATAGCCGTCGTCGATCCAGACCACCGGGCCCATGGCCTGCGCGTCCAGCCCGCAGGGCACCAGCCAGCGCGGCCAAGTCGAGGCGACCAGGCACACCAGTCGCGAGGCGCCCAGTTCGCGGGCCGAATTGGTCATCTCGGCGACCAGGTTGAAATGCACCCGGCGGCGTTCGCGCTGCGGGATGGTGTGGTCGACGAACAGGCGGCTGGCTTCCCAGGTTCCGGCCTCGACCGGTGCCGGCTCGTCCAGCAGGTTCTGCGGGATCGAGCCGCCCAGCAGGTTCAGCTGGGCATCACGGATCATGTAGGAATACATGCCGCAGCGCGCCGTGGTGGGCGTCAGCCGCACGCCGGCCAGAACCCGGCCGTTTTCATGGATCGCCACCCAGCGGCTCATGGGCGTGTCGTATTGGTCGAACTCCATGTCGTCGGTCTGGGGCAGGTTCCAGCGCTTCTGGACGATGAAGCTTTGCTTGCGGGCGCGGAAGATGTTCGCGAACAGCTCGCCGTGGTTGTGGAGGTTGGCGAAGGAAAGTGTGGTGGTCTGCATGGTCTTCTCCTGGGGTTCGTGGTGGTGGTGGCCCCCAAGTGTAAACCGCAACGGCGGACGAACCGTATTACAGCAAGCGGTAATCCTTGGCCCGTTGCAGCGCCTCGGCCGTCGTGCGCGCCATGAGTCGTTCGCGTGCCGAGATGAGACGTGCCTTGAATGCGCTTTCCGTTATACCAAGCTTGGCAGCCGCCGCTGCATGACGATCCCCCTCTGCGATACACCGAAGGGCCTCTTGCTGAGCCTTCGTCAGGCTCTCCGGCGGCTCCGTGATCTCGTGAAGCCGTCGTAGCGTTGCCGAGATCACGTCGATCTCGTCATCCGTGAATTCCCGCTTGTCATGGGCGAATGCCGCGATGGTGCGCGACTTGATCGGCCCATGCGCCACGACCAGACCGTAATGCAGCCCGTGATCGGCCGCGTCCTGGAGGATCGAAAACGGGTCAGGAATGGGCAGCACGCTCCAGCGGCAGGCGCCGGTGGTCGAGAAGCCCCAGGCAATCGTGGGGTCGCGCAGGGCATAGGCGCGTTCGGAATAGCGCTGGGCCCATTCCTTGTTATAGGTCTGGAACTGCATCAGTGGTGCAGCGAAACGAATGTGCAGCCCGATGAAATAGCCCGCCGGAGCAAGCTTTTTCAGCTTGGCGAGTGCTGCATTGATTTCCGCGCGAGACGACATGACTTTTTGGACAGATTGCGTTTTCTTCGGGTTACAACGAAAAATGGCACGGTTCTCAGTGTATTCAAGCAATACCGTGCTTGCGGGCGACGTTTTTCGGAATGCCGTAGGGTCAGCCCGTCGGCACGACAAGGCATAACCGGCTTTTGCCTCCGGGCGCAAGCCGTCCCGCCTCTTGCAATTCCCGTGCGTTTCCTGACGACCGGCACAACTATCGGACGAAAATAAGCGGATACGTTCCCGTTCTTCCCCCATGCCAAGGGCTGCGCACTGTTGCAAAAAGCCCGCAGCCATGACGATGGCTGCGGGCGTCAATGATCGCTTAACCCTAAGAAAGGGTTAAGTTTCTTACGATTCGTCGGCTGCCGATTCGGCTTCCAGGCGGGCACGGTCGGCGGCGCCCTTGGCGCTGGTGTCGCGCTCGACGAATTCGATGATCGCCATCGGGGCCATGTCGCCATAGCGGAAGCCGGCCTTCATGATGCGGACATAGCCGCCCTGCCGGTCCTTGTAGCGGGCACCGAGCACCTCGAACAGTTTCGCGACATGGCTGTCCTGCTTCAGCTGGGCAGCGGCCTGCCGGCGAGCGTGCAGATCGCCGCGCTTGGCCAGGGTGATCAGCTTCTCGACGATGGGACGCAGTTCCTTGGCCTTGGGCAGGGTGGTCTTGATCTGCTCATGCTCGATCAGCGAGCCGGCCATGTTGGCGAAAAGCGCCTTGCGGTGCTCGTGGGTGCGGTTCAGACGGCGATAGCCGCGGGCGTGACGCATGATGTTTCTCCTTCACGTCTTTTGCTTTGTCCGGCAGCCCATGCGTGCGGGCCGCTCTCCTTGGGGCGGAATGCCCGGTCTTGCGGGGGCGTCGCCGCCCCCGAAACTCAGAACTGGTCGTCGAAACGCTTGGCCAGATCCTCGATGTTTTCCGGCGGCCAGTCCACGACGTCCATGCCGAGATGCAGGCCCATGCCCGAGAGCACTTCCTTGATCTCGTTCAGCGACTTGCGGCCGAAGTTCGGCGTGCGCAGCATCTCGGCCTCGGTCTTCTGGATCAGGTCGCCGATATAGACGATGTTGTCGTTCTTGAGGCAGTTCGCCGAACGCACCGACAGTTCCAGCTCGTCCACCTTCTTCAGCAGGCGCGGGTCGAATTCCAGCCCGTCCTCGGCATCCGAGCGGGTGGCGGTTTCCGGCTCGTCGAAGTTGACGAAGACCGAAAGCTGGTCCTGGATGATGCGCGCGGCATAGGCCACGGCGTCTTCCGGGGTCAGCGAACCGTCGGTCTCGACCTTCATGGTCAGCTTGTCATAGTCCAGCACCTGCCCCTCGCGGGTGGGGGTGACCTCGTAGCTGACGCGCTTGACAGGCGAGAAGATGGCGTCGATCGGGATCAGGCCGATGGGCGCATCCTCGGGACGGTTCTTGTCGGCGGCGACATAGCCCTTGCCGTTGGCGACGGTCAGCTCCATGTGCAGTTCCGCCCCCTCGTCGAGATGGCAGATGACATGGTCGCGGTTCAGGATGGTGATGCCGGCGGATTCCTGGATGTCGCCGGCCTTGACCTCGCCCGGACCCTTGGCCGAAAGCGTCAGGCGCTTGGGCGCGTCGACGTCCATCTTCAGCGTGACGCCCTTGAGGTTCAGGACGATGTCGGTGACGTCCTCGCGCACGCCGGGGACGGATGAGAACTCATGCAGCACGTTGTCGATCTGCACCGAGGTGATGGCCGCGCCCTGCAGCGAGGACAGCAGAACCCGGCGCAGCGCATTGCCCAGCGTCAGGCCGAAGCCGCGCTCCAGCGGTTCCGCGACCACGGTGGCCACGCGGGACGAATCGGCGCCCGGCTTGATTTCAAGCTGCGTCGGCTTGATCAGTTCAGCCCAATTCTTGTGGATCATGCGTTTGCCTCCATACCAGTTTCCGACCCATGACCGGTGGCCGGAAACGCCCGAGGTGAAATGCGAAAAGCGCGCCCCGCACGGGACAATCCCGCGCGGAACGCGTCAAAATCTTGCCTGATCAGACCCGGCGGCGTTTCGGCGGGCGGCAGCCGTTATGCGCGATCGGGGTCACGTCACGGATGGCCGTGATGTTGAAGCCGACCGCAGCCAGCGCGCGCAGCGCCGATTCGCGACCCGAGCCGGGGCCCTGAACCTCGACCTCCAGCGTGCGGACGCCGTGTTCCTGCGCCTTCTTGCCAGCGTCTTCGGCGGCCATCTGCGCGGCATAGGGGGTCGATTTGCGCGAACCCTTGAAGCCCATGGTGCCGGCCGACGACCAGGAGATCGCATTGCCCTGCACGTCCGAGATCAGGATCTTGGTGTTGTTGAAGGACGAGTTCACATGCGCCACGCCGGTGGCGATGTTCTTGCGTTCCTTGCGCTTGATGCGGGTTTTATCGCGTGCCATGTCCGTTCCCCCTTACTTCTTCTTGCCGGCGATGGGCTTCGCCGGGCCCTTGCGGGTGCGGGCATTGGTGTGGGTGCGCTGACCGCGGACCGGCAGGCCGCGACGGTGGCGCAGGCCGCGATAGGAGCCCAGGTCCATCAGGCGCTTGATGTTCATCTGCGTCTCGCGGCGCAGGTCGCCCTCGACAGTATAGTTGGCGTCGATGTATTCGCGGATCTTCAGAACTTCGGCATCCGACAGTTCGTTGACGCGGCGCGTGGGCTCGATGCCGACGGCGGTGACGATCTCTTCGGCGAATTTCGAGCCGATCCCGTGGATATAGGTCAGTGCGATCGGGACGCGTTTCCCGGTCGGAATGTTGACGCCAGCAATACGAGCCACGCGTGTTTCCTTTTCCATGTTGCGGTTCCGTAGCACCGGAACCTTTTTTCACAACCAAAGACCCGAAAGCCATGCCTCCGGGCCTTGAAGCGACACCCAGGACATCCGGGTGATTCTCTTGCGAGATGCTGCGAATTAAGGGATTCGTCGCCCAAGGTCAAGCCTAGGACGGGATCCTGTCCAGCACCTTCGCGACCTGGGCGGCCACCTCGTCGATCTCGGCCAGGCCGTCGACCGGGTTCAGGTTACCCTTGACATAGTAATAGCCGATCAGGGGCGAGGTCTTCTTGTAATATTCCATCAGCCGGGTCTTGAGGCTTTCCTCGTTGTCGTCGGCGCGGCGGCGCAGGTCGGTCGAGCCGCAGACATCGCATTTGCCCGGCTCTTTCGTCGGCTTGGTCACGTCGTGATAGACCTCGCCGCAATTGCCGCAGGTGAAACGGCCCGAGATGCGCGCGACCAGCGCCGCATCGTCCACCCGCATCTCGATCACGGCGTCGATGCGCTGGTCCATCTCGGCCATCAACGCCTGCAGCGCGTCGGCCTGGGCCAGGGTGCGCGGGAAGCCGTCGAAGATGAAGCCCTTGCCGCCCCGCCCCAGCTTTTCGCGGATCAGGCCGATGACGATCTCGTCCGTCACCAGCTCGCCGCGGTCCATCACCTCGGCCACGCGCTTGCCCATCTCGGTGCCCGAGCTGCGGGCCTCGCGCAGCATGTCGCCGGTGGAGAGCTGGACGAGGCCGCGCTCCTCGATTAGCCGCCGGGCCTGGGTGCCTTTGCCTGCGCCGGGCGGGCCCAGCAGAATGATGTTGATCGCCATGTCGTCGTCCCTCTCCTACCCTTTTTGGTGGGTTTACCCCTTAACGGCGCGCCGGCGCCTTGCGCGGCTTGGCCGCCCCGGCCTTGCCCCGCTTGCCGCGCAGTTGCGATTTCTCGATCAAACCTTCGTATTGATGGGCGAGCAAGTGGCTTTGCACCTGGTTGATCGTGTCCATGACGACGCTGACCACGATCAGCACCGAAGTCCCGCCGAAATAGAACGGGATCGCCAGCTGGTCGCGGATGATCTCGGGCAAAAGGCAGACAAAGGCCAGATAGGCCGAGCCGATCACCAGCACCCGCGTCACCACATAGGTCAGGTAATCCTCGGTGCGCTTGCCGGGACGGATGCCGGGGATGAAGCCGCCCTGGTTCTTCAGATTCTCGGCCACGTCCTCGGTCTTGAAGCTGACGTTGAAGGTGTAGAAATAGGTGAAGAACACGATCATCGCCGCAAAGAACAGCAGGTAAAGCGGCTGGCCGGGACCGAAATAGGCCAGGATCGTGGACATGATCGGGCCGGTCTGGTTGCCCGAGAAGGTCGAGATCGTCACCGGCAGCAGCAGGAGCGAACTGGCGAAGATCGCCGGGATCACGCCGGCCGGGTTCACCTTGATCGGCAGGTGCGAGGATTGGCCGTCATAGACCTTCATCCCGACCTGGCGGCGCGGATACTGGATGTGGATCTTGCGCAGCGCGCGCTCCATGAACACCACGAAGGCGATGACCGCGGCGACCATGACGATCACTCCCAGGATCACCGGGGTCGAGATGGCGCCCGAGCGGCCCTGGGCCAGGAACTGCGCCAGGCTGCCGGGGATCTCGGCCACGATGCCGACGAAGATGATCAGCGAGATGCCGTTGCCAATGCCGCGGGCGGTGATCTGCTCGCCCAGCCACATCAGGAACATGGTGCCGCCGACCAGGGTGATGACCACCGAGGCGCGGAAGAACATCCCCGGCTCATGCGCCAGGTTGCCATGCTCCAGGCTGACGGCCAGGCCCCAGGCCTGGAACAGCGCCAGCGCCACCGTACCGTAGCGGGTGTATTGGTTGATCTTCTTGCGGCCCTGCTCGCCCTCTTTCTTGAGCTGCTCGAGGGCGGGGACCATCGAGGCCAGCAGCTGCACGATGATCGAGGCCGAGATATAGGGCATGATGCCGAGCGCAAAGACGCCCATGCGCCCCAGCGCGCCGCCGGTGAACATGGACAGGATGCCGCCGATGCCGGCCTGGGCCTGTTCCATGAAGTTGCGCAGCGCGGCGCCGTCGATGCCGGGCACCGGGATATAGGTGCCGAGACGATAGATGATGAGAAGTCCGAGCGTGAACCAGATCCTCTGGCGCAGCTCGGTCGCCTTGCCGAGCGCGCCCCAGGAAAGGTTCGCGGCCATCTGTTCTGCGGCTGACGCCATGCTTCGTGCCCCTTCGTGGCAGCGCCGCCGGATCGTTTCCCGATCCCGCGGCGCCTGGAAAACTTGACAGCTATCTATGGGGCGCGGGCGCGCCCTTCAACAGCTTATTCGGCCGCAGAAGTCTCGGTGGCTGCTTCTTTCGCCGGACGGGTGACGGTGATCTTGCCACCGGCCTTCTCGATGGCCTCGACGGCGGCTTTCGACGCGCCGGCGACGGTCAGGTCCAGCGCGGCCTTGATTTCGCCCTTGGCCAGCACGCGCACACCGTCCAGCTTGCGGCGGATGACACCGGCAGCGACCAGCGCATCCTCGGTCACGGCGGCTTTCGCGTCCAGCTTGCCCGCATCGACGAAGGCTTGCAGCTGGCCCAGGTTCACCACCGCGAATTCCAGGCGATTCGGCTTGCTGAAGCCGCGCTTGGGCAGGCGGCGATACAGCGGCATCTGGCCGCCTTCATAGCCGTTCAGCGCCACGCCCGAACGCGAGGTCTGGCCCTTGATGCCGCGGCCGGCAGTCTTGCCCTTGCCCGAGCCGGGGCCGCGCGCCACGCGCTTTTTCTTGCGGTTGGCGCCGGGATTGTCGTGCAGTTCATGCAGTTTCATGTCGCTTCTCCTGGCCGGAAACGCCCCATGAAGCGAAAGGGGGCGAACGCGGCTTTTCTTGCTTGTTGAGTCGGATGCCCTAGGGCACCGGCGGCTTCTAGCCCCTCGTCGGCGAAGGGTCAAGTTTTCCGCGCATCCGCGCTGGCGCCGGCCCCGCAGCACAAGCACCTGGACCGCTATCGCGGGCGCCGTGCGAAAGCCGTATCCAACCGGGAGCCATGCGGATCCGACGCCCCCGCCCGCATTGTCCGCAACGGCAGTCATGCGTCGGCGAGCCGCGCATCCCGGCCATCGCGGGATCAGAAGCCGACCCAGAATCCCAGCTTTACCGCCGCCTCTCCCTGCCCCGACAACGGCCCGATCGCGCCAAGCTCCAGCTTGACCGGCCCGAACAGCTCGCGCACCGCCGAAGCCGCCAGCCTGCTGGAAAAGCCGCTGTCCTGGCGATCCTCGAGGCGAAGCTGGCCGATCAGCATCAGCCGCTCGGTCGCATGCCAGCCCAGCGTCACCTCGGCCTTGACCGAGGTTTCGGGCGTAAGATAGGCCAGCCGCCCGGCACCGCTGGCGGCCAGCTGGGCGATCTCGGCCTCGTCCCTCAGCTTGCCGGCGACCTTGACCCGCGCCTCGACCGCCAGCCAGCCGCCGCCGGGAATCCGGTCGAGCAGCGGCACCGCGTCAAATCCCCTGCCCCAGCCCGCGCCGACCTGCCCGACCGGCATGTAGATCCCGTTGCGCTCGATCACGCCGCTGCCCAGCGAAAGCGCCCAGCGATCCGCCCCGCTGCCCCGGCCAAGCGGGCGTTGCAGCCAGATCATCGCGCTGGTCTCTCCCGCGCGGGAACGGCCCAGTTCGAATCCCAGCGTCCGCCGCCGCAATCCGTATTCGCCATAAAGCCCGGCATAGCCGTTGCCCCGGGCATCACGCTCGGCCGAGAGCGCCAGGAAGATCTCTTTCACCTGGCGCGGCCAGGGGCTTGCGAGCGCAGGATCGGCCAAGACCATGCAGGCCAAGATCAGGCAGCGAAACAGCGGCGGCACGGCGGGCTCATTCCTGCGAGGATTGCTTCGCCGGAGGCTAAGGGAAATCGGTTAGCAAAAGGTTAATGCGCCAAACAAAACGCCCCGGAGAAGCTCCGGGGCGTTTGCGATGCAATGTGGCGCGGGCGGGATCAGCCGCGCTCTTCCACGATGGTGACCAGATGCGGGATCTTGGCGACCATGCCGCGCACGGCCGGGGTATCCTCCAGCTCGCGGGTGCGGTTCATCTTGTTCAGGCCCAGGCCCTTCAGCGTTTCGCGCTGGATGGCCGGACGGCGGATCGGCGAGCCGATCTGCTTGACGACGATGGTTTTAGCCATATGCCTGTCTCCTTACGCTTCGACGGCGGCTTCGGCCGGCTTGTCGCTGGACGGCAGGATCTCGGCCACCTTCTTGCCGCGGCGCTGCGCGACATTGCGGGGCGAGGCTTCCTTCTTGAGACCGTCGATGGTGGCGCGAATCATGTTGTAGGGGTTCTGCGACCCCAGCGATTTCGCCACGACGTCCTGGACGCCCAGCATCTCGAACACGGCGCGCATCGGACCGCCGGCGATGATGCCGGTGCCCGGAACCGCGGTCCGCATCACCACCCGGCCGGCGCCGTGACGCCCTTCGATGTCATGATGCAGGGTGCGACCGTCGCGCAGCGGCACGCGAACCAGCGAACGCTTCGCCTGTTCGGTCGCCTTGCGGATCGCCTCGGGGACTTCCTTGGCCTTGCCCTTGCCGAAGCCGACGCGGCCACGCTGGTCGCCGACGACCACCAGGGCGGCGAAGCCGAAGCGCTTACCGCCCTTGACGGTTTTCGACACGCGGTTGATCGCGACCAGACGGTCGGCAAATTCTGGGGTTTCCTCGCGCTCTTCGCGGCGACCCCGACGGTTTTCACGTTCTGCCATAAGGCATTCCTTCTACGCTGGCGCGCGTCCCGCGCCGTTGAGGCCAATCCTGGTGGGCCGCCGACGGATCGGACGGCCCCCGGATCATCGGGGTGGCGCAGCCGCCACCCGCATTCGTCAGAACTTCAGGCCGCCTTCGCGGGCCGCATCGGCAAGCGCCTTGATCTTGCCGTGGAACAGGAAGCCGCCGCGGTCGAAGATCACCTCTTCGACACCGGCCTTCTTCGCGCGTTCCGCAATCGCGGCGCCGATCTTGGCCGCCGCTTCGACATTGTTCTTGCCGACCACGCCCAGATCCTTCTCGAGCGACGAGGCGGCGGCCAGGGTGACCCCCTTCACGTCGTCGATCACCTGGACGCTGATGTTCTTGGAAGAACGGTGAACGGACAGCCGCGGACGGCCGTCCGAGATCTTCCGCAACTTGTTCCGCACGCGCAGGCGGCGCTTCTGGAACAGCTCTCTTTTCGTCAGTGCCATTTTTGCGCCCCTTACTTCTTCTTGCCTTCCTTGCGGAAGACGACCTCACCCTTGTAGCGGATGCCCTTGCCCTTGTAGGGCTCGGGGCGACGCCACTCGCGGATGTTCGCGGCGACCTGGCCGACCAGCTGCTGGTCGATGCCTTCCACCACGATCTCGGTCTGTTTCGGAGCCGAGATGGTCACGCCTTCCGGCGTTTCGAAGTTCACGTCATGCGAATAGCCCAGCGAGAGCTTCAGCGTCTTGCCCTGCATCTGGGCGCGGTAGCCGACGCCCTGGATTTCCAGCTCTTTCTTGAAGCCTTCGCTGACGCCGACGGTCAGGTTCTCGACCATCGAGCGGGTCATGCCCCACTGCTGGCGGGCGCGCTTCGACTGGCCGCGGGGGGTCACCTTGACGGCGCCCTCCTCGACGGCCAGCGTCACGTCGTCGGTCGCGGTGAAGCTGCGGCTGCCTTTCGGGCCCTTGACCTCGATGGTCTGGCCCTTGATCTCTGCGGTCACGCCCTTGGGGAGGGCGACCGGCTTCTTACCAATCCGAGACATCTCTGCCCTCCTTAGAACACGGTGCAGAGGACTTCGCCGCCGACATTGGCGCTGCGAGCCGCTGCATCAGACATGACGCCCTTGGGCGTCGAGACGATGGAGACGCCCAGGCCGTTGCGGACCTGCGGCAATTCCTTGACCGAGGCGTAGACCCGGCGGCCGGGCTTGGACACCCGCGCCAGTTCCCGGATCACCGGGGTGCCTTCGTAGTATTTCAGGCTGATTTCCAGCTCGGTATGGCCCGAGGGGGTTTCAACCTTTTCATAGCCGCGGATGTAGCCTTCGGCTTTCAGCACATCCAGCACCCAGGCGCGCAGCTTGGAGGCGGGCGTGCGGACGGTCGATTTGCCGCGCATCTGCGCGTTGCGGATGCGGGTCAGCATATCGCCGAGAGGATCGTTCATCGACATATTGCCCCCTTACCAGCTGGATTTGACCATGCCGGGGATCTGGCCGAACGAGCCGAGCTCGCGCAGCATGATCCGCGACAGTTTCAGTTTACGGTAATACGCATGCGGACGGCCGGTCAGTTGGCACCGGTTGTGCAGACGCGTGGCCGAGGAGTTGCGCGGCAGTTCAGCCAGTTTCAGGCTGGCCTTGAAGCGCTCTTCCATCGGGCGGGACTGATCGTGGACGATCTCGTTCAGCGCGGCGCGCTTGGCGGCGTATTTCTGAACCAGACGCTCGCGCTTCTTCTCGCGCTCGACCATGGATTTCTTTGCCATATCTTCTTCCCTCCGCGATCAGCTGTTGAAAGGCATGTTGAATGCCTTGAGCAGCGACTTCGCTTCCGCGTCGGTCCGCGCGGTGGTGCAGATGATGATGTCCATCCCCAGAACTTCGTCGACCTTGTCGAAGTTGATTTCCGGGAACACGATATGCTCCTTCAGGCCCATGGCATAGTTGCCGCGGCCGTCGAAAGCCGTGCCCTTGACGCCGCGGAAGTCGCGGACGCGGGGCAGCGCGATGTTGATCAGGCGATCCAGGAATTCATACATCCGGTCGCCGCGCAGCGTGACCTTGCAGCCCAGCGGCATCTCTTCCCGGACGCGGAAGCCGGCGATCGACTTCTTGGCCTTGGTGATGACGGCCTTCTGACCAGCGATCAGCGACAGCTCTTCAGCGCCCTGCTTGACCTTCTTGGTGTCCTTGACGGCCTCGCCGATGCCCATGTTCAGGACGATCTTGTCCAGGCGCGGGATCTGCATGTCGTTCTTGTAGCCGAACTCTTCCTTGAGCGTGGCACGGATCTGGTCCTTGTAGAGCGACTTGAGGCGCGGGGTGTAATTGGCTTGGTCCAGCATCAGATCACGTCTCCCGTGGTCTTGGCGAAACGGACCTTCTTGCCGTCTTCCACGCGGAAGCCGACGCGGGTCGCTTTGCCGTTCTTGTCCAGCAGCGCCAGGTTCGACAGGTCGATCGGCATGGCCTTGGCCACGCGGCCGCCCTGGCTCGTCTGGGTCTGGCGCTGGTGACGGATCGCGATGTTGACGCCGTCAACGACCGCCTTGTTCTCTTTCGGGAACACCGCGGAGATCTCGCCCTGCTTGCCCTTGTCCTTGCCGGTCAGCACGACGACCTTGTCGCCCTTCTTGAGCTTCGCAGCCATCACAGCACCTCCGGCGCAAGCGAGATGATCTTCATGAAGTTCTTGGCCCGCAGCTCGCGCACGACCGGCCCGAAGATACGGGTGCCGACCGGTTCGCCCTGGTTGTTCAGGATGACGGCAGCATTGCGGTCGAAGCGGATCGAGGTGCCGTCCTCGCGCTTCACTTCTTTCGCGGTGCGTACGACGACGGCCTTGCGGACATCGCCCTTCTTCACGCGGCCGCGCGGAATGGCTTCCTTGACGGAGACGACGATGATGTCGCCCACCGACGCATAGCGACGGTGCGAACCACCCAGAACCTTGATGCACTGCACCCGGCGTGCGCCGGAGTTGTCAGCGACATCCAGATTGGTCTGCATCTGGATCATTTGGTTACTCCCGACCTTTGGGGACCGGCGGCACCGGCCCCAGGGTATCGATTAAACTGGCGCTCAGGCCGAAGCTTCGGTGGCTTCGGTCAGGACGGTCCAGCGCTTGGTCTTCGAGATCGGCGCGCATTCGACGATGCGAACGATGTCACCGACCTTGAACTGGTTCTGCGCGTCATGCGCGCGGTATTTCTTGGACGACCGCACGGTCTTGTGCAGCAGCGGATGCTTGAAGCGACGCTCGACCAGGACGGTCACGGTCTGTTCGTTCTTGTCGCTGACGACCTTGCCTTGCAGGATGCGTTTGGGCATGGACCGGGCTCCTTAGTTCGACGCCGCGGCTTGCGCCGCTTTCTGGTTCAGAATGGTTTTCACACGGGCGACGTCGCGGCGGACGGCGCGCATGCGGGCGGTCGATTCGAGCTGGCCGGTGGCCTGCTGGAAGCGCAGGTTGAACGCTTCCTTCTTCAGCGCGAGCAGCTGTTCCTTCAGCTGGTCAGGCGTCTTGTCTTTCAATTCCTGCGCTTTCATGCGCCTTTTCCTTTCAACATCACCGGCGAGCCCCTGCCATGCAGGGCCACCCTGATTCCGGTGGAGTTTCATGATGAAGGCCTGCCCATACAGGCTTGGCCGGATTTTGGCAACCCCGATTGTCCCGAGGAAGCCAGAAATGCAGCGCCCCGCCACTGTCGCGGCGGGGCGCAATCTGGAAGCGGCGGCGAATTACCAGTCTTCGCGCGCGACGATGCGGGTCAGCACCGGCAGCTTCTGCGCGCCCAGGCGCAGGGCTTCGCGGGCGATGGCGTCGTTCACGCCGTCGATCTCGAACATGATCCGGCCGGGATGGACGCGGGCAGCCCAGTAATCCACCGAGCCCTTGCCCTTACCCATCCGCACTTCGGTCGGTTTCGAGGAAACCGGCACGTCCGGGAAGATCCGGATCCAGACCCGGCCCTGACGCTTCATGTGGCGGGTGATCGCGCGGCGGGCCGCCTCGATCTGGCGCGCGGTGACGCGCTCGGGCTCGATGGCCTTCAGCGCATAGGAGCCGAAGTTCAGGTTGAACCCGCCCTTGGCCTCGCCGTGGATGCGGCCCTTGTGCTGTTTGCGGAACTTGGTCCGTTTCGGTTGCAGCATTGCTTCTTCTCCTTAGCGCGCGTCGCGGTCGCGATCACGGCGCGGGCCGCGGGGCGAGGGGCCGTCCTGCGCTTCGGTGGCGCGACGGTCGCGGGCCTGCGGATCATGCTCCATGATCTCGCCCTTGAAGATCCAGACCTTCACGCCGATGATCCCGTAGGGGGTCGAGGCTTCCGACAGCGCATAGTCGATATCGGCGCGCAGCGTGTGCAACGGCACCCGGCCTTCGCGGTACCATTCGGTCCGGGCGATCTCGGCGCCGCCCAGGCGGCCCGACACGTTCACCCGGATGCCCAGGGCGCCCATGCGCATGGCGTTCTGCACCGCGCGCTTCATGGCGCGGCGGAACGACACCCGGCGCTCGAGCTGCTGGGCGATCGATTCGGCCACCAGCTGGGCATCCAGCTCGGGCTTGCGGACCTCGACGATGTTGAGGTGCAGTTCCGAGGCGGTGTAGTTCGCCAGCTTCTTGCGCAGGGTCTCGATATCGGCGCCTTTCTTGCCGATGATGACACCCGGACGCGCGGCATAGATCGTCACGCGGCATTTCTTGTGCGGGCGCTCGATGATGACGCGGCTGACGCCGGCCTGCTTGGCTTCCTTGTGGATGAAGTCGCGGATCTTCAGGTCTTCCAGCAGCAGATTGCCGTAATCCTTGTCATCCGCATACCAGCGGCTGTCCCAGGTGCGGTTGACCTGGAGACGCATCCCGATGGGGTTTACCTTCTGACCCATTACGCGCGCTCCCCGGCTTCGATGGCCTCGACCTGACGGACCTTGATGGTGATTTCCGAAAACGGCTTCATGATCTTGCCGTAACGACCACGGGCGCGCGGACGGCCACGCTTCATGACCAGGTTCTTGCCGACCCAGGCCTCGGCGACGATCAGGTTATCGACGTCCAGGTTATGGTTGTTCTCGGCGTTGGCGATGGCCGATTGCAGGCATTTCTTGACATCGCCGGCGATACGCTTGGACGAGAAGGTCAGGTCGGCCAGGGCCTTGTCCACCTTCTTGCCGCGGATCATCGCCGCAACCAGGTTCAGCTTCTGCGGCGAGGTGCGAAGCATCTTGGTCTTCGCAAACGCCTCGTTCTCCGCCACGCGGCGCGGATTTTGTTCCTTACCCATGACGCTTACTTCCTTTTCGCTTTCTTGTCGGCGGCGTGACCGTAATAGGTCCGCGTCGGCGAGTATTCACCGAACTTCTGGCCGATCATCTCTTCGGTCACCGAGACCGGGATGTGCTTCTGGCCGTTGTAGACGCCAAAGGTCAGACCGACGAATTGCGGCAGAATGGTCGAACGACGCGACCAGATCTTGATGACGTCCGACTTGCCGGACTCGCGGGCTTTCTCGGCCTTGCGAAGCACATAAGCATCGACAAAGGGGCCCTTCCAAACAGAACGTGCCATGGATTAACGCCCCTTCTTCGCGTGACGCGACCGCAGGATATACTTGTCGGTCGATTTGTTCGTGCGGGTGCGGTTGCCCTTGGTGCCCTTGCCCCAGGGAGTAACCGGGTGACGACCGCCCGAAGTCCGGCCTTCACCGCCACCATGCGGGTGGTCGATCGGGTTCATGGCCACGCCGCGCACGCTCGGGCGGATGCCCAGGTGCCGGTTGCGGCCGGCCTTGCCGAGGTTCTGGTTCGAATGGTCGGCATTCGACACGGCGCCGATCGTCGCCATGCATTCCTGGCGCACCATGCGCAGCTCGCCCGAGGACAGGCGGATCTGGGCATAGCCGCCGTCGCGGCCGACGAACTGGGCATAGGTGCCCGCCGAACGGGCGATCTGGCCGCCCTTGCCGGGCTTCAGCTCGACGTTGTGGACGATGGTGCCGATCGGCATGCCGCTGAAGGGCATGGCGTTGCCGGGCTTCACGTCCACCTTGGCGCCGGCCACCACCTTGTCGCCGACAGCCAGACGCTGGGGCGCGATGATATAGGCCTGCTCGCCGTCTTCATATTTGATCAGCGCGATGAAGGCGGTGCGGTTCGGGTCGTATTCGATCCGCTCGACGGTCGCCGGGACATCGAACTTGGTGCGCTTGAAATCGACGATGCGATAGAGACGCTTCGCCCCGCCGCCCTTGCGGCGCATCGTGATCCGTCCGGTGTTGTTCCGGCCGCCGTTCTTGGTCAACCCCTCGGTGAGGGATTTGACCGGGCGCCCTTTCCAAAGCTCCGAACGGTCGATCAGAACCAGCCCACGCTGGCCAGGCGTCGTCGGCTTATACGACTTGAGTGCCATGCTTTCTGTCTTCCGTTGCTTTGGACCGTTGCTGGTCCGTTTCAGTCAAATGCCGACGGCCCCGCTGCCGGGGCCGTCGATTCGCAGGCTTCTTATCAGAGGCCGGTCGAGACGTCGATGCTGTTGCCAGCTTCCAGCGTCACATAGGCCTTCTTCACGTCCGAGCGCACGCCGGGGCGGCCACGGAAACGCTTGGTCTTGCCCTTGGTGATGGTCGTGTTCACGGCCTTCACCTTGACGTTGAACAGAGCCTCGACGGCCTGCTTGATCGCCGGCTTGGTCGATTCCTTGGCCACCTGGAAGACATAGGCGTTGGCATCGCCCACCAGGGTGGCCTTTTCGGTGATGACCGGCTTGACGATCACGTCGTAATGTTCGGGTTTCACGCTCATTTCAGGCGAGCCTCCAGAGCTTCGACACCGGCGCGCGTCAGCACGAGCGTATCGCGGCGCAGGATGTCATAGACATTGGCACCCATCGAGGGCAGCACATCGACGCCTTCCAGGTTGCGGGCGGCGCGGGCGAAATTCTCGTTCACCTCGGCACCGTCGATCACCAGGACGCGCTTCCAGCCGTTTTCCTTGACCGCCTTGGCGACGGCCGCGGTCTTGGCTTCCCCGATGTTCAGGCTGTCCACGACCACCAGCTCGCCCGCGGCGGCCTTGGCCGACAGGGCGTGCTTCAGGCCAAGCGCGCGGACCTTCTTGGGCAGGTCGAACGCGTGGCTGCGCGGGGTCGGGCCCTTGTAGACGCCGCCGTGACGGAAGATCGGCGCCTTGCGGGAACCGTGACGGGCGCCGCCGGTACCCTTCTGGCGGTAGATCTTCTTGGTCGAGTAGCTGACATCCGACTTGCCCAGCACCGAATGGGTGCCCGCCTGCGCCTTCGCACGCTGCCAGCGCACGACGCGGTGCAGGATGTCCGCACGCGGTTCAAGCCCGAAGATGTCATCGCTCAGGTCGATGTCCCCGGCCTTGCCGGCATCGAGCGTGATAACGTCGAGTTTCATCAGTTGTCTCCTTCGGGCGCGGCGGCCTCGGCAGGGGCGGCAGCCTCGGCCTGGGCAGCTTTCGAACGGGTCGCGGCCGGGAAAACGGTGTTTTCGGCCAGCGGCTTCTTCACGGCGTCCTTGATCGTGACCCAGCCACCCTTGGAACCCGGCACCGAGCCCTTGACCATGATCAGGCCACGCTCGGCATCGGTCTTGACGACCTGCAGGTTCTGGGTGGTGACGCGCACGGCACCCAGATGACCGGCCATCTTCTTGCCCTTGAACACCTTGCCCGGATCCTGGCACTGGCCGGTCGAGCCATGCGAGCGGTGGCTGATCGACACGCCGTGCGAGGCGCGCAGACCGCCGAAATTGTGCCGCTTCATCGCGCCGGCAAAGCCCTTGCCGATCGAGGTGCCGGCGATGTCGACATACTGGCCTTCGAAGTAATGGTCGGCGACGATCTCCTCGCCCACCTCGACCAGGTTCTCGGGCGAGACGCGGAATTCCGCGATCTTGCGCTTGGGCGCGACATTCGCCTTGGCGAAATGGCCGCGCAGCGCGGCGGTCGTGCGCTTGGCCTTGGCCTCGCCCGCGCCGAGCTGCAGCGCCACGTAGCCGTCTTTCTCGGCGGTGCGCTGAGCGATGACCTGCACGTTGTCCACGTGCAGTACGGTGACGGGCACCTGACGCCCGTCTTCCAGGAACAGCCGGGTCATGCCCAGCTTCTTGGCGATAACACCAGTCCGCAGCATGATGGCCTCCTTACACCTTGATCTCGACATCCACGCCGGCGGCGAGGTCGAGCTTCATCAGGGCGTCCACGGTCTGGGGGGTCGGGTCGACGATGTCCAGCAGGCGCTTATGCGTGCGGATTTCCCACTGGTCGCGGGATTTCTTGTCGATATGCGGGCCGCGCAGAACGGTGAATTTCTCGATCTTGTTGGGCAGCGGAATCGGGCCGCGGACCTGCGCGCCGGTGCGCTTGGCGGTGTTCACGATTTCCTGCGTGCTGGCATCCAGGACGCGGTAATCGAACGCCTTCAACCGGATGCGGATATTCTGGCTTTGCATTCTCATCCCTCTTGCGGGGAGTTCAAGTTGAGAGGCTGACGACACACCACGCACCGCCAGCGTCGAACCGTATAAACAAGAGCAGGCCGCCCCCATAGCGGACGGCCCGGCGCAAGGCAACCGATTCTTTTCGCAAGAACAGGAACCGGCAGCGATGCGCCCGTCTAGCGGTTTCCGCGGCGGCGGTCAAGCACCCGGCCCGGCCCGCGCCATCATGAAAGCTGCTGCCGGCGGCGCGGTTTAAGCCGAACGTGCCCGCTCAAGCTCCGTCTTACTGGCGAATGTCGTGAAGGCTCTGCTGCCGCAATTCTCGCGACACTATCCGCCCCTGAAAGGCGCCGTCCCGTCCACCGAGGTTTCCCACGCCAATCCCCCGGGCCGAATGACGCGCCCGGGGCCTGCGCAAGGCACGGCCCGGCATCCCCGTGCCGGCAGGGCTGGTCTTTCGCGGCATCCAGGTCGTGCCTTCGGCACGCCGCTATCATCGGAGGCAGTCGAAAGCATCCTTACCCCATTCGCCCAATCGGGCTTTCCCGGCCTGACGGAATGAAGACGCGAAAACCCGCCCTCGGGCGGGTTTCACGTCACGGCAGCCTCCAGGAGCGGCTTCGACGAAAGTCACGGCGAGCCTGCCCCCCTCTCCGGCCCCTCTCCCGCGCGTCCGCTTTGCCTTGCTTCTTTCTTGCCGAAATATCCCGGGGTCCGGGGCAGCGCCCCGGCTGCCGCGCCGCGGCAAGCAGAAAGGCCGCCCCCTGCGGAGCGGCCCCTCATCGCGATATCCCTCGCGGGATCACCCGATGATCCCGGGCGGGGCAGCGGCGCAGGGCCGCCGCCCCCGCCAGATCACTTCAGGATCTTCGACACCACGCCGGCGCCGACCGTGCGGCCGCCCTCGCGGATGGCGAAGCGCAGCTTCTCCTCCATCGCGATCGGCGCGATCAGCTCCACCGTGAACTTCAGGTTGTCGCCCGGCATCACCATCTCGGTGCCCTCGGGAAGCTTCACCGTCCCGGTCACGTCCGTCGTGCGGAAGTAGAACTGCGGACGGTAGTTCGCGAAGAACGGCGTGTGCCGGCCACCCTCTTCCTTGGTCAGGATATAGGCCTCGGCCTCGAACTCGGTATGCGGCGTCACCGAGCCGGGCTTGGCCAGAACCTGGCCGCGCTCGACGCCGTCGCGCTCGATGCCGCGCAGCAGCGCGCCGATGTTGTCGCCGGCTTCCCCGCGGTCCAGCAGCTTGCGGAACATCTCGACACCGGTGCAGGTCGTCTTCTTCGTCGGGCGGATGCCGACGATCTCGAGCTCGTCGCCCACGTTCACCGCGCCGCGCTCGACACGGCCGGTCACAACCGTGCCGCGGCCCGAGATCGAGAACACGTCCTCGATCGGCATCAGGAACGGCAGGTCAACCGCACGCTCGGGCGTCGGGATGTATTCGTCCACCGCCGCGATCAGCGCGCGGATCGAATCCTCGCCGATCTCCTTGTCGCGGCCTTCCAGCGCCGCCAGCGCCGAACCCTTGATGATCGGGATGTCGTCGCCGGGATAGTCGTAGGAGGACAGCAGCTCGCGCACTTCCATCTCGACCAGTTCCAGCAGTTCCGGATCGTCCACCTGGTCGACCTTGTTCAGGTAGACGACCATGTAGGGGATGCCGACCTGACGGCCCAGCAGGATGTGCTCGCGCGTCTGCGGCATCGGGCCGTCCGCCGCGTTCACCACCAGGATCGCGCCGTCCATCTGCGCGGCGCCCGTGATCATGTTCTTCACGTAGTCCGCGTGGCCGGGGCAGTCCACGTGGGCGTAGTGCCGGTTCTCCGATTCGTATTCCACATGCGCGGTCGAGATCGTGATGCCACGCGCACGCTCCTCGGGAGCGCCGTCGATCTGGTCATAGGCCTTGAATTCACCGAAATACTTGGTGATCGCAGCCGTCAGCGTCGTCTTGCCGTGGTCAACGTGACCGATCGTCCCGATGTTGACGTGCGGTTTCGTCCGTTCAAACTTTGCCTTTGCCATGGGCATGGCTCCTTATGTTGACGGTGCGTGCAACCACGCACCCTACGGGGTTGGTAGGGTGCGCGGTTGCCCACGCACCGCCGGGATTACGCGTATTTCTTCTGGATCTCGTCCGAGATGTTCTGCGGCACAGCCTCGTAATGGTCGAACTGCATCGTGAACACCGCGCGGCCCGAGGACATCGAGCGCAGATTGTTGATGTAGCCGAACATGTTGGCCAGCGGCACGAAGGCGTCGATGACGTTCGCATTGCCGCGCGAGTCCTGGCCGCGGACCATGCCGCGACGGCTGGTCAGGTCGCCGATGATCGAACCGGTATATTCCTCCGGCGTAACCACCTCGACGCGCATGATCGGCTCGAGCAGCTTGGCCCCCGCCTTCTTCAGCCCCTCGCGCATGGCGGCACGCGCCGCGATCTCGAAGGCCAGGACCGAGGAGTCGACGTCATGGAAGGCACCGTCGATCAGCGCCACCTTGAAGTCGATCACCGGGAAGCCGGCCAGCGGGCCCGAATCCATCACCGACTTGATGCCCTTCTCGACGCCCGGAATGTATTCCTTGGGCACGGCACCGCCGACGATGCGGCTTTCGAAGGAATAGCCCTCGCCCGGTTCGGTCGGCTGGATTTCCAGCTTGACGCGCGCGAACTGGCCGGTGCCGCCGGTCTGCTTCTTATGCGTATAGTCGATCTCGGCCGGCTGGCTGATCGTCTCGCGGTAAGCCACCTGCGGCGCGCCGATATTCGCCTCGACCTTGAACTCGCGCTTCATGCGGTCCACCAGGATGTCGAGGTGAAGTTCGCCCATGCCCTTCATGATGGTCTGACCCGATTCCAGATCGGTTTCGACGCGGAAGGACGGGTCTTCGGCGGCCAGGCGCTGCAGGGCCAGGCCCATCTTCTCCTGGTCGGCCTTGGACTTCGGCTCGACGGCGATCTCGATCACCGGCTCGGGGAAGGTCATGGTTTCCAGGACCACCGGCTTCGCGGGATCGCAAAGCGTGTCGCCCGTGGTGGTTTCCTTCAGCCCGGCCAGGGCGATGATGTCGCCGGCGAAAGCCTCGTCGATTTCCTCGCGGTTGATGGCATGCATGACCATCATCCGGCCGACGCGCTCGCGCTTGCCCTTGGTCGAGTTCAGCATCTGGTCGCCCTTCTTGAGCTGGCCAGAATAGATCCGCGTGAAGGTCAGCGAGCCGACGAAGGGGTCGTTCATGATCTTGAACGCCAGGGCCGAGAACGGGTCCGAATCCGAGGCGTGACGGGCGATGTTGCGCTCTTCCGTCTCGTCGCCCGGGGCAAAGCCCATATAGGCAGGCACGTCGGTCGGCGCCGGCAGGAAGTCCACCACGGCGTTCAGCAGCGGCTGCACACCCTTGTTCTTGAAGGCGGAACCGGCCATGACCGGGAAGAAGGACAGCGACAGCGTGCCCTTGCGGATCAGCTTGCGCAGCGTCGCCTCGTCGGGCTCGTTGCCTTCCAGATAGGCTTCCATCGCCTCGTCGTCCTGTTCGACGGCGAGTTCGATCATCTTGCCGCGCCATTCCTCGGCGACGTCCTGAAGCTCGTCGCGGATCGGCTGGCGAATCCAAGAGGCGCCCAGATCCTCGCCCCTCCAGACCCATTCTTCCATCTTGATCAGGTCGACGATGCCTTCCAGCTTGTCCTCGGCGCCGATCGGCAGGGCGATCGGGCAGGGGGTGCCGCCGGTGCGGTCCTTGATCATGGCGACGCATTTGAAGAAATCGGCGCCGATCTTGTCCATCTTGTTGACGAAGACGATCCGCGGAACCTTGTAGCGGTCGGCCTGGCGCCAGACGGTCTCGGTCTGCGGCTCGACGCCGGCATTGCCGTCCAGCAGGCAGATCGCGCCGTCCAGCACCGCCAGCGAACGCTCGACCTCGATGGTGAAGTCGACGTGGCCGGGGGTGTCGATGATGTTGAAGCGGCAACGCTCCTTGTCATCGGGGGTGAAGTCGGGATCCTCGTGGCGCTGCCAGAAGGTCGTGGTCGCCGCCGAGGTGATGGTGATGCCGCGCTCGGCTTCCTGCTCCATCCAGTCCATGGTGGACGCACCTTCGTGCGTCTCGCCCATCTTGTGGTTCTTGCCGGTATAGAACAGGATGCGCTCGGTCGTCGTGGTCTTGCCCGCGTCGATATGGGCCATGATCCCGAAGTTCCGGTAGCGCTCCAGCGGATATTCGCGTGCCATAAAGGGCCTTCCTTCCGGTTACCAGCGGTAGTGGCTGAACGCCTTGTTGGCGTCGGCCATCTTGTGCGTGTCCTCACGCTTCTTGACGGCGGTGCCGCGGCCGTTCACCGCGTCGGCCAGCTCGCCCGCGAGGCGCTCTTCCATGGTGTGCTCGTTGCGCTTTTTCGACGCGTCGATCAGCCAGCGGATCGCCAGGGCCTCGCGGCGCGAGGGACGGACCTCGACCGGGACCTGATAGGTGGCGCCGCCGACCCGGCGCGAGCGCACCTCGACCGAGGGCTTCACGTTGTCGAGGGCTTCGTGGAAGACTTCGATCGGCTCGCGCTTCAGCTTGCCCTGGACGCGGTCGAGGGCGTTGTAGACGATGCGTTCGGCAACCGATTTCTTGCCGTCGATCATCAGGTTGTTCATGAATTTGGTCAGCACGCGATCGCCATATTTGGCGTCGGGCAGGACTTCGCGCTTCTCAGCGGCGTGACGACGGGACATGTGCCTATCTCCTTACTTCGGACGCTTGGCGCCGTATTTCGAACGACGCTGACGACGATCCTTGACGCCCTGGGTATCCAGAACACCGCGCAGGATGTGGTAGCGGACACCCGGAAGGTCTTTCACCCGGCCGCCGCGGATCAGCACGACGCTGTGTTCCTGCAGGTTGTGCTTTTCGCCCGGGATGTAGGAGATCACCTCGAAGCCATTGGTCAGGCGGACCTTGGCCACCTTACGCATGGCCGAGTTCGGCTTTTTCGGCGTCGTGGTATAGACGCGCGTGCATACGCCCCGCTTCTGCGGGCAGGATTGCAGGTGCTGCGACTTCGAGCGCTGCACCTTGGGCTGCCGCGGTTTGCGGATCAGCTGTTGGATCGTCGGCATTCGGTTCCCCGTCTTGCTTTCGTCAATACTCGCAGCCACCGGCTGCGCCACTTCTCGACGGCGAATCACGCGCATCGTGAAACGCCACAACCCATCCTGTCCCCGAGACCGGGGAGGACGGGCTGAATTACCAGAGGATCGGGGCATTCGGCCCGGATCATGACCACAGAGGTTCTGGGCCCCGATCAGATTCCTGACGGGTGAAGGCGCGTATATGGGCAAACCGGGGGTGAGTCAACAACCCCGCCACCGCTCCTCACCCCTGCCACAGGCGCCGCGCGCCCTCGTCCAGTCCGGGCAGGTCGATGCGGAAACGGTCGGCCAGCAAGGCTGGCATCGCAGCCCCCTGCCCCTCGACCGGATAGCCGGCACCGACCGCGCCCGAGTCGTTGTCGCGATGCAGCATCCGCGCATACATCACCTTGCCGGGCAAGGTCACGCCGGGCATGGACATCGCCACCTTCCAATGCGGGAAATGCAGCGCGCAGCGCCCGGCATCGGGCGGCAGATAGATGGTCAGCGCCGCGCTGGCATTGTGGATCATCCGCAGTTCCGCGTCGATCCCGCCCGCGCCCGCGCGCAGCACCACCCCGCGGGAATAGTCGCAGGACAGCCGGCGCCTTTGCTGCCAGAGCGGCTGCATCGCCGCGAAATCGCGGCGCGCGTCGCGGATGTAATCCACCGCCACGGCATCGTCGTCGTCATGGCGGAAATGGCCGACGACATCCGCTCCCGCCTCGACATGGGGGGCGACGGCGACCATGCAGGCTTCGACATGCCGCTCCATCGGCGGGACCAGGGCCAGCCGCAGTTGCGGCATGATCCCGGCCAGCTCGCGCAGCCGCGACAGCCAGGGCTCGGGCAGGTCCGGCCCGGTCATCAGCACCAGGGTGAAATCCGGGTCGGTCTGGGCCAGCCAGCCGGGCAGCGCGACATGCTCGAACCAGAACCAGCGCCGCGCCAGCCGCGCGGGGTCATAGAGGAACGCCCGCCGCTGCTCCAGCGACTCGTGCATGACCTGGAAACCGCGCCCGCCGAGATAGGAAAACCGGCACAGGCCCAGCATCTGCACCCGCATCAGCCCCTCCCCTGCAACCGCCGCTCGCGCAGGATGGTATAGATCCCCGCCCCCACCACCAGCGCCGAGCCGGCCCAGGTCCACAGGTCCGGCCATTCACCGAAGATCGCCAGCCCCAGCACCACCGCCCAGACCAGCGAGGTATAGCGGAAGGGCGCGACGACCGAGATCTCGCCTACCCGCATGGTGGCGACGGCGGTGATATAGCCCACGGTCAGGAAGCCCGCCGCCATGGCCAGCAGCGCAAATTCGGCCAGGGTGGGAACGCGCCAGCTTTCCGTCCAGCCCAGCACGAAGCCCGACAGCATCACTGCCAGCGCCGCGTAAAAGGCGATGGCGGAGGAGCCGACCCCGACCGAGAAGGTCCGCGTCACCAGGTCGCGCAACACGATCAGCAGCATTGCCGCCAGCGCCACCGCCGACCACAGGTCGAAGGCGCCCGTGCCCGGCCGCAGGATCAGCAGCACGCCCAGAAAGCCGATGCCGACCGCCAGCAGCCGCCGCCAGCCAAGCCTTTCGTGAAAGAACAGCGCCGCCGCCAGCGTCACTGCCAGCGGCAGCGCCTGCATGATCGCCGAGATGTCGGCCAGCGCCATGCGCCGCAGCGCCAGCAGGTAGCACACCGTCGAGACCACGTCGGCCCCCGTGCGCAGCGCCAAGGGCCAGACATCGCCGCGCGGCACCTGCAGCCGGACGCCGCCCTGGGCCCGCGCGATCAGCACCATGGTCAGCAGCACCATGGCACCGCGGATGGCGATGGATTCGTAAAGCGGCAGGCTTTGCGTCACCGCCTTCATCAGCGCGTCATTGCAGATAAAGGCCGCCATGCTGAGCATCATCAGCGCCGAGCCGCGCAGGTTGTCGGCGGCGCTGGCGGAAAAGACCTGCGGCTCGGCGGGCGGCCGACCCTTTCGACCCGATGAAAGAAGCGGCGTGCGCATGGCGATTCCCGGCGGTTTTCCAATGCTTAGGAAAGCGCCGATGGAAAAGCCATAGCCTGTCAAGCGCGCCCGCAGCCGCTCGGCGGTTGCGCGGCCTTTTGGCCACGAAACGCCCGGTGCCGCGGCCGCGAACCTCTTGCCGGCCCAAGGGAATCCGCGCTCAGGCGTTGCGCCTGTACCACTGCTTTTTCCAGCCCGATCGGAAGATCAGATAGCCGACCAGAACAAGGACGCCGCCGATACCGCCATTCCTGAGCGCCCAGGAGAAGTTGGAGGTCAAGGCCAGCAAGGCGTCCAGCAGCATGGCCATGCCGAAAACCAACGCCGCCCCGCCGATGATGATCGGCCGCAGGCTGCGCCGCAGATTGGCCCCGCAGCCGGCGCAAACCGTAAAACCTTCCTTAACCTCCGAGCCGCAATGCCCACACAGCTGCATGGATGTACCTCCTCGACAATCGTTACTCTGGCGTTACCCCGGCCGGCCGAGGCCCGGAAACACAAGGGGCATCGGCAGGGCGGCAGGCCGTTCACCGCCTGAAAGCGCATCAGGCAACCTTCGGCGGATGATGACCACGCGATGCAATCCCAGATTGCCGGAACAGAGGCAAGCCCGCCGACAGCGAAAAGGCCCGGCATTGCTGCCGGGCCTTTCCCGTTTCCTTCCGTGGGCGATCAGTCCTCGCCGCCGACCTCGGCCGGGCTGTCCTCTGGCGCGATCAGCGCGGCGGCGGCTTCCGCCTCGGCCCGGCGCGCCTCGATCACCTCGTGGTCGCGATCGCTGGCGATGCGGCGCACGCGGGCCGTGGCCCCGCCGGTGCCGGCCGGGATCAGCCGGCCGACGATCACGTTCTCCTTGAGGCCGACCAGCTTGTCGCGCTTGCCCTGGACGGCGGCCTCGGTCAGCACGCGGGTCGTCTCCTGGAACGAGGCGGCCGAGATGAAGCTGCGGGTCTGCAGCGAGGCCTTGGTGATGCCCAAGAGCACCGGCTCGCCGGTGGCCGGACGGCCGCCCTTGGCTTCGATCTTGGCGTTCTCCTCCTCGAACTCGTCGCGGTCGACATGCTCGCCCTTCAGCAGCGTGGTGTCGCCGCTGTCGAGGATCTCGATCTTCTGCAGCATCTGGCGGACGATCACCTCGATGTGCTTGTCGTTGATCTTCACGCCTTGCAGCCGGTAGACGTCCTGCACCTCGTCGATCAGGTAATCGGCCAGGGCCTCGATCCCCATGATGCGCAGGATGTCATGCGGCGCCGGGTTGCCGTCCATGATGTAGTCGCCCTTCTGCACGAAGTCGCCTTCCTGCACCGGGATGTGCTTGCCTTTCGGCACCATGTATTCGACCGGCTCCAGCGTGTCGTCGGCGGGCTGGATGGCGATACGGCGCTTGTTCTTGTAGTCCTTGCCGAAGCGCACATAGCCGTCCAGTTCGGCGATGATCGCGTGATCCTTGGGACGACGGGCCTCGAACAGTTCCGCCACGCGGGGCAGACCCCCGGTGATGTCCTTGGTCTTGGCGCCTTCACGCGGGATACGCGCCACCACGTCGCCGGCGCGGATCTCTTGGCCTTCCTCGACCGAGAGGATCGCCTCGACCGACATCGGATAGGTGACCGGGTTGCCCTGTTCGTTGCGCACCGGCTCGCCATCCTGGTCGACGATGATGATCTCGGGCTTCAGCTCGTTGCCCTTGGGGGCCGAGCGCCAGTCCGTCACGATCTTCTGCGTCATGCCCGTCGCGTCGTCGGTCTCGTCCCGGACCGAAAGGCCGGTAATGAGGTCGACATATTTCGCGATACCGGCCTTCTCGGCGATGATCGGCAGGGTATAGGGATCCCATTCGAACATCTTCTGGCCGCGCGCCACGGCATCGCCCTCGCGCACGAACAGCTTGCTGCCGTAGAACAGCTTGTGGCTGGCCAGCGTCTCGCCCGTCGCCGACTTGATGTGCAGCTGCATGTTGCGGTTCATCACGATCAGCTCGCCATTGGCGTTTTCCAGCGTGCTTTCGTTCTCGAAAGCCACCGTGCCCTCCTGCGCCGCGGCGATGAAGGACTGCTGGCCGCCCTGGGCGATGCCGCCGATGTGGAAGGTCCGCATCGTCAGCTGCGTGCCCGGCTCGCCGATGGACTGCGCGGCGATGATGCCGACCGCCTCGCCGATATTGACCAGCGTGCCGCGGGCCAGGTCGCGGCCATAGCAGAGCGCGCAGACACCGTCGTCCGACTCGCAGGTCAGGGCCGAGCGGATGCGCACGTTCTGCACGCCCGCGCCCTCGATCTCGTCGGCCTTGCGCTCGTCGATCAGCTCGTTCTTGCGCACGATGACCACGTCCTCGCCCGGCACCAGCACGTCCTCGGCCGCGACGCGGCCCAGCACGCGCTCGGAAAGCGGGCTGACCACCTCGCCGTCGTTGACCGCCGCCGAGGCGGTGATCGCCCGGTCGGTGCCGCAGTCATGCTCGCGGATGATGCAGTCCTGCGCCACGTCCACCAGGCGGCGGGTCAGGTAGCCCGAGTTCGCCGTCTTGAGCGCGGTGTCCGACAGACCCTTGCGCGCGCCGTGGGTCGAGTTGAAGTATTCAAGAACGGTCAGACCTTCCTTGAAGTTCGAGATGATCGGCGTCTCGATGATCTCGCCGTTCGGCTTGGCCATCAACCCGCGCATGCCGCCCAGCTGCTTCATCTGGCTGACCGAGCCCCGCGCGCCCGAATGCGCCATCATGTAGACCGAGTTCGGCTCCAGCTCGGCGCCGTTCTCGTCCTTCTTGGTGGCCGAGATGGTCTTCATCATGGCGTCGGTGACGCGGTCGTTGCATTTCGACCAGGCGTCGACGACCTTGTTGTATTTCTCGCCCTGGGTGATCAGCCCGTCCAGGTATTGCTGCTCGAACTGCTTCACCTGGTCCTGGGTTTCCTCGACCAGGTCCCATTTCGTCGGCGGAACGACCATGTCGTCCTTGCCGAAGGAGATGCCGGCGCGGAACGCCTCGCGGAAGCCCAGGCCCATGATCTGGTCGCAGAAGATCACCGATTCCTTCTGGCCGCAGTAGCGGTAGACGGTGTCGATGACGTTCTGGATATCCTTCTTGCGCAGCAGGCGGTTCACCAGCTCGAAGGGCGCCTTGGCGTTCTTGGGCAAGAGCGCGCCCAGCCGGATCCGGCCCGGCGTGGTCTCGAAACGCTTGATGACCTCGTTGCCGTTCTCGTCGATCTGCGGCAGGCGGGCGGTGATGCGGGCATGCAGATGCACCGCGCCGGAAGCCAGCGCGTGCTCCACCTCTTCGAGGTTGGCAAAGACCATGCCTTCGCCCTTCATGCCCTCGCGCTCCATGGTCGTGTAATAGAGACCAAGGACCATGTCCTGCGACGGCACGATGATCGGCGCGCCGTTGGCGGGCGACAGCACGTTGTTCGTGGACATCATCAGCACGCGCGCCTCAAGCTGGGCTTCCAGCGAGAGCGGGACGTGGACGGCCATCTGGTCGCCGTCGAAGTCGGCGTTGAAGGCCGAGCAGACCAGCGGATGCAGCTGGATCGCCTTGCCCTCGATCAGGATCGGCTCGAAGGCCTGGATGCCCAGGCGGTGCAGCGTCGGCGCGCGGTTCAGCAGCACCGGATGCTCGCGGATCACCTCGTCCAGGATGTCCCAGACCTCGGGGCGTTCCTTCTCGACCAGCTTCTTCGCCTGCTTGACGGTGGACGAAAGCCCCTTCGCCTCAAGCCGCGAATAGATGAAGGGCTTGAACAGCTCGAGCGCCATTTTCTTCGGCAACCCGCACTGATGCAGCTTCAGCTCGGGACCGGTCACGATCACCGAACGGCCCGAGAAGTCCACGCGCTTGCCCAGCAGGTTCTGGCGGAACCGGCCCTGCTTGCCCTTCAGCATGTCCGACAGCGATTTCAGCGGCCGCTTGTTGTTGCCGGTGATGACGCGGCCGCGGCGGCCGTTGTCGAACAGCGCATCGACCGACTCTTGCAGCATCCGCTTTTCGTTACGGACGATGATGTCGGGCGCGCGCAGCTCGATCAGCCGCTTCAGGCGGTTGTTGCGGTTGATGACGCGACGATAGAGGTCGTTCAGGTCCGAGGTCGCGAAGCGGCCGCCGTCCAGCGGCACCAGCGGACGCAGTTCCGGCGGAATGACCGGGATCACGGTCAGCACCATCCATTCGGGACGGTTGCCCGATTCCAGGAAGCTCTCGACGATCTTCAGACGCTTGATGATCTTCTTCGGCTTCAGCTCGCCGGTCGCCTCTTTCAGCTCCTCGCGCAGCTGTTCGGCGGTGGCGGCCAGATCGATATTGGCCAGCATCTCGCGGATCGCCTCGGCGCCGATATTGGCGGTGAAGGCGTCGGCGCCATACTGGTCCTGCGCGTCCAGGAACTCCTCCTCGGTCAGCAGCTGACCATAGGACAGGTCGGTCAGACCCGGCTCGATGACGACGTAGTTCTCGAAATACAGGATGCGCTCAAGATCGCGCAGCGTCATGTCCAGCATCAGGCCGATGCGCGAGGGCAGCGACTTCAGGAACCAGATATGCGCGACCGGAGCGGCCAGTTCGATATGGCCCATGCGCTCGCGCCGGACCTTCTGCAGCGTCACCTCGACGCCGCATTTCTCGCAGACCAGGCCGCGATACTTCATGCGCTTGTATTTGCCGCAGAGGCATTCGTAATCCTTGATCGGACCGAAGATGCGCGCGCAGAACAGACCGTCACGCTCGGGCTTGAACGTGCGGTAGTTGATGGTCTCGGGCTTCTTCACCTCGCCATAGGACCAGGCGAGGATTTCCTCGGGCGAGGCCAGCGAGATCTTGATTTCGTCGAACTGCCGCGGCGCAGCCAGCGGGTTCAGGGGGTTGGTGGCAAGTTCCTGGTTCATTTTCAAATCCTAATGAGGGGCGCGGTGGGGGAGATGAGGGGTCGCCCCCTCACTCCTCGTCCTCCGCATCCAGGAGTTCCATGTTGAGGCCCAGACCCCGGACCTCCTTGACCAGCACGTTGAACGATTCCGGCACGCCGGCCTCGAAATTGTCCTCGCCCTTGACGATGCTCTCATAGACCTTGGTCCGGCCGGCCACGTCATCCGACTTGACCGTCAGCATCTCCTGCAGGGTATAGGCGGCGCCGTAAGCCTCAAGGGCCCAGACCTCCATCTCACCCAGACGCTGGCCGCCGAACTGCGCCTTGCCGCCCAGCGGTTGCTGCGTGACAAGCGAGTAAGGCCCGGTCGAACGCGCGTGCATCTTGTCGTCGACAAGGTGGTGCAGCTTCAGGACGTATTTCATCCCGACCGTGACCGGACGCGCGAACTGCTCGCCGGTGCGGCCGTCGAAGACGATGGACTGGCCCGAGGTGTCGAAACCCGCACGGCGCAGCGCGTCGTTCACATCCGCCTCTTTCGCGCCGTCGAAGACCGGCGTGGCGATGGGAACGCCGCCGCGCACCGCATCGGCATGCTCCAGCAGGGTCTCGTCATCCATGCCCTCGAAGGTCTCGGCATAGAAATCGTCGCCATAGCCGTTCCGCATCGCCTCGCGCACCGGGGACATGTCGCCGTTGCGGCGATAATCCTGCAGAGCCTCGTCGATCTTGATGCCCAGCCCGCGCGAGGCCCAGCCCATATGCGTCTCCAGGATCTGCCCGACGTTCATCCGCGAGGGCACGCCCAGCGGGTTCAGCACCAGGTCGACCGGGGTGCCATCGGACAGGAAGGGCATGTCCTCGATCGGCACGACCTTGGAGACGACGCCCTTGTTGCCGTGACGGCCGGCCATCTTGTCGCCCGCCTGCAGCTTGCGCTTCACCGCGACGAAAACCTTGACCATCTTCATCACGCCCGGAGGCAGGTCGTCGCCCTGGCGCACCTTTTCGACCTTGTCGTCGAAACGGTTGTCCAAGGCCCGCTTCTGCGCGTCGAATTGCTGGTTCAGCGCCTCGACTTCCTTGGCGGTATCCTCGTCGGCGACGGCAAGCTGCCACCACTGGCCGCGGCTCAGCTGGCCCAGCAGATCCTCGTCCACCACGGCGCCGGCGCGGATGCCTTTCGGCCCCTTGACGACTTCCTTGCCCATGATAAGCGATTTCAGGCGCGCATAGATATTGCGCTCCAGGATCGCCAGCTCGTCGTCGCGGTCGCGGGCCAGGCGCTCGACTTCCTCGCGCTCGATCTGCAGCGCGCGCTCGTCCTTGTCGACGCCGTGGCGGTTGAACACCCGGACCTCGACGATGGTGCCGTAAGCCCCCGGCGGCAGGCGCAGCGAGGTGTCGCGCACGTCGCTGGCCTTTTCGCCGAAGATGGCGCGCAGCAGTTTCTCTTCCGGCGTCATCGGCGATTCACCCTTGGGGGTGATCTTGCCGACCAGGATGTCACCCGGACCCACTTCGGCGCCGATATAGACGATGCCGGCCTCGTCGAGGTTGCGCAGCGCCTCCTCGCCGACATTCGGGATGTCGCGGGTGATCTCCTCGGGGCCCAGCTTGGTGTCGCGGGCCGCCACCTCGTATTCGTCGATATGGATCGAGGTGAACACGTCGTCGCGGTGGATCCGCTCCGAGATCAGGATCGAGTCCTCGTAGTTGTAGCCGTTCCAGGGCATGAAGGCCACGACCACATTGCGGCCGATCGCCAGCTCGCCCTGATCGGTCGAGGGACCGTCGGCCACGACCTGGCCCTTGACCACCCTGTCGCCCACCTTGACCAGCGGGCGCTGGTTGATGGTCGAGGACTGGTTGGACCGCTTGAACTTGCGCAGGCGATAGATGTCCACGCCCGCGTCGCCGGCGCCCAGATCCTCGGTCGCGCGGATAACGATACGCTGCGCATCGACCTGGTCGATGATGCCGCCCCGGCGCGCCATGATCGCAGCGCCGGAATCGCGCGCCACGGTCGCTTCCATGCCGGTGCCGACGAAGGGCGCCTCGGCCCGCAGCAGCGGAACCGCCTGACGCTGCATGTTCGAGCCCATCAGCGCGCGGTTGGCGTCGTCGTTTTCAAGGAAGGGGATCAGCGCCGCGGCAACCGAAACCAGCTGTTTCGGCGACACGTCGATCAGGTCCACGGCCTCGACCGGGTTCAGCATGAAGTCGCCGGCCTGGCGGGTCGAGACCAGCTCGTCCACGAACTTGCCGTCTGCGTCCAGCGTCGCATTGGCCTGGGCGATGGTGTGGCGCATCTCCTCGGTCGCGGACATGTAGACCACCTCGTCGGTGACCTTGCCCTCGACCACCTTGCGATAGGGGGTCTCGATGAAGCCGTATTTGTTCACGCGGGCAAAGGTCGCCAGGCTGTTGATCAGGCCGATGTTCTGGCCTTCCGGCGTCTCGATCGGGCACATCCGGCCGTAATGGGTCGGGTGAACGTCGCGCACCTCGAAGCCGGCGCGCTCGCGGGTCAGACCGCCCGGACCAAGCGCCGAAAGGCGCCGCTTGTGAGTGACTTCCGACAGCGGGTTGGTCTGGTCCATGAACTGCGACAGCTGCGACGAGCCGAAGAACTCGCGCACCGCGGCCGCGGCCGGCTTGGCGTTGATCAGGTCCTGCGGCATCACGGTGTCGATCTCGACGCCCGACATGCGCTCGCGGATCGCGCGTTCCATGCGCAGCAGGCCGATGCGATACTGGTTCTCCATCAGCTCGCCGACCGAGCGCACCCGGCGGTTGCCGAGGTGGTCGATGTCGTCGATCTCGCCCTTGCCGTCGCGCAGTTCCACCAGCCCGCGGATACAGGCGATGATGTCCTCCTTGCGCAGGGTGCGCTGGGTGTCCGGCGCATCCAGGTCAAGGCGCATGTTCATCTTGACCCGGCCCACGGCGGACAGGTCATAGCGTTCGCTGTCGAAGAACAGGCTGCCGAACAGCGCCGAGGCGGCCTCGACGGTCGGCGGCTCGCCCGGGCGCATGACGCGATAGATGTCCATCAGCGCGCCTTCGCGGCTCATGTTCTTGTCCGCCGCCATGGTGTTGCGGATATAGGGGCCGACATTGACATGGTCGATGTCGAGGACCGGGATGTCCTCGATGCCGTTGTCCAGCAGCACCTTCAGCAGCCCGCCCGAGATCTCGCCGTCGCGGTCGTATTCGACGGTGATCTCGTCGCCGGCCTCGGCATAGATCAGGCCGGTCTGCTCGTTGATGATGTCTTTCGCGACAAAGCGGCCGATGATCTTCTCGAAGGGCAGCAGCAGGTTCACGTCGCCTTGTTCAAGCAGCTGCTTGACCAGCCGCGGCGTCACCTTGTCGCCGGCCTTGGTGATGATCTCGCCGGTCTCGGCGTTCACCAGGTCATAGGTCGGACGGGTGCCGCGCACCCGCTCGGGGAAGAATTTCGTGACCCAGCCCGCGGCCTGCCCCTTGCCGGCGCGCTGCAGCTTGTAGTCCACGGTGTTGTAGAAGGCATCCATGATGCCCTCCTGGTCCATGCCGAGGGCATAGAGCAGCGTCGTCACCGGCAGCTTGCGGCGGCGGTCGATGCGCGCGAAGACCAGATCCTTGGCGTCGAACTCGAAATCCAGCCACGAACCGCGATAGGGAATGATGCGGCAGGCGAACAGCAGCTTGCCCGAGGAATGGGTCTTGCCGCGGTCATGGTCGAAGAACACGCCGGGCGAGCGGTGCATCTGCGACACCACGACGCGCTCGGTCCCGTTCACGATGAACGTCCCGTTCTGCGTCATCAGCGGCATGTCGCCCATGTAGACATCCTGTTCCTTGATGTCCTTGACCGATTTGGCGCCGGTCGCCTCGTCGACATCGAACACGATCAGGCGCAGCGTCACCTTCAGCGGCGCGGCGTAGGTCATGTCGCGGCTCTGGCACTCGTCCACGTCGTATTTCGGCTTTTCCAGCTCGTATTTCACGAATTCCAGCGTCGCCGTCTCGTTGAAGTCCTTGATCGGGAACACCGACTGGAAGACGCCCTGGATGCCTTCGCCGTCCTGATGGCCTTCGCCCTCGCCCGAGCGCAGGAACAGGTCATAGGAAGATTTCTGAACCTCGATCAGGTTCGGCATCTCCAGAACTTCGCGGATATTGCCATAGTAACGCCGGATGCGTTTCTGGCCGACATAAGCTTGCGCCATAGAGGGTCTTACCTTTCGTCTTTCGCTTGCACCGGCCGTCGGGGCCCGACCGGCGCAAGGCGGCGAATGAGGGGCGGGGTTCCATTCGTGCCGCGCGTCCCACCGCGCAGCTCCCGAACCCCGAACATGCCCTGAAGGAAGGTCTGCTCGCGAAACCGTCCTTCAAGACAGGTTCGGCAGGGACCGGGAAACCCCGGACCCTGCCCAATTCTTCCGAAATCAACCGGCCGAAACGGCCAATTACTTCAGCTCGACCTTGGCGCCAGCCGCTTCGAGCTTCTTCTTCATTTCTTCGGCATCGGCTTTCGAGGCACCCTCTTTCACCTTGCCGCCGGCTTCGACCAGATCCTTGGCTTCTTTCAGGCCCAGGCCGGTGATGCCGCGCACTTCCTTGATCACGTTGATCTTGTTGGCGCCGGCGTCCACCAGGACGACGTCGAATTCGGTTTTTTCTTCGGCGGCTTCAGCCGGGCCAGCGGCCGGGCCGGCAACCATCACGGCGCCGCCGGCGGCGGGCTCGATGCCGTATTCGTCTTTCAGGATGTTCTTCAGTTCCTGGGCTTCCAGCAGGGTCAGGCCCACGATTTCTTCGGCGAGTTTCTTCAGATCAGCCATTTTTCCGTTCTTTCCATTAAGTGTTCCAACGTCGGGGTTTCAACCCCACGACGGAATGGGGATTGCCTCAGGCGGCCTCGCGCTCTTCCAGAGTCGAGAGGATGCCCGCGATGTTGCTGGCAGGTGCGCCGATCGCGCCCGCGATGTTGGAAGCAGGGGCACCGATGCAGGCCACGATCGAAGCGATAAGCTCCTCGCGCGACGGCATCTGGGCCACGGCCTTCACACCGGCCGGGTCAAGCGCCGTGTCGCCCATCGCACCGCCCAGGATCACGAACTTGTCGTTCCCCTTGGCGTATTTATCCGCGACCTTGGCGGCAGCCACCGGGTCTTCGGAATAGGCGAGCACGGTCATACCCGTCAGATAGTCGGCGATGCTTGCGCAAGGCTTCCCATCCAGGGCGATCTTGGCGAGCCTGTTCTTGGCAACGCGAACGGACCCGCCGGCTTCGCGCATCTGCGCGCGCAGGTCCTGCATCTGGGCAACCGTCATTCCCTCGTAGCGGGCAACCACCACGACGCCAGAGGCTTCAAAGATCTGGCCGAGTTCTTCGACCACCTGTTCTTTTTGCGCTCTATCCACGGTTTCACTCCAAGTTGGGGGTTTCCCCCCGGCTCTCACTTTCCAGCCGCCCGAACAGCGACCGGATGGGTCCGTGACGGTCCCAAGATCCCCCGAAGAAACCTTCGGAAAATGGTCTTGATCCCATCTCAGGAAGGACGATTAAGCCGGCCAGATAGCGTATCGGGTCGGCACCCTCCGTCTCGGACAGGACGGGGCATCGCTGCCCCGCCATTCGCCGGACCCTGTTGCAGGGTGCCGGCGAAATTCTTGCGCGCTTACTGCGCGACCGCCGAAGACAGGTCCAGCGACACGCCCGGACCCATGGTCGAGCTGATCGAGACCTTCTTGACATAGGTACCCTTGGCGCCCGACGGCTTGGCCCGGTTCACCGCATCCACGAAGGCGCGGATGTTCTCGGCCAGCTTCTCGGCATCGAACGAGGCCTTGCCGACACCGGCATGGACCACGCCCGCCTTCTCGGCCTTGAACTGGACCTCGCCGCCCTTGGCGGCCTCGACGGCGGCCTTCACGTCCATCGTCACCGTGCCGACCTTGGGGTTCGGCATCAGGTTGCGCGGACCCAGGATCTTGCCCAGACGGCCGACCAGCGGCATCATGTCCGGCGTGGCGATGCAGCGATCGAACTCGATCTTGCCCGACTGGATCGTCTCCATCAGGTCTTCCGCACCGACGATCTCGGCGCCGGCGGCCTTCGCCTCGTCAGCCTTGGGGCCGCGGGCGAAGACGGCGACGCGCACATCCTTGCCGGTGCCGTTGGGCAGGGTCACGACGCCGCGGACCATCTGGTCGGCGTGGCGGGGATCGACGCCCAGGTTCATCGCGATCTCGACGGTCTCGTCGAATTTCGCGCTGGCGTTCTCCTTGACCAGCTTGACGGCTTCCTCGACGGGAAGATTCGCCTTGCCGGCAAAGGCGGCGCGGGCGGCGGCTTGCTTTTTCGACAGTTTAGCCATGGCTTAGCCTTTCACCTCGATGCCGATCGAACGCGCCGAGCCCAGGATGATCTGCATCGCGGCCTCGATGTCGTTGGCGGACAGATCCTTCATCTTGGCTTCGGCGATCTCGCGGACCTGCTTGGCGGTCACGGTGCCGGCGACCTGGCGGCCGGGCTTTTCCGAACCCTTGGCGCGGTTGCGCTTGCCGACCGGCTTCAGGCCGGCGGCCTTCTTCAGCAGGAACGAGGCCGGGGGCGTCTTGGTCTCGAAGGTGAAGGACTTGTCGGCGTAATAGGTGATCACGACCGGAACAGGGGCGCCCTGCTCCATCTCCTGCGTCTTGGCGTTGAACGCCTTGCAGAATTCCATGATGTTGATGCCGCGCTGACCCAGGGCCGGGCCGACGGGCGGGGACGGGTTCGCCTGACCCGCCTTGATTTGCAGCTTGAGGCTGCCGACAACTTTCTTGGCCATCTGGCCCTCTCCTTATCATCACGCCCCGCCCGTTATTGGACCGATGGGGCCGACTTAGCGGTACGGCTGCGCCCCGAAGGGCCGGCGCCTCCCGCAGACGATCACGCGGTCTTGGCGACCTGCGTGAATTCCAGTTCCACCGGCGTCGGGCGGCCAAAGATGGACACCGTGACCTTGATGCGGTTCGCGGCCTCGTCCACTTCCTCGACCATGCCCGAGAAGCCCTCGAAGGGCCCGTCGGTCACGTTCACCTTTTCGCCCACATCGAACCGGATCAGGTTGCGCGGCGCGACCTCGGCCCCGCCCTCGCCGGTGCGATGCAGGATCGCGTTGACCTCGTCGTCGCGCATCGGCATCGGCTTGCCCTGGGCACCCAGGAAACCGGTCACGCGGTTGATCGAGTTCACCAGGTGATAGGTCTTGTCCGACAGTTCCATGCGCACCAGCACATAGCCGGGCATGAAGCGGCGCTCGGAGGTGACCTTCTTGCCGCGGCGGATCTCGATCACTTCCTCGGTCGGGACCAGCACCTCGTCGATCTCGTCTTCCAGGCCCTTTTCGACAACGGCCTGGCGAATCGCCTCGGCGACCTTCTTTTCAAAGTTCGACAGGACGCTGACCGAATACCAACGCTTTGCCATGTCTCGATCGACCCCTGTTTCCTTCCGGGCAGGCCAAGGCCAACCCATTGAATTCCTTACCCGCCCCGACCCACCCTTGGGCACATGCCGCAGGCGCCGGCCAAATTGAAATCGGCGCGCACGACCGAATCGATGCACGCCGTATCACGGGCAGGTCGGGCGGACATAACGCCCCCTGCCCCTCAATGCAAGCCCTCAGCTGCCGACCAGGTTGATCACGACCGAAAGCCCGGTCTTGATCAGCAGGTCCACGAGGAAGAAGAAGATCGAGGCCAGCGTCGCCATGATGAAGACCATGATCGTGGTCGTCACCACCTCGCGGCGCGTGGGCCAGGTGATCTTGCCAAGCTCGGCACGGACCTGGCTGATGAACTGGACGGGATTGGCCATGGATTTTCCTTCGGTCTTGCAGCGGGTCAGATAGCCTGCACCGGCCGGCATTTCAAGCGCCGATCTGAGCGGGGGGCGATCACGGCTCCAGGAACTCGACCCCCGGCATGGCGCGCAGGGCGGCGATGTCCTGCGCATAGTTCCAGGCCGAACGGGCATGGGTCTCGTCATCCAGCAGGCGCAGCCGGGCATGGCCCGAGGCGGGCTGGAAACGCTCGCGCGCGCGCCGCGCCAGGATCCGCTGGTCGATGCCGTCGCCCGAGGCGGCGCGGCGCAGCAGCCAGTCGTAGCCGGCCTGGGTCAGGCTGACATTGGCGGGCGGCGGGTCGGGCACCTCGGCCGCAAGGCCGGCGGGCAGCAGCCGTTCAAGCAGCCGCGGGCGTAGCGCCGGATAATCCTCGTAGCGCCACAGCACGATGCGCGAGACCCCCTCGACCGCCGCCAACCGTCCGACCAGCCCCGCCCAGGCCGAGCGCGCCGGGTCGCGGCCGCCCAGATAGGAATGGATGTCGATCTCCTTGCCGCCGGCAACCTGGAGCGCGAAGGCCGAGACGTTGAAGGAGGCGGGGTCGCGCAGCGACAGATACACCACCGCAGGCCCGCCGCCCGCCAGGGCGATGACATGCCGCAGCCGCTGCGCCGCGCGGGGATAGATCTCGCCGCGCCGGGAAAACAGCCGGCTGCGATGGGTCATGCCCAGGATGTTTTCTTCCGAGATCAGCAGATCGCGGCAGCCCTGCCGCATGTCCAGCAGCATCCGCCGGGCGGAGTCCTGGTCCCGCCCGCCGATGCCCTGAGCCAGGACGGCAGAAAGCGACAGCGGCTGACCGCGCAGCATGGCCGGATCGACATAGGCCAGCCCGGCGCCAAGCAGCCGGTCGCGCACCTGGCGCAGGGAAAATTGCAGATGGGTCGAGGCGGTCTTGTGCGCCCCCAGATGTATGCTCAGCGCCATGGGATCTCGGCAGGGATCGGAAGGCACGCGGCTTGACACGGGAAGCGGCTGGCAGGGGCAGAGGGACTCGAACCCCCGACCCTCGGTTTTGGAGACCGATGCTCTACCAACTGAGCTATACCCCTAGGCCGCGCTGCTGATTACGGCAGGTCCGGGCGGGGTTCAAGAGGGAAGATCACTCGGCCTCAAGAAACCCGCCGGACTGCCGCGCCCAGAGGCCGGCATAGATGCCGCCGCGCGCCAGCAGCGCCTCATGCGTGCCCTGCTCGACGATGCGGCCCTGCTCCATCACCACCAGCCGGTCCATGCGCGCGATGGTCGACAGCCGATGCGCGATGGCGATCACCGTCTTGCCTTGCATCAGCATGTCGAGCTGCGACTGGATCGCCGCCTCGACCTCGCTGTCCAGGGCGCTGGTCGCCTCGTCCAGCACCAGGATCGGCGCGTCCTTCAGCAGCACCCGCGCGATGGCGATGCGCTGGCGCTGGCCGCCCGACAGCTTGACCCCGCGTTCGCCGACATGGGCGTCAAGCCCGCGCCGGCCCTGCGAATCGGTCAGGCCGGCGATGAAATCCGCCTCGGCCAGTTCGGCGGCGCGCAGGATCTCGGCCTCGGACGCGTCCGGCCGGCCATAAGCGATATTGTCGCGGATCGAGCGGTGCAAGAGCGAGGTGTCCTGCGTCACCACGCCGATGGCGGCGCGCAGGCTTTCCTGCGTGACCTGCGCGATGTCTTGGCCGTCGATCAGGATGCGGCCCGATTCCAGGTCGTGGAAGCGCAGCATCAGGTTCACCAGCGTCGACTTGCCCGCGCCCGAGCGCCCGACCAGCCCGATCCGCTCGCCCGGCGCGATGGCCAGGCTCAGGTCGTCCAGCACCGCGCCGCGGCCGGGCCGCGCCGCCTCGCCATAGCGGAAGGTGACGCGGTCGAACTCGACCCGCCCCTCGGGCACCGAAAGCGGGCGCGCACCGCGCGCATCCGTCACCATGCGCGGCAAGGACAGCGAGCCGATGCCGTCGCGCACCGTGCCGATATTCTCGAAGAGCCCGGCGAATTCCCACATGATCCAATGCGACATGTTGCCCAGCCGAAGCGCCAGCGGGATGGCCACGGCGACCGCGCCGACCTCGATCTTGCCGCCGACCCACAGCCACAGGCCCAGCACCGTGACCGAGAAGGTCAGGAGCGAGTTCAGCGTGGACAGCAGGATGTTCTGGATCGAGGCCAGCCGCATCTGCCCATGCACCGTCTGCAGGAAACCGTCCATGCTTTCGCGGACATAGGCTTCCTCGCGCGATGAATGCGAGAACAGCTTGACCGTCGAGATGTTGGTATAGCTGTCCACCACCCGGCCGGTCATCACCGCGCGGGCATCGGCCTGCGCCTCGCTGATGCGGCCGATGCGCGGGATCAGCCACCACAGCAGAAGCCCGTAGAGGATGCCCCAGCCGGCAAAGGGCAATGCCAGCCAGCCGTCGGTCGAGGCGGCCAGGATCAGCGCGCCGATGAAATAGACCCCGACATAGACCAGCACGTCCATGAACTTCATCGCCACTTCGCGCACCGCCAGTGCGGTCTGCATCAGCTTGGTGGCGATGCGGCCGGCGAACTCGTCCTGGAAATAGCTCATCGACTGGCGCAGCAGATAGCGATGCGCCTGCCAGCGGATGCGCTGCGGGAAATTGCCCATCAGCGTCTGGTGCATCAAGAGCGAGAACAGCACCTGCAGCAGCGGCAGGCCGATCACCAGGATCGCGCCCATCAGGATCAGCCGGTTGCCCTCGACCGCCCAGAAATTCTCGCGATCGGCGCCGGCCAGCCGGTTCACCAGCTCGCCCAGATAGCCGAACAGCACCACCTCGGCCACGGCGATCATCGCCGAGCAGGCGGCCATCGACAGCATGTAGCCCTCGGCCCCGCGCGAGAAATGCAGGATGAACCGCCACAGCCCCTGCGGCGGCATGCGCGGCGGATCGGCGGGATAGGGATCAAGCCGGCGCTCGAACCAGCTGAACATGACAGACCTCATTCGCATCAGTCCGGGCGCTTGCCCGGTTCGTTTCGTCGCGCCGCCTCAGGCGGCCAGTTCCTCAAGCGCCGCGACATCGGCACGGGCCAGCGCGGCGGTGGCGCGGGCGATCCGCGCCACGGGCCAGTGCCACCATTGCAACGCCATGAGCCGGGCGATGGTGGCATCGTCGAAGCGCAGCCTTATGACACGACCGGGATTGCCCGCGACCACCGCGTAATCCGGCACCACGCCCCCGACCACCGCGCCGGCGCCGATGATGACGCCGCTGCCGATCCGCGCGCCCGGCAGGATGGTGGCGCCGTCGCCGATCCAGACATCGTGGCCGATCACCGTATCCGGCAAGCCGCTGATCTGGTCGATGTAATCGCCGACCCGCGCATGGTCGAAGATCGCGAAGGGATAGGTCGAGATCCCGGCCATCGGATGATTGGCCGAGGCGGTGACGATCCGCACCCGGTCGGCGATCTGGCAGAACCGCCCGATCACCAGCCGCTCGGGCGCGCCGGCATAGGTATAGGGCGCCAGCCGCGCCGCCCAGTCGTCCGGCGGGTCGAAGCTGCTGGCATAGGTGAAATCGCCGATCTCGATATTCGGATGGTCGATCACCCGGTTCAGATGCACCAGCCCCCGGTTCAGAGTGCCGTCGGGAAAGCGCATGGGATGGGGCAAAGCCGCATCAAGGAAGTGGGCAGTCATGGGAATCCTCTTCAATCCGTCCGTGAAAGGTCAGATTTGCGAGCTGTCCATGACACCGTTCTCCTCTGCTGCGGCAGGCACCATAGCGGGATTTCGCCGCCGAGGCAACCGGGCGGCAGTCGGGCCTGGATACGCTGGCGCCGGGGGGCTCCGCCCCCGCCCCTGCGGGGCTCCCCCGGAGTATTTGGAAAACGGAGAAAGCGCATGCGGCGCGCGGCCTGCGGTCACAGGTGCCGGGTCTCGGGTGCGGGGTTCCACCAGGCGTCATGCGCGCCGTCGGCATAGAAGACCGGGGCGGCGATCAGCTCGGCCTCGGACACATCGTCCAGCGCACTGACGCAGACCTGGACGAAGCGGCCGCCCATCTCTTCCAGGTTGCCCTCAGTCCACAGCCTCGTCCCGCAGCGGGCGCAGAACATATGGTGCATGTCCACACCGTCCTGCTGCCGGCGCGGGGTCTCGGCCAGCATCTCGGCGCCATGGGTGATGCGGAAGCGTTCCGGGTCGGGCAACCGCATCTCCCAATAGCGCATCTTGCGGCAGAAGCTGCAATTGCAGCGCATGGTGCCTTGCGACAGGTCGCCCTCGGCCTCGAAGCGGACGGCGCCGCAGAAACAGGAGCCGTGATAGGCGGTCATGCCGGCTCTCCGTGGTGGACGGCCTCGATATTGTTGCCGTCAGGGTCGAGCACGAAGGCGCCATAATAGCCGGGATGGTATTCCGGCCGCAGCCCCGGCGCACCGTTGTCCTGCCCGCCCGCGGCCAGCGCGGCGGCATGAAAGGCGTCCACCGTCGCCCGGTCGGGCGCGGCAAAGGCGACATGAGTGCCCGGACCGGCAGACCGGCCGCTGCCGATCCAGAAGAACGGCTTGCCCTCGCGGCCATAGCCCAGATGCGCGCCATGGCCGCCGGTCATCTCTTCGGTCACCTCCATCAGCAGCCCGATGCCCAGCGGCACCAGCGCCCGGTCGTAGAAAGCGCGCGAGCGGGCCAGGTCCGAGACGGGAAATCCGATATGGTCGATCATGCGAAATCTCCTTTCCCGGCAAGGATCGCCCCGTCCTGCTGACAATTCGCGTCAGGAGAGCTTTGCGGCGAAGAAATCCAGCGTCCGCTGCCAGGCCAGTTCCGCCGCCGCCTCGTCGTAGCGCGGCGTTGTGTCATTGTGGAAGCCGTGCTGGGTGCCGGGATAGAAAAAGGCCTGGTATTCCTTGCCATGCTCCTTCAGCGCCGCCTCATAGGCCGGCCAGCCCTCGTTCACGCGCTCGTCGTGCTCGGCATAATGCAGCATCAGCGGCGCCTGGATCTGCGCCACTTCCTCGGGACGGGGCTGGCGGCCGTAGAAGGGTACCGAGGCGGCCAGTTCGGGATAGGCCACCGCCAGCGCGTTGCAGACCCCGCCGCCATAGCAGAAGCCGACCGCGCCGACCTTGCCGGTCGAATCGGCATGGTCGCGCAGGAATTCATGGGCGGCAAAGAAATCCTCCATCAGCTTCACCGGGTCGAGGCCGGCCTGCATCTCGCGCCCCTGCTCGTCATTGCCGGGATAGCCGCCAAGCGGGCTCAACCCGTCCGGCCCGAAGGCCAGGTAGCCCGCCTTGCCCAGGCGACGCACGACATCCTCGATATAGGGGTTCAGCCCGCGGTTCTCGTGCACCACCAGCACGGCGGGCAGCTTGCCCTGCGCCCCGGCCGGCCGCGCCATCAGCCCGCTGATGCGGCCATTGCCCGCGGGGCTGTCATAGCTCACGGCCTGGGTCGCGATGGCGGGGTCGTCGGGCGGTACCTGCTGGGCCAGGGCGTAATTTGGCCGCAGCGCCTCGAAGATCGCCGCGGCGCTCATCCCGGCGGTGGCGAATTGCGCCGCCTGCACCATGAACTCCCGCTTGCCGATGCGCCCATGCACATAGCCGTCGAAGATCTCGAGGATGCGGGGATGGAAATCGGAAGCCTTCCTGCGTTCGGTCATCGTCCTCTCCCTTTGCCTGCTGGCGCAAGGATAGCATGAAAAACCCTCTCCGGCCCCTCTCCCGCGCGTCCGCTTTGCCTTGCTTCTTTCTTGCCGAAATATCCCGGGGTCCGGGGCAGCGCCCCGGCTGCCGCGCCGCGGCAAGCAGAAAGGCCGCCCCCTGCGGAGCGGCCCCTCATCGCGATATCCCTCGCGGGATCACCCGATGATCCCGGGCGGGGCAGCGGCGCAGGGCCGCCGCCCCCGCCAGATCACTTCAGGATCTTCGACACCACGCCGGCGCCGACCGTGCGGCCGCCCTCGCGGATGGCGAAGCGCAGCTTCTCCTCCATCGCGATCGGCGCGATCAGCTCCACCGTGAACTTCAGGTTGTCGCCCGGCATCACCATCTCGGTGCCCTCGGGAAGCTTCACCGTCCCGGTCACGTCCGTCGTGCGGAAGTAGAACTGCGGACGGTAGTTCGCGAAGAACGGCGTGTGCCGGCCACCCTCTTCCTTGGTCAGGATATAGGCCTCGGCCTCGAACTCGGTATGCGGCGTCACCGAGCCGGGCTTGGCCAGAACCTGGCCGCGCTCGACGCCGTCGCGCTCGATGCCGCGCAGCAGCGCGCCGATGTTGTCGCCGGCTTCCCCGCGGTCCAGCAGCTTGCGGAACATCTCGACACCGGTGCAGGTCGTCTTCTTCGTCGGGCGGATGCCGACGATCTCGAGCTCGTCGCCCACGTTCACCGCGCCGCGCTCGACACGGCCGGTCACAACCGTGCCGCGGCCCGAGATCGAGAACACGTCCTCGATCGGCATCAGGAACGGCAGGTCAACCGCACGCTCGGGCGTCGGGATGTATTCGTCCACCGCCGCGATCAGCGCGCGGATCGAATCCTCGCCGATCTCCTTGTCGCGGCCTTCCAGCGCCGCCAGCGCCGAACCCTTGATGATCGGGATGTCGTCGCCGGGATAGTCGTAGGAGGACAGCAGCTCGCGCACTTCCATCTCGACCAGTTCCAGCAGTTCCGGATCGTCCACCTGGTCGACCTTGTTCAGGTAGACGACCATGTAGGGGATGCCGACCTGACGGCCCAGCAGGATGTGCTCGCGCGTCTGCGGCATCGGGCCGTCCGCCGCGTTCACCACCAGGATCGCGCCGTCCATCTGCGCGGCGCCCGTGATCATGTTCTTCACGTAGTCCGCGTGGCCGGGGCAGTCCACGTGGGCGTAGTGCCGGTTCTCCGATTCGTATTCCACATGCGCGGTCGAGATCGTGATGCCACGCGCACGCTCCTCGGGAGCGCCGTCGATCTGGTCATAGGCCTTGAATTCACCGAAATACTTGGTGATCGCAGCCGTCAGCGTCGTCTTGCCGTGGTCAACGTGACCGATCGTCCCGATGTTGACGTGCGGTTTCGTCCGTTCAAACTTTGCCTTTGCCATCATGGCCTCCTATCGGGGGGGCCACCCGCGCGACAGCCCCCGTCGTGAAACATCCGCCGCGACTTATAATCGTGCCGGGGAAAAATCAAGGGCGGCTGGGCCTTTGCCGCGGGGCCTGTGGCGGTGGAACCGGAGCCCGGCGAATACGTTGGAATTGTGCAAAGAAGGCTGCCCGGCCCGGCGGCCCCGCAACGCTTTCGGAGGAACGAGATGAGCCTGATGAAATCCCTCGCCCGCGTCGCGGCTGGCGTCATGCTGGCCAAGGGGATCGGAACCATGATGAAGAACGCCCAGAACCGGCCGCCATCGGGTGGCGGGCGCAGTTCGGGCGGGTTGCTCGACGAACTGTTCGGCAACAATACCGGGCAGGCCGGCGACCGCCGCAGCGGCTCGGGCGGGCTGGGCGACATGCTGGGCCAGGTGCTGGGCGGGCGCAGCGGCGGCGCCACCGTCGTGGGCGGCGGCGCGCCCTATGGCGGGCCGAACTCTTCCCGCCACACCGGCGCGGCCCAGGGCGGGCTGGGCGGGTTGCTCGACCAGTTGACCGGCGGGCGCGGCAGCACGGGATCGGGCGTGCTGGGCGGCGCGGCGGCGGGCGGCCTCGGCGGGGTGCTGGGCGATCTGCTGGGCGGTCGCGGCGCGCAGCCGCAGGGCCATGCCCCTCAGGCCGGCGGCCTGGCGCAAAAGGACGCCCAGCCGCAGAACGACGCCAGTTTCGGCGAGCTTTTCAACGAGGCGCTGGCCAGCGGCGACGAGCCCACGACCGCCCCCACCCCGGAACAGAACGCCCTGGCCGGGCTGATGCTGAAGGCAATGATCCAAGCCGCGAAATCCGATGGCGAGATCGACGAGAACGAAAAGGCCAAGCTGATGGCCGAGTTCGGCGAACTGGACGACGAGGAACGCGCCTTCATCCGCGAGCAGATGACCGCCCCGGTCGATGCCGAGGCCCTGGCGCGCGAGGTGCCGCAGGGTTTCGGCCCGCAGGTCTATCTGATGTCGCTGATGGCGATCGAGTTCGACAACCGCAAGGAGGCCGAATACCTGCACAGGCTGGCGCAGGGCCTCGGCCTCGACAAGGAGACGGTGAACGGCATCCACCAGAAGGTCGGGGTCATCAACCTCTACGCCTGATCGAACAGGCCCAGCTGGCGCGGCGGCTCGTCCTGCCGCGCCTCCTCCAGCCCCGACAGCGTGATGCCCAGAAGCCGCACCCCATGCGGATCGGCAAAGACCGGCGCCAGAAGGTCGCGGGCCATCTCCAGCATCTCGTCGCGGCTTTCGACGGCGCGCGGCAGCGAGCGCGCGCGGGTGATCTGGCGGAAATCGCCGTATTTCACCTTCAGCGTCACCGTGCGGCCCCGACGCGCGGCGGATGCGGCATGGCGCCAGACCTTGTCGGCCAGCTCGGCCAGCGCCTCATGCGCGGCGGCCAGATCGCGCAGGTCCTCGAAATAGGTATTCTCGGCGCCGATGCTCTTGCGGATGCGGTTGGGCTTGACCTCGCGCGTGTCGATGCCGCGGGCGATGTGCCAGTAATAGCTGCCCGACTTGCCAAAACGCGCGGTCAGGAACTCCAGGCTCTGCCGGGCCAGGTCGGCGCCGGTCAGGATGCCATGCGCCTGCATCCGCGCCGCCGTGGCCGGGCCGATGCCGTGAAAGCGGCCGATGGGCAGGCCTTGCACGAACGCTGCCCCGGCCTCGGGCGGGATCACGAACAGCCCGTCCGGCTTGCGCTGGTCCGAGGCCAGCTTGGCCAGGAACTTGTTGTAGCTGACCCCGGCCGAGGCGGTCAGCCCGGTCGCCTGCCGGATGCGCGCCCGGATCTCCTGCGCGATGCGGGTGGCGGTGCGGCCGGCCAGGTGATCGGTCAGGTCCAGATAGGCCTCGTCCAGCGACAGCGGCTCGACCAGCGGGGTGTATTCGGCAAAGATCGCGCGGACCTGCTGGCTGACGGCGCGATAGACGTCGAAGCGCGGCTTCACGAAGACCAGTTCGGGGCAGAGCCGCATCGCCCGCATCGAGGGCATGGCCGAGCGCACGCCATAGCGCCGCGCCTCGTAGCTGGCCGCCGCCACCACGCCGCGCTGGATGCCGCCCACCGCGACCGGCCGCCCGCGCAGCTCCGGGTTGTCGCGCTGCTCGACCGAGGCATAGAAGGCGTCCATGTCCACATGCACGATGCGGCGGACGCGCTCCCCGGCCGGCCCGGTCGTCATGGGATGATGCGGGCGTCCCCCGCCGTCAATCCCTCGCCCATGCGGTCGAAGCGCATATGGGCGATGGCGCGCCCGCCGGACTGGGTGAAAAGCGTGCCGGCCTCGCGCCCGTCCGCCATCAGGATCGGCGTGCCGACAGGGGCCGCGCCCTCGATCCCGACCGTCACCAGCCCCTTGCGCAATTCGGTCTTGTGCTTCATCCGCGCCGTGACCTCTTGCCCGACATAGCAGCCCTTGCGGAAATCGACGCCATGCAGGCGCTCGAACCCGGCTTCCAGGATGAAGGTCTCGTTCGGGATCAGCTCGACCAGGGTTTCGGGGATGCAATGTTCGACCCGGATGGCATCCCAGTCGGTGCCGTCATCCCCCTCGGCCCCGTAAAGCCGCCAGCCGAGCGCCTCATGCCGCGGGTCCATGATCGCTCCCTCGGGCGCCAGCCCGGTGCCGCGGGCGACGGCCAGATCCGTCGGCTCGATCGCGACCTTCGAGCGCAGCCGATACATCGACAGCCGCCGCATCAGGTCGTCCGCCATCCGCGCATCGACATCGACCAGCAGCCGCTCCTCCTCCGGTACGACCAGGAAATCGGCCAGGTACTTGCCCTGCGGCGTCAAGAGCGCCGCCCAAGCCGGGACCGGACCGACCTTGTTGGTCACCAGCCCTTGCAGGAAATCGACCCGATCCTCGCCCGAAACCGCCAGAATGCGCCGCATCAATCCTCTCCGAATTGCAACCGGACCAGCGCGGCATAGGCGCCGCCCCGGGCCATAAGCTGGTCATGGCTGCCCTCTTCGACAACCCGGCCGGCCTCGACCACCACGATCTTGTCGGCCTGCCGCACGGTCGAAAGCCGGTGCGCGATGACCAGCGTGGTGCGCCCGGCCGAAAGCTCGTCCAGCGCCTGCTGCACCACCCGCTCGCTTTGCGCGTCCAATGCGCTGGTCGCCTCGTCCAGAAGCAGGATCGGCGCGTTGCGCAGCACGGCGCGGGCGATGGCGACGCGCTGGCGCTGCCCCCCGACAGGGCCGAGCCGCGCGGGCCGGCCGGCGTGTCCAGCCCCAGGGGCAGCCCATCGGTGAAATCGGCGACATGGGCGGCCACGACGGCGCGGCGCAGCGCCTCGTCATCCTGTGCGCCGCCCAGCAGGATGTTCTCGCGCAGCGTCTCGTCGAACAGCGCCGCATCCTGGCTGACGGTCGAGAACTGGTCGCGCAACACCCCCAGGTCGAATTCGCGCAGGGGCACGCCGCCCAGGGTGATCTGCCCAGATTCTGGATCAACAAGCCGCGTCAACAGGTTGAAGACGGTGGATTTCCCTGCCCCGAGGGCCCGACCAGCGCGGTGGTCCTGCCCGCCTCGGCGGTGAAGGTCAGCCCGTTCAGCACCGGATGGTTGTCATAGGCCAGCCGCACGTCCCGGAAACGAATGGTGGTATCGGGAGGCGGCTCGCGCCGCAGCCCCGAGGTGATGGCGGGCCGCATGTCCAGCACGGCATAGATCCGCTCCAGGCTCGCCGCGGCGATCTGCCAGGTGCCGGTCAAGGCCCCCAGCCGGCGCAAGGGCTGGAAGGCCAGCGCCATGGCGGTAAAGAAGGACATGAAGTCGCCGACCGTTCGCTCGCCCCGCGTCACCTCGGCCCCGCCAAGCGCCAGCACGCCGATGAAGCCCAGGCCGGTCACGACATCGACCAGCGCCGGCACCGTGGCGCCGATGCCCGACATCTTGACCTCGGCCTGGCGGATGCGGGCGACGATCTGGGCAAAGCGGCCAGCCTGGTAATCCTCCATGCGGTTCAGCTTGACGGCGTTGATGCCGTGCAGCACCTCGTCCAGCCGGGTGGCGCGCTGGCTGGCATTGACGCGGTTCTGCCGCATCTTGCGCCGGATATAGCGCTGCACCAGCAGCGTCGGCAGGATCAGAAGCGGCGCACCGACCAGCGCCGCCATGGTCCACCAGGGATCGACGGCCAGCGCCACCCCGAACAGCGACACCAGCGACACCATGTCCCGTCCCGCCCCCGCGATGAAGGTGGACCACACCCCCTGCACCGCGACGGAATCGCCCTGCACCCGCTCGATCAGCGCGCCGGGCGGGTTCTGTTGGAAAAAGCCGCCGTCCAGCGTCATGATATGGCGCAAGAGATCGGTCTGCATGCTGGTCGAGACCGCCAGCGAGACCGAGGTCATCAGGCTGCGGTTGATGACGAAGGTGGTGGCGCGGATCAGGAACAGCGCGAAGATCGCGCCGCCGACCCACCAGATCGCATCGGTATCGCCGCCAACGAAGACCCGGTCGAACAGCGGCTTCAGCATCCAGCTGAGCATGCCCAGGGTCGAGCCCTCGATGACCAGGAACAGCAGCGCCAGCAGGATGCGGCCCGAATAGGGCCGCAGATAGTCGCGCCACATGCGGGCGAACAGATTGGCCGTCCTGTGAATCCTGTCCGCCATCGCGCCCCCGGAACCTCGGTTCGGCCCAAGGGATAAGGCGCAAGCCGCGCGGGGGCAACCCGCCGCCACGCTCTGCCCGCCACGTCCAGCCGACGGCATGCAGCGGCCCCGCGCTTCTTCGTTCCGCAAATACCCCTGCGACCGCGCAACCGACCCGGGCTTCGCCGCCCGGCCCCGTGCGCCCCGTTGACCTTGCGCGGGGCCATCCTACCGATGGCGGGTCATCAGAAAGGCATCCTCCATGAGCTTTGCCCACGGCCGCGCCGTCCTTGCCATTCCCGGCCCCTCGCCCGTCCCCGACCGCGTGCTGCGCGCCATGCACCGGGCCTCGCCCGACATCTACGGCCCGGAACTGGCGGCCGAGAACCGCGCCATGATCGCCGGGCTCAAACGGCTGGCCGGCACCGCGGGCCATGTCGCGCCCTATATCGGCAACGGCCATGCCGGATGGGAGGCGGCCAATGTCAACCTGCTCGACCGGGGCGAGCGGGCGCTGGCGCTGGTCTCGGGCCATTTCGGCCGTTCCTGGGCTGCTTCGGCCCGCGCGCTGGGGATCGAGGTCGAGGAACTGGACTTCGGCCTGGCGCCCCCCGACCCGCAGCGCCTGGCCGACCGGCTGGCGCAGGACCGCGAGGGGCGGGTCCGCGCCGTGCTGGTCTGCCAGGTCGATACCGCCAGTTCCGCCCGCGCCGACATCCCCGCCCTGCGCGCGGCCATGGGCGGCCACCCCGCCTTCCTGGCCGTCGATGCCATCGCCTCGCTGGGCTGCGAGCCCTTGCAGATGGACGAATGGGGCGTCGACCTGCTGGTCTCGGCCAGCCAGAAGGGGCTGATGGTGCCGCCGGGGCTGGCCTTCGTCTGGTTCTCGGACCGGGTCAAGGCGCGGGCGCGCAGCAGCCTGGCCACACCCTACTGGGACTGGACCCCGCGCGCCGAGGCGCAGGAACTGTGGCAATTCTGGGGCGGCACGCCACCGGTCCAGCACATCTTCGGCATGAACGAGGCGCTGCTGATGCTGCTGGACGAGGAAACCCTGCCCGCCGCCTGGGCCCGGCACGAGGGGCTGGCGCGGGCCACCTGGACGGCGCTGGATTGCTGGGGCGCCGGTCATCCCGGCATCGGGGCGCTGATCGCCGATCCCGCCGGCCGCGCCCGCTCGGTCACAGCGGCGCGGCTGCCGCAGGCCGGCGCCCTGCGTGACTGGACCGCGACCCGCGCGGGGGTGACGCTGGGGATCGGCCTGGGCGCGCCCGATCCCGACAACGCCCTGCGCATCGCCCATATGGGCCATGCCAATGCCCATCAGTTGCTGGGCGTTCTGGCGGCGGTCGAGGCCGGGATGACGGCCCTGTCCATCCCGCATGGCAAGGGCGCGCTGGAGGCGGCGGCGGCCGAGATCGCGCGACTGGCCTGAGCCCTTGCAGCGTCGCGCCGCAGACCCGACCTTGATCCCTGAAGGCATGAAAGGCGAGCCATGCGCATCACCCCCCTGCCCGAGTTCCAGTCCGAGGCCCTGCTGCCCGGCCAGGATTTCGCGCCGATCGAGCAACTGATCCGCGACGAGGCCCAGGGGCACGGGCTGGAATTGCATAGCGGCCATGGCCGCTCGATCTGGTGCCAGGTCGAGATGGGCGAGTTCGGGGCCAAGCGGCGCGGCGACGGCGTGCTGGTCTTTGCCCGCGCGCATCGCGCCGAATGGCTGGAAGCGATGCAGCAGGCGATCTTCCGGCCGCTCGCGCAGCACCTGCCGACGGCGGCAGCGGCGCTGCGCTGGCCCTCGGCCGAGGATGCCGGCAAGCCGCCCGGCCATTTCAGCCTTGCCCATGTCGCCGAAGTCGCGCCGCTCTGCCGCGATTTCCTGCGCGTGCGGCTGGCCGCGCCCGATCTGCACCGGCTTGCGACAGAGGATTCGCTGCATTTCCGCCTGGTGCTGCCGCAGCCCGGCGACGAGGCACCGGAATGGCCCCGCCTCGGCGCCCATGGTCAGATCCTCTGGCCCAGGGGCGACAAGGCGCTGCACCGCCCGGTCTATACCGTGCGCCGCATCGACGCCGATGCCGGCTGGCTGGACCTGGACATTTTCGACCATCCCGGCGGACGGGCGGCGCATTGGGCGCGCATGGTGCGCGCAGACCGGCAGGTCGGCCTGCTCGGCCCCAGCGGCGGCGGCGTCCCGCAGGCCGCGCAGCTGATGCTTGCCGGGGACGAGACCGCCTGGCCCGCCATCGCCCGCATCCTCGAATCGCGCGCCGGCACCGCGCGGGGCGAGGTCTTCCTGCTCGGCGCGCGGCCCGACTACCCGCTGCCCCGGCCCGCGGGCTTCCGCATGCGCCACCTGCCCGGCGGAACCGCGGCGCTTTGCGCCCTGCTGCGCGCCGCGCCGCCCCGGCCCGACAGCTATCTCTGGGCGGCGGCGGAGAAATCCGGCATTGCCGCGCTTCGCGCCCTGCTGCTGGAAACGCTGGGCCATGACCGGGTGCTGAGCCACCTGGCGGCCTATTGGTCGGCATAAAGGCCGGCAGCCGGTCCGCGGAATAGTTGACAATTTTACCTTGGTGATTGATACGAAGCCCGAACCGCGGCCAGAGGGTCGGCGGCATGCCAGTTCGCATGTGCCGCGCCCAGCAAGATGCGGACGGATCGAATGCCGGAACTATAAGGATCGCCATGACCCAGATGTCGCTGCCGCGCCGCCGCGCGGGGACCGCCGTTGCTTTGACCTGCCTGCTGCTTGCCGCCCCGATCTCGGCGCAGGAAGCCGCCACGGAAGGCCAGACCAGCCCGGCGCCCGAGGTCCAGACCCAGCCGGCCGCCCCTGCCGGCGAACCGGCGGCCCCCGAAGCGGCAGCGCCGGAAGCGGCCGCCCCTGCGACAACGACGCCGACCCCGGCGGCCGAGACGCCCGCTCCGGCCCCCGCGGCGACCGCGCCGGAAGCTCCCGCCCAGGAAACCCCGGCACCGGCTCCCGCCACCGATACGCCCGCGGCGCCCTCCGAGACCGCGCCTGCCGCCATCCAGACCCCGGCGGCACCCGACGCCGCCGCGACGCCGGGGGCCCCTGCCCCGGCCACGCCCGAAGCGGCCGAGCCCGCCGGGTCGAGCATCCTGCCGCAGGCGGTGCAGGACGCGCTGTCGCCGATGCTGAACCCGCCGGAGCGCGACCCGAACCTGCCGCATGACCTGTCGCCGATGGGCATGTTCCTGGCCGCCGACTGGGTGGTGAAGGCGGTGATGATCGGCCTGGCCTTCGCCTCGATCGTGACCTGGACGGTTCTGGTCGCCAAGCTGCTGGAGCTGATGGGCGCCATGGGACGCGCGCAATCGGGCATCCGGCGCGTCGAGACGGCGGCGAACCTGCCCTCGGCGCTGGCAGCGGCCGGCAACCGCAACGACCCGGTATCGCGCATGATCCGTGCCGCGGCCGCCGAATACGACCGTTCGGTCCCGGCGCTGGACCAGGCCGGCGACACCGGCGTCAAGGAGCGCGTCGATTCGCATCTGGACCGGATCGAGGCCATCGCCGGCCGGCGCATGAGCCGGGGCACCGGCGTGCTGGCCACCATCGGCTCGACCGCGCCCTTCGTCGGCCTGTTCGGCACCGTCTGGGGCATCATGAACAGCTTCATCGGCATCTCGCAGGCGCAGACCACCAACCTCGCCGTCGTGGCGCCGGGCATCGCCGAGGCGCTGCTGGCCACCGCCCTCGGCCTGGTCGCCGCCATCCCGGCCGTGGTGATCTACAACGTCTTCGCCCGCGCCATCACCGGCTACCGCCTGCGGCTGGCCAATGCCGCCGCCGGGGTCAAACGCCTTGTCAGCCGCGACCTCGATTTCCGCGGCACCCCGCGCACGGAGGTCTGAACCATGGCCGGCGGCATCCGCGAAACCCAAGGCGACGATCTGGTCGAGAACCACGAGATCAACGTCACCCCCTTCATCGACGTGATGCTGGTGCTGCTGATCATCTTCATGGTGGCGGCGCCGCTGGCGACGGTGGACGTGAACGTGGACCTGCCGGTCTCGAACGCGACCCCGGCGCAGCGCCCCGACCAGCCGGTCTATATCACCGTCAAGCCCGACCTGACGCTTGCCCTGGGCAATGAGGACGTGGCCGCCGGCGGGCTGGCCGCGGCCCTGGCCGCCGCCACCGACAACAACCGCGAAGAACGCATCTTCCTGCGCGCCGACAAGGACGTGTCCTATGGCGACCTGATGGGCGTCATGAACACCCTGCGCGAGACCGGCTATCTGAAGATCGCGCTGGTCGGGCTGGAGACCACCGGCGCGGGCGCGGCGCCCGCCGCCCAGCCCGCCGATGCCGAGCTTGATGCGCCCCCCGCACCCGCCCCGGCCCAGCAGACCGCCTCGACCCCGTCAAGCGGAGGAGCCCGCACGCCATGAGTTGGAAGCCTTCCCCGGCCCTGCGCGACAGCGCGTTATGGGGCACCGCCGCGGCGGTGGCCCTGGCCGCGCATATGGGCGGTGCGCTGTGGATCCTGCAACGCGCCGAAGCCGCAGCACCCCCCGGCCTGCCCGACCCGGTCTATGTCGAACTGGCGCCAATGCCCGAGGCCGCAGCCCCGCCGGACGAAGCCGAGGCCCCCGAAATGGCCGAGGCCGAGCCTGAACCGGAACCCGAGCCCGAGCCCGAACCGGAACTCGCCATGCCGCCGCTTCAGGAGCTCGAGCCGCTGGCGGACATGAACTCGCTGTTCCCGCCGCCGCCCGATGCGGTGGTGCTGCAGAAATCCGAACGCCCGCCCGAGCGCCCCGAGCCCGAACCGGAGCCCGAGCGGAAGGTGGTCGAAAAGCAGCCCGAGCCCAAGAAGCGCGAGAAAAAGGAAAAGGCCCCGGAAGAGCAGCCGGCCCGCCAAGCCACCACGCGCGTCCGGGCGCCGCAATCCGACCGAACCGCCGCGCCCCAGGCCCAGGCCGGCACGCCCAGCCCGCGGCAGGTGGCCAGCTGGCAGTCCAAGGTGCAGGCCGCGGTGGCGCGGCACATGCAGCGCACCCGCTTCAGCGGGCGCGGCGGCACCATGACCGTGACCCTGCGCTTCAGCGTCGATCCCAGCGGCCGGGTGGCCGGGGCATCGCTGGCAAGCTCGACCGGGGATGCCGGCATCGATTCCGCGCTGAACCGCCAGGCCTCGCGCATGCCGCGCCTGCCCGCGCCGCCCACGGGCAGGACCACCGCCCTGGTGCTGCCGGTCAAGATCGTCCTGCGCTGATCCTTTTGCGGACCGGCGTATCCGGCAAGGGATCGGGTGCGGGACGGGGGATCGGCTCGACCCCCAGCACCGGGGCCAGTTCGCGCACCGCCTGGGCCAGGGCGCGCGCATCCGCGCCGGCCTCGGCATTGCGGCGCCAGACCACCGCCAGATCGCGCGAGGGCGCCGGCTCGGTGAAGGGCACGATGCGCAGCCGGCCGTCGCGGTTCTCGTCCGCCAGAGCCAGCCGCGGGATCAGCGTCATGCCCATGCCGCTTGCCACCATCCCCATCAGCGTCGCCATCGAGGCCGCTTCGAGGTTCAGCTTGCGGCGCGGGCTGCGCAGCCCGCAGACCTCCAGCGCCTGATCGCGCAGGCAATGGCCATCGGCCAGCAGCAGCAGGCGGTCGGCCTCAATGCTTTCGGGCCGAGCCGGGCCGGAAAGCAGCGTGGTGTCGCGGCCCGACAGCGCGACCAGAAAGGCGTCGCGCAGGACCGGCTCGGCCTCGATCCCCGGCTCGTTGACCGGCAGGGCCATGATCCCGGCATCGAAACGGTGGCCCAACACGCCCGAGACCACCTCGTCGGTCGCGATCTCGTGCAGTTCCAGGTCCAGCATCGGGTGGCCGGCGCGCAGGGCCGGCACCAGATGCGGGATCAGATAGGGTGCCACCGTGGGAATGATCGCCAGCCGCAGCCGCCCCGACAAGGGCAGCCGCCCGGCCCGCGCCAGCGCCTCCAGCCGCTTGGCGGTGTCGATCAGCTCCTGCGCCACCGGCAACAGCCGCTCACCCAGCGCGGTCAGCCGCACCGGCCCGGCCCCGGCGCCGCGTTCGAACAGCGCCCCGCCCAGCCGCGCCTCGAGCTGGGCGATCTGGCTGGACAGGCCCGGCTGCGAGACATGCACCGTCTCGGCCGCGCGGCCGAAATGGCCCAGCCGGGCCACGGCAAGGAAATAGGTGATCTGGCGCAGGGTGAAATTCATAACCAAGAGTTATCAAACCCGCGGGAAATCACAAGCGTTCTTTCCCGCCCGCCGGCAGGGCCCCATGATGGACCAGGCCGGCGGATCAGAGTGGCGGATCAGAGCGGCAACCGCTGGACCAGCAGCTTGTCGATGCGGCGATGGTCCATGTCCACCACCTCGATGCGCCAGCCCTGCCAGTCCACGCGATCCCCCGCCTGCGGCAGCCGGCCGGCCAAGTCCAGCACCAGCCCGGCGACGGTGGAAAAGTCGCGATCCTCGTCCAGCGGCACCGACAGCCGGTCGGCAAATTCGTCGACCGGCATCCAGCCGGCCACCAGCAGGCTGCCGTCGTCGCGCTCGACCAGCTTCGGCTCGTCGTCGTCGAGCCCGGCGAATTCGCCGGTGATCGCCTCCAGCACGTCCATCGGCGTCACCACGCCCTCGAAATGGCCGTATTCGTCATAAACCAGCAGCATCTGCCCCGGCGCGGCGCGCAGCCGCGCGATGACCTCGGGCGCATCCATGGTCTCGGGGATGATCGGCGCAGGCTGCATCACCTGGCGCAGGTCCACCGCCTCGGCGCGGCTTTGCGACATCAGGTCCACGCTGGCAATGACGCCGATCAGATTGTTCGGGTCGCCGTCGCTGACCGGCAGGCGGGTGCGGCGGCCGTCGCGGAACTTGCGCGCCATCTCCTCCCAGCTGTCGCCGACATCGACGGCCTCGATCTCGCGCCGCGGCGTCATCAGCCCGCGCGCGCTGCGGTCGGCGATGCGCATGACCCCGGCGATCATCTCGGTCTCGGCGCGGTGCATGACGCCCGCCGTCTCGGCCTCCGAAATCACCAGCTTGATCTCCTCGTCGCTGATGGTCTGCCGGTCCTCGCCCGACTGGCCCAGGGCCGCCAGGACCAGCTTGCCCGAACGGTCCAGAAGCCAGACCAGCGGCGCCGCCCCGCGCGAGATGGCCAGCATCAGCGGCGCCACCCGCACGGCGACCCGCTCGGGCGCCTTCAGCGCCAGTTGCTTGGGCACCAGCTCGCCCACGATCAGCGACAGATAGGTGATGGCCACCACCACGCCGCCCATGCCCAAGGGCTGCGCCAGCGAGGCCGGCACCCCCCAGCCCGGCAGCGCCGCCGCCAGCCGCGCGCCCAGCGTCGCGCCGGAGAATGCGCCCGACAGGATGCCGACCAGGGTGATGCCGATCTGGACCGAGGACAGGAACCGCCCCGGCTCCTCGCCCAGCGCCAGCGCGGTGGCGGCGCCGCGGTCGCCGCGTTCGGCCAGCACCTTCAGCCGCGCCGGCCGGGCCGAGACGATCGCCAGTTCCGACATGGCCAGAAGCCCGTTGAGCAGGGTCAGGACAAGGACGACAAGGACTTCGATCCACATCAAAGGGGCTCGCTCGGGTCAGGGAGATGCCGGAAGGCGGCTTGGCATGGCAGGCCGCGCCTGTCGGAAGGGTCGTCGATCATGCGCTTGTCGGCGGCTGGCTCCGGCTGTGTCATGCCCCAATATATCGGCTGGCGCGGCCGTGACAATCTCCCAGGCGGAAATTGCGCGGGACGCAACGTCACCTTGCCGCTTTTTACCGTTTTTTTCTTTCGTTCTTCTGCACATTATGGAAATTTTCCATCCCCGGGACATGGCGCGACGGGACCGGACCACAGCATTCGAGGCCACAGATGAAGGACAGAACCGGGGAAATAACCGAGAAGGTCGTCTTCGTCCTTCAGGGCGGCGGCGCGCTGGGGGCGTTCCAGGCCGGCGCATATGAGGCACTGCATCGCGCCGGGCAGGAGCCGGAATGGCTGGCCGGCATCTCGATCGGCTCGATCAATGCCGCGCTCATCGCCGGCAACCGTCCCGCCCGGCGGCTGGAGGCGCTGCGCCGCTTCTGGGAAGAGGTGACCGGCGCGCCCTGGCTTTTGGGCTCGTGCTTCGAGGGCGGGCCGCTGCACGAACAGATGCGCGCGGTCTGCAACGAAAGCCGCGCCACCATGTCCACCATGCTCGGCGCGCCCGGCTTCTTCCGCCCGCGCGTCCCGGACCTGTTTTCCTTCCTGCCCGGCCTGATGCGGCAGACCAGCTGGTACGACACCTCGCCCCTGCGCGACACGCTGCTGACGCTGATCGACTTCGACTATCTCAATGCCGAAGGCCCGCGCCTGTCCATCGGCGCCGTCGATGTCGAGACCGGCAACTTCACCTGTTTCGACAGCCGCGAGACGCGGATCACCGTCGATCACGTCATGGCCTCGGGCGCGCTGCCGCCGGGCTTTCCCGCGGTCGAGATCGCGGGGCGGCACTATTGGGACGGCGGGCTGGTCTCGAACTCGCCGCTGCAATTCGTGCTGGCGGTGCCCAGCCCGCGGCCGCTCTGCATCTATCAGGTGGACCTCTACCCGTCGCGCGACATCCTGCCCCGCACCATGGCCCAGGTCGAGCAGCGCGAGCGCGAGATCCGCTTTTCCAGCCGCACCCGGCTGAACACCGACGAATTCCGCATCCGCCATGCGCTGGCCAGCGCGGCGCGGCGGCTGCATGCGCGCCTGCCGGCCGAGTGGCGCGACGACCCGGATCTGGCGATGCTGATCGAATCCGGCCCGGCCCATCCGGTCAGCCTGATGCACCTGATCTATCGCCATGCCGATTACGAAAGCGCATCCAAGGATTACGAGTTCTCGCGCCTGTCGATGCTGGACCATTGGCGCGACGGGCTGCGCGATGCGGAACGCTCGCTCGCCGATCCGCGCTGGACCGGGCGGCAGGTGCCCGAGGACGGGCTGATGATCTTCGACCGCAACGACCCGCACCGGCAGGACACCGCGGTCTGAGCCCGAGGCGGCACCGGCGGGAAAGCCGGCGCCCGTGCGGCGGCGGTCACTTGCGAAACAGATCCCGCAGCCCCGAGGGCTGGCAGCGCCAGAACTGCGGCGGCGCCGAGACGCTGGCGCCCAGCTTCGCCGCCGCGTGCCAGGGCCAGCGCGGATCGTAAAGCACCGTCCGGGCCAGTGCGATCATGTCGGCATCGCCGGTGGCGACGATGGCCTCGGCCTGCTCGGGCTCGGTGATCAGGCCCACGGCGATGACCGGGATGTCCACGGCCTGCCTGACCGCCCGCGCCAGCGGCACCTGGTAGCCGGGACCGACCGGGATCTGCTGGCGCCGGTCCAGCCCGCCGCTGCTGACATGGATGGCGGCGCAGCCCCGCGCCTCCAGCGCCTGCGAAAAGGCGATGCTGCCGGCAATGTCCCAGCCGCCCTCGACCCAGTCGGTGCCCGAGATGCGCACCGTGACCGGATGGCCCGCCGGCACCGCGTCCCGCACCGCCTCGAAAACCTCCAGCGGAAAGCGCATGCGGTTTTCCAGGCTGCCGCCATAGTCGTCCTCGCGCCGGTTCGACAGCGGCGACAGGAACTGGTGCAGCAGATAGCCATGCGCGGCATGGATCTGGATCGCGTCGATCCCCAGCCGCACCGAGCGCCGCGCCGCCTCGGCAAAGGCGTCGCGCACCCGCGCCAGTCCCCCGCGGTCCAGCACGATCGGCGGGTTCTCGCCCTCGGCAAAGGGCAGGTCCGAGGCCGAGACGGTCTGCCAGCCATGCGCCGCATCCGGCGCGATCTGCGCCCCGCCCTCCCAGGGCTTCGCGGTCGAGGCCTTGCGCCCGGCATGGGCCAGCTGGATGGCGATGGGCATGTCCGACCAGGCGCGCACGCCCTTCAGCACCCGGTCCATGGCTGCCTCGGTCGCATCGTCCCACAGGCCGACATCGGCATAAGAGATGCGGCCCTCGGGCAGGACGGCGGTGGCCTCGATGGTCAGGATCGCCGCGCCGGAATGCGACAGCGCGCCCAGATGCATCAGGTGCCAGTCGGTCATCCGCCCGTCCTCGGCCGAATACATGCACATCGGCGCGATCACGATCCGGTTCGCGAGGGTCCGGCCGCCGATGGCGATCGGCTGGAAAAGCTTGGGTTGGGGCATGGGGACATCCTTGCTGCTACCCGTCTCAGATATACCGCAACCGTCCGGCCGCAAGCCCCGGCCCGCGCGCTTCTTCCTTGTAGAAATATCCTGGGGGAACGCCGGACCGGCCCCGTCGAGGGGCCGGTCCGGCGTGGGGGCAAAGCCCCCTCCCGCTCAGAAGCTGTTGCGCTCGTGATAGGTGCGCAGGAAGCCCTGGATGCGCGGATCCTCGGGGTGGTGCAGGATGCGGCCGGGACTGTCGACGCCCACCAGCTCGCCCTTTTCCATGAAGGCAACCTGGTCGGCGACATGGGCGGCAAAGCCCATCTCATGCGTGACCACCACCATGGTCATGCCCTCCTGGGCCAGCGTCTTCATCACGTTCAGCACCTCGCCCACCAGCTCGGGGTCGAGCGCCGAGGTCGGCTCGTCGAACAGCATCAGCCTGGGCTCCATGGCGATGGCGCGGGCGATGGCGACGCGCTGCTGCTGGCCGCCCGACAGGCGCGCGGGGTGATTGCCCATCTTGTCGGCCAGCCCGACCTTGGCCAGCGCCTCGGCGGCGCGGGTCTCGGCCTCGGCTTTCGACAGGCCGCGCACCCGGATCAGCCCCTCGGCCACGTTCTCCTTGGCGGTCATGTGCGGCCACAGGTTGAACTGCTGGAACACCATGCCGATGGAGCGGCGCATCTCGCGCAGCTTGCGTCCCGACATCTTCCGCCCCGGCGCCTCGTAGCCGATCAGCTGGCCGTCGATGCGGATCTCGCCCGAGTCGTATTCCTCGAGGAAGTTGATGCAGCGCAAGAGCGTGGACTTGCCCGAGCCCGAGGGCCCGATCAGGCAGGTCACCTTGCCCGGCGGGATGGACAGGTCCACGTCCTTCAGCGCGTGGAAGGGGCCGTAATACTTGTTGACCTTGCGGATCTCGACGGCGGATGCCTGCATCGGCTCAGGTCCTTTCGATCAGGTGTTTGGTGATGCGCGCCTCGAACCGGCGGCCGACGCGCGAGATGGTCTCGACCAGCGCCCAGAAGAACAGCGCCAGCACCAGGTTCGCCTCGAGATAGCGGAAGGTCTCGGTGGACATGCGGCTGACCTGGTACATCAGCTCGGGCACGGTGATGATCGACAGGATCACCGTCTCCTTGGTCAGGATGATCGAGAAATTGACCAGCGCCGGCAGCGACGAGACCAGCCCCAGCGGCAGCAGGATGCGGCGCACGATGATGGGCTCGGCCATGCCGATGGCGCGGGCGGCCTCGATCTGGCCATGCGGCACGGCGCGGAAGCCCGAGCGGAAGATCTCGGCGAAATAGGGGCTACCATAGATGGTCAGGCCCAGCAGTCCCGCCGGCAGCGCGTCCAGCCGCAGCCCGACCAGCGGGCCGCCGTAATACAGCACGAAAAGCTGCACCAGGAAGGGCGTGCCGCGGATCACCTCGATATAGGCCTGGATGATCCAGCCCAGCCAGCGCGGCCCATAGCGTTGCATGAGCGCGATCACCAGCCCCAGCGCCATGCCGAAGATCGTGCCCAGGATCCAGCACAGCACGGTGACGCCAAAGCCCCTCAGCAGGGCGGGGCCGTATTGTTCAAGGATGCTCCATTCCATCAGACGGCCGTCCTGTGTTCAAGGTAACGCCCCAGCGCCGCAAGGCACAGGTTGATCGCCAGGTAGATGCAGGCGGCGGCGATATAGACCTCCAGCGGGCGGAAGGTGGTAGCGGCCTGCGCCTGGCTGGCACGGGTCAGTTCCAGGATACCGACGACCGAGACCAGCGAACTGGCCTTGACCAGCAGGATCAGCTCGTTGACCAGCGCCGGCAGCGACATGGTGAAGGCCTGCGGCAGGATCACCCTGGTCCAGACGTCGCGCGGGGTCATGCCGATGGCAACGGCGGCCTCGGTCTGGCCGCGGGGCAGCGCCGCGATGGCGCCGCGCCAGATCTCCGAGATATAGGCGCTGGCGCAGATGCCGACGGTGACGACCGCCGCGAAGATGGCCGGCACGTCGATGCCGATCACCGGCAGCGTGTAGTAGAACACCAGCAGCTGCACCAAGAGCGGCACCCCCCGCAGGAAGCTGACCCAGATTGCCGCAAATCCGCGCAGGGCCCGATAGGGCGACAGCCGTGCCGCGCAGATCAGCGTGCCGATCACCAGCCCCAGCGCGATGCCGAGGCCCGAGATCAGCAGCGTATAGCGTGCCGCCCAGAACAGCGGCTCGAAGCTTTGAAGAAAGACCGGGATCGAAAACATGCGCGCCTCGGCTTGGCCCTTGGGGACGGGGCGGGGAACGGGCGGGACCAGGCCCCGCCCGCCAGCGACTCAGTTGGTCGGAACCTCGCGGGGCAGTTCGGTATAGCTGCCCAGCCATTTCTCCTGGATCGCCTTGACCCGGCCGTCATCGGTCATCTTCAGCAGCGCGTCGTTGATGGCTTGGGCAAAGCTTTCGCTGGCCTCCTCCTTGCGCAGCACCCAGGCGAAATAGGTCGGCTGGCCGAACTGGGCCGGCTCGAACAGCGCGAAGGTCTCTGGGCGGTTCTTCACCAGATAGGTCAGGTTCGGCAGCGAGCCCGCCACCGCGTCCAGACGGCCCGCGGCCAGGTCGGCATAGGCTTCGTCCGTGGTGCCGTATTCCTTGACGTTCACGCCGCCCAGGCTTTCGCCATAGGCTTGCAGCTGACGGAACTGCGCGGTGCCCTGCTGGACGCCGACGGTCTTGCCCTTGATGTCCTCGGGCTTGCTCAGCTCGGTGTTCGAGGCCGCGCGGACCAGCGAGACGGTGGCATCGGCGATCGGCAGGGTGAAGGTGTAACGCTCCAGCCGCTCGGGGGTGATGGTGACGGGCGCGATGACGATGTCGAACTTGCCGACTTCGAGGCCCGGCAGTTCGGCGGTCCAGGGAATGTCCTGATAGACCGGCGCGACGCCGATTTCCTTCGACACCTCGTCGAACAGATCCTTGGTCATGCCCTCGTACTGGCCGTTGTTCAGCATGTCGAAGGGGGCATAGTGCATGTCGGTGGCGGTGACGATCTTGCCGGCGGCCTTGATGTCTGCAAGCTGGTCGGCCTGCGCGGCGGTGCCGATCGCAAGCGCGGAAAGCCCGAACAGGGCGGCCTTGAGGCTGGTCTGGAAGGTCATGTCTGTCTCCTAGTTGGACGGTAAGGGGCGCGGCCCCGGTGCGTTGCGACGCCGCGCCTATGGATCAGAGAATGGCGGGCAGATTCAACCCGTGCTCCCGCGCGCAGTCCAGCGCGATCTGATAGCCCGCGTCCGCGTGCCGCATGACGCCGGTGGCCGGGTCGTTCCACAACACGCGGGCCAGGCGCGCAGCGGCCTCTTCCGACCCGTCGCAGCAGATCACCATGCCGGAATGCTGGGAAAAGCCCATGCCGACGCCGCCGCCATGGTGCAGCGACACCCAGGTCGCGCCCGAGGCAGTATTCAGCAGCGCGTTCAGCAGCGGCCAGTCGGACACCGCGTCCGAGCCGTCCTGCATCGCCTCGGTCTCGCGGTTGGGCGAAGCGACCGAGCCCGAGTCGAGATGGTCGCGGCCGATGACGATCGGCGCCTTCAGCTCGCCGTTGCGCACCATCTCGTTGAAGGCGAGGCCCAGCTTGTGGCGCAGCCCCAGGCCGACCCAGCAGATCCGCGCCGGCAGGCCCTGGAAGCTGATGCGCTCCTTCGCCATGTCCAGCCAGTTATGCAGATGCGGGTCGTCGACCAGTTCCTTGACGCGTTGGTCGGTCTTGTAGATGTCCTCGGGATCGCCCGACAGCGCCGCCCAGCGGAACGGGCCGATGCCCTTGCAGAACAAGGGCCGGATATAGGCCGGCACGAAGCCCGGGAAGGCGAAGGCGCGCTCGAAGCCCTCTTCCAGCGCCATCTGGCGGATGTTGTTGCCGTAATCGACGGTCGGGATGCCCTGGTCGCTGAAGGCCACCATGGCCTCGACCTGCGTGCGCATGCTGGCGCGGGCGGCGCGTTCAACCGCCTTGGGGTCGGTCTCCTGGCGGGCACGCCATTCGGCGACGGTCCAGCCCTGCGGCAGATAGCCATGCACCGGGTCGTGCGCGCTGGTCTGGTCGGTCACGATGTCGGGGCGCACGCCGCGCTTGACCAGTTCCGGGAACACCTCGGCGGCATTGCCGATCAGCGCCACGGATTTCGCCTCGCCGGCCTTGGTCCAGCGGTCGATCATCTCCAGCGCCTCGTCGAGGCTGTGGGTCTTTTCGTCGACATAGCGGGTGCGCAGGCGGAAATCGGCGCGCGTCTCGTCGCATTCCACCGCCAGGCAGCAGGCCCCGGCCATGACCGCGGCCAGGGGCTGGGCGCCGCCCATGCCGCCAAGCCCGGCGGTCAGGATCCACTTGCCCTTGAGATTGCCGCCGTAATGCTGGCGCCCGGCCTCGACGAAGGTCTCATAGGTGCCCTGAACGATGCCCTGCGAGCCGATATAGATCCACGAGCCGGCGGTCATCTGGCCATACATGGCCAGGCCCTTCTTATCCAGCTCGTTGAAATGGTCCCAGTTCGCCCAATGCGGCACCAGGTTCGAGTTGGCGATCAGCACCCGCGGCGCGTCCTTGTGGGTCTTGAACACGCCGACCGGCTTGCCGGATTGCACCAGCAGGGTCTCGTCCGCCTCCAGCTTCTTCAGGCTGTCGACGATCAGGTCGAAATCCTTCCAAGTGCGGGCGGCGCGGCCGATGCCGCCATAGACCACCAGCTCATGCGGGTTCTCGGCCACGTCGGGATGCAGGTTGTTCATCAGCATCCGCATCGGCGCCTCGGTCAGCCAGCTTTTCGCGGTGATCTCGGTGCCGGTCGGCGGGAAAATGTCGCGGGTATTGTGCCGGGGATTATCCATCTTGGTCTCCGTTCAGGCCAGCATATTGCCGGAAATGATGATGCGTTGAATTTCCGAGGAGCCCTCGTAGATGCGCATGATGCGCAGGTCGCGAACGATCCTCTCGATGGGGAAGTCGCGGGTATAGCCATAGCCGCCATGCAGTTGCAGCGCGGTGTCGGCGATCCTGCCCGCCGCCTCGCTGGCCGCGAGCTTGGCCATGCTGGAGGCAAGCGAAAAACGCCCGCCGTGGTCATGGGCGTTCTGGCGCTGGCGGGCGGCGTCCTGCGACAAGAGCAGCGCCTGGCGATAAGCGACGCCCATGTCGGCGATCATCCAGCGGATGCCCTGCCGGTCGGTAAGCCGCTCGCCGCCGATCACGCGGTCCTTGGCATAGGCGATGGCCGCTTTCATCGCCGCCTCGGCCATGCCCAGGCATTGCGCGGCAACCTCGATGCGGCCATTGTCCAACACCTGCATGGCGGTGCGAAAGCCCCGGCCCTCCTCGCCCAAGAGCGCGTCCTGGGGCAGGTGGCAGTCGAGGTTCAGGGTGAAGACATGCCCGCCCTTCAGCCCCATGGTCCGCTCGGGCGCGCCCGGCTCCAGCCCCGGCGTGCCCCTGGGCAGGATGAAGGCCGAGATGCCGCGATGGCCCTTCTCGGGGTCGGTCACGGCATAGACGACGATGAAATCCGCCACGCCGCCGTTCGAGATGAAACATTTCGTGCCCTTCAGGTGCCAGCCGTCCTCGGTCCGGCGGGCGCGGGTCTTCATGTCGGCGGGGTCGGAACCGGCAGTCGGCTCGGTCAGGGCGAAGGCCCCCAGCGCCTCTCCGGCGGCGGCTTTCGGCAGCCATTCCTGCTTCTGCGCCTCGGTCCCGCCCAGCAGGATCGAATCGGTCGCCAGGTAATGCGCCGTCAGCGCCGAAGCGGTCGAGCCGCAGGCCCCCGCCACGATCGCCACCGCCCGCAGCAGCGCCGGGGCCGCGATGCCGCTGCCGCCATATTCCTCGGGCAGGTTCGCGCCCATCATCCCGGCCTCGCCCAGAACGGCAAGTTGCTCGTGGACAAAGGCCGAGGTCTCGTCGGTCTCGGCGGCTTTCGGCGCGATCCGCTCGGCGCAGATGCGCTCCAGCACGTCGCAGAACAGCCGTTCCTCCTCGGCCAGCATGTGCCAGTCGTCGCTCATGCGGTCTCCTCCAATCCGAATGCGCGCAGGATCGCGGCACGGTCGCCGCCAAGGCGCGGGGCCGAGGTCTCGGCCACGGGTTTCTCTGCATCGAAGCGCACCGGCTGGCCGACGGTCGGCGCCAGCCCCAGCACCGGATGCGGCAGGCGGCTGACCAGCCCGCGCGTCAGCGCATGCTCGTTGCCCGACGCCTGGGCGATGTCCCAGATCGGCGCGGCGGGCAGCCCGGCGCCGGCCAGCGCCGCGACGGCCTCCTCGGTCGTGCGGTCGCGCGACCAGCTTTCGATCAGGCGCTTGAGCTCGGGCTCATGCGCGGTGCGGCTTTCGTCGCTGGCAAAGCGCGGATCGTCCGCCGCCTCGGGCGCGCCGATCAGCGTGGCGAGCGTGGCGAACTGGCGCGGGTTCAGTACCGCGATCACCACCTGCCCGTCCTGGGTCGCAAAGCAGCCGAAGGGGGTGGACAGGGGATGGCGGTTCCCCACCCGCTGCGGCAGCTGGCCGGCATAGAAATGCAGCGCATGGCTGGTGGTCAGCATGGAAAACAGCGTGTCATACATGGCGACGTCCAGCGTGGCACCCTGCCCCGTGGCGTTGCGGTTGACCAGCGCCGCCATGATCGCCCAGCTTCCGAACAGGCCGGCGATCAGGTCGGCGACGCTTTCGCCGGTCTTCAGCGGCGCGCCGCCTTCCTCGCCCGTGCCGGCCATCAGACCGGACATGGCCTGCACCACCAGGTCATAGGCCGGCAGGTCGCGGAAGGGCCCCTGCTGGCCGAAGCCCGAGATCGAACAATAGACCAGCCGCGGGTTTTCCGCCCGCAGCGCCTCGGCCCCCAGGCCCAGGCGGGCGGCGACACCGGGGCGGAAGTTCTCGACCACCACGTCGACGCGCGCCGCGACGGCCTTGGCCAGCGCCAGATCGCCGGGATCCTTCAGGTCCAGGACCAGGCTTTGCTTGCCGCGGTTGTTCAGCGTGAACAGCGCGCTTTCGCCGTCCTTGAACGGGCCGATATGGCGGTAATCGTCACCGGCGGGAGGTTCCAGCTTGATGACCTCGGCACCCAGGTCGGCCAGAAGCGCGGTGCAATAGGGCCCGGCCAGCACGCGCGACAGGTCCAGCACCTTGATGCCTTGCAGCGGCTTCATGCGCGCAACTCCGGCGCCAGCGCGGCCAGGCGTTCAAGGATCGCCTTCAGCGTCACCCGCAGCGCCTCGGCCTTCTGCTCGTCATAGGCAAAGGGCGGGGCCTCGGTCGCCAGATGCGTCACCTGGGCCAGTTCCATCTGGATGGCGTGGACGCCCTGCCCCGGCTGGCCGTAATGCCGCGTCGTCCAGCCGCCCTTGAAGCGGCCGTTCAGCACATGGCTGCGACCGGTTGCGGCGCAAAGCTCGAAGGTGGCCGCCTCGATGCGCTGGTCGCAGGAGGCGCCGCTGTTGGTGCCGATGTTGAAATCCGGCAGCACGCCCGGAAACAGGAAGGGGATCACCGAGCGGATCGAGTGGCAGTCGTAAAGGATCGCCACGCCGTGACGCGCCTTGACCCGCGCGATCTCGGCCGCCAGCGCCGCGTGATAGGGGGCGTGGAAACCGGCCTTTCGGTCGGCGATCTCCTGGGCCGTGGGTTCCTCGGTCCAGATCGGTTCGCCGTCGAAATCGGTCAGCGGCACAAGACCGGTGGTGTTCTGCCCGGGATAGAGGCTCGCATCGTCCGGCCCGCGATTGGCGTCGATGACATAGCGGTGGAAGGTGGCGCGCACCGTGGTCGCGCCGGGCAGAAGCCCGTCATAGAGCCGATGGATATGCCAGTCGGTATCGGCCAGCACCTGCCCGCGCGGATTCAGCCGGGCGCGGATCTCGTCGGGCAGCCATGTCCCGGTATGCGGCAGGCCCAGGATGACCGGGCTGTCGCCTTGCACGACTTCGACGGGGTTCACGGCCGCACCTCGTCCAGCAGGCTGGCGGGGATGGCGCCGACCAGCACGCCCTCGCGCACCAGGCGCGCCGATTCGGCCAGGTCGGGGGCCAGGTAGCGGTCCTGCTCCAGCGCCGGCACCGTCTGGCGCAGCGCGGCGATCACCGCCTGCAAGGGCGCCGAAGTCTCCAGCGGCGCGCGAAACTCGACGCCCGCGCTGGCGCAAAGCGCCTCGATGCCCAGGATCTGCGCAAGGTTCGCGTTCATGCGTTTCAGCCGCCGCGCGCCATGCGCGGCCATGGACACGTGATCCTCCTGGTTGGCCGAAGTCGGCGTCGAATCGGTGCTGCACGGCGTTGCCAGATGCTTGTTCTCGCTCATCAGCGCCGCCGAGGTCACTTCCGCGATCATCAGGCCCGAATTCAGCCCCGGATCGGGGGTCAGGAAGGGCGGCAGGTCATGGCTCAGCGCCGGATCGACCATCAGCGCGATGCGGCGCTGGGAAATGGCGCCGATCTCGGCGATGGCCAGCGCGATCTGGTCGGCGGCAAAGGCCACCGGCTCGGCATGGAAGTTGCCGCCCGAGACGATGCGGTCGGCGCCCACCAGCACCAGCGGGTTGTCGGTGGCGGCGTTCGATTCGATTTCCAGCGTGCGGGCAGCCTGCCACAGCAGGTCGATGCAGGCGCCCGTCACCTGCGGCTGGCAGCGGATGCAATAGGGATCCTGCACGCGCGTATCACCCTCGCGGTGGCTCTCGCGGATCTCGGAACCTTCCATCAGCGCGCGGATGGTCCGCGCCGCGACGATCTGGCCGCGATGGCCGCGCAGCGTGTGGATCTCGTCCAGGAAGGGCGCGGTCGAGCCCATGATCGCGTCGGTCGAAAGCGAGGACGTGACCAGCGCCGCGCGGGCCGAGGCGAAGGCCTCGAACAGCCCCGCCAAGGCGAAGGCGGTCGAGACCTGCGTGCCGTTGATCAGCGCCAGCCCCTCTTTCGCGGCCAGCACCACGGGCGCGAGGCCGGCGGCGGCCAACGCCTCGGCGGCGGGCATCTCGCGGCCGTCATAGGTTGCGCGGCCCTCGCCCAGCATGGCGGCGGCCATATGCGCCAGCGGCGCCAGATCGCCCGAAGCGCCGACCGAACCCTGCGACGGGATCACCGGCAGCACGCCGCGGGCCAGCATATCCTCGATCAACTGGATCACCTCGGGGCGTACGCCCGAGGCGCCGCGGCCCAGCGACAGAAGCTTCAGCACCATGATCAGGCGCACGGTTTCCGGCTCGACCGGCTCGCCCACGCCGCAGCAATGCGACAGGATCAGGTTCCTTTGCAGCGTCGCCGTATCCCGCGCCGCGATCTTGATCGAGGCGAGCTTGCCGAAGCCGGTATTCACGCCATAGACCGGCGCCTCGCCATTGGCGGCGGCCTCGATGCGCGCCGCCGATTCGGCGATGCCGGGGCGGGCCGAGTCGGCCAGCCGCACGGCCAGCCCCTGGCGCCAGACCTGTTCAAGCTGCGCGAGCGTGGTTTCACCAGGAATAAGGATCAGTTCAGACAAGTTCGCCTCCGACGATGCGGGCATGAAGGGGGTTGAAGCCGATGCGATAGGTCAGTTCGGCCGGATGGCTGATGTCCCAGACCGCCAGGTCGGCGCGCATGCCGGGTGCCAGCCGGCCGCGATCCGCAAGGCCCAGCGCGCGGGCGGCGTGGCGGGTGACGCCGGCCAGGCATTCCGAGGGCGTCATGCGAAACAGCGTCGCGCCCATGTTCATGGTCAGGAGCAAAGAGGTCAGCGGCGAGGTGCCGGGATTGCAATCGGTGGCCAGCGCGATCGGCACGCCGGCCTGGCGCAGGGCGGCCATCGGCGGATATTGCGTCTCGCGCAGGGTATAGAAGGCACCGGGCAGCAGCACCGCCACGGTGCCATGGGCCGCCATGGCCTCGATGCCGTCCGGACCCAGATATTCCAGATGGTCCGCGGACAACGCGCCGTGCTGCGCCGCCATGGCCGCGCCGCCCAGGTCGGAAAGCTGCTCGGCATGCAGCTTGACCGGCAGGCCCAGCCGCGCGGCATGGTCGAAGATGCCGGCCATTTCCTCGCGCGTGAACGCGATGCCCTCGCAGAACCCGTCCACCGCGTCGATCAGCCCCTCGGCATGGCCGCGCTGCATGCCGGCGATCACCACCTCGCGGATATAGCCCGCTCGGTCGTCCTTGTATTCCGGCGGCAGGGCATGGGCGGCCAGCCAGGTGGTGCGCACCGTCACCGGGCGGACCTGCCCGATGCGGCGGGCGACGCGCAGCATCTTCAGCTCGCTGTTGATATCGAGCCCATAGCCCGACTTGATCTCCAGCGTGGTCACGCCCTCGGCCAGCAGCGTATCGACGCGCGGCAGGGCGGATGCCAGCAGCGCCTCCTCATCCGCCGCGCGCGTGGCGCGGACGCTGGACAGGATGCCGCCGCCGGCGCGCGCGATCTCCTCGTAAGAGGCGCCCTCCAGCCGCATCTCGAACTCGCGGGCGCGGTCGCCGCCAAAGACGATATGGGTGTGGCAGTCGATCAGCCCCGGCGTCACCAGCCGCCCGCCCAAGTCGCGGCGCGTCACATCGGCATAGCGCGCCGGCAGCTCTGATTCGGCGCCGATCCAGATGATTCGCCCGGCCTCGATCACCAGCGCGCCCTGCTCGATCAGGCCGTAACTACCTGATTCTTCGCCTATCGTGACAAGCTTGGCGTGGTGGAGAAGCTGCATCGGATCGCATCCCGGATTGATTTCTCGGTCGTTCTATGTCTAAACTTATTTCAACTCTATGTCTAAACTTATTTTGGCACAAAGAAGGGCGACGGGATGACGGTTATCTGGGCGGAGCGGGCCTTGCTGCCCGATGGATGGGCAGAAAATGTCCGGGTGACGGTCGATCGGGGCCGAATCGCCGCGGTGGAAAAGGACACGGCGCCGCAGGGCCATCGCGCGGGCCTGCTGCTGCCGGCGCTTGCGAACCTGCACAGCCACGCCTTCCAGCGCGCCATGGCCGGGCTTTCCGAGGCGAAAGGCCCCGAGCCGCGCGACACCTTCTGGACCTGGCGGCAGATCATGTATCGCTTCCTCGACCACCTGACGCCCGAGGATGTCGAGGCGATCGCCGCACTGGTGCAGATGGAGATGCTGGAGGCCGGCTATGCCACCAATGTCGAGTTCCATTACCTGCACCACCGCCCCGGGGCTGGGCATTACGACAATATCGCCGAGATGGGCGAGCGCATCGCCGCCGCGGCCGGCCGCACCGGCATCGGCCTGACGCTTTTGCCCGTGCATTACCAATTCGGCGGCGTGGATCGCCGGCCGCTCGCCCCCGGCCAGAACCGCTTCGGCACCACGCCCGAGGAGTTCCAGCGCCTGCTGGAAGGCTGCGAGGCGGCGCTGCGGGCCCTGCCCCCGGACGCCGGCATCGGCGTCGCCCCGCATTCGCTGCGCGCCGTCTCGCCCGAGGGGCTGGCGGCCTGCGTCGCACTGCGCCCCGGCCGGCCGCTGCACATGCACCTGGCCGAGCAGGTGCCCGAGATCGAGGAAATCAGCGCCGCCTATGGCCGCCGCCCGGTCGAATGGCTGCTGGAAAACCACAACCCCGACCGGCGCTGGACGCTGATCCACCTGACCCACATGACCGAGGACGAAACCCGCCGCCTGGCCGCCACCGGCGCCGTCGCCGGGCTGTGCCCGATCACCGAATCGTCCTTGGGCGACGGCATCTTCAACGGCACCATCTGGGCCGAGGCGGATGGTCGCATCGGCTTCGGCTCGGACAGCAACATCCGCATCTCGCTGGTGGAGGAGCTGCGGACGCTGGAATACAGCCAGCGCCTGCGCGACCGCGGCCGGGCGATCCTGGCCGAGCCGGGGCGCTCGACCGGGCGGGTGATCTACGAGGCGGGGATGGACGGCGGCGCCACGGCGGCGGGGCGCGAGACCGGGGCGATCCGGCCGGGGCTCTGGGCCGACCTGGTCGCGGTCGGGCTGGACAACCCGGTCATGGCCGGCCGCAAGGGCGACCAGATGCTCGACAGCCTGGTCTTTGCCGGCCATGACGGGCTGGTCCGCGACACCTGGTCGGCGGGCCGCCATGTCGTGAACGATGGCCGGCATATGGACCGCGACCGCATCATCGCCGATTATCTGGCGACCATCGCCCGGCTTCAGGAACGCATGTGACCGAAAGACACTCCTCCAAGGCGCAAGCCATCACCAGCGAGGTGCGACGCCGCATCGTGGACCGCGAATGGCGGCAGGGCGACCGCATCCCGGACGAGGCCGAACTGGCCGTCGAGTTCGGCGTCGCCCGCGCCACGGTGAACAAGGCCCTGCAAATGCTGGCCGAAGAGGGGCTTTTGGACCGCAAGCGCCGGGCGGGCACGCATGTGACGGTGAACCCGGCCCGCAAGGCCACGCTGACCATCCCCATCGTGCGCGAGCAGATCGAGCAGGCGGGGATGGAATACAGCCACCGCGTCGTCGCGCAGCGCCGCAGCCCGTTGCCGGCCGATGTCGCCGCCCGCATGGCCCTGCCCGAGGGGCGCGAGCTGATCCACCTGCGCACCGTGCATTACGGCGACGACAGGCCCTTCCAGGCCGAGGACCGCTGGATCAACCCCGCCGCCGCGCCGGGCGCCGAGACGGTGGATTTCCAGCGCATCACCGCGAACGAATGGCTGGTCAGGAACTTTCCCTGGCTGCATGCCGACATGGCATTCTCGGCCGAGAATGCCAGCGCCCGCGACGCGCGGCTGCTGGAGACGCGGCAGGGCACCGCGCTTCTGATCCTGCAACGCACCACCTTCAACGACCTGGGCGCCATCACCTCGGTCCGGGTGGCCTTTCATCCCGGCTATGCCATGATCGCAACGCACTAGGCACCCGCGCCGGCTTCACTTTGCGCGGTCCTTCGCCTAATAGGCTGGCAATCCCAAAAAGGAAAAGCCATGGCCAGCGCCAATCTCAACATCATGATCAAGGCCGCGCGCAAGGCGGGCCGCAGTCTCGTCAAGGACTTCCGCGAGGTCGAGAACCTGCAGGTCTCGGTCAAGGGCGCGGGCGATTTCGTCAGCCGCGCCGACCGCGAGGCCGAGCGCATCATCAAGGAAGAACTGCGCACCGCGCGCCCGAATTACGGCTGGATCGGCGAGGAGACCGGCGAGGAAGCCGGCGAAGACCCGACTCGGCGCTGGATCGTCGATCCGCTGGACGGCACGACGAACTTCCTGCACGGGTTGCCGCATTGGGCGGTCAGCATCGCCTTGGAGCACAAGGGCGAGATCGTCGCCGCCGTGGTCTTCGACGCCGCCAAGGACGAGCTGTTCACCGCCGAGCGCGGCGACGGCGCCTTCCTGAACGACCGCCGCATCCGCGTCTCGGGCCGCCGGCAGATGATCGAATCGATCTTTGCCACCGGCGTGCCCTTTGCCGGGCGCGGCACCCTGCCCGCCACGCTGCGCGACCTCAGCCGGCTGATGCCGCTGACCGCGGGTGTCCGGCGCTGGGGCGCCGCCTCGCTGGACCTGGCCTATGTCGCGGCCGGCCGCTACGAGGGCTATTGGGAACGCGGCATCAAGTCCTGGGACGTGGCCGCCGGCATCCTGCTGGTGAAAGAGGCCGGCGGCTTCGTCGAATCGATCCGGCCCGAGCAGAGCCCGATCGAATCGGGCTCGATCGTCGCCGCCAACCCGCAGCTTTTCGACGAGTTCGCAGGATTGGTGCGTCAGCGCGACTGAGCCCGGCTTGACCTTTGTCGCGCCCAAGGGCATGGGCGGATCTCAAGACTGGGATACGCGCCATGCCCGAACACCACCCGACGGGGCCGTTGACGGCCCCGGCACCCCGCTCGCCTGCCGCGCCGGAGCCGCCGGGCGGGCCGCCGCGCACCGACAGGCAGGGCGCGGCGATCCTGATGATCTGCGCCTCGGCGCTGATCTTCGCGGCCCAGGACGGCGTCTCGCGCCACCTGGCCGCGGTCTATTCCCCCGTCTTCATCGTCATGCTGCGCTATTGGTTCTTCGCGGCATTCGTGGTCCTGCTTTGCGCCCGCGCGCCGGGCGGGCTGGGCCGGGCGATCCGCTCGGGCCGGCCCCTGACGCAGATCTTCCGCGGCGTGCTGCTGGTGGCCGAGGTCGTGCTGATGATCGAGGCCTTCGTGCGCATGGGGCTGATCAACACCCATGCGATCTTCATCTGCTACCCGCTGATGATCTCGGCGCTTTCGGGGCCGCTTCTGGGCGAAAAGGTGGGCTGGCGCCGCTGGGCCGCGGTCGCGGTGGGCTTTCTCGGCATCCTGATCGTGCTGAAGCCGGGCAGCGGCGTTTTCAGCGCCGATGCGATGCTGCCGCTGACGGGGGCGGCGATGTTCGCGGTCTACGGGCTGCTGACGCGCTTGGTCTCGCGCGAGGACAGCGCCGTGACCAGCTTTTTCTGGACCGGCATCGCGGGCGCGGGCGCCGTCACCCTGATCGGCATCTGGCATTGGGAGCCGATGGCCAGCGAAGACATCCCCTGGCTGCTGGTGCTGTGCTTTTCAGGGGTGGCGGGGCATTTCCTGCTGATCAAGGCCTATGAGCTGGCCGAAGCCTCGGCGCTGCAGCCGTTTTCCTATACCCAGCTGGTCTGGGTCAGCATCTTCGGCGTGACGGTATTCGGCGAGACGCTGGCGCCGAATGTCGCCATCGGCGGGCTGATCGTCGTCGGCGCCGGCCTGTTCACCTGGTGGCGCTCGTATCAGCGCGAGCGGGCCGGGCGGCGCTGAGCGGAGCGGCGCTGGCCTCCTCGACCGGCGCCGGGCCCAGCACCTCGGCCAGCACCCCGCCGGCGGCATAGGCCACCAACCGCCGCACCGGCATCGGCGGCCGGGCCGAGGCCACCAGCCTGATGGGCGGCGGCGCGGGCGCCGGCTTCATGCCGCCCCCGGTCAGATCCCATGTCGGCAGCAGCGGCACCGGCGCGCCCTTGATGCGGGCGCGATAGATGGGCAGCGCCTCGGCCACGCGCATGACGTAGTTGCGCGTCTCGTCAAAGGGGATCATCTCGACCCAATCGACCGGGTCCACCTGCCCGCGCAGGTCGCCGAACTCGTCCAGCCAGCGGGCCGAGCGCCCTGGCCCGGCATTGTAGCCCGCCGCCACCAGCGCGATCGACGGGCCGAAACGGTCGCGCAAGCCGGCCAGATAGGCCGCGCCCAGCCGGGCGTTATAGGCGGCGTCGCGGGTCAGCCGCGCCTGATCGAAGGGCTCGCCGACCTTGCGCGCCATGGAACGCGCGGTGTCGGGCATGACCTGCATCAACCCCAGCGCCCCGGCATGCGAGGACACGGTATGGTTGAACTCGCTTTCCCGCCGGGCGATGGCCATGACCAGTTCGGGCGGCAGGCCCAGCTCGGCCTGCTCCAGCCCGGTCAGCGGGAAATAGGCGGCCGGATAGACCGCACCCTTGGCCGCGGCGGCCTTGGCCAGCCGCAGCGCGTGCCAGGGCAGCCGCATCTCCAGCATCATCCGCGCCATGCGGCCGATATCCTCGGCCGCGGCGGTCTCGGCCAGGTGCAGGAAGAAGCGCGCGCCCTGGTCGGTCTCGCCCGCCGCCAGCAGCCAGGTGCCGGCCTGCCAGACCGGGCTGTCGCGCAGGGCGCTGCCGCGCCACTCGGGCAGGCTGGCCTCGCTGCGCCCGGCGATGGCCAGGCCGGGCTGCATCGGCAGGCCCAGCCTTTCGGCGGCAAGCTGGCCATACCAGGCGGATTGATATGCCGCGGCACGGGCATAGGCCGCATCGGCGCCGGCCTCGTCACCCCCGGCCTCCAGCGCCCGGCCCTGCCAGTAATGTGCGCGGGACAGGGAAATCGGGCTCGCCACCGCGCTTTCCAGCGTGCGGAAATGCTGAAGTGCCCGGTCCGGCGCGCCGCCGCGCAGCGCGGCATAGCCCGCAAGCCATTCCAGGTCGGAAAAGGCATCGCTGCCCTGCGGCAGGAAATGCCCGGCAGCCAGCCTCTCGGCCAGGGCCCAGTCGCCCTGCCGCAGCGCCAGGCGCGCGTAATCGGCACGCTTGCCGGCCCAGGCCGCGGGATCGCGCAGCGCCTCGGCGCTGGTCGAGCGTTCCAGCATCAACGCGCGCGCGAGATCGGGCATCTTGGCCCAGACCCGCCAGCGGAAGCGGTCGAGCGCCAAGCCCGCATCATCCCGTTGCGCCTCGGGCAGGGCCAGGATCAGCGCATCCACCCCGGCCTGCCCCGATTGCAACGCCAGCCGCGCGCGGCCCAGGGCCTGCGCGGGACCCGAGGCCATGGGCAGCACCACCTGCGCCGCCTGCCATTCGCCCAGGTCCAGAAGCCGCATCAGCCGCGCGTCGTGCAGCCCCGCCACCTCGGCGCCATGGGCGGCCAGAAAGGCATCGGCCTCAGGCTTGGTCAGCGCCTGCTCGGTCCAGAACCGCGCGATCTCGGCCTTCGCGGCCATGGGATCGGTTGCCTGCAAGGCCGCGATCAGCGCCGTGGCGCCGTTCAGCGTATCGGGCCGGCGGGTGCCGAACCATTGGATCACCTCGGCCGGGGCCAGGTCGGGGCGCAGCACCGCGTCGCCGCGCTTCCAGAACAGCGCCATGCCGGGCCAATCCGCATGGCGCCGGGCAAAGTCGCGATATTCCGGCCAGCTGCCCTGCCCGGCCCGCAGCCGCTGCCAGGCGACCAGGTCGCGGGCGATGGGCCCCGAGGCTTCGGCCTCGGCCGCAGCGGTGGTCCAGTCGCGCATCGCCGCCGCCGCCAGGGCGCGGGACAGGCGCCCGGCATCCTCGGCCCCGGCCGGCGGGGCAAGGCTCAGGGCAAGGGCCAATGCCGGCCCGAGGATCCTGTCACGGAAAGGATACATCATGGCCCCATTTCTGCGAGGTTCCGCCGGGCGGCGCAACTCACATCCTTGGCAATCCGCGCATCCGCATGTAAGCCGCCATCAGAGGCAAATTCAGGATACCCACATGTTCAGAGGCTCGCTGCCCGCGCTGGTCACGCCCTTCACCCCGGACGGGGAGCTGGATCTCCCCGCGCTGGAAAAGCTTGTCGAGTGGCATGTCGACCAGGGCAGCCACGGGCTGGTGCCCGTCGGCACCACCGGCGAAAGCCCGACGCTGAGCCATGAGGAGCACCGCCAGGTCATCGAAGAGGTGGTGCGTATGGCCGCCGGCCGCATCCCGGTCATCGCCGGCGCCGGCTCGAACTCGACGCGCGAGGGGATCGGGCTGGTGCAGCACGCGCAGGCCGCGGGGGCCGACGCGGCACTGGTGGTGACGCCCTATTACAACAAGCCGACCCAGGCCGGGCTGATCGCGCATTACACCGCGCTGCACGACGCGAGCGACCTGCCGATCATCATCTACAACATCCCCGGCCGCTCGGTCATCGACATGACGCCCGACACCATGGGCGAACTGGCCAGGCTGCCGCGCATCATCGGCGTCAAGGACGCGACCGGCAAGCTCGAGCGGGTCAGCCAGCAGCGCGCCGCCTGCGGCAAGGATTTCGTCCAGCTTTCCGGCGAGGACGCCACCGCGCTCGGCTTCAACGCCCATGGCGGGGTGGGCTGCATCTCGGTCACGGCGAACGTGGCCCCGAAGCTTTGCGCCGAGTTCCAGGAGGCGACGCTGGCGGGCGATTACGCCAGGGCGCTGGACTACCAGGACCGGCTCATGCCGCTGCACGAGGCGATCTTTGTCGAGCCGGGCGTCGCCGGAGCGAAATACGCCATGTCGCGGCTGGGGCTTTGCAGCGACGCCGTACGCCTGCCGCTGGTCGCGCTGACCGATGCGACCAAGGCCCGGATCGACGCGGCCCTGGTTCACGCCGGGCTGATCTGAACCGCGCATCAGGCCGGACGAGAGGGGGGCGGGGTTTCCGCTCCTTTTTCATGGCCGGCCCGGCGGGACCGGCACAGCCGGGGGCTTTGCGCCCCCGGACCCCCGCAGGATATTTGGCCAAGGAAGAACCCAAGGAAGGCGCAGGGCGGCTCCCGCTTCTTTCTTGTCCAAATATCCTGGGGGAGCGCGGAACGCGCGGGGGCAAGGCCCCCATGCTAGAGCACCGCCAGGCTAGTTCCGCGCCTGCCGGTCGACCAGGCTTTCCTTGTCCGGGTCGCAGAAGGTCGCCCAGTCCTTGCCGGGCGCCGGGCGGGGCAGCTCGTCGCGGCTCCAGCCCAGATGCATATGCGCCTTGGCGATGAAATAACCGGTGACCGGCGCGGTCAGGAACAGGAACAGCGTGATCAGCAGCTCGTGCCAGGTCAGCACGCCATGACGGGCGGGGAACCAGATCAGCGAGGCGATCAGCACCGCCCCCACGCCCAGCGTCGCCGATTTCGTCGGCGCATGCAGGCGGGTCATCGGGTCGGGCAGCTTGACCAGCCCGTAGGAGCCGACAAGGCCGAAGAACCCGCCCAGCACCAGCAGGACCGAGACGACGATTTCCGCGATCATGCCCGCCCCCTATTCGATGATGTCGCCGCGCAGGACGAATTTCGCATAGGCCACGGTCGAGATGAAGCCGACCATGGCGAACATCAGCGAGGCCTCGAAATACATGGTGGTGCCCTTGTCGATGCCGAACAGCGTCAGGAGCGCGATCATGTTGATCGCCATGGTATCCAACGCCAGCACCCGGTCCGACAGGCCCGGCGCGAAGACCACGCGGTAGAGGCAGAACAGCAGCGCCAGCCCGAAGCAGCCATAGGCGAAGTAAAGCGCATATCCGATCATTCGAAGATCTCCTTCAGCCGGGCCTCGTAGCGGGTCTTGATCTCGTCCAGCACCGCGTCCGGGTCGGGGGCGTGCATGGCATGGACCAGCAGCGCGCGCCCATCCTCGGACAGGTCGCAGCTGACGGTGCCGGGGGTGAGGGTGATGGTCGCGGCCAGTGCCGTGATCGCCTCGGGGCGGCGCAGGTCCAGCGGCACGGCGATCCAGGCGGGCCGAAGCGCGCGGCGCGGCATGAACAGCACGATGCGCGCCACGGTGAAATTCGCCTTGGCGATGTCCCAGATCACCATCAGGAGATAGGCCGGGATGCGCTGCGGCTTGCTGTAGCCGCCCGCTCCCGGCCAATAGGGCGCGGTGATCAGCGGCACCACCAGGCCGATGATCGCGGCAAAGACCAGCGAGCCCACGGCCCAGCGGTTGACCAGGGCCATCCAGACCAGGATCAGCGTGACCGACAGCCAGGGATGCGGCAACAGGCGGCGGATCATTTCGTACCCTCCTGCCCTTCCAGCACCGCCGAGACATAGGCGTCGGGATCGTGCAGCTGTGCGGCGGTCGCCTCGGCAAAGCGCATGGCGGGGCCGGCAAAGGCGGTCAGGGCCACGATGCCCGACAGAAGCAGCGCCACCGAGGCCACCGCCAGCCAGTTCGCCGGCGCATCGCCGAGGTCCTGGACCGGCTCGTCCGGCTCCAGCTTGGGACCGGCTGCGACCGCCGGCGCCGGCACCGGGGCCGGGCCGAGCTCCAAGCTCTTCCAGAAGACGATCGAGCCGGCGCGCGACATGGCATAGATCGCGATCAGCGAGGTGATCAGGATCGTCGCCCAGATCCAGACCATCGCCGGGGCCGCGCCGGTGGCCTGCATCACCAAGAGCTTGCCGATGAAGCCGGAAAACGGCGGCATGCCGACCACGGCGATGGCCGCGGTGAAATACAGCGCCGCGACCAGCCCGTTGCCCGGCATCACCCGGTCCAGCCGCAGCCACAGATCGCCCCGGCGCGCGCCGATCATGTCCACGATCAGGAACAGCGCCCCCGCCGCCAGCGTCGAGTGGATCATGTAATAGACCGCCGCCGCGGTGCCCTGCGGGGTGAACTGCGCCACCGCGATCATCAGCGTGCCGATCGAGCCGATGGCGGCGAAAGCGGCCAGCCGACCCAGATGGCGGGTGCCCAGGATGCCGATCTGGCCGATGGCCAGCGTGAACAGCGCCGCCGGCAGCAACAGGTCGGTCACCACGCCTTGGGTCACGGCGTCCTGCGGAAAGACCAGGGTGAAGAAGCGGATGATGCCATAGACCCCGACCTTGGTCATGATCGCGAACAGCGCCGCCACCGGCCCCGGCGCATTGGCATAGGTCGAGGGCAGCCAGAAATGCAGCGGCACCAGCGCCGCCTTGACAGCAAAGACCAGCATCAAGAGTACCGCGCCGGCGCGCAGCAGCGCCGTATCCTCGGCCGGCATCGCCGCCACGCGCAGCGCCATATCGGCCATGTTCAGCGTGCCGGTGACGGAATAGAGCACCCCCAGCGCCGCCAGGAACAGCGTCGAGCCGGCCAGGTTGTAGGCGATATACTGCACGCCGGCGCGCAGCCGCATCTCGCCCCCGCCGTGGATCATCAGGCCGTAGCTGGCGATCAGCAGGATCTCGAAGAACACGAACAGGTTGAAGGCGTCGCCGGTCAGGAAGGCGCCGCAGACGCCCATCAGCTGGAACTGCCAGAGCGCATGGAAATGCCGGCCCTTGCGGTCCCAGCCCGAGCCCATGGCGTAAAGCTGCACCGCCAGGGCCAACGCCGCGGTCAGAAGCAGCATCAGCGCCGCCAGCCGGTCCAGCACCAAGACGATGCCGAAGGGCGCAGCCCAGTTGCCGAGGCGATAGACCTGCACCTCTCCGCCCGCGGCGAGCAGGTTCAGGTAAAGCGCCACCCCGGCCAGCAGGGCGGTGCCGGCGACCGAGAACACCCGCTGCAACAGCAGGTCGTTGCGCATCCACAGGATGATCAGCGGCCCGATGACGGCGGGCAGGACGACGGGGGCGATGATCAGATGGCTCATGCCTGGTCATCCCCCGGCATGCGGTCGGCGCGCGGCATGTCCACCCGGTCGTCGCCGCCTTCCAGGAAGGCCCCCAGCGCCATCATCACCACCACCGCGGTCATGCCGAAGCTGATGACGATGGCGGTCAGAACCAGCGCCTGCGGCAGCGGGTCGGTATAGACCTCCACCCCCTTTTGCAGGATCGGCGGCGCGTTCACCACCAGCCGCCCGGTCGAGAACAAAAACAGGTTGATGGCATAGCTGAGCATGGTCATGCCCAGCACCACGGCGAATGTCCGCAGCCGCAGGATCAGATAGACCCCGGCGGCGGTCAGCATGCCGATCGCGCTCGACAGCAGAAGTTCCATCAGCGCCGCGCCTCCCTGCTGGGGTCGATGTCCATCGGGTCCAGGTTCACCGTCTCGCCCGCCTGCCGCGCGATCCGCGACAGCGAGTTCAGGGCCAGCATCACCGCCCCCATCACGCACAGGAACACGCCCAGGTCGAAGCCCATGGCCGAGGCCAGCTCGAATTCCTCGAGCCCCGGCAGCTTCACATAGCCATAGGCCGAGGTCAGGAAGGGCAGCCCAGCGAACCAGGCGCCGATTCCGGTCAGCCCGGCGGCGATGACGCCGGCGCCGATCAGCGCGTGATAGTTGATCTTTTGCCGCTCCTGCGCCCAGGCAAAGCCCGAGGCCATGTATTGCGACACCAGCGCCACCGAAACCACCAGCCCGGCGACGAAGCCGCCACCCGGCATGTTGTGGCCGCGCAGGAAGATATACAGCCCGACCACCAGCGAGATCGGCAGGATCAGCCGCGTCACCACCACCAGCGTCAGCGGATGCCGGTCACCGGCGCGGCGGCTGTCATGGACCCAGTTGCGCAGCCGCCGGCCGCTGGCGCCGGCCAGCAGCGTCTCGGTCAGGGCGAAGATGGTCAGCGCGGCGATGCCGAGCACGGTGATCTCGCCGAAGGTATCGTAGCCGCGGAAGTCCACCAGGATCACGTTGACCACGTTGTCGCCGCCGCCCAGCCTGTAGCTGTTGGCCAGCATGTATTCCGAGATCGGGGAAAAGGCGAAATCGCTGCGCATGATGGCATAGGCCAGCGCCCCGAAGCCCAGCCCGGCCAGCGCGGCGATGAAGGCGTCCAGGCCGCGCTTGCGGTCGGGACTTTCGATCACGGTGAACTTGGGCAGGAAGTTCAGCGCCAGAAGCAGCAGGACCACCGTGACCACCTCGACCGAGATCTGCGTCAGCGCCAGGTCGGGGGCCGAGAAATAGATGAAGCTGACCGAGACCATCAGCCCGATGATGCCGACCAGCACCAGCGCCAGGATGCGCCGGCGGTGAAAGGCCACCATGCAGCAGATCGCCACCATCAGCAGGATCCAGCCGACCAGCGGCACCGGCTGGACGGGCAGCATCGGCCGGGTCGCGCCCTGCCAGCCTCCGGTCGAGAAGGCCCAGAAGCCGCACAGCACCACGGTCAGCGAAAAGGCCGCGAGGGCGCGCGACATCGAGCCGTTGGTCAGCCGGTCGGTAAAGACGCCCGCCGCGCAGGTCGCCGCGCGAGTGACGGCGTCGAAGATCGCCTTGGCGTCTAGCCAGGCCATCGCCGCCCGCATGGCCAGCAGGTGGCGGTTCAGCGCCAGCAGCAGCGTCCCGCCGACCAGCGCGGTGATCGACAGCATCAGGGCCGGGGTCACGCCATGCCACAGCGCCAGATGCGGATGCTGGGCGGTGCCGGTGACGGCGCTGGCCGAGACCTCGACCAGCCAGCCGGCCATGCCGGCGGGGAACAGCCCGATCAGCACCACCAGCACCACCAGCAGCGCCGGGGCGGACCACAGGCCGAAGCCCGGGTCATGCGGCCTGCGCGGGTAATCCTGACGCTCGGGGCCGAAGAACACCTGCCAGACGAAGCGCAGCGAATAGCAGACCGAGAACAGCGCCCCCAGCGTCGCCATCGCCCCGATCAGCACGGGGCTGCCCTGCCACGCGGCATGGGTCGCCTCCTCCAGCATCAGCTCTTTCGACAGGAAGCCGTTCAGCGGCGGGATGCCGGCCATGGACAGCGCCGCCACGGTGCCGATGACGAAGGTCACCGGCATCAGCCGGCGCAGCCCGCCCAGACGGGCGATGGAACGGGTGCCGGCCTCGTGGTCGATGATGCCGGCAGCCATGAACAGCGCCGCCTTGAAGGTGGCGTGGTTGATGATGTGGAATACCGCCGCCACCGCCGCCGCCTCGGTGCCGAAGCCCAGAAGCATGGTGATGAGGCCCAGATGCGAGACGGTGGAAAAGGCCAAGAGCGATTTCAGGTCGTCGCGGAAGATGGCGATCCAGGCCGCCAGCACCATGGTCACAAGGCCGGTGGTGGCGACAATATAGAACCATTCCGGCGTGCCCGACAGCACCGGCCACAGCCGCGCCATCAGGAACAGCCCGGCCTTCACCATGGTCGCCGAATGCAGATAGGCCGAGACCGGCGTCGGCGCCGCCATCGCGTGCGGCAGCCAGAAATGGAACGGGAACTGCGCCGATTTGGTGAAGGCGCCCAGCAGGATCAGCAGCAGCGCCGGCAGGTAATAGGGGCTGGCCTGGATCGCCTCGCGCGCCTGCAGGATGTCGCCAATGTCGAAGCTGCCGGCGATATTGCCCAGGATCAGCATCCCCGCGATCATGGCCAGCCCGCCCATGCCGGTCACCGTCAGCGCCATGCGGGCGCCCTGCCGCCCCTCGGGCAGGTGCTTCCAATAGCCGATCAGCAGGAAGGACGACAGCGAGGTCAGCTCCCAGAACACCAGCAGCAGCAGGATGTTGTCGGACAGCACGATGCCCAGCATCGCGCCCTGGAACAGCATCAGATAGGTGTAGAACACCCCCGCCGGATCCTTGCGCGACAGGTAATAGCGCGCATAGGCGATGATCAGCAACCCGATGCCCAGGATCAGGATGCCGAAAAGCAGGCCCAGCCCGTCGATGCGGAAATGCGCGTTCAGCCCCAGCGAGGGCAGCCAGGCGAAGCGCGCCGTGATCACCTCGCCCGCCATGATCGCCGGGATGTGCAGGCAAAGCCCCAGCAGCGCGATGAAGGTCGCGGTCGCGCAGGAAATCGCCGCGACATCGCGGCCCGATCGGATCAGCAATCCGGGCAGCAGCGCCCCGATGAACGGAAGTGCAGCGATCAGTGCTGGCGACATTGTCCCTCTTCCATTTTTCGCGGCCCCCTGTTCGCGGCGGGGTTTCCCGATGTCAAGCCAATGACAAAGCAACTAGGCGATGTTCGCCTTTCGTGCTAACGCTGGATCAAAACAAGGAAACAGGCATGAAGATCATCGGCATAGACCCCGGCCTGCGCAACATGGGCTGGGGCGTGATCGCGGTCGAGGGGCCGCGCCTGCGGCACCTCGACAATGGCATCGTCCATTCCGAGGCGGGCGAGCTGGGGCCGCGGCTTGCCGCGCTCTATCGCGGGCTTCGCGCGGTGATCGCCCGGCACGCCCCCGATGCCGCCGCGGTCGAGCAGACCTTCGTGAACAAGGACGCGCTCGGCACGCTGAAGCTGGGCCAGGCGCGCGGCATCGCCCTGCTGGCCCCGGCCGAGGCGGGGCTGGAGATCGGCGAATACGCTCCGAACGCGGTCAAGAAGACCGTGGTCGGCGTCGGCCATGCCGCCAAGGAGCAGATCCAGCACATGGTCCGCTTCATGCTGCCCGGCGTCGAGTTCGCGGGGCCGGATGCCGCCGATGCCCTGGCCGTCGCGATCTGCCACGCCCATCACCTGCAGGGCCGCGCCCTGCGCATCAAGGCCAGCGCGTGAGGAACAAGGAATGATCGGACGCATTGCCGGGGTGATCCTGCATCGGGCACAGGACCATGTGCTGATCGACGTGCGCGGCGTGGGCTATATCGTCCATGTCAGCGAACGCACCGCCGCGCACCTGCCCCCCGCCGGACAGGCGGTGGCGCTTTACACCGAACTGCTGGTGCGCGAGGATCTGCTGCAGCTTTTCGGCTTCCCGACGCTGCTGGAAAAGGAATGGCACCGGCTCTTGACCTCGGTGCAGGGGGTGGGGGCCAAGGTGGCGCTGGCGATCCTGGGCACGCTGGGGCCGGACGGGCTGTCGCGGGCGCTGGCGCTCGGCGATTGGTCGGCGCTGCGCAAGGCCCCCGGCGTCGGACCGAAACTGGCGCAGCGCGTGGCGATGGAGCTGAAGGACAAGGCCCCGGCGGTGATGGCGCTTGGCGGCGCGCTGACCGTCGATCCCGGCCCCCTGCCCGAGGCGGAACTGGTCGAGACCGCCGCCCCCGCAACCGCCCCGGCCCATCCGGCGCCATCTTCGGCGCAAGCAACCGCGGATGCGCTCTCGGCGCTGGGAAATCTGGGCTATGCTCCGTCCGAGGCCGCCTCGGCGGTGGCCGAGGCCGCGGCACGGGAACCCGCCGCGCCGACCGCGGCGTTGATCCGCGCGGCCCTGCGGCTCTTGGCGCCCAAGGAGTAAGACGATGACCGGAAACCTGCGCACCTTCATCCTGATGGCCGCCCTGACCGCGCTGGTCATGGGCATGGGCTGGCTGATCGGCGGCCAGGGCGGCGCGGTGATCGCGCTGATCGTCGCCGGGGCGGGCAATGTCTTCGCCTGGTGGAACAGCGACAGGATGGTGCTGCGCCAGCAGGGCGCGCATCTTGTCACCCGCCAGCAGGCGCCCGAACTGGTGGACATGGTGGCGGCGCTGGCACAACGCGCCGGCCTGCCGATGCCCAAGGTCTATGTCCTGGAAACCGAGCAGCCGAATGCCTTCGCCACCGGCCGCAGCCCTGAAAACGCCGCCGTCGCGGTGACGCAAGGCATCATGCGGGTGCTGAGCCGCGACGAACTGGCCGGGGTGATCGCGCATGAACTGGCGCATATCAAGCATCGCGACACGCTGACCATGACCGTCACCGCCACCATGGCCGGCGCCATCGCCATGCTGGGCAACATGCTGATGTTTTCCAGCATGTTCGGCGGGCGCGACGACAATCGCGGCGGCGGGCTGGCGGCGATCCTGGCGATGATCTTTGCGCCGCTCGCGGCTGGGCTGGTGCAGATGGCGATCTCGCGCACCCGCGAATACGAGGCCGACCGGATGGGGGCCGAGATCTGCGGCCGGCCGATGGCGCTGGCCGGTGCGCTGGCCAAGATCTCGCGCGCGGCGGGCCAGGTGGTGAATATCCCGGCCGAAAGGAACCCCGCCTCGGCCAGCCTGTTCATCGTGAACCCGCTGCACGCGCTGCGCATGGACCGGCTTTTCGCCACCCATCCGCCGACCGAGGAGCGCATCGCCCGGCTGCAAGCCATGGCCTCGGGCACGGGCGCCGGCCCCTGGGGCGCGCGATGAGCCAGCCCGACCCCATGCTGCGCCCCGAACCGCTGGACAGCGACGGCGAGGACCGCGCCCTGCGCCCGCAGCGGCTCGAGGATTTCGTCGGCCAGGCCGAGGCGCGGGCGAACCTGCGCGTCTTCATCGAAAGCGCCCGCATGCGCGGCAAGGCGATGGACCACACGCTGTTCCACGGCCCGCCCGGCCTGGGCAAGACCACGCTGGCGCAGATCATGGCGCGCGAGCTGGGGGTGAACTTCAAGATGACCTCCGGCCCGGTGCTGGCGCGGGCGGGCGACCTTGCCGCGATCCTGACCAATCTGGAAGCCCGCGACGTGCTGTTCATCGACGAGATCCACCGCATGAACCCGGCGGTCGAGGAGATCCTCTATCCGGCGATGGAGGATTTCGAGCTGGACCTGGTGATCGGCGAGGGCCCCGCCGCTCGCACGGTGCGGATCGAGCTGCAACCCTTTACCCTGGTCGGCGCCACCACCCGGCTCGGCCTGCTGACCACGCCCCTGCGCGACCGCTTCGGCATTCCGACCCGCCTGCAATTCTATACCGTCGAGGAACTCGACCTGATCGTGACCCGCGGCGCCCGGTTGATGGGTATCCCCTCGGAGCCCGAGGGCACGCGCGAGATCGCCCGCCGCGCCCGCGGCACGCCGCGCATCGCCGGCCGGCTCTTGCGCCGGGTGGTGGATTTCGCGCTGGTCGAAGGCGACGGCAGGCTGAGCCGCCAGATCGCCGATTCCGCCCTGACCCGGCTTGGCGTCGATCACCTGGGCCTCGACATGGCCGACCGCCGCTACCTGGCGCTGATGGCCGAGCATTACGGCGGTGGCCCGGTCGGGGTGGAAACCCTTTCGGCCGCGCTGTCGGAAAGCCGCGATTCCATCGAGGAGGTGATCGAGCCTTACCTGATGCAGCAGGGCCTGGTCAGCCGCACCCCGCGCGGCCGCATGCTGGCCCGGCTGGGCTGGCGCCATCTGGGCCTCGATGCCCCCCGCCCCCAGGAGAGCCTGTTCGATGAATGACCTGGAAAGCCGCATCCGCGCCAGTTTCGACCGCCAAAGCATGATGCGCACCCTGGGCGCCCGGCTTGCCGCCATCGCGCCCGGGCGCATCGCCATCACCGCGCCGATCCTGCCGACATCGCTGCAGCAGCATGGCGCCGGCCATGCCGGGCTGGCCTTCAGCATCGGCGATTCGGCCGCGGGCTATGCCGCGCTGACCTTGATGCCCGAGGACGCCGAGGTGATGACGGTCGAGATGAAGATCAACCTGATGTCGCCTGCCACCGGCGACCGGCTGGTGGCCGAGGGAAGGGTGATCCGCCCCGGCCGCCGCATCCTGGTGGTCGCAGCCGATGTCTGGGCCGAAGCGGAAGGCACGCGCAAGCATGTCGCCATGCTTCAAGGCACGATGATCCCGGTCTGACCCTGCAGCCTTGCGCGGCCTGGTCGAGGCCGCGACCGGGGGCTTTGCGCCCCCGGACCCCCGCAGGATATTTATCCAAGGAAGAACGGACCGATGGTTCCCTGGCTTCTTCCATGGACAAATATCCTGGGGGAGCGCGGAACGCGCGGGGGCAAAGCCCCCGGCAAGCTTCATCCCGGGCGCTATGGGCATTTACCAGCCCATCGCGGCGCCGGCGAGTGTCCGAAGGCGCCGGCCGCAGTTTGGAACGAAGCGACGGAGGGGCTTGCGGCGGTCTTTGGGTTTTGGCCGGGGCATCGCAAAGGCCTGCCACGCGACGATGAAGTGCAGGGGATAGCGGTATCCTATCGGCCGGTACGGATCTTCTGAGCTGGTCCGTCTCGATGACAGCTCGGCGATTGGTCCCCGAGCATTCCTGCCGCTGGCGGCATGCCGCTGCGCCCCGGCAGCTCCGCCATCGCCGCGCGGCGCAAGAGTCGCGGGCGGAATCCGGTTCAAGCCGCCTTTACCTAGCGCGGATTCGACTTAGTCCGGGTCATATCCGGCGGGCTCGAAGTAGTTCCGGCATTCCTCGGGGGTGAAGGCGGATAGACAGTCGGCGACGGCTGACCAGAGATCGTCAACGGTTCTGGCAGCGACCTTTCTGAGCAGTGCCTTGAGCTTGGAGAAAGCCATCTCGATGGGGTTGAAGTCCGGCGAGTATGGCGGGCGGAACAGGAGCCGTGCTCCAACTTTTTCGATGGCGTCGCGCACGCCGCTGATCTTGTGGGCGGGCAGATTATCCATGACCACGACGTCACCGGGGCGCAGCTCTGGTGCGAGCACCTGCTCGGCATAGGCGAGGAAGGCTGGTCCGTTCATTGGCCCATCGAGCAGAGCATCGGTGCCGCCATGCCAGATAGCCGCAGGCCTGCGGTAAAGGTGGTGGTCTTCCAATGTCCGTGTGGAATGGGCGCCCGGCATCGCTCGCCACATGGCGCTCGTCCTCGCAGCCGCGCCATCTTCGTGGATGCCGCGGTCTCATCGATGAAGATGAGCCTCTCGGGATCGAGATCGAGCTGGCCGTCGAACCAGGCTATGCGGCGGCGCAAGACATCGGGACGCTGCTGCTCTGAGGTATGCGCCGTCTTTTTTTGGCCGTCTTTTTTTGAATGTGATGCCGCGCCGGTCAAGAAACAGCCAGACCGTCGAGGGCGCCACCCGCACGCCGCGCTCGCCAGCAAGGCGCTCGCCGATCTCAGCAAGAGTGATGTCCGGTGTCTTCTCGATGAGGCCCGGAATGAAGGCCGCGTGCGTATCAAGCTTCGAGCGCGACGGCTGTCCCTGCTTGCGCGCTTCCATCTCGCCGGTCTCGCGATAGCGGCGATACCAGGCCCCGGCCGTCGAGATGCCGATGCGGAAGCGTCGTGCCGCCTCCCGCGTCGAAACCCCATCTTCGATCGCTGCAATTACCCGACCGCGAAGGTCTCCGCTCAGGCTCCTCGTCTCAGGCTCCTCGTCATCATCTCCTCCTGGCAAATCACAGGAGCAGTGAATCAGACATTGTTCATCGCGTGAATCCTCAAAGCGACCCGGTGTTCGTCAAATTTGCTCTAGGGTCAGGATGCATTGATTTTCAGTGTGCTACGTGATTCACGGCTCGGAAAACGGAGCGGTGACATGAGCGACCTGTACTGGCTGACCGACGAGCAGATGACCAAGCTTGCCCCTTTCTTCCCGAAGTCGCACGGCAAGCCACGCGTCGATGACAAGCGTGTTCTAAGCGGGATTATCTTCATCAATCGCAATGGTTTGCGCTGGCGAGATGCCCCCAGGGAGTATGGGCCGCACAAGACGCTCTACAGCCGGTGGAAGCGTTGGAGCGAGAAAGGCATTTTCGCCAGGATGATGATCGGGCTGGCCGCCGACCACGGCGAGGAAAAGACCGTGATGATCGACGCGACCTATCTGAAAGCGCACCGCACCGCGACCAGCTTGGCCGTGAAAAAGGGGGGCGTGGACGCCTCGTCGGCCGGACCAAGGGCGGCATGAACACGAAGCTGCATGCCATCTGTGACAGCCAGGGCCGACCGCTCGACCTGTTCGTCACCGCAGGGCAGGTCAGCGACTACATCGGGGCGCGGGCGTTGCTCAGCAGCCTCCCAAAGGTCGATTGGCTGCTCGGGGATCGCGGCTATGACGCCGACTGGTTCCGGGAAGCCTTGCAGGACAAGGGGATACGAGCCTGCATCCCCGGCCGAAAGCAGCGCAAGACACCGGTCAAATACGACAAGCGCCGATACAAGCGGCGCAACCGCATCGAGATCATGTTTGGCAGGCTCAAGGACTGGCGGCGCGTGGCAACCCGATACGACAGATGCCCGAAGGTCTTCCTCTCGGCCATCGCGCTCGCGGCAACCGTCATTTATTGGTTATGAATCCTGACCCTAGTCGCGGCGGGGCTGGGACAGCAGCCGGTCTTCCTGGGCGATGAAATGCTCCATCATCACGCGCCACAGCCGCTCGGCCAGATCCGGGTCCAGCCCCTGCTCAGCGGCGAGACGGCGGGCATTGGCGGCGACCTCCTCGACGCGGCTGTCGATGCGGGCCGGCAGGTTCTCGCGCGCCTTGATCCGCGCCGCCTCGTCGATCAGCGCCGAGCGTTCGGCCAGCAAGGCCACCAGCCGCGCATCCAGCGCGTCGATGCGCGCGCGCAGATCGGGCATGGCGGAATTCGGGGGCAGTTCGGGTTCGGATCGGCTCATGCCCGACCCATGCCCTGCCCGGCACGCCGGTGCAAGCCCCAGCTGTGGCGAATGTGCTGCTGGCATAGACAGATTTTCGCCAGCCCCGGAACGGCACGACGGGAATCGGGATTGCGTCTTCAAATTGAGCCCTAGGCATGGCCCCGCGCATTGCGACTGGCCAACGGGTGAAGGCGGCGGGCTTCGGGATCAAGCTGGGGCCAAGCTGGGGGTTCGGCCCGGGACTGCCGCTTGGCGCCGCCGCGCTTCTGCCGCCCTGAACGTCCGCGCAGCGTTCAGGCCGAGCCCTTGCGCGCATGAAAACCCCCGGAGCGATGGCGCCGGGGGTTTCCCTGTATCGATCGTCGGATCACCCCTGCGGCTGGGGAGCCGCATCCGGCGTGGGCTTGACGGCACCCGCCCGCGGAATCGCGCTGACCGAGGGGATCGAGGAGCCGGGCGCATCATCGTCGCCGCCCAGCGGCTCGCCCCGGATCACCCGGCCGATATCCTCGCCGGTCAGGGTCTCGTATTCTAGGAGCCCCTTGGCCAGCCGCTCGAACTCCTCCTGCTTCTCGGTCAGGATGCGATAGGCTTCGCGATAGCCTTCCTCGATCAGGTCGTGGACCTCCTTCTCGATCAACTCCTTGGTCGCCGCCGAGACCGAGAAACCGCCGGTATTGCCGGAATAGCCCTCATGCGCCTCGGCATAGTCGATGTTGCCGACCTTGTCGGACATGCCCCAGCGCATCACCATGGCGCGCGCCAGCTGGCTGGCCTGCTGGATGTCGCCGGCCGGGCCGTTCGACACCCCTTCCTCGCCATATTTGATGATCTCGGCCGCCTTGCCGGCCATGGTCATGGCGAGCTTCTGCTTGGCCTCGTCCTTGTGATAGTTCAGCCGGTCCATCTCGGGCAGCGACACCACCATGCCGAGCGCGCCGCCGCGCGGGATGATCGTCGCCTTGTAGACCGGATCGCATTTCGGCAGCGAAAGGCCGACGATGGCGTGGCCGGCCTCGTGATAGGCGGTCTTTTCCTTCTGCTCGGGGGTCAGGACCATGCTGCGGCGCTCGACGCCCAGCATGACCTTGTCCTTGGCGTTCTCGAAATCCTCCATGGTCACGAAGCGTCGGCCGATGCGCGCGGCCATCAGCGCGGCTTCGTTCACCAGGTTCATCAGATCGGCGCCGGAAAAGCCCGGCGTGCCGCGGGCGATGATGCGCAGGTCCACGTCGGGGCCTACCGGCACCTTGCGCGAATGCACGCCGAGGATCTTTTCGCGGCCCTTGATATCGGGGTTCGGCACATAGATCTGGCGGTCGAAGCGGCCGGGACGCAGCAGCGCCGGGTCCAGCACGTCCTTGCGGTTGGTGGCGGCGATGATGATGACGCCCTCATTGGCATCGAAGCCGTCCATTTCCACCAGCAGCTGGTTCAGGGTCTGCTCGCGCTCGTCATTGCCGCCGCCGATGCCGACGCCGCGGGCGCGGCCGACCGCGTCAATCTCGTCGATGAAGACGATGCAGGGGGCGGATTTCTTGGCCTGCTCGAACATGTCGCGGACGCGGCTGGCGCCGACGCCGACGAACATCTCGACGAAATCCGAGCCGGAGATGGTGAAGAAGGGCACCCCCGCCTCGCCTGCGATGGCGCGGGCGAGCAGCGTCTTGCCGGTGCCGGGCGGGCCGACCAGCAGCGCGCCTTTCGGGATCTTGCCGCCCAGGCGGCTGAATTTCTGCGGGTTGCGCAGGAATTCGACGATCTCCTCCAACTCTTCCTTGGCCTCGTCGATGCCGGCCACGTCGTCGAAGGTCACGCGGCCGTGCTTTTCGGTCAAGAGCTTGGCGCGCGACTTGCCGAAGCCCATGGCCCCGCCCTTGCCGCCGCCCTGCATCCGGTTCATGAAGAAGATCCAGACACCGATCAGCAGGATGAAGGGCAGCCAGACGCCCAAGAGCGACATGAAGCCCGATTGCTGCTGCCGCTCGACCTTGACGTCGACGCCCCTGTCGATCAGCCGGTTCGCGAGTTCCTCGCCCTGCGGCCGGACGGTGGCGAACTGCTTGCCGTCCTTGTCGGTGATGCCGACATTCTCGCCATCTATGGTGACGGCAGAGATCTCGTCCTTTTCCACCCGCTGGATGAAGTCGGAATAGCTGATCTGGCGGCTGTTCATCTGGGCCGATCCGTCGCTGAACAGGTTGAACAGGGCCAGGATCATCAGAAACAGCACCACCCAGAAGGCGATATTGCGCGCATTGCCCAAGGGCATGTCCTCCGCGGGTAAACAGGCTTCCGCCTGAAAATAGGGATTCCGGCGTCAGGTTCAATGCGTATAGAGCAAGGCGCGGAATTCTGGCAGCCCGCGCAGCGGCTTTGCGCCGTAATCCGGCACCGGGCGCAGCGCCGGCGCGGCGACCAGCCTCTCGCCCGCCCAGATGCCGGGGCTGGATGCCGCCTCGTCCCGCGTCAGCCCGGCGCCGCGCCAGTCCAGACCCGGCAGGGGCGCATGGCCAAGGGCGCGCACCTGCTGGCCGGCGCGCAGGCCGGCGACTTGCCAGCGCCGATCCCAGATCGCATCAGCCCCTTCGGCGGCGGGGCTGCGGGCGGCGGCGGCCGGTTCGCGGACCAGCCGCAGGAAGCCGCCGCCCGGCTCGGCGATGACGCCTTCGAGCGTCAACCGGCCACCGGCTTCCAGGGCCGCCAGCGCGTGCAGCACTGCCTCGCGCCGGGGCGGATAGGCGGCACAGGAGACGAAGCGCAGCCCGGCGACAAGAAGCCGCCGCCGGATCTCCAGCGGCGCGGCGCGAAAGGCGTCCAGCGGCAGCGCCAGCGATCCGGCGCGGCTTTGCGCGCCCTCGGCCACCCGCGAGGCAAAGTCGCACAATGCTTCCCGCGCCATGGCGAGATTCGCCGCCGATTGCGCCAGCTGCCGCATCGGCAGGTCCAGCGCGGCGATGGTCTTGCGCACCCGCACCCGCTCGAAGCCCTCGTTCTCGTTGGAAGGGTCGTCGGCCCAGCCGAGCCCGCGCGCCGCGAGCCATTGCCGCAACTCGGCCCGGCCGACCTCCAGCAGGGGGCGCAGCCAAAAGACGCCCAAGGCCTCGCGCGCTGGGGCCATGGCGGACAGCCCATCCACGCCGGCGCCGCGGTTCAGGCGCATCAGCAAGGTCTCGGCCTGATCGTCCAGCGTATGACCCAGCAGCACGGCGGACAGGCCGTTCCGCCCGGCCCAATCGGCCAGCAAGCGCAGCCGCGCCTCGCGCGCGGCGGCCATCAGGTTGCCGCCATCCCGACGGGTCCAGCGCAGGGTTTCATGGGGAATGCCCAGGGCCGCGGCTGCCTGCCCGGCCGCCTGCGCCTCCTCGGCCGAGCCGGGGCGCAGCCCGTGATCGACCGTCGCCGCCATGAGGCGCGCGCCGCCCCAGCCATGAGCCAGATGCATCAGGGCAATGGAATCGCCGCCCCCCGACAGGGCGATGCCAAGCGCAGAGCGGGTGCCGGCCAGGCGATCCAGCGCGGCATGGACCCGCGCCGCGACCGGCTCAGCCGTCATCCGCCAGATCCGCCGCGGCCTCGGGATCCAGCTCCTCGCCCAGTTCCTCGGCCGGGGCGTCGCAGCCGGTCTCGGCGATGCGCCGCTCGGCCTCGGCGGCCTGCGGAACGCCGGGAAAGCGGGCGACGATCTCCTGAAGGTAATAGCAGCCTTCCTGCGGGCCGGCCTTGGCCGACATGGCCCGCGACAGGCCCAGCAGCGCATCCGCCGCCTGCGGCCCGTTCGGATTGGCGGCGAAGCTTTCCAGCCAGGCCATCCCTGCGCCTTCCAGATCGCCTGCGGAATCCAGCGCCGCCCCGCGCAGGAACAGCGCCTCGGCGGTCAGCGGGCCGCCAGCATGGGTTTGGGCAATGGCCGCGAAGAGTTCCGCAGCGCGGTGAAAGTCACCTTGACCGAGCACCTCCCGGGCCCGGTCGAAATCGGCCTTTTCCGCCGCCGTCGCGGCAGCCCCGGCCGAGGGGGTCTTGGATTGCGTCAACGCGCCCCGCTGGTCCGAAGGCGGCAAGGGCGTCGATCCGCCCTGCTCGCCCAGCGTCGGCGTGGTCAGGCTGCCCAGGTCGCAGCCCTCTTCCATCTCGCACAGGCGGAACTCGATGTCGCCGATGCGGGTGGTGCCGTCGCGGACGATACGGTCGATGCGGTTCTGCAATTGCTCGGTCTGGCCGGTCAGCTGCGCCAACCGCGCCTCCATCGCGTTCATGCGGTCGATGGCGCTGTCGCCGCCCGCCGCGGCGAAGCCCGCCGGGCCCGAGGCGACAAGCTGCGCGCGCAGGCTTTGCAGATCGGCCGAAAGCTGGGACAGTTCGGCCCGGATGTCGGCCAGGGTCCGCGCGTCCTGCGCCGCCGCGGGCAAGGCCGCCAGCGCGAAACCGGCGGCCAGAAGCAGCCCCCTGAAACCCGGGACCGCCATCACATGCCCGCCCCAGGGCTGACCACGGTCACGGCGCGGCGGTTCTTGGTAAAGCATTCCTCGGTCGAGCAGATCGCCAGCGGGCGTTCCTTGCCATAGCTGACGGTGCGCAGCCGGCCCGGCGCGATGCCTTGCGAGATCAGGTATTCTTGCACCGAATTGGCCCGCCGCGCACCCAGCGCGAGGTTGTATTCGCGGGTGCCCTGCTCATCGGCATGGCCTTCGATCACGGCCGAGAAACCCCGGTTCTGGTTCAGCCAGCCGGCCTGGTTGGCCAGGATCACCCGCGCCTCGGGCGTCAGGGTAGACTGGTCGAGCGGAAACAGGACGGTATCGCCGACGCTGGCCTTGAAATATTCCGCCGTGCCCGGCAGCGCGCTGGCGCCCACCCCGCCAAGGCCGCCCGCCCCGGCATAGGGATCGCGAACCTGCATGTCCTGCGCCGGCCGGGCGCAGGCCGCCAGCGCGAGAACGGCGCCGATCGCGGCAATTTTAATGAAAGTTTTCATAATCCTGTCCATTTCACGCGCTTCAGGGCAGCAGCGGGCCCCAATCGGGGTCCGAGGCTGCGCCATTGACCTTGACCGGGCGCATGTTGCGCCCCGTGATATCCACCGAATGCAGGCGCGGCTGGCCGTCGCCGCCCGGCGTCACCCGCGTGAACATCACGACGCGGCCATTGGGGGCCCAAGTCGGCCCCTCGTCAAGGAACGATTCCGTCAGCATTTTCTCTTCCGAGCCATCGGTGCGCATGACGCCGATGTGGAACTTGCCGCCGACCTGCCGGGTAAAGGCGATCATGTCGCCGCGCGGCGACCAGACCGGCGTGCCATAGCGCCCCTCGCCAAAGCTGATCCGCTTCGGCTCGCCGCCATTCGCCCCCATGATATACAGCTGCGGCGTGCCCGAGCGGTCGGATTCAAAGACGATCTGCCGGCCGTCCGGGCTGTAGCTGGGCGAGGTCTCGATCGAGGGCGCGTTGGTCAGCGCCCGCTGCGCGCCAGTCGCGGCATCCATCTGATAGATGTCGGTATTGCCGTTCTGCTCCAGCGAATAGACGATCCACCGCCCATCGGGCGAGAAACGGGGCGAGAAGCTCATCGTGCCCTGCTGGCCCGCGCCCAGCTGGCGGGTGGCGAGCGAGTTCACGTCCATCATCATCGCCTGCGGAAAGCCGGTGGCATAGCTGGTGTAAAGCAGGCGCGAGCCGTCGGGCGAGAAGCGCGGCTTCAGGACCAGCGTCGAATCGTCGGTCAGCCATTTCACGTTGGCGCCGTCGTAATCCATGATGCCGATGCGCTTGCGGCGCGCATCCTTGGGGCCGGTTTCCTGCACGAAGGCGACGCGGCTGTCGAAATACGGCCCCTCGCCCGTCAGCCGCGAATAGACCTGGTCGGCGGCCTTGTGGGCGGCGCGGCGCCAGTTGCCGGTCGAGGCGTCGAACTGCATGCCGTCGCCCAGCGGCTGGCCGGCAAAGACGTCGAACAGGCGGAACTTGACGACCACCTTGCCACCCTCGACCTTGACCGAGCCAGTGATCAGCGCCTGGGCGTTGATCGCCTTCCAGTCCTCGTAGGAGACGGGCGCGTCAAAGCTTTCGGGGCGCGCGATATGGGCGCTGGCCGGGATCTCGCGGAAAAGGCCGGTGCCGGTCAGGTCGGCGGCGATCAGGTTCTGCACCTGCGCCAGGTATTCGCCGGCGCCGCCCTCGTCGTGGAAGCGGGCGATGGCGAAGGGCATCGGCTCGATCACCCCGTCGGTGATCTCGATCCGCAGCGGCCCGTCCTGCGCCAGGACCGGCGCGGCCAGCCCCAGACCCGCAAGGGCCATCACGGAAGTCATCAGGAATTGTCGCAACATGAATCGCCCTCGTAAGGTCTTGGTTGCAGGATAGAGTGTTGCGCGCCGGGATGCCATGTCACTGGACCCGCGCGCTGCCGCTGGCGTTGAAGTCGATGATGACATCCTTCCAGCGGTTGTATTTCTCCGGCGGCAGCTTGTAGCCGCCGCGCTCGCACATCAGGATCGCCCGGCGCGCCGCCTCATAGGCCTGTTTCGCCGCCGCGTCCGAGCTGCCGTCATGGCCGATCATGCGCAGCGAGCCCTTTTCCACCGTCCCGTCCGGCGCCATCGAGAACTGCACCGAAACCGTGGTCCGGCTGGCCTCGGTCGAGAGCGAGCCGCGGTTCCAGCATTGCTCGACGGCGACGCGGAAACCGTCCTTCTCGCCCTGGCTCAGCGGAGGCCCGCTGGCCGCCGCCCCGCCGCCGCCCGAGCCGGCCGAGCCCTGGTCCTGCATCGCCTCGGCCAGCGCGGCCTGCTTGGCCGCCTCGGCGGCCTTGCGCTCGGCCTCGGCTTGCTCGCGGGCCTTGGCTTCGGCGGCAGCCTTTTCGGCGGCCTTCTTCTCGGCGGCGGCGCGTTCGGCGGCGGCCTTTTCCTCGGCTTCCTTGCGGGCCTTGGCCTCGGCGGCCTTCCGTTCGGCTTCGGCCTTCTCGGCGGCCGCCTTCTCAGCGGCGGCCTTCTCAGCGGCGACCTTTTCGGCAGCCGCTTTCTCGGCTGCGGCGCGGCGTTCGGCCTCGGCCTTGCGCTCGGCGGCACGCTTCTCGGCCGCGGCCTGTTCCGCAGCCACCTTTTCAGCCGCTTCAGCCGCGGCAAGGCGGCGGGCACGCGCCTCGGCCTCTTCGGCCTTGCGGGCCGCTTCCGCCTCGGCCTGCCGGCGCTCGGCCTCGCGACGCTCCTCGCGGGCACGCTCCTCGGCGGCGCGGCGGGCGGCGGCCTCCTCGGCCTTGGCGGCAGAGGCGCGCTCGGCAGCGGCCTCGGCCTGCTGCCGGGCTAGCAGCTCCTCGCGCTGGCGCGCCGCCGCGGCCGCCTCGCGGCGGGCCTGCACGGCCTCGGCCAGCCCCTCGGGGCGGCCGCGGGGACGCGCCGATTCGACCGGGGCCAGCGCCGAACGCTGCGGGATCGGCGCCGGCGATTGCGGCTGCGCGGGGTTGCGCGCCGGATCGGGGCGGTCAGAGTTCTGCGGCAATGCCGCCAACTCGACGGTGTTCTCGGGCTCGGCGGGACGCGGCGCATCGGTCGCCACGGCAACGGGCCGGTTCGGGGTCTGGAAATCCGACAGGTCCGGCCGCGCCTCGGGCCGCGAGGGGGGCGTGGACAGCCTTGCCGCCTGCGCATCGGGGGCGGGCGGACTGACCGCCTCGACCTCGCCCAGCCGGTTTTCGTCAGCAGGCGGGCGCGGCTGGGCCGGCGTGGTCGCGGCGGCATCGGAGACCGGCCCGCGCCCGGCAGCGGCGGCGGCCAGCGACTGGAACTCGGCCTCGGACATGGTCGCGACCTCGGCCATGCGCACCGCCTCCAGCGGCTGCGGCCGGAACAGCGCGCCGCCGACCAGCGCCGCGCCCAGCAGCCCGGCATGGCCGATGCCCGAAATCCAGAAGCCGATGCGTTCCGCCCGGTCCATGGCTTAGCCGTCCGATCCCGCGTCCATGCGCGGCCCGCCGGCCTCGGTCACGAGGACGATGTTGTTGAAGCCGGCCGCGTTCAGCGCCCCCATCACCTCCATGATCCGGGCATAGGGGATGGCGCCGTCGGCGCGCAGGTAGATCTTGTCGCTCTGCCGCTCGGCCGCGACGGCGCGCAGCCGGGTGACAAGCTCGGCCTCGGGGACTTCGGTGGTCATGACCAGGATCGGCCCATCGGGCGTGACCGAGACGCTCAGCGGCTCCTCGGGCTCGGCGGGCACGGCCTGGGCGGCGGTCTTGGGCAGCTCCAAGGGCACGCCCACGGTCAGAAGCGGCGCCGCCACCATGAAGATGATCAACAGCACCAGCATCACGTCCACGAAAGGCGTGACGTTGATTTCCGCCATCGGCTGGCTGCGGGCGCGGCCCTTGCCGTTGCGGCTGCGTTTGACGACCCCGGCCCCCATCTTATTCGTCGTCCAACTGGCGAGAGAGGATGGTAGAGAATTCGTCGGCGAAGGTCTCGTATCCCCCGGTGATGCGGTCGGCATCCGAGCTGAGCTTGTTGTAGAAGATCACCGCCGGAATCGCCGCAAGCAGGCCAAGCGCGGTCGCCACCAGCGCCTCGGCGATGCCCGGCGCCACCACGGCCAGCGAGGTGTTCTGCGAGATCGCGATCTCCTCGAAGGCGGTCTTGATGCCCCAGACCGTGCCGAACAGGCCGATGAAGGGCGCGGTCGAGCCCACCGTGGCCAGGAAGGGCAGGCCGCGGGTCAGGCGGTCGTTCTCGCGGTTGATGGTGACGTTCATGGCCCGGTCGATGCGCGCGGTGACGCCGGCGATCAGGTTGCCGTCGTCGCGATGGCTGCGCCGCCATTCGGCCATGCCCGCGGAAAAGATGCGCTCGGCCGGGCCCGAGGGCGTCTCGCCGATGCGGTCGTACAGGTCGTCCAGCGGCTGGCCCGACCAGAAGGCGCGGTCGAAGCGGTCTGCTTCGCGCCGGGCGGCGTTGAAGGCGATGAACTTCTGGATGATGATCGCCCAGGCCCAGAACGAGGCCAGGATCAGGATCACCATGACGATCTGCACCGTCAGCGAGGCGCGCGCGAACAGCGCGATGAGCGAGAAATCGACCGGCTGCCCGGCTCCGGCGAGTTGTTCCATGAAATTCGGCCTGTCCTTTGGGCCGCTGGGATGCGGCTTCTGCTGCGCCGGAGTTAGCAGAACCGCCCAGCGGAGCAACCCCGCCGCGCGTCAATTCTGCGTCAATTGCCCGCGAGAACGCGGGCCTGGCGCCGCGCCGAGGCCCGGCAGAGGGCACCGGGCGCAAGCCGGGCCGCCCGGAAGCGGCGATTCGACCGCGGCGAGATCCGCGGCGGGGGATGGGCGGCCATCGGGACACATGGCCAGCCCCGCCAGCAACCGGGTCCGCCCGGTCCGGGACGCATTCGCACCGTCATTGCGGGCGGACCGCCGAAAATGCATCCGCATCGGATCCCCGCAACAGAGGCCCGGAATATATCGCCGCAGGCCGGGGGCAATAATCGCCCGCATATCAATGGCGCCGATGGTGCACGGATCGGCAGGCGCACGATCCCATTCGAACGCTCCCCGGAAACTATTTCATGCGCCATGCAAATCCGGGCGCACGCCCTGGGAAAGGCGGCCGGCAAACCCGCCGAGGGGCTTGATAAGACTGTGAAAGGATGGAACAGTATTCGGCCGGGGCGTCACAGCCATGACGAAGGCCGGGAAAAACGAGGAAGCCTGGGATGCACCTGAAGCCACCGCCTCAAGATGGCCACGGATTTACGCAGACTTATCGCATTTACTATGCGGATACGGATGCAGGCGGCATCGTCTATCATTCCAAATACCTGGAATTTGCCGAGCGAAGCCGTTCCGAGCTGCTGAGACATGTGGGATACCCCCTCGTCAGCCCGAACGGAGAGCAATTCGTCGCGCGAAATGCAGATATTGCCTGGCAAAGGCCGGCCTGCCTCGATGATCTGATCGCTTGCACCTCATCCGTGATTTCCATCAGGGGCGCAAGCGTTCGTATCCGGCATGTCTTTCGCAAGGAAAACCAGGTGCTGGTCCGGATAGAAATCGAACTGGCGCATATAAACAAATCCATGAAACCCGCGAGAATACCGCCCGCCCTGGTCGAGGCATTCTTGCCCTATCTGGAGCCCGGCACGCCTGGCTGATGCCGGCTCCGGGTCGGCGCTTCTTCCGACCGGAGCCTGCCGCTCGAATCGGCTTCGCGGATTCATCTTGCGAATCCAGTGCGGTGGCTGGGAAGCATGGGCAGGCCGGTTCACCCGGCCCGCGATTGCCGATCATTGCCGCAAGACGGTCCGCAGGCCGTCAACGCGGCAAACGTGCGGCCAGCCGCAGCGCATGCGAGGGATCGGTCGCCGCGACCGGCATCACCGGGTCATAGGCGGCCCGGATCAATGCCGCCAGTTCCGGCGAGGGCGTGACGTCGCAGGCAAAGCTCAGCATGGCCCGCACGGCGACGGTTTCGGCCAACTGTCCCGGATGGGCCTCGGCCAGCCGTCCGCCCATGTTCACGAAACCGATGCAGGCCCGGATGGCGCCGTCGGCGTCAAAGCGGAACAGCCGATACTGGTCGGCATCGCTGCCCTGCAACCGCGCCGCCAGGTCGGGCTGGCCGGTCAGCCGATCGAGATCGGGCAGATCCCGCAGCTCCTGCCAGTCGCGCAGGAAAAAGGTCATCAGGTTCGCCCCCATCTCGGGATCGGTCTCGGCGATGGGGTGGCGGGCATGGGCCAGCACGGCGCGGGTCGCGTCGCGAAACACCGCCAGGCTTTCATCGGCCAGGCCGAAGATCACCGGCGCCACCGGCCGGCCCCAGCGCGCGCAAAGATAGCGCCCGTCGCGGGTGAACAGGCCGGCTATGGTTTCGGGTGTCATGGCATTTTGCGTCATGGCGCGACATTAGCCCGCACCAGGGGCGGAAGAAAGCGCCACCGGCAACCGGGCGATGCAGGCGCGGCGCCTGCATCGGGATCCGGGAACCGTCAATGCGGCCTGGCCGCCTCGGCGACCAGCGGACGGCCATTGCGCAGATGGCGCACCGCCAGCCTGCGCCCCTGCCGGCCCGAGACGATCTCGCGCGCGGCGACCGGCGGGGTCGCCTGCTCGCGCAGATCGGGGAAAAGCGCGAAAAGCTCCTCCCGGGCGCTGCGCCCGATGGCCTTCAGCGCCTGTGTGCCGGGATAAAGCGATTCCGCCTCGGCCCCGTTGGCAAAGACGACCTCGTGCCGGTCGAAGGCAAAGTGGAAATACTCCACCGCCTCCAGATCCTGCGCGATGTCGACCCCGTCCAGCATCAGCAGTTGCTTGGCGGCGACCAGCACCTCGGCGGTCCCGAACAGCCGCATCGCCACCCTGGAGCGCACCAGGATGCGATGCTGCGGCGAGACCAGCAGGTCGGAGGACGGCACCCCCTGCCCCAGGGCCCCGGCGCGGATGCGGATCGGGCGCAGCTTGGGCGTGGCCTTCAGTTCCCGGCCCAGCCGGCACGAGGCGATCCAGCGCAGCGGCTTCAGCCCGTTGTCCAGCGTCCGCACCAGATCGCCGATGCGCAGGCTTTCGACCGGGCGCGGCCCCTCGGCGCATTCGATCAGCGTGCCGCGGGTGAAACAGACGATCTCGGATTCGAAGATCTCGGCGCGGAATCCGATGGTGGCGACGCCCGTGTCCTCCGACAAGCGCATCACGCCCAGGATCTCGACCTTCGAGATGCGGGTATGGACGCTCCAGGCCGCCGCCGTGTCCGTCGAGGGACGGACGAACAGATCGCCATTGCTCATCTGCATGAGCACGCCGTTCAGTTCCACGACGCTGGCGTTGCCATCCTCGTCATGCACGGTCACGGCAAAGCGGGCGCCGAGAAAGGTGTTGAGGGTGACGTTGCTTTGCCGATTGCCATCCGGGTCGGTATAGGAGAACCGGCTGGCGGGTTGCAGAAGTCCCGCTTGATAGGTGGTTCTGAAGATTCTGTTGCTGCCCGAACCGAAGTAATCGCCGGTCAGGGCGACGGGCGCGATCTCGTCGCGACCCTCGGCCGCCCAGCCGTCGATCGCATTGGCCTGGTTCTGGCTGATGTTGCTGGAAGGGGAGGAATCGAGCAGGGACCGATTGCCGATCCACAGCAGGTTAACAGTCGTAACAGGCAATTCGCGCTCCTTTTGCGTTCGTTACCGGCTTCACCCAGCGCGCTTTGCCAAGTGAAAACATTGTAAAAATTCTGCGCCAAGCCCGCTTGACGAAAGCCAAGCCATGCGAGCATTGCAGTCAAAATGGAGATAATGCGAAAATCCGACGCTTGACCAGATCGAAAAAGCGGCAGCAGACAAGGCGGTCGCTTTTTGCTCGACCGGCCCGGCCGAGGATCATCGCCGCGCTCGGGTCGCGCGAGGCGCGGCCCCGGCCAGGGGACGGTCGCGCGCCGATCCGCAGGCCGTTCGGCACCGCCCGTTGCCATGACCGGAGTCGCGGTTGACCGGCGGGACGGGGCCGGTCAACGGCAAGAAGCAGGATCGCGACAGTTTCGTCTCGGCAGGGGCCAGCGCCCCACCGGCGGCGCCAAGGATTCCGCGGCATTCCCTTGCCCTTGCCGCCGCGCCAAGGCCGCATGGCCCGCGCGTGGGGCGCACCACCCTTCGGTTGCGCGATCGCGATCAGCGATCCGTCGGCCCCTGGCCTGCCGCCGCGCCTATTCCGCGGCGCGGCTGCGTGCCGCGTCCAGCATGGGCGCCAGATAGCGGCCGGTATGGCTGGCCTCGACCTCGGCCACGTCTTCGGGCGTGCCGGTGGCCACGATGCGGCCGCCGCCGTCGCCGCCCTCGGGGCCGATGTCGATGATCCAGTCGGCGGTCTTGATGACGTCCAGGTTATGTTCGATCACCACCACCGTATTGCCCTGCTCGACCAGGGAATGCAGCACCTCCAGCAGCTTGCGCACATCCTCGAAATGCAGCCCCGTCGTCGGCTCGTCGAGGATATACAGCGTCTTGCCGGTCGCGCGGCGCGACAGTTCCTTGGACAGCTTGACCCGCTGCGCCTCGCCGCCCGACAGCGTGGTGGCCTGCTGGCCGACCTTGATATAGCCCAGCCCCACCTCGACCAGCGCATCCATCTTTTCGCGGATCGAGGGCACGGCCTTGAAAAACTCCTGCGCGTCCTCGACCGTCATGTCCAGCACGTCGGCGATGGACTTGCCCTTGAAGGTCACTTCCAGCGTCTCGCGGTTGTAGCGCCTGCCCTTGCAGGTCTCGCAGGTGACATAGACGTCGGGCAGGAAATGCATCTCGATCTTGATGACGCCGTCGCCCTGGCAGGCCTCGCAGCGCCCGCCCTTGACGTTGAAGCTGAAGCGGCCCGGCTTGTAGCCGCGCGCCTTGGCCTCGGGCAGGCCGGCGAACCAGTCGCGGATCGGGGTGAAGGCGCCGGTATAGGTGGCGGGGTTGGACCGCGGCGTACGGCCGATCGGGCGCTGGTCGATGTCGATCACCTTGTCCAGATGCTCCAGCCCCTTGATCGTCTCGCAGGGGGCCGGGGTCTGGCGCGCGCCGTTCAGCCGCAGGCTGGCGGTCTTGAACAGGGTCTCGATGGTCAGCGTCGACTTGCCGCCGCCCGAGACGCCGGTGACGCAGACGAACTTGCCCAGCGGGAATTCGGCGGTGACGTTCTTGAGGTTGTTGCCGGTGGCGCCGACCACCTTCACCGCCTTGCCATTGCCCTTGCGGCGTTCCGACGGCACGGTGATCTCGCGCGCGCCGGACAGGTATTGCCCGGTCAGGCTGCAGGGATCGGCGGCGATCTCGGCCGGGGTGCCGCGGGCGACGACCTGGCCGCCATGCACGCCCGCGCCCGGCCCCATGTCGAAGACATAGTCGGCATGGCGGATCGCATCCTCGTCATGCTCGACCACCACGACGGAATTGCCCTGGTCGCGCAGCCCCTTCAGCGTCGAGAGCAGCCGGTCGTTGTCGCGCTGATGCAACCCGATCGAGGGCTCGTCCAGCACGTAAAGCACCCCGGTCAGCCCCGAGCCGATCTGGCTGGCCAGGCGGATGCGTTGGCTTTCGCCACCGGAAAGCGTACCGGCCGCGCGGGACAGCGTCAGGTAGTCCAGCCCGACATTGACCAGGAAGCCCAGTCGCTCGCGGATCTCCTTGAGGATGGCGGCCGCGATCTCGTTCTTCTGCTTGGTCAGGTGCTTCGGCGCCGCCTCGACCCAGGCCAGCGCCTCGCGGATCGACAGTTCGGTGACATTGCCGATATGCGCGCCGGCGATCCTGACCGCCAGCGCCTCGGGCTTCAGCCGATAGCCTTCGCAGGCGCCGCAGGGGCGGTTGTTCTGGTATTTCTCGAATTCTTCGCGCACCCAGGCCGAGTCGCTTTCGCGCAGCCGCCGCTCCATGTTCGGGATCACACCCTCGAACTGGCGGGTGACCTCATAGACGCGGCCGGCATCGTCGAAGCGGAACGGGATCTCGTCCTGGCCCGAACCGCGCAGGAACATCTCGCGCACCGCGTCCGGCAGATCCTTCCACGGCGTCTTCTTGTCGAAGCCGTAGAACTTGGCCAGAGCGTTGACGGTCTGGGTCAGGTAGGCCGATTTCGACCTGGCCCAGGGCGCGATGGCCCCCTGCGCCACCGACAGCGCCGAATCGGGCACCACCAGCCGCTCATCGAAGAACAGCTCGACCCCCAGCCCGTCGCAGACCGGGCAGGCGCCGAAGGGCGCGTTGAAGGAAAACAGCCGCGGCTCGATCTCGGGGATGGTGAAGCCGCTGACCGGGCAGGCGAAATTCTCGGAGAAGGTGATGCGCTCGGCTTCACCTTCGGAGGGCGCGGTTTCCAGCACCGCGATGCCGTCGGCCAGGTCCAGCGCGGTGCGAAAGCTGTCGGCCAGCCGCGTCTCCATGCCCTCGCGCACGACGATGCGGTCCACGACGACGTCGATATTGTGGCGGAATTTCTTGTCGAGGGTCGGCGGCTCGTCCAGCTCGTGGAACTGGCCGTTCACCTTCACGCGTTGGAAGCCCTGCTTGCGCAGCTCCAGGAACTCCTTCTTGTATTCGCCCTTGCGGTCGCGGACGATGGGCGCCAGCAGATAGGCGCGCGTGCCCTCGGGCAGTTCCATCACCCGGTCCACCATGTCCTGCACCTGCTGCGCCTCGATGGGCAGGCCGGTGGCCGGCGAATAGGGCGTGCCGGCGCGGGCGAACAGCAGCCGCAGGTAGTCGTAGATCTCGGTCACCGTGCCGACGGTCGAGCGCGGGTTCTTCGAGGTCGTCTTCTGCTCGATGGAAATCGCCGGCGACAGGCCGCTGATATGGTCGACATCCGGCTTGCCCATCATGTCGAGGAACTGCCGGGCATAGGCCGACAGGCTTTCGACATAGCGCCTCTGCCCCTCGGCATAGATGGTGTCGAAGGCGAGGCTGGACTTGCCCGAGCCCGACAGGCCGGTGATCACCACCAGCTGATCGCGGGGGATGTCCATGTCCACATTCTTCAGATTGTGCTCGCGCGCGCCGCGAACCTCGATGAACTTCTGTTCCATCGCGCCAGTCCTGATTCCGCCAAGCGCATGAGATAGGCATCCGCGCCGAAATGGCAACCCGGAACAGAACAACTCGGGAACATTTCCGCTTGCGATGCCAAGCGCCCTGCCCCACCATGCCGGTGAGTCGCAAACGGAAGGCAACGGGAGGCACCGAATGGCCCGACAGCATTACAAGGGCAGCTGCCAATGCGGCAGCATCGCCTATGAGGTGGACGCCGATCTGGACCAGACCTTCACCTGCAACTGCTCGCGCTGCCAGCGGCTGGGCTTCGTGCTGGCCTTCGTGCCCAGAACGGATTTCCACCTGACCAGTGACGGGCCGGTGACGGAATACCTGTTCAACCGCAAGCAGATCCACCACCGCTTCTGCCCGACCTGCGGGGTGGAATCCTATGCTTTCGGCACGGGCACGGACGGGGTCGAGATGGTGGCGGTGAACGTGAACTGCCTGGAAGGCGTCAACCCGCGCGCACTGGCCAGCCAGGCGGTGGACGGCGCCAGCTACTAGCCGCCGGTATGGCTCATGAAGCGGCTGACCTGCCCGGCGACATGCTGGCGGGAATAGTCGAAGTCGTGGCCCTTGGGCTTGCGGGTGATCGCCTCGCGGATGGCCTCGCGCAGCGGCGCGTCGTCCGGGCTGGCGCGCAGCGGCGCGCGCAGGTCGGCGCGGTCCTCCTGCCCCAGGCACATGAACAGCTCGCCCGTGCAGGTGACGCGGACGCGGTTGCAGCTTTCGCAGAAATTATGCGTGAGCGGCGTGATGAAACCGATCTTCTGCCCGGTCTCCTCCAGGCGCACGTAACGCGCCGGCCCGCCGGTCCGCTCGGCCAGCGGGGTCAGGGTGAACCGCTCGCCCAGGCGGTCGCGCAGGTCGGACAGCGCCCAATACTGGTCCAGCCGCTCTTCCTCGCCCATCTCGCCCATGGGCATGACCTCGATGAAGGTCAGGTCGTGGCCCTGGTCCGCGCACCACTCGACCAGCCGGAACAATTCGTCCTCGTTGAAGCCCTTCAGCGCGACGGTGTTGATCTTGACCCGCATGCCGGCCGCCTTGGCGGCCTCGATCCCCTGCATGACCTGCGGCAATCTGCCCCAGCGGGTGATCTGGGCGAAGCGGTCGGCATCAAGCGTATCCAGCGAGACATTGACCCGCCGCACACCGCAATCGGCCAGTTCGCCGGCGAATCGCGCCAGCTGGCTGCCATTGGTGGTCAGCGTCAATTCGTCCAGACCCGCCCCCAGGTGGCGCGACATGGCGCGAAAGAATTCCATGATGTTGCGCCGCACCAGCGGCTCGCCGCCGGTGACGCGCAGCTTGCGCACGCCCAGGCCCACAAAGGCGGAACACAGCCGGTCCAGTTCCTCCAGCGTCAGCAGGTCGCGCTTGGGCAGGAACTGCATATGCTCGGCCATGCAATAGGTGCAGCGGAAATCGCAACGATCCGTCACCGATACCCGAAGGTAGGTGATCGGCCTGGCAAAGGGGTCTATCAGCGGGGCATGCGCATCCATGGCGCAAAGATAAGCACGGCCCGGCATCGGCACAAGCCGGCCGATCCGTTGATGGTCTCGTAACCATGAATGGAAGCTCGGGTGGACAGCAGGGGCCGGCCGGGTCTAGCCTCGCCCCGATCTGGAAAAGGATGACAAGGACAAGCGCATGCCGATGACCAAGCCGATCCTGCGCCTTCTGGGCGCGCTGGCGCTGCTGGCACTGGCCGCCTGCACCCCTGCGACGCAGACCGCACCCCGCACGCCCGGCACCACCGCGGGCAGCGACGGCGGAACGGCCGGCACCGAAGCCGCCGCGGCGAACCCGACGCTGACCGCGGCCGCGCGCCCCTCGCCCGCGGCGCGCACGGCGGCGGAATTCGACACCACCACCCGCGAGCAAAAGGCCGCGGCCGCCGCCCCGCCCACCACGGGCGAGCGTCGGCTGGGCACCACCATCGCCTCGCTGGGCGACCCTTCGCAGCCCGGCTTCTGGATCAAGACGCCGCTGGTGAAATCCGAAGCCGATGGCCGGATCGTGAACCCGGCGAACCGCAAATCCGCCAAGGTGCGGCTGATCCCGCTGGACGGCCCGGCCAGCGGCGGCAGCCAGGTCTCGCTGCCGGCCTTGCAGCTGATCGGCGTCAGCCTGACCGACCTGCCCACGATCGAGGTCTATGGCAACTGATCGGCGCCCGGCCGGTCCTGCCCGGTCCTGCCGCGGTTTTCCGGCAGCCACCGCCCCGCCTCGCGCCGGGCAAAAGGCTTCAGCCGCGCGCCATGCTCGGCCAGCCAGCCGCGCACGCGGCCGGGGTCGTGCTTGGACAGTTCGCGCAGCCACCAGCCGATGGCCTTTTGCACGAACCATTCCCGGTCATCGGCCAGCCGGGCCAGCCAGGACAGCACGCGCTCGCGCCGCTCCAGATCCTGCGGCTTGGGGTTGCGGATATGCGTCCAGGGCAGCGTGCCGACCAGCGCTGCGCGCCGCACCCAGTAGCTGGGATGATCGAGCCAGGGCTCGATCTCGTCCAGCCGCTCGGGCCGGGCCAGCAGCCGCCGCTCGCCCGCCTTCATGGCATGGTCGGCGATCGCCCAGGTGTCGAATTGCGGCACCCAGCCGGCAATCAGCTCCCAGACCGCCTCATCGGGCCGGATCCGCGCCTGGGTCAGCAGCTTCGCCGCCGCGATCCGCGCCTCATGCACATCGCTGTCCCAAAGCCGCCGTGCCAGATCGACCCGCCCCGGCACGTCGAGCCCGGCCCGCCAACCGCGGGCCAGTTCGTCGATCGCCGGCACCGTCACGCCCAAATAGACCCGCGCCGCCTTGTGATAGGCCGCCATCTCGACCGCCTTGCCGGCATCGCCCAGCGCCTTCAACTCATCCAGTTCCCGCATCTTCACCGTTTTCCGAATAGATCGGCCGGTCGCCGATCCCGTGGGGGAATAATCCGCACCGCTGGCGAAAAGAAGCAATGAAAAAGGGGCGACGCCAGAGAGAGACGCCGCCCCAGTCGAATACGCCAAGAGGGAAACCTGACGATGGCAAGCCAACGCCGCAAATCCCGATCCGGTTCATCACAATTCCTCGACCGCCGTCACGGGCCAGCCGCGACTTGCGTTGGCCCGGCAAAAGCGCAAGCCTGCACCGGAGCCGAACGGAAGGAGCCCCGCCATGAACAAGCCCGCGACCGACCTCAAGATGCTGCTGAAAGACCCCTCGCTCTTGCAGACCCGCGCCTATGTCGCCGGCGAATGGATCGACGCCGATGACGGCAAGACCTTCCCGGTGGTGAACCCGGCCCGCGGCGACGTGATCGCCGAGGTGGCGGACCTGTCCCGCGCCGAGGTCGCCCGCGCCATCGCCGCAGCCGCCGAGGCGATGAAGGGCTGGGCCGCCCGCACCGCCAAGGAACGCGCCCAGATCATGCGCAAATGGTTCGACCTGATGATGGAGAACCAGGACGACCTGGGCAAGATCCTGACCGCCGAGCAGGGCAAGCCCCTGCCCGAGGCCAAGGGCGAGATCGCCTATGGCGCCAGCTTCATCGAATGGTTCGGCGAGGAGGCCAAGCGCATCTATGGCGAGACCATCCCCGGCCACCAGCCCGACAAGCGCCTGACCGTGATCCGCCAGCCGATCGGCGTGGTCGGCTCGATCACGCCCTGGAACTTCCCGAACGCGATGATCACCCGCAAATGCGGCCCGGCCATCGCCGCCGGCTGCGGCTTCGTCGGCCGCCCCGCCGCCGAGACCCCGCTTTCGGCGCTGGCGCTGGCGGTGCTGGCCGAACGCGCGGGCGTGCCTAAGGGGCTGTTCAGCATCGTGACCTCGTCGCGATCCTCGGACATCGGCAAGGAGTTCTGCGAGAACCCGCTGATCCGCAAGCTGACCTTCACCGGCTCGACCGAGGTCGGCCGCATCCTGCTGCGCCAGGCTGCCGACCAGGTGCTGAAATGCTCGATGGAGCTTGGCGGCAACGCCCCCTTCATCGTCTTCGACGATGCCGACCTGGATGCGGCGGTCGAGGGCGCCATGGCCTCGAAATTCCGCAACAACGGCCAGACCTGCGTCTGCGCCAACCGCATCTATGTGCAGGCCGGGGTCTATGACGAATTCGCCCGGCGGCTGGCGGCGGCGGTGGACAGGCTGCGGGTCGGCGACGGGCTGGAAGAAGGCGTGACCACCGGCCCGCTGATCAACCGCGATGCGGTCGAAAAGGTCCAGGAACATATCCAGGACGCGGTCGAGGGCGGCGCCTCTGTCCTCACCGGCGGCAAGCCGCGCGACGGGCTGTTCTTCGACCCGACGGTCGTGACCGGCATCACCGACAAGATGAAGGTGGCGAGCGAGGAAACCTTCGGCCCGCTGGCGCCGCTGTTCAAGTTCGAGACCGAGGAAGAGGCCGTCGAGCGCGCCAATGCCACCATCTTCGGGCTTGCCGCCTATTTCTATGCCCGCGACATCGGCCGCGTCACCCGCGTCCAGGAGGCGCTGGAATACGGCATCGTCGGCGTGAACACCGGCATCATCTCGACCGAGGTGGCGCCCTTCGGCGGCGTCAAGCAGTCAGGGCTTGGCCGCGAGGGCTCGCGCCACGGCATCGAAGATTACCTAGAGATGAAATACATCTGCCTGTCCATCTGACCGGCCAGGAAGAAACCCCGGAGCCGGGCTCCGGGGTTTGCGGGATCAGTGATCCTCGTCTTCGTCGTCATCCGCGTCGGGCAGGTTGAAGAAGCTGTCCGCATCCAGGTTGTCGTCCGGCTCGGGCTTCTCGTCATCCTTGCTGAGGCTGAAATTCTCCAGCCCGGCGATCGAGCTGGGCAGGCGCGGCTCGTCCGACATGGCAAGCGAGGTCTCGGTCGAAAGCAGCTTGCGACGCTCGTCATCGGTCATGGCGCCGCCCTCGGCGGCCTTGCGCTTGGCGGCCTTCTGCACGGCGGCGTCAAGCTCGGACTGACGGCAAAGCCCCAGCGCCACCGGGTCGATGGGCTGGATGTTCTGGATGTTCCAATGCGTGCGGTCGCGGATCGAGGCGATGGTCGGCTTGGTGGTGCCCACCAGCTTCGAGATCTGCGAATCGGCCAGTTCGGGATGAAACTTGACCAGCCACAGGATCGCTGCCGGCCGGTCCTGGCGCTTGGACAGCGGCGTGTAGCGCGGGCCGCGACGCTTCTCCTCGCCCTCGGCGGCGGGGTTGTGCTTGAGCTTCAGCCGGTAGAGCGGATTCTTCTGCCCCTTCTCGATCTCGGACGCATCGAGCTGGTTCGAGGCGACCGGGTCGAAGCCCTTGACGCCGACCGCCACGTCGCCGTCGGCGATGCCCTGGACCTCAAGCTCGTGCATGCCGCAGAAATCGGCGATCTGCTTGAAGCTCAGCGTCGTGTTGTCGACCAGCCAGACGGCGGTGGCCTTGGCCATCAGCGGCTTGTTCATGACCTTCTCCTTAACAATATCTCTTCCGGCCGGGGAAAACGGCTTTCGGCGGCTGCCATTCCATTTTCGGGGGATTGACAGGCTATATAGGCCCGGAAGGGAGCAAAATAAAGCCTGAAATTCGTGGCGCGCGGCCGGGACCGGCGTTAGGTTCGCCGGCATGAGACCGGCCGCCCTGATCGCCCTTTTGCTGTTCGCCCCCGCGGCCCTGGCCCAGGACATCGCGGGACGGTTCGACTATTACGTGCTGTCGCTCAGCTGGTCGCCCAGCTGGTGCCGGACCCAGGACGAGGCCGAACAATGCGCGACCGGGCGGCGCCTGGGCTTCGTCGTCCATGGCCTGTGGCCGCAATACGAACGCGGCTGGCCGGAATATTGCCGGACCGAAGCCCGCGACCCCGCGCGCCACGAAACCCGTGCCATGGCGGATCTGATGGGAACGGGCGGCCTAGCCTGGTATCAATGGAAAAAGCACGGCCGCTGCTCGGGCCTGCCGGCGCGGGACTATTTCGCCCTGACCCGCAAGGCCGCCGCCCGGATCGCCCTGCCCGAGACGCTGCGCCAGCTCGACCGCGACGTCACCCTGCCCGCCCAGGTGATCGAAGACGCCTTCATCGAGGCCAATCCCGGCCTTGCACGCGACGGCATCACCGTGACCTGCCGCGCCCGCGCCCTGCAGGAGATCCGCATCTGCCTGACCCGCGACCTGCGGCCGCGTGCCTGCGCTGAGGATGCCGGGCGGGATTGCCAGGGCAGCTTCCTGATGCCGGCGCCGCGCTGATGGCGCGGCCGCGTGCCTCCGGCGGGGATATTTGGACAAGGAAGAGACCGTTAACCGAATCGCAAGGATTTTCTGTCAGCTTGGAATCACGGAACAGGCGGGGACGCCGATGGCCGTCAAGGAAGAAGCCACACCCCGACCTTCAGCTCCGGCGGGCGGGGTGTGTGCTTTTCTTTCTTGCCCAAATATCCCCGCCGGAGGCTCCGGGCCGTGCCATAGTCGCCGAAGCAGTCAATCCGCGGCCGAAACCCGCAACAGGATCTTGCCGATATGGCCGCTGCCCTCCATGCGGCGATGCGCCTCGGCCGCCTCGGCAAGCGGGAAGGTGCTGTCGATCAACGGGCGCACCGCCCTCGCCTCGACCAGCGGCCAGAGCCGCTCCTGCAGTTCGGTGGCGATGCGCGCCTTGGCCAGGTCGGATTGCGGCCGCAGGGTCGAACCGGTCACCGACAACCGCCGGGCCATGATCTGGGCGAAGTTGATCTCGGCCTTGGGCCCGGCGAGGAAGGCGATCATGGCAAGCCGGCCGTCATCCGCAAGGCACTTGATATTGCGAGCGATATAGTCGCCGCCGACCATGTCCAGGATCAGGTCGGCGCCGCCGGCCTTGCGCAGCACGGCGACGAAATCCTCCTCGCGATAATTGATCGCCCTGGCGCCCAGCTTCTCGCAGGCCGCGCATTTCTCGGCCGAGCCTGCCGTCGCCCAGACCCGCGCCCCCAGCGCCTTGGCGATCTGGATCGCCATGGTGCCGATGCCCGATGAGCCGCCATGGACCAGGAAGCGCTCGCCCGGCTGCAAGCCGCCGCGCATGACCACGTTGGACCAGACAGTGAAGGCGGTTTCGGGCAACGCGGCGCCCAGGCGCAGAGACAGCCCCTGCGGAATCGGCAGGGCGTGGTCTGCGGGACAGGTCGCATATTGCGCATAGCCGCCGCCCGGCAGCAGGGCGCAGACCCGGTCGCCCGGCCTCCAGCACGTGACGCCCGGACCGACGGCCGCCACTTCGCCGGCACATTCCAGGCCCGGCAGGTCCGAGGCCCCCGGTGGCGGCGCATAGGAGCCGGCGCGTTGCAGCACGTCGGGACGGTTCACCCCGGCCCAGGCAACGCGGATCAGGATCTGGCCATGCCCGGCCACCGGCACCGGCCGCGTCACCGGCCGCAGAACCTCGGCCCCGCCGGGGGATGAAATCTCGATTGCCTGCATCACATCGGGAATCACCCGTCGCCTCCTTCTGTCCGGGCGCGCGGATTTGCGCGCAACGCTCCGGGCAGATTGCGATTTTCCGGCCGCCTGATCCAGCCCGTCGCAAGCCCGGCCAGGGTCGAGACGCCGGGCAGTCCGCCGACCCGTTCCTTCAGGCTTTCGAAGCGCATCACCCCTTCGATGCGGCGGTCCAGGAAGCGGCGCGTCTCCTCGGCCTCGGGCGAATCGTCGCCCAGCCAGTAAAGCACCGTCGCGCCATAGACGGCCGACAGCGTCGCGCGCTTGGAATACCAGTTCACGTCCTCGGAGCGGTCGCCGAGCCCGTCCCAGATCGCATCGGCCGTCTCCCAGACCAGCCGCGCGCCAAGCGCCGCATTCTGCGGCAAGGCCAGGATCGCCGCCCCTGCCCGTGCAAGCTCGCGGTTGCTGAGCGACAGCCGCCGCATCACCGCCGCCGAGACCCGGTCGCGAAACCGGCCCTCGGGCGGATGCGCCGCCAGCCAGTCGCGCAGCGCCTGGTCGCCCCGGCGGTGATAGGCGGCGGCCAGATCCGCGCCGCCGCGCGGCAGGTGCACCCGCGCCAGGGCCGGGTTCATGCCGATGTCGCGCGCGCCCTCGGCGATGGCCTTGTCGCCCATGCCCTCGAAGATGACGTGGGACAGCGCGGCCTCGATCAGCCGCTCGCGGTCATCCGTCATGGCACTCTCCTTTTTCTTCGTGCGGCGCGGGTCCGGAAAATCTGGACAAAGCCGATTCGGCTTGCTAGAAGGCCGCGTCCTGCAAATCAGCTCAACTTTAACCTAGGAAGGTGGTGACAACCACATGCAGGTAAGTGTTCGCGACAACAACGTCGAACAGGCGCTTCGTGCTCTGAAGAAGAAACTTCAGCGCGAGGGGGTGTTCCGTGAAATGAAGCTCAAGCAGCATTTCGAGAAACCCTCGGTCAAGAAGGCCCGTGAAAAGGCCGAGGCCGTCCGCCGCGCCCGCAAGCTGGCGCGCAAGAAAGCGCAACGCGAAGGCGCGCTGTAAGACGAGCGACACGTTCGTTTCAGGAAAACCCCCGTGCCATGCGCGGGGGTTTTTCATTCACGCCGGTTCCTTTCATCCCGGTTCCTTCACACCGGCAGCGCCGTGGTGAAGGCCACCGTGCGCAGCGAGAACGAGGAATGCATCTGCTGCACGCCCGGCAGCTTGGCCAGCCGCTGCCGGTGGATGCGGGCAAAATCGTCGGTATCCTGCGCCACCACCTTCAGCAGGTAATCCGCCGAACCGGCCATCAGGTGACATTCCAGCACGTCGGGGATGGTGCGCACGGCGCGCTCGAAAGCCTCCAGCAACTCGTCGGCCTGGCCCGACAGGGTGATCTCGACAAAGACCGTGGTCGGCCGCTCCAGCTTGCGCGCGTCGAGCAGCGCGACATAGCCGCGGATCACCCCAGCCTCCTCCAGCCTCTGCACGCGGCGGTGGCAGGCGCTGGGGGAAAGCCCGGCCTCGTTTGCCAGATCGGCATTGGTCATGCGCCCGTCGCGTTGCAGGACGGAGAGAATGCGGCGATCCGTCGCGTCAAGCTCGATCATCGGGGCGATCCCTGTCTCGCGGGCGCCGGTCGGCGCCGGTTTCTTCGACCATAGCGCCGCCAGAGGCCGGATATAAGCGAAAATCACCGCAACAGGCAGCAAGGCACGACCCCAGGGCGCCGCGCCGCCGCCTTGGCCGGCCGCTTCCGCCTCAGACGCTGCGGGCCCGCAACTCGTCGCGGATCTCCATCAGCAGCTCCTCCTGCGTCGGGCCGGCGGGGGCGGCCGCCTCGGCCTCTTTCTTGCGGATCGCGGCGCTTTGCACCTTGTTCACCGCCTTGACCAGCAGGAACACCGCCCAGGCGACGATCAGGAAGTTGATGACCGCCGAGAGGAAGGCGCCATAGGCAAAGACCGAGGCGCCGGAATCGCGCGCCACCTGCAGGCTGGCGCCCGGCGGAACCTCGCCCTTCAGCACCAGGTAATGCCCGCTGAAATCCGTGCCGCCGGTCAGCAGCCCGATGATCGGGTTGATCAGGTCGGCGACCAGCGAATTCACGATCGCCGTGAAGGCCGCGCCGATGATGATGCCGACGGCAAGGTCGATGACATTGCCCCGGGCGATGAATTCCTTGAACTCCTTGAACATGGGCTTACCTTTCCCGGCCTGTTGCACGCGTTCCGGCAAAGGCTGCCACATCACGCTAACCCCTTGCAACATGAGACAGGACTGGACAGGAAACGACATGACGGCATTATCCGAATTTCCGATCACCCGCCGCTGGCCGCCCCGGCGTCCCGAGGTCATCCAGCTTTACACGCTGAACACGCCGAACGGCATCAAGACCTCGGTCATGCTCGAGGAATGCGGGCTGGACTATGACGCGCATCGCATCAGCATCTCCGACCCCGAGGACCAGTTCACCCCCGAATTCCTGTCGCTGAACCCCAATAACAAGATCCCGGCGATGATCGACCCGAACGGGCCGGACGGCAAACCCATGGGCCTGTTCGAAACCGGCGCCATGCTGATCTATCTGGGCGACAAGACCGGCAAGTTCCTGCCCGCCTCGGGTGCGGCGCGCTACCACACCATCCAATGGCTGATGTGGCAGATGGGCGGGGTCGGGCCGATGTTCGGCCAGGTCGGCTATTTCCACCGCTACAAGGGCAGCGAGATCGAGGATCCCCGTCCCCGCACCCGCTATTACGACGAGGCGCGGCGGCTCTTGGGCGTGCTGGACCGCCAGCTTCAGGGGCGCGACTGGATCACCGGCGAATATTCCATCGCCGACATGGCCGTAGGGCCCTGGCTGCGCACGGTCCGGGTGAATTACGAGGCCGAGACAGAGACCGGCATGGATGGCTTTGCCAACGTCCAGGCCTATCTGGAACGCTTCCTGGCCCGTCCCGCCGTGCAGCGCGGCATCGAGGTCGGGGCCGCCTGACCGGCATCGCGGCAGGGCTTGCAACCGATACGCGATTCATGGACCGTCCGGGAAACATCGCGGACGGTCTCATGCCTTTTATCGAGCATAACGGAAAACGTATCCTTTTCATCCACATCCCCAAGACCGGCGGCACCTCGGTCGAGAACTGGATGCTGGGCATCGCGCCGCTGCGCCTGTTCAGCCAGGGCATCCCCGCGGCGATGAAATGCACGCCGCAGCATCTGCGCATGCAGGACATCCGCGCGCTGCTGGGCGAGGGCTATTTCGACCATGTGCTGACCGTGGTGCGCAACCCCTACGACCGCGTCGCCAGCGAATACCGGATGCGGGTGCATCTGGCGAAAGAGAATTTCTTCAAGGGGTTGCCCGTCTTCTCGCTCTGGCTGGAGGATTGGCTGAACCGCCAGAAGCGCGAGCCCTTCTGCCTGGACAACCACCTGCGCCCGCAATGGGAGTTCCTGGGCAGCGAAGTCGAGACCTTCCGCTTCGAGGACGGCTTGCAGGCCCCCCTCGCCCGCATGGCGGAATGGCTGGGCGTCGCCCCGCCCGAAAGCCTGCCCCACGACCTGCGCCCCGACCCGCTGGGGATCGCCTGGGACCAGGTGGACCGGATCCGGGTGCGCGACCATTACGCCCGCGATTTCGAGACGCTGGGCTATTTCACCGACTGAACCGGGGCATCAGGCCGGGGCGCGGACCCCGGCCCCATGGCCCGCCCTAGCTGCGCAGCACGCCGCCGGTGGCCTTGCCGACCTTTTCGACGATCTTGGCGCTGACCGCCTCGATCTCGGCATCGGTCAGGGTCTTTTCCCGCGGCTGCAACCGCGCGGTGATGGCGATGGACTTCTTGCCGCCTTCCAGCCCGGTAAACTGGTCAAAAACCGTCACCCGCTCGATCAGCGCCTTGTCCGCACCCGCCGCCGCGTTCACCAGCGCCAGCGCCTCGACGCCGCCATCCACCACGAAGGCGAAGTCGCGCTCGACCGCCTGCAGGTCGGACAGCACCAGCGCCGGGCGCGAGGGCGATTTCACCTTGGGCAGCGGCACGGCGGCGATGCGAATGGTAAAGCCGACCGCCGCACCCTTGATGCCGAAATGCCGCAGCACGCGAGGGTGGATCTCGCCAAATGTCGCCAGCGCATTCGGCCCCAGCGCGATGTTCCCCGCCCGGCCCGGATGCCACCAGCCGTCCAGCTTGCGGTTGATCTGCGCCTTGGCCGGCGCGCCGATGGCCTGCAACACCGCCTCGGCATCGGCCTTGGCGTCGTAGATATCCACCTTGCGCCGCGAGGCATAGGGGTCGCGCGCCGCATTCGCCCCGACCAGGATGCCCGACAGGTGCAGGTCCTGCTCGCCCGGCTCGCCGCCGCTGAACACGGGGCCGCATTCGAACAGCGCCAGATCGGCAAAGCCGCGCGCCTGGTTGCGCGCCGCCGCCGCCAGCAGGCCCGGCAGCAGGTCGGGGCGCATATGCGTCATCTCGCTGCTGATCGGGTTCTCGATCCTGACCGCGTCGGAACCGCCACCGAACAGCGCCGCGGCCTTATGGTCGATGAAGCTGTAGGTCACGCATTCGTTGTAGCCCAGCGAGGCTGCCATGCGCCGCGCCGCCTGTTCGCGGCGCTGCAAGGGGGTCAGCACCGGCTGCGGCACGCCCGCCTGCGGGCGCGGCAGCGGCTGGCCCTGCAGCTTGGTCAGGCTGGCGATGCGCGCCACCTCCTCGACCAGGTCGGCGCTGCCCTGCACATCGGGACGCCAGCTGGGCACGAAGGCCCGGTCGCCCTCCAGCCGGAAACCCAGCGCGGTCAGCGTCGCGCGCTGTTCGGCCTCGGGGATGTCCATGCCGACCAGGCTGCTGACCCGCGCCGGTTCCAGAAGGTAGCTGCGGGTCGTGTCGGGCACCGCGCCCGCCGTCACCACCTCGGAGGCCTCGCCACCGCAAAGCTCCAGGATCATCTGCGTCGCCCGTTCCAGGCCCGGTTGGGTAAAGGCCGGATCCACGCCGCGCTCGAAACGATAGCGCGCGTCCGAGTTGATCTTCAGCGCCCGGCCCGCCGTGGCGATGGCGATGGGATCCCAATAGGCGCTTTCCAGGAAGACGTTCACCGTCTGGTCCGAGCAGCCGCTATGCTCGCCGCCCATGATGCCGGCGATGCTTTCCGGGCCGGCCTCGTCGGCGATGATCATGGTGCCGGGGGCAAAGGCATAGGTCTTGCCGTCCAGCGCCAGCAATGCCTCGCCCTCGACCGAGGCGCGCACGGTCAGGTCGCCCTTGACCTTGTCGGCATCAAAGACATGCAGCGGCCGGTTCAGGTCGAAGGTGAAGAAATTGGTGATGTCCACCAGCGTGTTGATCGGCCGCAGCCCGATGGCGGTCAGCCGCTTTTGCAGCCAGTCCGGCGACGGCCCGTTCCTGACCCCGCGGATCAGCCGGCCGCTGAAGAACGGCGCCTTCGGTGCCATCTCGGGCGCGATCGCCACCTGGATGGGCGAGGCAAAGCTGCCCGGCACGGTCACGTCCCTGACCGGCTTCAACCGGCCCAGCCCGCGCGCGGCAAGGTCGCGGGCGATGCCATGCACCCCCAGCGCATCGGGGCGGTTCGGGGTGATCTTGATCTCGATCACCGGATCGACGGCCTCGGGCCGGTTCGCGGCCAGCCAATCGACGAACCTGTCGCCCACCTCACCCGAGGGCAGCTCGATGATACCGTCATGCTCCTCCGATAGTTCCAGCTCGCGTTCCGAGGCCATCATGCCATGGCTTTCGACGCCGCGGATCTTGCCGACGCCCAGGGTCACGTCGATGCCGGGGACATAATCGCCGGGCTTGGCCAGCACCACGGTGATGCCGGCGCGGGCATTGGGGGCGCCGCAGACGATCTGCTTCTCGCCCTCGTCCGTCAACACCTTGCAGACCCGCAGCCGGTCGGCATCGGGATGCTGCTCGGCATGCAGAACCTTGGCCAGGGTGAAGGTCTTCAACTTGGCAGCCGGATCGGCCACGCCCTCGACCTCGAGGCCAAGGTCGGTCAGCGCCTCGGTGATCTCATCGAGGGAGGCTTGAGTGTCGAGATGCTCTTTGAGCCAGGAGAGGGTGAATTTCATTGCGGCGGCTCCGTCGGGTTTGCGCGACCCTTAGCGCATGGCGCGGCGGATTGGTAGGGTGGTGGAGCCGGATGCGCAGGGCCCTTGTCGCGACCCGACGACAAACTTCGCCCGTGCGCGGTCGCGGCTACGCGCAGGTTTCTTAGGGTCAGGATTCATAACCAATAGATGACGAGAGCCGCGAGGGCGATGGCTGAGAGGAACACCTTGGGGCATCGGTCATAGCGGGTCGCGACGCGCCTCCAGTCCTTGAGCCTGCCGAACATGATCTCGATGCGGTTACGCCGCTTGTATCTCCGCTTATCGTATTTGATCGGCGTCTTGCGTTTCTTCCGGCCTGGGATGCAGGCACGTATCCCCTTGTCCTGCAACGCTTCTCTGAACCAGTCAGCGTCATAGCCACGATCCCCGAGTAGCCATTTGACGTTTGGCAGACCACTCAGCAGGGCCCGAGCGCCGATATAATCGCTGACCTGTCCAGCGGTGACGAACAGGTCGATCGGTCGCCCCTGACTGTCGCAGATGGCGTGCAGCTTGGTGTTCATACCGCCTTTGGTTCGACCGATCAGGCGACCACGCCCCCCTTTTTGGCGGCCATGCTGGTCGCCGTTCGATGGGCCTTGAGGTATGTTGCGTCGATCATCACGGTCGTTTTCTCGCCGTGTTCCGCCGCCAGCCCGGCCATCATCCGCGCGAAGATGCCCTTTTCGCTCCAACGCTTCCACCGGCTGTAGAGCGTCTTATGTGGGCCATACGAGGCGGGCGCATCGCGCCAACGCAAGCCATTGCGATTGATGAAAATAATCCCGCTCAGCACCCGTCTGTCATCAACCCGGGGCTTCCCGTGCGACCTGGGAAAGAAGGGAGCCAGGCGCGCCATCTGCGCGTCGGTCAGCCAGAAGAGATCGCTCATGTCACCGCTCCGTTTTCGGAGGCGTGAATCACGCAGCGCAACAGAAATCAATGCATCCTGACCCTAGGAAAAGAACCACCGTGAAAAACGTCATGGCGGGCAAAGACAGGGCCATCAGTGCAACCGCGATCAACCAAGGCTCTTGCATTTCGGGGCTGAGCTCTGGAACGGCCGCGGTGACAAGTGCCGTCTTTATACCTACAGAAAAGGCAGATACAGATATGGCAATCCCTCCGATCGTCCATATCCGCGTCAGCGCCCCGGAGAAATCATACTCCTCGGTCCGACCAACCGAAGGGGCATCCCTCACCGCGACAGCCCACCGCTCACGCTCGGCACGTCCCCCGCCGCGAACCCGTAATGCCGCAGCCAGCGCAGATCGCTTTCAAAGAATGCCCGCAGGTCGGGAATGCCGTATTTCAGCATGGCGATCCGGTCGATGCCCATGCCGAAGGCGAAGCCCTGCCATGCCTCGGGGTCGATGCCGCCGGCCGCCAGCACCTTGGGATGCACCATGCCCGAGCCCAGGATCTCGAGCCAGCTTTCACCCTGGCCGATGGTCAGCTTGCCGCCCTCCCAGGAACAGCGGATGTCGACCTCGGCCGAGGGCTCGGTGAAGGGGAAATGCGAGGCGCGGAAGCGCAGCTCGACCTCGTCCACCTCGAAAAAGGCGCGGCAGAACTCCTCCAGCGTCCATTTCAGGTTCGCCATCGAGATGTCCTTGCCCAGCGCCAGCCCCTCGACCTGGTGGAACATCGGCGTATGGGTCTGGTCCATGTCCATGCGATAGACGCGGCCCGGGCAGATCACCCGGATCGGCGCGCCGCTGGCCTGCATGGCACGGATCTGCACCGGCGAGGTATGGGTCCGCAGCACATGCGGCGGGCGCGGGTCGTCCGCCGCGCGGGCCATGAAGAAGGTGTCATGCTCCTGCCGGGCGGGATGCTCGGGGGGATGTTCAGCGCATCGAAGTTGAACCAGTCGCTTTCGATCTGCGGGCCCTCAGCGACGCGGAAGCCCATGTCGGCGAAGATCGCGGTGACTTCTTCCGTGACCTGGCTGATCGGGTGGATGGTGCCCTGCGGCCGCGGCCGGCCCGGCAGGGTCACGTCCAGCCATTCCTGCTTCAGCCGCGCATCCAGCGCCGCATCCTCCAGCCCCTGCTTGCGGGCGCGCAGCGCGGCGTCGATCTCGTCCTTCAGCCGGTTCAGCGCGGCGCCTCGGGTCTGGCGCTCCTCGGGCGTCATCCGGCCCAGTTCCTTCATCATGCCGCTGATCTCGCCCTTCTTGCCAAGGGCGGCCAGGCGCACCTGCTCCAGCGCGTCGCCATCGGCGGCGGTCGAGATGCGGTCGAGATAGGACTGGCGAAGAACGGTCAGGTCGGACATGGGCGGGCTTCCTTGCGGTTTGCCTGCGCCGATAGCACGTGGGGGCCGCAGGGAAAAGCCTCAGCGGGCGAAGGTTTCCGCCACCAGCTCGGCCGGGCGGCACAGCCGCACGCCGCCGGGGCCGCAGACGAAGGGACGCTCGACCAGCAGCGGGTTCTCGACCATGGCGGCCAGAATGTCCGCATCGCCGGCATCCAGCAGACCGCGCGCCTCGGCATCGGTGCCCTTGACCCGCAGCGCCTGGCGCGGGGTCACGTCGGCGGCGGCGAGCAGGCCCAGAAGCTGGGCGCGGGTCCAGCCCTCGCGGGCATAATCGACGATCTCGGGCCCGTACCCGGCGTCACGGATCATCTGCAAGACCTTGCGCGAGGTCGAGCAGGTCGGCTTGTGATAGATGGTGATCATGGCGCGACTTTGGCGCGGGCCGGCCGGGCTTTCAAGAGCGTTCGGAAACCGTCAGCCAGACCCCGCCATGCGGCCGAAGCGTCAGGATCATGCGCGGCTGCGGCTGGCGTGCGGTCAGTTCGAAGCGCAGACGCGCGACCAGCGTGGCCAGGATGATCACCGCCTCCTGCAAGGCGAAACTGGCGCCGATGCAGATCCGGGGACCGGCGCCAAAGGGCAGGAAGGCAAAGCGGTCGCGGGTCACGCCGGGGGCGAAACGCTCGGGGTCGAAGCGGTCGGGATCGTCCCAGAGCATGCGGTGGCGATGCAGTGCATAGATCGGCAGCATGATCGTGTCGCCCGGCCGCACCTCGCGCCCGCCCAGCGTGTCGTGGATGCGGGCAGTGCGCGACAGGAAGGCCGCGGGCGGATAAAGGCGCAGCGCTTCCTCGACCACCTGCCGGATATAGGTCAGGCGCGGCAGATCGGCGGCGGTCGCCGCGCGACCGCCCAGCACCGTGCCCGCTTCGATGGCGGCGCGGTGCTGGACCTGCGGATCGAAGGCCAGCAGGTAAAGCGCCCAGGCCAGCGTCAGCGCCGTCGTCTCGTGCCCGGCGACGATAAAGGTCAGCAGGTTGTCACGCAGCTCGGCCGGGGTCATGCGGCGATGGGTCTCGGGATCCTCGCCGGCCCGCAGCAGGTCCAACAGGTCCGGCACCGCACGCGGGCCCGACCGGGCGCGGGCCTGGATCGCCTCGTCGGCGACGCGCTTCATCCGCCGCAGGTCACCGCCGGAAAACAGCCGGCCGGGGCGCGGAATCCAGCCGGGCAAACCCAGGATGTCCAGCACCGAAATCCGCGCCGTGCCGGCGATATAGGCGTCGATGGCCTGGTGCACCGCGTCGCGGTCGAAACCCTCGTCGCCGGAAAAGGTCACGTCCGAGATCACCTCGAAGGTCGCAGCCACGGTCTCGGCAAAGACATCGACCGGGCCGTCGGCCGCCGCGAGCCGCTGCGCACTGGCCTCGGCGGCAGCGGTCATCACCGGACCCAGCGCCTCGACATGGCGTTGGGCAAAGGCCGGGGCGGCGGCCAGGCGCTGCCAGCGCCAATGCGCACCCTCGGCCACGAACATCGAATTGCCGATGGCGGGCTCCAGGATCAGCCGGGTGACGAAGGATTTCGGATAGTCCTCAACCCGATCCTTGAGCACCCGGCGCAGCGCCTCGGGGTCCATGACCATGTGCCAGCGCTTGCCGGTCTTGCCCGAGACCATGGGCTGACGGGTGGCAAGGTCGGGGATCAGCTCCAGCACGTTGCGCCGCGCGGTCATGGCGCTGGCGATCACCCCCATCGGCTTGTGGTGCAGCGGCACGCGCACAGGATAGCGGTTGGGCGGGCGATCGGGGGACATCAGCGCAAGACCTCGCCGGCAGGACCGAAGCTCCCGGCTTCTTTCTTGTCAAAATATCCTGGGGGAACGCCGGCCCGGCCCCTTCGAGGGGCCGGGCCGGTGTGGGGGCAAAGCCCCCCTCTCCCTCCAGCATCCGGGCATGAAAAAACCCGCGCCGGGAAGAACGCGGGTTTTCTCCGTTTCATCCGCCCGCCCCGATTCAGGCGGCGGCTTTCGCCTGCGCCACGACGGCCGCAAAGGCCTCGGGCTCGTGGACGGCCAGATCGGCCAGAACCTTGCGGTCCACCTCGATGCCCGCTTTCGCCAGCGCGGCGATGAAGCGCGAATAGGTCATCTCGGCATCGACGGCGCGGACGGCGGCGTTGATGCGCTGGATCCACAACGCGCGGAAGTTGCGCTTGCGCGTCTTGCGGTCGCGGGTGGCGTATTGGTTGGCCTTGTCGACGGCCTGGGTCGCGGTGCGGAAGTTGCGCGACCGGTTGCCGTAATAGCCTTTCGCCGCGTCAAGAACCTTCTTGTGGCGGGCGTGGGTGATCTTACCCGATTTGACTCGTGCCATGTCCGGTTCTCCTTAGCGGTTGTAGGGCATGTATTTCTTGACGATCTTCGCGTCCGCATCGGACAGGATCATGGTCCCGGTCACGTCGCGGATGAATTTCGTCGAGCGCTTGATCATGCCGTGGCGCTTGCCGGCCGGGCCGGCCTTGACCTTGCCCGAGGCCGTCATCGAGAACCGCTTCTTGGCGGCCGATTTGGTCTTCATCTTCGGCATTTTACTCTCCTTGCGGTCAGAGTGAACGCGCGACTCGGCAATGCCATCTCGGCCGGCCGCGCGGGTGGAAGCGTGCCCTATAAGCGGACACGCACGAATTGGCAAGGGTTATTGACCCTCGGCCGGCGCCTCGCTTTCGCCTGCATCTGCGGCGTCGGCGGCAGGCTCTTCGGCCGCGGGCTCTTGCGCCGCCGGGGCCTCGGCCTCGGGCTCCGCCGCTTCGGGCGCTTCGACTGCGGGGGGTTCGGCCGCGGGTGTGTCGGCCGCGGGGGCTTCGGCAGCCGGTGTCGCGGCTGCATCGGCGGCCGGGGCTTCCTCCGGCGCCTCCTCGGCCGGGGCCTCGGGCGCGGGCGCCGTGACCGGGTCGGTGCCGGTCGTCACCTCGCCGCTCACCAGCCGCTGCCAGCTTTCCTGCAGGGACTGGATGCCGAAGGGCCGCTGATCGAGCCAGCCGCCCGCCAGCAGCAGCACGATGCCCAGCACCAGCAGGATCGCGGCGCCTCGGGGGGCCTGCGTGCGCGCCACCGACAGGATGGCCAGAAGGACCGAGAGCGCGCAAAGCGCCACCCCGGCCAGCAGCAGGATATCGATCATCGGATCACCTTTCCGTTGCGGATCTCTTTGAACCCGCGCCTTATTCCGGATCGGTACGATAGATCAAGCGCTCATCGCAGGGCGCGATGCGCAGGATGTTGGTGGTGCCCGGCACGTTGAAGGGCACCCCGGCCATGACGACGATCTGGTTCGATTCGTCGGCAAAGCCGAAATCGCGCGCCGCCTTGGCCGCATTGACCACCGCCTGCTTGAAACGCTCCAGCGAGGGCGTCTGCACGCAATGCGTGCCCCAGGTCAGGCACAGCCGGCGCAGCGTGTCCTGTTCCGAGGACATGGCGACGATCGGCACCCGCGGCCGCTCGCGCGCGGTCAGGCTGGCGGTGGTGCCCGACTGGGTGAAGGCGCAGATGCAGGAGATGTCGGTGGTCTCGGCGATCTCGCGCGCCGCGGCGACGATGGCATCTGCCACGGTCTGGCGCTTGGCGCTGCGCGAGCTTTCGATGATGTCGCGATAGGTCGGATCGCTTTCGACCGAACGCGCGACATTGTCCATGGTGGCGACCGCCTCGACCGGATAGGCGCCGGCCGCGCTTTCGGCCGAGAGCATCACCGCATCGGCGCCCTCGTAGATGGCGGTGGCCACGTCCGAGACCTCGGCGCGGGTCGGCATCGGGCTTTCGATCATCGATTCCAGCATCTGCGTGGCCACGATCACCGGCTTGGCCGCCGCGCGGCAGGCGCGCACCAGCCGCTTCTGGATCGGCGGCACGGAATGCACCGGCAGTTCCACCCCCAGGTCGCCGCGCGCCACCATGATCCCGTCCGAGACCTTGAGGATCTCGGAAAACGCGCGCACGGCGGCGGGCTTTTCGATCTTGGACAGGATGGCGGCGCGGCCCTTGGCCAGTTCGCGCGCCTCGATCACGTCCTCGGGGCGCTGCACGAAGCTCAGCGCCAGCCAGTCCACGCCCATCGCGCAGGCGAATTCCAGATCGTCGCGGTCCTTTTCCGACAGCGCCGCCAGCGGCAGCACCACGTCGGGCACGTTCACCCCCTTGCGGTTCGAGATCGCGCCCCCCGCCGTCACCGTGCAATCGGCGAAATCCGCGCCGCAGGCTTCGACCCGCAGGCGGATCTTGCCGTCGTTGACCAGCAGTTCGGCGCCCGGCTCCAGCGCGGCAAAGATCTCGGGATGCGGCAATTGGACGCGGCTGGCATCGCCCGGCGCCGGATCCAGGTCGAAGCGGAAGGCCTGCCCATCGGCCAGGTCGTGCGGCCCCTGGGCGAAGGTGCCGACGCGCAGCTTCGGCCCCTGCAGGTCGGCCAGCACCGCGATGGGCCGGCCCGATTCGGCCTCGACCCGGCGGATGATGTCATAGCGGGCGCGCTGTTCCTCATGCGTGCCGTGGCTCATGTTCAGGCGAAACACGTCCGCGCCGGCCTCGAAAAGGGCCCGGATGGTGGCGAAATCGCTGGATGCGGGGCCCAGGGTTGCCACGATCTTGACCTTGCGATGCCGTCTCATCCGTCTCTCCGTGCATGTTTGCGCTATCGTCGCTGCTGTTATGGCCTATCCGGGCGCCTGCGGCAACTGGTGCTTGGTCCGGCGATTGCCTAAACCATGCTGCGGAAAGGCGACAGACGAATGACGGCACAGCCCTATTCAACGATCGGAGAGGACCGGCCCTCGCGCTGGCTGATCACCTGCGACCATGCGACGAACCGCGTGCCGGGCTGGATCGGCGGCGGCGACTTGGGCATTGCGCCCGAGGACATGGCGCGCCACATCGCCTATGACGTGGGCGCGGCCGGGCTGACGCGGGCGCTGGCCGAGCGGCTGGACGCACCGGCGATCCTGTCGGATTTCTCGCGGCTGGTGATCGACCCGAACCGGGGCGAGGACGATCCGACGCTGGTGATGCGCATCTATGACGGCACGGTGATTCCCGCCAACCGCCACATCGACGCGGCCGAGCGGGAACGGCGGCTCGACCGGCTTTACCGCCCCTATCACGAGGCCTATGCCCGGCTGGCGGCAAAGCATCCGCGCCGGGCGATCTGCGCAATCCACAGCTTTACCCGGCAATTGCGCGGCCGGCCGCGCCGGCCCTGGGCGGTGGGGGTGCTTTATTCGCATCGCGACAAGCGGCTGGGCCCCGCCCTGGTGCGCGAATGTCGCGACCTGGGCTGGATCACCGGCGAGAACGAGCCCTATTCCGGCCACCTGGACGGCGATTCCATCGACCGCCATGCCCTGGCGCAGGGCCGACCCAACGTGCTGATCGAGGTCAGGAACGATCTGATCGCCGATGCGGCGGGCCAGCAGCTCTGGGCCGACCGCCTGGCCGATGTGCTGGCAGGCTTCCTGGACCGGCGCGGCGTCTGAAACGGCTGGGTGCAGGCGGGGGATGACGGGCGGCCGCCTTGTCGATGGACAAGGCGATTCCAGGACGAAGGATACGGGACATCTGAATCGAAGAATGTGGGAATACCCGCCTGAATGCGTGGGCTCGCGGAAAAAGGCTTTGATTGCCAAGGCTTGATGGCCCTTGAAGGTGCTGCTCCGAGGGGGGCCGGGGACATCAGAAATGAAGGATGGTCGCCGTCGAGGGGCGGTCGGCCGTGTCTTGGCCGGATTGAAAGGGCCTCTCGAAAAACCCTTTCGAAGCCTTCGAGAACCTATCAAGTCCCCGCAGAGGCTGGGCCTCCTGCATGAAGGCCCTTTTCAAATCGGGCGTCCGCAGGGGCGATCCGAGGGTCGCGAACAATCAAGTGACTTGACTGTCTGGCAAAACCCTGACGGAAGGGCCGAAACACCAGCAAAACAAGGGCCTTCTGCGCTAATAGCACCGCACAAGGGACACCGCGGACAATCAAGTAAAATTCAGCGGCCCGACCCGTACCCTCGTCAGCGAGGTCTATGATGTCGAGGCAGTGAACGCCGCCGTCCTGACCAGCAAGCTGCTGCAGTTCGCCAACGGGTCGATGTACCAGGAGGACGGCGCCCACATCTGGGTTCACGACGAGAAGTTGAAGGCGCTGGTTGATCTGCACGACGAGGTGAACGGGACGCCGATGCTGGTGGCCTAGGCCCTTCGTTCGCATGGTATCGGCAGGATGTTGATACCATGATTCTGTCTAGGATGCCCGCGAACGAACGTGAGCACCCGAGAACGACAATACCCGTAAACACCCTGAAATTAAGGCGTTTTTGGGTTACTGCGAACGTCTGCGAAAGGTGTTCTGGTAGGCCCGGAGGGCGTGCCAAAATCGAACAAGAACAATGTGCTATCCGGTAAACTCGGGAATGAACGCCTCTAAAATTTTCAGACGCTTACGGGGAGAATTGTAAACTCATTCCGGGCACTGAGCCGCATCAGGAGCACAAAGCCCGCCCTCGGGACTGAACCGAGAGCGGTCTATGCATCGACTAGGCAAGATCAGCGCGGCGTAACTGCCGGCACCCCCATCGCCTGGGCCGTGATCAGCGCGACCGCCGCGAAGGCGGCGCCGACCGTGAGGCCGGCAACCAAGGAAGCGGCAAGCGCCGCGTCATAGTGCGAGCGCACTACCTCACCCCCCATCTGGCGAAGACCGCGCCGGAGAGGCCTGCGGCCGCGACCGCGGCGGCGATCACCGTCTCGACGTTGATGGTCAGCATGTGCGAGGTGGCGTCATAGGAGACGCCCCAGCCGCCCAGCAGGCCGGCCAGCATGGTGAGCAGCGGCGACAGGACATAGATCGCCATGCGGACGAATACGGAATTCATGGATCAGTTCTCCTTGAGAAGAGCGGCCCAGGTCTTGGGCCCGATGACGCCGTCCTGTTTGAGGCCGGCGGATTTCTGGAAAGCGACGGTGGCGGCGCGGGTATTGGCGCCGAAGATGCCGTCCACGCCCTTGGTGTCGAAGCCGCGCTCAGTCAGCCGTTGCTGGGCGTGGCGCACCGCATCCCCTCGGCTGCCAAGGCCGATCTTCGGGCATGCCGGCGCCAGCGTGTCCGGGATCGCCTGCCATTTCTTGAACGCCGCGGCGAGCTTCGTGTGATAGCCATGGGTCGCGTATCCTGGGCCGTTGTAGCCGCGGGCGAAGCCGGACCAGTCATGCCGGCGCAATTCATCGTCCAGCCCCTCCGAGATAATGAAGCCGATCATCGCCTCGAGGTGGGCGACCTCGCTGTGACAGAACGCCTCGACCATGTCGCCGGGCGTCGCAAAGCCGGCAGCCTTGTGATTGTCGCCGAGGATCTGGCCCAGGCCCCAGCTGGCCGAGCGCAGCGCGGCATTCGTGTCGATCTTCATGGCCAGCGCCAGGCGCGGATAGCTGTCCTTCGGATATGGCGCGCTGCCCCACCGCTGATAGGCCAGGCCCGAAGCCTCGGCCGTGGCGCGCTTCTGCCCCGGCCCCAGCTCGCGCCAGAACACATGCGGCTCGAAGAGCATCTTCGGCCGGCCCTTGCCGTCGAAGCCGCCGCCCGAGGTCTCGACCTCGATCACGGCGCGGATTTCATCCTCGCCAGCGCCGATCAGCCGCGCCGTGCGCGCCACGTCGATATCGGTGAGCCGCGTGGCGCGGCCCTTGAACCCTGCTGGGATCATGCGTTTCTCCAATGAAAAAGCCCCGCGCGGGGCAAGGCGATGGGTGGGATGTTCCACGTTCATTCGCGAAATGGTCCCGGTTCTAAACTGACCGGTTCGGGAACGATCTGGGTCGGTTCCCGGATGTTCTCGCTGGCAGCTTTCCGCCAGCGCATGTTTTTGTGATGCAACTGCCGCTGGGGCCAAAGCTATATTGCTCTGTGAATTCTACGGAGCACGAACGATGAAACTGGCACCGATGCTGCTGACCGCCTTGACCGTTGCCACCTTTGGTTCGGCCCCGGCCGTCGCCGATCCTGGACGCGGGCATGGCAAAGGCGGGCCCGCGCGTCATCACGACGACCGCGGCCACAGGGACAGCCACCGCGCGCCGGTCCGCTATGTGACCGATTGCCCGCCCGGCCTCGCCAAGAAGAACCCGCCCTGCATTCCGCCCGGTCAGGTCGGCAAACGTTACGGCACCCGGGTCGGCGATACGCTACGCATCGGCGATTACCTGTTGATCCGCGATCTGGACCGGTACGGCCTGGAGCAGCGCCGGGGGTGGAACTACTACCGGGACGATGGCCGGATTTACCGCGTCGACAGCGGCACCCGGAAGATCCTCGCGGTGCTGAACCTGATCGACGCCTTCGCGAACTGAGAGAGGCCGGGCTTCAGGCAAGGCGCGGTTCCCGAAGGCCGGGAACAGCTACGACGCGACGATTGCCGCGCTGGAGGGGCTGGCGGCAGAGCTGGGCGTTTACGGTGCCCTCCGATTGACCCACCAGCGCTCCAGCGCCGCGCAGATGCCGCGCGGGCCGAGGTAGGACAGCACCGCGATCAGCGCCACGGTCTGCGGGTCAGTCAGTTCCAGGTATTCGCCAGCGCCATCACCGATCAGCGCCATCCCGATGGCCATCGGAAGCTCCCAGATCATGAACAACCCGAAGGCCGGGCGGCGGCGGGCCCGGACCTCGCCGGCATGCCACATCAGGCGACCGACGACGGCAGCGACCATGGCCGTCCCTGCCCCGCCGATCAGTTTCTGCATGGCCTCGATCAGGCCGGGTTCAGGGGGTGTATCCATCGTCTCTCCATTTGCGCATAAAAAAATCCCGCCGAAGCGGGTGCAGGTCATGGGTGCCGTTAGCTCACCCGACGATCGACCGATCATCGCTCCGCAGCCAGTGCAGGCCGTCCGAGAATGCCAGGATGGACCCGCCGGGCGCATCGCTGACATAGATCGGCCCCGGCCCCTTCGATGGGTCGGGCAAGGTGCTGACCGTCACGGTGGGCACCGAGAAACCGACATTCTCCAGCGGCCGCTGCGGAGAGTTTCCGCCGCCGCCGATAAAGCCGCAGGTGATCTTGCCCGCACCCTTGACCTTCAGCGCATCCCGGAAAAGCTCCTGCGTGGCGTTGCCGGAGATGTGATGAATGCCCTCGACATTGACCAGCGCCCCGTCTGCGTTGAGGTCCATGCAGATCGCCGGGAAGTCATACCTGAGCACCGCCGAGATGAACCCGAAGTTGCAGACGCTCTTGTTGCCGGTGATCATGATGCGGCCGGTGTCGTTGCCGACCGACATCTGCTCGAAAGCCCCGTCCAGATGACCATACCAGTTATAGAGATAGCCCTGGATGCCCGACTGCAGGGCATGGACCTCCCAGCCGTCGTTCATAGCATTGCCGTGCAGCTTCATCGAGGCGCCGTCCGTCCGGGTGCCGGTGGCCACGAGGGCGGTGCCGGAATACCGCTCGATATGCAGATCCTTGAACTTGAAGTCGTTGGTGAACTCGTTCACCTCGCCGACCTTCTCGTCCCCGAAATCGAACACCGGATCGAAGATCAGTTCGGTCAGAGCCACCGAACGCCCTGCCTCGTGGTCGAGGGTGATGTTCGGTCCGTTGACCGCGGCAACGCGGGTGACCAGCGGCAACGGCTGTCCCTGCCAGTCCTGATCGGCGCCATGGACATAGACCCGGCGCCCCTCATCATCAGCCGTCAGGACATCCGCCTCCAGGACGAGGATATCGCTGCCCTGAGCGATGGTGCCCCGGACATGCCCAAACGTCGCCCGCGCCGAGGGGAAGCCTGCCTCTGCGACGGCCTCGGTGCGGATCTCGGTGGGGCTGATCACCTCGGCGATCAGGAAGGCCTGGCCTCGGCCGTCGCCGATCAGGTTGAGATATTTGCCCTCCATGGCCGAGGTGAATGCGAAATCGCCGCCGTCCGCCGTGATGCGGTCGCTGCCCAAGGTCATGTTGAAACGCTGGTTGAGCGGGATCTCGAACGGCGCGAAATAAACCCCGCCGCGCCAGGAGGTGATCTCCGACAGATCGACGTTCCAGCATTTTGACAGCACGGCATACGAATGGTCGGCCGTTCCCCAGTTACCCTGCGCCGTGAACAAGATCCGATGCATCTTCAGCCCCGAGGTGAAGCGATGCTCATACAGCGGGGCCTTGTTGCCGGCGTCGCTCGACAGCATGAAATCGTAGAGGTCGATCTGCATCGAGCGGATAGACGGCGTGATCGGATGCGTCGTCTTTAGGCCAGCGGACCGGCGATCCGGGTTGCTGACATAGAACCCGCAGGTGCGGCAGCCGTCGCCCATGATGGAAAACGGCTTATCAGACCACAGGTTCACCGAGGTGAGCTGGTACCAGAAACCGCCGGGCAGCCAGCCGCAGGCCTGGTTGCGCTTGAGCCAGTCGAGCCAAGCCTGAACCGGAACCGTATCGTCGGTCGCCGGGACGCCTGGAGTCTTGTCGCCCACGGCGCCGAAATGGATCGGCGTCGGCCGGCCCTTGGGTGCCCATAGCGCGCCATCCGCGGTCATCAGGCAGGACTGATCGGGATCGTCCGTCCGGGTGACCTCCAGCACCAGGTAGCCATGCCTGAACGACAGGGTCCGAACGCCCATGGGGATGCCGACCGCCAGCAGGGCGGCGCGGGACGGGAACACGTAGTTCGCATAGTCCAGGAAGTGCTGGACCGAGACACCGGGCTCGGTGGTCGAGACCTGCGCGGCGATGGTGGCCGTGCCGGCGCGGCGCGACCAGGTGTCGGCATAGGTTTCGCCGCCGCCATCTGCCAGCGCGGTCAGGATGTCGCCCGGGGCGAAGCTCACGCCATCGACGGTACCGGCGCCGGTGACGTTCCACTGATCGCCGGCCTCGATGGGCGATGCATCCGGCCGGGCAGCCGGGAATGCGCCGCTGGAGGCGTCCCAGTCCCCGACGATCCGGGTGCCGGACTCGAAGGAGGTGATCCGGTCCTGCAGCTCGGCGATGTCGGCGATGCGGGCATTGTCGCGCGCCGCAACATCGGCCCGGATGCCGTCATCTGCGACTTCGCGCGCGCCCGTTTCGGAGACCAGCCCGATCTCAAGCTCGCCGATCCGCTGGACCAGATTCGGCGGCACCTCGGGCGCGTCCTCGTTTAGCACGCGATAGACGTTCCAGCCCACCCGGGCGAGGATATAGGTGCTGCCCGCCTTCAGCGCCCCGGCCGGCAGCTGCGCCCCCGATTTCGAGACGATGGGATAGGCGGTCTCGGAATAGGTCGAGACCACCAGCCGGGGGCTGGCCGGGCTGTTCACATTCGGGGTGAACAGGAACTTGTTGTTGTTCGATGCCGAGCCGATCAGGAATTGGGTTTCGGATGCAGCGGCCACGGCCGCGGTATAGGTGTCATCGACCAGCGTCGGAGCGGTCAACTGCACGAGGCCGAAGCGACTGATCGGATAGTTCGATGCCAGCTGCGTCTCGACGCCCCAATAGGGTGCGGTCTCGAACAAGGGCGACACCTGCGAAGACGGCGACCGGATTTGCAGGAACCCCTCATAAGCGATGTAGATCTTGCCAAGGGATGCCGGCAAAGACGCCTGCCCGTAGCTGATCGCATTCGCAACCGACGAGAATATCTTGCCGCCCTGCGCCTGGATCGAGGGAATATCCGTAGAATCCAGGTTGCTGTTGACCACGCGCCACCCGGCAGTCCGTCGCGCCAGGATGAAGCTGACGCCCGGAGTGAAATATCCGGCAGGCAGGTTGCCGCCGCCCTTGAGCGAGAAGACCTGCACCTGCGCGCCGCCGCCGATGGACAGGTAGACCTGGCCTTCTTCGTTGGCGAGGGTCGGGATGTATTCGATCTTGGCGATCGATGACAAAGCGGCGAAGGGCACGCCCAGGTCGGCCGTGATGTCATTGCCCGTGCCGGCGATATTGGTCAGGCGCATCGTACCCGAGGTTCCGACGACAGAGGTCAGATCGGCGCGCGCTGTCCCGCCCGCCGAAACGCGCCAGCCCCCACCGCCCCGCCTGTCGAGCGTATAGGCCCGCCCCGAAACGAAGTAGCCCGCGGGCAGCCGCCCGCCGTCCTCGGTGCGCAGGATCCGCGGCTCATCTCCCGAAACGTGCAACGTCACGTCCGTTTCGGCATCGTTGGTATTGGTCTCGGCCGGGATATAGCGAACCGACAGGCTGCCCGTGACCGTGACGCCGGCGGCGACGGCTGGGGCCGCAAGGTCGGCGGTGATCGCATTGCCAGTACCGCCGATATTGACCAGCGGGATGATCGAGCCAGCCTCCAGCGAGCCCCGCAGGCCGTTGATGTCGGAAGCACCAACCGATTCCGACAGCCGGATGATCGCGGGATCGTTGGTGTAGATGTAGCCCGTATAGCGGAAACCGCCCACCAGGTCGCTGGGCTGGAGATCGCCGCCAAGCCGGCGCTGGATCGTATAGGCAGTCCCGCCGATAGTGATGACCGGATCCGCACCGGTATTGGTGAACGGCCAGCGGAAGCGCAGCAGCTGACCCGCATTGAGCGAGATGTGGGCCTGCGCGGCCGGGATGGTCGCCACCACCAACTGCGCCGTGCTCGCCTCGGTATCGGTCTGCAGGGCAAGGACGTCGCCAAGGTTGCTGATCGACTCGACCAGAGCCCTGTTGGGTATGCGCACGAGGACGCCCCAGCGGGGCGCGGTTTCGAACAGCGGATCATCCTCGGTCTGGCCCTGGCCGCGCATGACCAGGTAATTACCCTCGAGCGTGATGATGCGCCCCAGCGCCGCGGGCAGACTGTCCTGGCCGAAGCTCACCGCTTCGGCGCGGTTGGTGAAAATTTTGCCGCCATTGGAGACCACCCAGTCGACCATTCCCCAAAGGCTTCGCACCTCGTTCTTGTCGACCGCCTGGCCGTTCACATAGGTCGCGTTCGCATCGCTCTGGAATGACATGCATGCCTCACATGAAAAAGCGGCCCCGAAGGACCGCCGGTGTTTGCTGGATTTGCGCCTGGTCAGGCGGGATAGTTGCCGACTTCGACCGGGTCGGACGCGACCTGGGATTGGTTTTCGGACCGCAGCCAGTATCGGCCGCCAGACGGCGGAATCGGCGCGGTCATGGTGACCTGGGAGGACTGGTCATAAGACCACTTGACCAATGCCGCAGAGCCGAACGGTGCGCCGGGTGCAGCACGGTAGAGCCCGGTGCGATGGTAATTCGCGCCAAGATCGACCGTAAACATCACGACCAGATCATCGCCGGCGCTGCCGCTGGCCGAGAGGACGACTGGTTCGTCAGGCGGATTGCCATTGGCCACCACGTCAACGCCGATCACCTCGACGGGCACGGACTGCATGCGCAACTCCCGGCCTCCCGAACTGTTCTCGTAGCGTCCGAAGAACACCCGGAAGTCATATTCGGACAGGTCGCCGAGCGGCATGGTGCGGAAAGAGAAACCGCCGCCCGACGCGGCCTCTGCGATCATGTCGGTCCAGGCGAGCGGGCTGCCGGTGCGACGGAACTGCGCCATGAGGTTGTCACCCGCCTGGGCGGTCAGCGTGCCCTCGATCCTGATATAGGGCGGCCCGTCATTAGTGATCAGCGAGACGCTGGTGATCGCAGTAGCCCGCCCGGCCGTACCCCGATCCACGGGGGTCAGGATCGCCGGCGGCTCGCCCTCCTCCTCGGCCGTCCAATCGAAGGAGGCCGGGTCGGCCTCGATCAGATCGACCGTGACATTAGTGCCGTCGAAGGCCAGGTTATCGATCCAGAACGGCACCCCCGCCAGGCCGAGACGCGGCAAGTTGACCCTTACGACCCGCTCACCGATCAGGCGCAAGCCAAAGGCGCGGAGCTTGATGGTCATCCTGCGATCCGGATTCATGCGCGCAAGCATTTGCTTGCAGATATGTGCCGCCTGGCCATGATGCTGGACAGCCAGCAGGTCCACGCCCTTGGGCTGCCCCTCGCCCCATTTTGCGATCGCATCGGCGTCCTCGACCGGATCGGCAGTGGCTTCCTGCCAGCGCACCTGCGGCGCGACGAAGGTCGGCACCAACGTGGTGACCCGGTTGATGCGCTCGGTCCCGGCGCCATATTCCATCTCGACGATGTGACGCTCCTCGATCGTAACCGTCGGCGCGCTCCAGACGCCAGCCGCGACCGCCAGCTTGCCCTCCGGCGTGATCCAAGCTCGGCCGCCCATCGCATCGAGGAGCTTCTGCGCCGTGTCCTTGAGCGAGTCCGACAGGGCGTAGCTGATCCCGGATTGATATCTGGTGCGGGTGCCGCCATCGGTCGGGACCAGAGCGTTGCAATCCGTGCGCGCGACGCCAAGCAGAGCCAGATCGATGTCGTTCGTCGTCAACGCGCCATAGGCCGGATTGGCCATGACATCCGACAGATGCACCGCAGGGTTGCGGCCATTGATGGTCGATCCATCGGCCGCCCAATAGGCGCCGGCGCCTTGGATCAGGGCCGATACTTCGGGCTCACCGCCGCCATAGATTTCCGCGATGTCATTGCCGCCAACCGCGTCGAAGGTGGCCAGGATCGTGCCCACGCCCCGCAGGCGGTGGTTCACGGTCCACTGATCGGGAAAGGCGGCGCGCAGCTCGGGCCAATCACCGCCGTCCCACTGGTCCCCCTCGACCCCCTTGCGGAACTGGAGTCGGATACCGGCCCGGTTCCACGGTTCGGAAGTCACCCATCCGTCCGCGTCTACATCGACCGGGTCACCATCGAGATACCACTGATGGACCGCGTCCATGCCGCCCTCGGCGACCGCGATCAGCTTGTAGAGGCGGCGCTTGCCGATTCTCCATTTGATATTGTCCCACCATCCGCCGGGCGGTTCGGTAAAATCCCGCAGGTTCGCCCAGTCCCAGAACATCACGGTGCCGCTGGCGCGGACTCGGCCCAGATGACGGATACGCTGGGCATTGCTGGATCGCAGTTCGGTTTGCAGCTCCTGCGGCCGCGGCCCTTTCGGAGCCGTGACCTTGGCGACGGCCATGTTGATCGCAAGGCCCACGGCGAGCTTCAGCAGACTCGCGCCCACCGCGCCGGCGGCGCTGGCTCCCGTCCAGACGGCAGCGAGCCATCCTCCTACAGCTGGCATTCAATCACCCCAGATTGCAATAGCCTGGGCGCGCACCATGGCAACGCCGCGGGGCGTCCTGATCAGCCAATGGCTTCCAGACCAGATGGCCGAGACCTGCCGGCCCCGAAACTCGATCACGCCGATATCGCCCTCGGCTGGGGCACCCTTGCGCGGCAGCGGAATTTCCGGGCTGACCAGCGCGACCAGATCACCACCCACCAGCGCGTCGGCATCCTCCTCGCTGCGGCACCTGCCGCGATACCGGGCCGCGAAATCCACGCCCCAGCGCACCAGTCCCCAATCCGCGACCCAGAAAGTGCAGTTCTCGGCGGCCCAATCCCAGGGCCGCGCGGCGGTGGCCTCGACAAAGGCCGCTAGCCGATCAGCCATCCCTTGATCTTCTTGCCGACCAGCGAGGCCGCATACTGACATCCGAGGTCGCCCGGATGACGGCGCTGCTGGTCGCGGTCGGTATATTCGCCGAGGGGCGTGTAATTCCGGGTGGCGGCGATGGTTTCGGCGCGGACGCGGATCTCGGCCAGCCCGGCATTCTCGCGCGGCTTCACATCGACGATCCGGCCGGCATGCATCACGATGGCGTCGTGCGGGAAGCCTCGCACCGCCCAAAGCTGCCGGACCAGCTTGTCCGACCAGGACGCCGGGTTGTTCAGCGCCTCATAGGCCAGATCCTCGCCCTCCTTGTTGCCGACGTTCCAGACCGTGTAATAGGCCGGGTTGGCATCGAAGGGATTGGCCGACAGGCTGAGCGGGTCAGCGCCGATCCAGCCCATGCAGGGCTGCCAGACCTGGCCTGCGAAGGTGAGCGGCGCCTCCGTTTCGTTGAGGTAATACTGCACCGATCCGAAATGCAGGTGGAACAGCCGGACCAGCGGCACCACTTCGGGGTCGCTTTCTAGAAAAGCGGCAAGCTCTGGGCTCATCTGTCGAATGCCTCGATGAAGGAAATGGTGATGCTCTGACCCCATTTGAGCATCTCGCGGGTCCGCTGCCCCTGCATGTCGTCGATGAACCGACCATAGAAGCGCGGCGGGTTGGTGGTCAGGGCGGTGCCGGATGGAATGGCGCGGCGCGCGGATGGTTCGAACTTGACCCAGCCGGCGGCGTTGCGGCGCACCACGCGGTAAAGGAACCCGTTGACCGAGAACATGTCGCCGATGCGCAGGGAGGGCCGCACCGGGTTGGTCAGGTCCACATAAAGCTCATTGTCCCCGGCCGCGACCGCGGCCGAGGTCAGCAGCGGTTGCGTGCCCGCCGCCGGGTCGGTGAAACCTGTGCCGTCGCTGAACCATGTTCCATCGCTGAACGGGGTCTGCACGGGGCTCACGCGCGGGCCATATTTGTAGGGATCGCAGATGCACAGGTTCGCCACGTTGTAGCGGCCGCGCATTTCCGAGACCAAGGCCTCCAGCTCCTTGACCCTGGTTCCGTCGAAATCCCGCGGGATGGTGATATCCACCCGCCAGGCGCCCATGCCCGGCGCGAGAACCTGCGCAACGCCGGCCAGATTGGCACCGGCGTCGCGCGAGGTCCACTGGATGAAATAGCTGACATCCATCGGCCGGGTCAGGCTGCACGGCCAGGCGATCACTTCGGGCATCAGGCGTACCGCTCGTTATAGCTGGGCAGGTGCTTTTGCAGCATGGGCAGGAAATTCCTCTCGTATTCCTGCCGAGCGGCAGCCATTGTCATCCCCAGCTCGGCCTGGGTGACGCCGGGCGCGATGCTGATGTTCGGCGCGAAGGTGGCGTTGACGGCCGTGCCCCGCGGCGCCGCAGCGCCAATGGGAATCTGCGGAAGCCGCATCATGGGCATTGCCGCCACCCCGCCATCGGCAAGCCCGGGGAGACGCGAGCCGCGGCGCATGGCTTCGACAACGCCAACGCCCCCGGCGCGGCGCACATCGTCCTGCGACCAGACCACCTCGCCCTTGTGCACGATGCCGGCCGGCTCGTGCTTGCCGCCGGGGCCGGTATAGCCGCCGGATGACCAGCCGCTGAAGATCGCGCCCACGATGCCGCCGAGCAGCCCCTTGCCGCCACCGGCCGAGGACCATGCGCCCTCGTTGAACAGCGCGGCCTCGAGCGCGGCGCGCGCGAACATCTTGCCGACATTGGCGAGCACGTCGGCAAAGCTTTCGCCGGCCAGGACCGAATCCAGCAGCCCCTGTTTCACCTGTTGCTGCGTATCCGCCATCAGCTGCTGGGCTTCGGCCGCCTTGCCTTCGGCGATCGCCCGTTCGTTGGTGGCGATGATGTCGGCCTTCTTCGCCTCGCCAAGGGCCTCGATGGCCTGCTTGTACGTCATCGACCCATCCGCAAGCAGCGCGTCGAGATCGACATTGCGCCGCTTGGCCTCCGCCAGGAGGGTCATGACAACACGCTGGCGCTCCGTTTCGGCGGTCACGGCGGCGATGGCACGCGCCTGCGCCTCTTCGTCCATACCGGACGCCTTGATGGCAGCGATCTGATCGGCCTGTTCAGAGGCCAGCCGCGCCGTTTCCCTCTCGGTCAGGAGGTTCTGCGCCAACTGCTCGCCATATCGCCTGGCCTGTTCGGCGAGGCGCTCACGAGCCTTGATCTCCTTGTCGAGATCCTGCTGGACCTCAGGATCAACCCGAGAGATGGATTGCCGGCCCCAAGCCTGCTGGATGAGCGGCGCCGGCACATTTTCCAGTCCGGCCCAGACCTTGCGGATGCCTTCCACGTCCCCCGGCTTGATCTGGCGCAGCAGTTCCATCGCCAGCCGGTCCTGCAACTCGGGCGTGAACAGTTCGTCGCCGGTCAGCTTGAGCCGCTTCATCAGATCATCGAGGGTGGAGCCGACGATCTGATACCGGCCCAGAGCCGACGATCCGGCACCGTTGCCATAGAGCGCCCGGTTTTCCGGCGTTTTCATCGATTCCTGCAAGGCGCGGATTTCTCGCAGCGTCATGTTGACCAGATTGCGCGAGCCACCGGTCCAGCGCCCGTCGTCGAGCGTGGCATTATAGTCGCCGCGGCTTTCCCGCTGCGCGATCAGATCGAGGATGCCCTTGTTCGCAGCGGTTCCGGCCTGCCCCCATTCGCGGAGATTGAGCCCCGTCCACTGCTTGATGGCGTCATTGATCGTACCCCCGAGGCCGCCGGCCAGCTCCCGCATCCGCTTGACGCTGGCCTCGAAGGTGCCGTCCATCTCGGCAATGGACTGCCGTACCGCCTGAACTTCCTTGTCGATGGCCTTGATCACGCGGCCATAAGCCTCGGCCTGATCCTCCTTGCCGGCTTTGACCGCCTCGGTCTGGCTTTCCTCGGCAAGGCGACGCTCATCGGAAAGCTTTTTCAGCTTCTGGGTGTTCGCATCATAGGTCGCCAGCAGATCCTGCTGTGCCTCGCGGCGTTGGCGGTCCGCTGCCGCAAGCTGATCGGCAGCCGAGGTGATCAGCGTGTTCAGCGTCCCCATCTGCTCGGGAAACTTCTGTGCCGCCGCCTCGGCGCTCCCTGAAATCTGGATCAGCACATCGCGGAAATTCTCGGCATCCTTCTGCACAACCTCGATGCTGTTGCTGGTCTCGAGCCTGCGCATGGCCATTTGCAGCAGCCCGACCTGCTCGACGCTGGCACCGGTTGCCCGGGCGAGTTTCCGGGCCTGCGCCTCCTGAACGGCGGACCATTCAGCATCCGAGAGCCCGGGGGCACGAGACACAGCCTCGCCGGGGAACACCGTGCCAGCAAACGTCCTGGCCGATCCCAAATCGAAGGAGGTCCGCAAAGGCAAACTGCTGCCTTGGGTCGGCGCGCATACCTGCATCGACTGGTCGCTGCCGTGCCCGTCGATCTTCGACACCTCGGCCGAGGTCATGGCCAAGCACGGCCTGCGCGCCGTGCGGCCGCTGGCGAAGAACACGATGGCCCGCGTGGCGCGCGGCATGGGCCGCTATGTGATCGAAGCGGAATCGCCGTTCCTGGTGAACCTGACCCATGGCTGCCGGGTCGAGGACGTGGCCCAGCCGTTCAGGACGATCACCGGGGCGCACCGCGGCGAAAAGGCCGTCGTGGTGCCCAGCATGATGAGCCTGAAAGGGACGGATCGGCGCGACAGCCCGATCACCGCCCCGAATCCGACGGTGCTGGCCGGCGGCGGGCAGAGCGTGCTGGTCGCCCCCAGCATCCAGCGCTTCAACGGCGGCGCGACCGGGCAGGACATGCGCGACCCCATGGCCACGGTCACCGCGAACAGCTGGATCAAGAAGCCGGGCGGCGCCGCGCCTCTGGGGATGCTGGCGCCCTATCTGGCCAGCATCGCGCACGGTGACAGCGGCGGGCGGCGGGAATATCCGCTCACCGATCCCCTCGGCACCGTCACGGTCGGCGACATCCAGCACGCCCTGATCGCCCCGGTGCTGACCTATGCCCAGCAGGGCGGCGGCAACCGATCAGCCGAGGACCCGCACCACACGATCTGCGCCAGCAAGAAAGACCAGAACAGCCTGATCGCCGCGACCATGGTGCATGTCGGCAATGGCGAACGGGCCGGGCAGAAGCCCCGGGCGCTGGACGTGCGCGCGCCGCTCAACACGGTGGTCGCGGGCGGGGTGAAGCACTATCCCGTGTCCGCGTTCCTCGCCCAGCACAACAACGACAGCCGCCGCATAGGTGGGGTCAATCCCGGGCGTCGGGCGGATGATCCGATGGCGACGGTGACCGCCACGGGCAGCCATCAGATGCCAGTCGCGCCCTTCCTTGCCAAATACTACGGCACCGGCGACGGCGCGCGGACGGACGAGCCGATGCACACCATCACGGTTAAGGACCGGATGGCGCACATGCAGGCCGAGCTGGCCGCGCCGCCCTTCGCGCCCGAGCATCATACCCGGGCCCGCCAGGTGGCGGAGTTCCTGCGCGAGCATGGCACCTGGGATGGCGGCGAGTTCGTCACGCTGGAGATCGGCGGCGCGTCCTATGTCGTGATCGACATCGGCATGCGGATGCTGACCCCGCGCGAGCTGTTCCGCGCCCAGGGCTTCCCCGACGATTACGTCATCGAGGGCGTCTGGCGCGAAGACGAGGCAGGCGAGTGGCATTGGCAGCCCTTCGCGAAGGACGTGCAGGTCAGCTGCTGCGGCAACAGCGTTTGCCCGCCCATCGCCGCCGCCATCGTCGGCGCGAACTGCCAGCACATTGCGATCGAACAAGAGAGGAGGATGGCGTGATGGCATTGTTCACCGTCAATAGCAGGAAAGCAGCCGCGCTCGCCATCGAGCTATCCAAGGCGAAGCGCGAGGCCGCTGGCCTGAAAGCACAGCTGGATCAGGCCATTCGTGATCGCGACGAAGCCCGAACCGAGCTGGCGAAGGTGAAGCCGCCGGCCTACTGCAACTTCTGCGGCAAGGACCAGTATGAGGTCATGCATCTGATCGCCGGACCGAAGGTGTTCATTTGCGACGAGTGCGTGGACCTGTGCACAGGGGTCGTCCGTGAGGCGCGCGAGAAGGAGGGATAGGATGGGTAAGCACGAACCAGCTTTCGCGCCGCGCCTGCTGCCGGCGCCCGAGGCTGCGCATTACCTCGGGATCAGCGAGACCACGCTGCGCGGCCTCGGCCTACCCCGCCGGATGCTGGGGGGAAAGCGGCTCTATGATCGCATAACGCTTGACGAATACGCGTCCGGCCTTCCTGTTGAGGGGGAGGTCGATGATGACGAGGTCAGCAGGTGCGACAAAATTTTCGGGACGTGATGCTTCCTCGTGTGCACAGGGTGAAAAAAGGCGGCAAGGTCTATCGCTGGCATAGACCGACGCGAACGAAGCTGCCCGACGACATCCCGGAATCGCATCCCGATTTCATAGCCGCATGGGCGGCGGCTGACGCCATAAAGGGCAAGCCCCAGCCGGCCGACCCGAATGGGACCATAGCCGCAGCCATCACCATGATGCTGGGATCGGCCCATGTCCGGGCATTTTCCGCAGTCTACAAGCACGAGGTCAGGCGCGAGGCGGATGCGATTCGAAAAGAGTATGGGACAGCCCCAGCCGCCGGCTTGCGGGAGCATCACATCACCGCAGACCTCGCCAAGCTTGAGCCCCGGCGCGCCAATGCGCGGCTGAAGGTCTGGCGACTCATCTGCAAGACGGCGAAGGATCGGACCCTGATGAAGTCGGACCCATCAGCCGGCATCCGAAAGATCAGCATCAAAACTGATGGCTATGCCGCATGGTCAGCTGACGACGTGGAAAAGTTCCGCGACCGATGGGCAATCGGCACCGTGCAACGCGCCTGTTTCGAGTTGGTGTTCTGGACCGCGGCGCGCACCGTGGATGCGGTAGCGATCGGTCGCCAACATGTCGGGCGCGATGGACTGCTGGTCTTCAAGCAAAGCAAGACGGGCGGGCGGGCGCATGTGCCATGGACATCGCCGCTTCCCGATTACGCGAAGGGCTGGGACCGCGAGCGCAAGGCTGTCCGAGAGGCCGTCGCGGCGCTCGCCGGGGATATGACATTCCTGCAGACGGAGACGGGGCGTGCCCGCAGCATCAAGGGCCTGGGGAACGTGATAAACGACGCCGCGCGGGATGCAGGCCTGGAGAACCGCACCGCTCACGGGCTGCGGAAGGCCAGGCTGACGATGATCGCGGAATGCGGAGGATCGGCTCACGCGATCATGGCCTGGGGCGGTCACAAGACGCTTGCGGAAGCCCAGAGATACACCCAGGCGGCGGAGATGAAGCGGCTCGTTCTGGGCACGGAACAAGAACAGAACGAAGTAAACCGGCCCATGGCGGCTGTAAACCGGACGTAAATCCGTTTGATTTCAACGCTCTACAAAGTTCGTGGTAGGCCCGGAGGGACTCGAACCCCCAACCAAGGCGTTATGAGCGCCCTGCTCTGACCATTGAGCTACAGGCCCCGAACGGCGTCACCATTGATCGAGCCGGCCCGCCTCGTCAAGGCCGGGATCGCCGCATCGCGGGAAATCCCCGGCAAGCGGGCCGGCATCAGCTCTTGATCCCGCATCCCGCCTGTGGGCTGATGGCGCATGAAGCCGTGACACGACGCGGCATGAAACCGGAGGTCCGACCATGTCCAGAACCGCCCCGCTGTCACCCCTCGTCCTTGCCCTCGTCGCCGCCGCGCCCGCGCTGGCGGACGAACCCGCCAGCTGCGGCACCGTCCGCTTCTCGGATCCGGGCTGGACAGACATCACCGCGACGAACGGCGTCGCCACCGCCCTGCTGCAAGGGCTGGGCTACCGGCCGGACGTGCGCACCCTGTCGGTGCCGGTCGGCTACGAGGCGCTCAAGAACGGCGATACCGATATCTTCCTGGGCAACTGGATGCCCGCGCAGCAGAAATTCCGCGACGACCTGGACGCCTCGGGCCAGACCGAGGAGTTGGTGCAGAATCTGACCGGCGCCAAGTTCACCCTGGCCGTCACCGATGCGGCCGCCGACCTCGGCGTCAAGGATTTCGCCGATCTCGACGCGCACAAGGACGCCTTCCAGGGCAAGATCTATGGCATCGAGCCCGGCGCGCCGGCAAACCAGACCATCCAGGGCATGATCGAGGCGGACAAGTTCGGCCTCGGCGATTGGGAACTGGTCGAATCGAGCGAACAGGGCATGCTGGCCCAAGTGGCGCGCAACGATGCGGCCGGCCTGCCCTCGGTCTTCCTGGCCTGGGCGCCGCACCCGATGAACGTCAAGCTGGACATCACCTATCTGTCGGGCGGCGATGCGGAGTTCGGTCCCGATTTCGGCGGCGCCACCGTGCACACGCTGGCCCGCAAGGAATGGGTCGCCGCCTGCCCCAACGCCGCGAAGCTGTTCGGCCAGCTGGTCTTTACCGTGGAGATGGAGAACCTGCTGATGGGCAGGATCCTGGACGAGGGCATGGATGCGGCCCAGGCCGCCAAGGGCTGGATCGCCGAGAACCCGGATGCGGTGGCGGCATGGCTTGACGGCGTGACCACGCTGGATGGAAAACCCGGCGCGGAAGCAGTCATGGCATCGGTGAAGTAATTGCAACGACCCAATATCCTGATCGTGATGGCCGACCAGCTGTCGGGGGTGCTGTTCCCCGACGGCCCGGCCGAGTTCCTGCATGTGCCGCATCTGCGGTCGCTGGCGGAGCGGTCGACCCGCTATGCCAGCGCCTATACCGGCAGCCCGCTCTGCGCGCCCGGCCGCGCCAGCTTCATGTCCGGGCAGCTGCCGCGCCGCACGCGGGTCTATGACAATGCGGCCGAGTTCTGCTCGGACATCCCGACCTATGCCCATCACCTGCGCCGGGCGGGCTATCACACCTGCCTGTCGGGCAAGATGCATTTCGTCGGCCCCGACCAGCTGCACGGTTTCGAGGAGCGGCTGACCACCGACATCTATCCGGCCGATTTCGGCTGGACCCCGGATTATCGCCGCCCCGGCGAACGCATCGACTGGTGGTATCACAACCTGGGTTCCGTGACCGGCGCCGGCGTGGCCGAGATCACCAACCAGTATGAATATGACGACGAGGTCGCCTATCACGCCACCCGCAAGCTCTACGACCTGGCGCGCGGCGGCGACGAGCGGCCCTGGTGCCTGACGGTCAGCTTCACCCATCCGCACGACCCTTTCGTCGCCCGGCGCAAGTATTGGGATCTCTACGAGGGCATCCCCGAACTGGAGCCGCCCGAGGCCATTCCCTATGACCGGATGGACCCGCATTCGCAGCGGCTGATGGATGCCTGCGACTGGCGGGCCTTCGACATCACGCCGGACCACATCCGCCGCGCCCGGCAGGGCTATTTCGCCAATATCTCCTATGTCGACGACAAGCTGGGCGAGATCCTGGACGTGCTGGAGCGCACCCGGCAGGAGGCGATCGTGGTCTTCCTGTCGGACCATGGCGAGATGCTGGGCGGCCGCGGGCTGTGGTTCAAGATGAACTTCTTCGAGGGCTCGGCGCGGGTGCCCCTGATGATCGCGGCGCCGGGCATGGCGCCGGGGCGGGTGGAGGTGCCGGTCTCGACCATCGACGTGCTGCCGACGCTTTGCGAGCTTGCCGGCATCTCGATGGCCGAGGTCGCGCCCTGGACCGACGGGCGCTCGCTGGCGCAGGGCGCCGAGGGGCGCGGGCCGGTGGCGATGGAATACGCGGCCGAGGGCAGCATCGCGCCGCTGGTCTGCCTGCGCGACGGCGACTGGAAATACGTCGCCTGCACGGCCGATCCCGAAATGCTCTACAATCTCGCCGAAGACCCGGACGAGCGGGTGAACCGGGCGACCGATCCGGCGGCGGCCGGGGTACTGGCGCGGATGCGGGACATGGCGGCCGAACGCTGGGATCTGGCCGCCTATGACGCCGAGGTGCGCGAAAGTCAGGCCCGGCGCTGGGTGGTCTACGAGGCGCTGCGCAACGGCGCCTATTTCCCCTGGGACCACCAACCGCTGATGCAGGCATCCGAACGCTACATGCGCAACCACATGGACCTGAACGTGCTGGAGGAGGCCAAGCGCTTTCCGCGCGGCGAATAGGGTCGCGCCTGGGCGATCCGCCGCCGGGGGCTGTCTGCCCCCGGACCCCCGAGGATATTTGGCCAAGGGAGAAACAGGCCAGTGTCCCCCGGCCGGGCCGCGACCCTGTGCCGCAGCAAGGAACCCGCGGCGCGGGCGGGGCGTTAGCCCGCCGTCATGAGCCAAGAGGGGATTTCCGCCATGTCCGACCTGCTTGTCATCGCCTTCGACGACGAGGCGACCGGCTTCGAGCTGCGCACCGAACTGGTCAAGATGCAGAAGGAATATCTGATCGAGCTCGAGGACGCCGTGGTCGTCACCCGCCCCTCGGCCGAGGACATCCAGCTGCACCAGGCCGTGAACCTGACCGCGGCGGGCGCGCTTGGCGGCGGCTTCTGGGGCACGCTGGTCGGGCTGATCTTCCTCAATCCGCTGATCGGCGCCGCGGTGGGCGCGGGCGCGGGCGCCATCGCCGGCACGCTGTCCGACATCGGCATCAACGACGATTTCATGCGTGAGCTTGGCCAATCCATCCCGCCCGGCGGCTCGGCGGTATTCATCCTGGTGCGCAAGATGACCGCCGACAAGGTGCTGGCGCGGCTGGAAGGCTTCCACCTGAGGGGCCGGGTGCTGCAAAGCTCGCTGCCCGAGGCCGAGGAGGCGCGCCTGCGCGAGGCCTTCGCCGGCGGCAGGCTGGGCTCGGCGCTCGGCATGCCGCATGTGGACCGGCCTGCCTCGGGGGCGGCGGCGGCGGAAGGATCGGACCCCTCGCCCTCGGCCTGACGCTTGACGCAAGGGGCATGGGCGTGACAGGACGCCGCCATGCCCCACCGCATGGACACCCTTGACGACAATCCCGAGGCGCCGATGCCGCGCCGGCGCCGCGGCCTGCGCGGCTGGCGGCCCCTGCGGCGCCTGGCGCTGTGGCTGTGGTCCTGGCTGCGCTGGATCGGGGCGCGGCTGCTGGCGCTGATGTTCGTGCTGGTCTTCCTGTTTTCCTTCGTCAACCCGCCGACCACCTGGACCATCATCCAGGGCCAGCGCGAATTTCCCGGCCGGGCCTCGCGCGAATGGGTGGGCCTGGACCAGGTCTCGCCGCATATGGTCCGCGCCGTGGTCGCGGCCGAGGATGCGAATTTCTGCAACCACTGGGGCTTCGACATGGTCGAGATCCGCCGGGTCATCGCCTCGGGCTCGTCGCGCGGCGCCTCGACCATCACCCAGCAGACGGCGAAGAACGTCTTCCTGTGGCAGGGGCGCAGCTGGCCGCGCAAGGTGATGGAGACGGCCTATACCCCGATGATCGAGGCGCTGTGGTCCAAGCGCCGCATCGTCGAGGTCTATCTGAACATCGCCGAATTCGGCCGCGGCGTCTTCGGCATCAAGGCGGCCTCGGAGTATTACTTCAAGACCACGCCCGACAAGCTGAGCCTGCGACAGGCGGCGGCGCTGGCCTCGATCCTGCCCGCGCCGCGCACGCGCAACCCGCAGACCGGCTCGGCCCGCACCCGCTCGATCGTCAGCGGCGCCGAGACGATCCGGGCGGATGGCCGCGATTCCTGCCTAGGGCTTGGGCGCTGATCCGCGCCCTGCCCGCGCATCGCGGTTGAAACCGCGCGCCCCTGGGCGTATCAACCGAAGACCCGAGAACGAACCGGTTTTCCCCTGATGAATACTTCCTCGCCCAGTTCCACGATTCGCCTTTACCATGTCGCCCTGTCGCCCTTTTGCCGCAAGGTCCGGCTGGTGCTGGCCGAAAAGCGCATCGAGGTCGAGCTGGTCGAGGATCGTTTCTGGGAGCCGGGCTCGGAAATCATGCGCCGCAACCCCGCCGGCAAGCTGCCGGTGCTGCGCATGGATGGCCGGCTTCTGGCCGAAAGCCAGGCGATCTGCGAATACCTGGACGAGATCCAGCCGCAGCCCTCGCTGATGCCGGCGCTGCCGGCCGAACGCTACGAGGTGCGCCGGCTTTGCGCGTGGTTCGACGACAAGTTCAACGCCGAGGTGACGCGGCCGGTGATGAACGAGCGGGTCTGGAAGAAGGTGATGCGCCTGGGCTATCCGGATTCGCGCACCGTCAAGGCCGGGCTTTCGGCGATCCGCTATCACCTGGACTACATGAAAAGCCTGCTCGAACATCGCCGCTGGCTGGCTGGCGACGTGATGACGCTGGCCGATTTCGCCGCCGCGGCGCATCTGTCCTGCCTCGACTACATCTCGGACGTGGACTGGACCCATTCGGCCGAGGTGCAGGAATGGTATGCCAAGATCAAGTCGCGGCCCGCCTTCCGCAGCCTGCTGGCCGACCACCTGCCGGGCGTTCACCCGGCGCCGCATTATGCGCTGCTCGACTTCTAGGCCGACCGACAGACCGACCGACCCGGCGGAGATCCGTTTGCGGCTGGAACAGCAGGCGCGGGCCGAGGGTTTCTCGGCCCTTGGCATTTGCGCCCCCGACGCGAACCCGCAACTGCCCGAGCGGCTGGCCGCCTTCCTGGCCGAAGGCCGGCATGGCCAGATGGGCTGGATGGCCGAGCGGGCGCATTGGCGCGCCTCGCCCGCAAGCCTGTGGCCCGAGGCGCGCTCGGTCGTCATGCTGGCCGAGCTCTACACGCCCGAGCACGACCCGATGGAGGCCGTCCGCCACAAGGATCGCGGCACGGTCAGCGTCTATGCCCATGGCAAGGATTATCACGACCTGGTCAAGAAGCGGCTGAAGCGCCTGGGCGGCTGGCTGGTCGGGCTGACCGGCTGCGAGATCAAGGTCTTTGTCGACACCGCCCCGGTGATGGAAAAGCCGCTGGCGCAGGCGGCGGGACTGGGCTGGCAGGGCAAGCACACCAACCTGCTGTCGCGGGAGCTGGGCAGCTGGTTCTTCCTGGGCGCGATCTTTACCACGCTGGAGCTGCCCAAGGACGCTGCGGAACGCTCGCATTGCGGCTCGTGCCGGGCCTGCCTCGACGCCTGCCCGACCGGGGCCTTTCCGGCGCCCTATCAGCTGGACGCGCGGCGCTGCATCTCTTACCTGACCATCGAGCACAAGGGGCCGGTCGATCCCGAGCTGCGGCCGATGCTGGGCAATCGCATCTATGGCTGCGACGATTGCCTGGCCGCCTGCCCCTGGAACAAGTTCGCACAGGCAGCGACCGAGCTGCGCTATCACGGCCCCCATGGCGCGCCGGCGCTGGCGGAACTGGCGCAACTGGACGACGCGGGGTTCCGCGAGCATTTCTCGGGCAGCCCGATCAAGCGCATCGGGCGCGACCGCATGGTCAGGAACGTGCTTTACGCCATCGGCAATTCGGGGCTTGCACATCTGCGTCCGCTGGCCGAAGCATTGGCCGATGACCCCGACCCGGCCGTCGCCGACGCGGCACGCTGGGCATGCGAGCGATTGCCATGATCCAGACGCCCCCAAGCCCGCTGCGCGGCATCCTGCTGAAATGCCTCAGCGTGCTGGTGTTCACCATCATGGCCTCGATCGTCAAGGCGACCGCCGAGGGCGGCCTGGGCGTGCCGCCGGGCCAGCAGGTCTTCTTCCGTTCGCTTTTCGCCATCCCGGTCATCCTGGTCTGGCTGGCATTCCGGCACGAACTGGGCGTCGGCCTCAGAACCTTTCGCCCGATGGGGCATTTCTATCGCGGCGTGATCGGCACCGCCGCCATGGGGCTGGGCTTCTGGGCGCTGGCCCTGCTGCCTTTCCCCGAGGTCACGGCCATCGGCTATGCCGCGCCGCTGCTGACGGTGATCTTCGCCGCCATGTTCCTGGGCGAGGACGTGCGGCTGTTCCGCCTGTCCATGGTGGTGCTGGGGCTGGTCGGCGTGGTGATCGTGCTGTCGCCGCGGCTGAGCTTCGGCGCCGCCATGGGCTACAAGGAAAGCCTGGGCGCCATGGTCACGCTGTCGGGCGCCGCCTGCACGGCGCTGGCGCAGATCTTCGTGCGCAAGCTGGTGCAGGAGGAACGCACCTCGGCCATCGTGTTCTGGTTCTCGGTCACATCGACGCTGCTGGGACTGCTGACGGTGCCTTTCGGCTGGGTGATGCCCGATGCCGAAACCGCGGCGCTGCTGGTCATGATCGGGCTGCTGGGCGGGCTGGGGCAGATCCTGCTGACCTCGGCCTATCGCTATGCCGATGCCTCGCTGGTGGCGCCCTTTGAATATGCCTCGATGCTGCTGGCGCTGCTGATCGGCTGGTTCGTCTTCGACGAGGCGCCGACGCTGGTGATGCTGGCGGGCGCCGCGCTGGTCATCACCGCCGGCATCCTGATCATCTGGCGCGAGCGGCAGCTGGGGCTGGAGCGCAACCGCCAGCGCAAAGCCATGACCCCGCAGGGCTAGGCAGGGCTAGGGCCGGTCAGCGAAGCCGAAGGCGACGTAATCGCGCAGATAGGCCCTTTTCGCCGCGGCACGCAGTTCCTGGTCGTCCAGGAAATCCGGGAAGGGCTCGGCCCGCGGCGGGTCGGCCGGTGCCCCGATCCCGGCGCTGGCGGCAAGCCAGGACAGATCGTGCGGCAGTTCCGCCTCGCGCAGCACCATGTCTGGGGCGCCGAAACGCGCGAAGCCGGCCAGCACCTCGGACTGGCTGGCCCAGCCGGGATAGGTTGGCAGCGTGGTCTGACCGTTCAGGTTGCGGCGCAGGAACTCCAGGAAGGCCGCGAACAGTTCCGCCTTGCGGCCCTGCTCCAGCGCGGCCAGTTCCTGATCCGGCGGCAGGGGCACGCGGTGAATGCGGCGCATCAGGTCGCGCAATTCGGCATTCCTGCCGCCGAGCAGCGATTGGAACGCCTTCCAGGCCCGCGGCAGCGGGTGACGCAGCACGGTGAAGCTGCGATGGCCGGCATGCCGGCGCTTCCATTGCCGCAGGCTGGCCTGGTTGAAATCGCCCGCAACCTCGCCCATCCGCCGCAGCCAGCCCGCGACCAAGCCGGTCGGCCCGCCCTTGACCGGCATGAAGATCAGCCCGCTGCCCGCCTCGGCCCCCAGGAAGGAAGGCACGGCCGGGCCGCGGCGGGGCTCGAAATTCGGGATGCGGCGCAGCATGAACGGGTCGAGCCGCGCCAGTTCCGCCTGCATCTCGTCGAAATTCTCGACCTTCTTTGACAGTTCGCGCGGGTTTTGCGGCACTTGATCGTTGGCCGGCTCGACCCGCTCCAGATCGGTGCGGCCCAGCCAATGCAACAGGCCGGTCATGACCTCGGCATCGCGCAGATCCTCGTAGCCCAGCCAGAAGGCGGCCTGGCCGGTCACCTGCAGCCGGTGCATGACCTTCAGCTGGAACGCCTCGATCTCGCCCACCGCCTGGCGGAACTCGGCGCCGTCGAAGCGCACGGCGGCGGGGATCGGCGTCTCGGTCTCGTTCAGCTTCCACTGGTTGGTGGCGCGCGCCAGCGCGGTCGAGACATAGCTGTCCACCGGGTTGCGGGTCAGCACGATCTTGGCGCAGGACCGGTCCTCGATGATGGCATCGAAGACGCGCGGGTCGTGGTCGTGGAAATAGCGGAATCCCGGCAGGTGGTTCGGCTTGTCGAAGATCGCCGCCAGCAGCCGGTGCGGATCGGCCTCGCGCTCGGCCATGGTGATGCCCTTGAGCTCTTCCTTGTCGGGCCAACCCATCATGTAGGGGTTGAAGGCCTCGCCGAAACAGGTGACGCGCTTGATGGCGTTCAGCGTCGCCTCGAGCAGGTTCGAGCCGGTGCGCATCTCGGCAAAGATGACGAAGCTGCGGAAGGGCTGGGTCATGGCGCGGGGATTCCTTGGCCGGGGATGTGGTCGGGATCGGCGGCGGGGAAATCGCCCATCAGTTGCGGATGCAGCCCGGCATTGCGCAACCGTTGCAGGAACCGCCCCATGCCGGTGACATCGCGCATCCGGGGCAGGTCGGCGGCGGCGGCGGGATCGCCACCCAGCCCCTGCAGGATGTCGCCCAGCACGGCCGCGGGCCGGGCGCAGGCATCGCCCAGATCCCAGACCCGCGTGCGCGCCTTGAGCCAGACCGAGTTCAGCACCTCGATCTGCGCCAGTTCGGTGCGTTGCAGGATGGCGGCGACGCGGCGGATGTCGTCGAAGGGCATGCCGGAATGCAAAAGCGGCACCGCCCAGGCGCCGGTGACGACAAAGATGCGCGCATTGGGATCGGTGGCCAGGAACCAGTTCATCTCCTGCCGGTCGCGCGGGCTGAACTGCCAGGCCTGCATCCGCCGCGAACTGCGGATCAGGTTGGCCAAAAAGCCGCGCTGATCCAGGTCGCGCAGCCCGGCGCTGTCGGGCAGCGCCCCGGGCCCCAGCGGCTTGCGGCCGGCGAACTCGACGCCATGCACGGCGAAGACATGGCCATGCACATCGGCGTCGATGCGGTCGGCCAGCCAGGGCTCGAAGTCGGGAAAGAGGTCGGTGAAGCCCTGGAGCAGGGCATAGGGCGCGGCGGTCTTGCCGTTCTCGCGGTCCTTCAGCGGAAAGCGGCTTTGCATGTAAAGCCCCGGCCGGCCAAGCCGGCGGCGCGCCACAGCCTGCCGGATGATGCGCTCGACCCGCTCGGGCCGCGGCTCGGCGGCCGGTGGCGGCGCGGCATCGCCTTGCGGGAAATGCCGATAAAGCCGCTCGGCGCCCCGCCAGATCTTGCGCGCGACAAAGCAGCGGGACTGCTGCAAAAGCTCCAGATGGTCGTCGTAGAAGATATAGGGCTTGCCCTGGTCGTCGAACCGGGCCAGCGTCAGCGACCGGCTTTCGATATTCGGCGAATGGCGCCGGGCCAGGGTCTGGAAATAGCTTTCGTCCGGGATCCAGACCCGGCTGAAATAGCGGTCGAACTCGGCCCGGCGCGGATCGTTCAGGATCGCGCCCAGCGTGGCCCGCGTCAGGCACCACCATTGCGACCCCAGATGCGGCACCAGCCCCTGCGGAATGCGGCGCTTGTAGCCCAGCCGGCGCTGCAAGGCGACATAGCGGTCGAAAAGCTTGTGCCGGCGCCGCCACGAAAACGGGAAATGCAGGGTGAAGCGTTCCTCGTTCAGCCCACCGACGGTCCAGCCGACATCCGCGGCGGTCACGCTTTCGATGAAGTCGCGGCCCGGATGCGACGCCAGGTAGGCGCAAAGATCCGCCACCGGGCGCAGGGGCAGGCAGGCGCCCGAGACGACCAGCACATGCGTCACGTCCTCGAAGCGGTCCAGCAGCAGCGCGGCCGCGTCCTGCGTGGCCCGCACCAGGCTGAAGGTGCCCCATTCGCAGGGGTGGCGCGGGCTGAACAGCACCTTCGGCAGGTCGGCCAGCCCGGCGCGCATGGCGCGAACCGCATCCGCCGACGCCTTGGCATCGACATGGACCGCGACCGCCGCCCCGCCCTCGGCCCAGACCCGCGCCATGCGGGCGGCGATGGACAGTTCCTCGTGGCACAGCATGACCACGCCCAGCCGCACCGGCGCATCGCTCATGCCCAGTTCCCCTTGGAGATCAGTCCCAGATCCTCGAGCTGGCGCCAGTCCCGCAATTCGCAGGATTGCTCGCACCAGAAATCCGGGTCGTCGCACAGCCCGGCGTGATAGGCTAGGTATTCCTGGCTGTCGGCGTAATGCTGGCGCCGGGTCAGCTCCTCGGCGGATTTCTCGGCGAAGCTGGAGAGGAACTTGGCATGCAAGAGGCAACCCGAGGCCCTTTCGCCGCCGTCCTGGTCATAGACCAGGTTCAGCGAGCGCGGCAGCAGCATATGGGTCGAACTGACATAGGCCAGCCCGCGCTGCCAGCGCACCAGCGGGATCTTGTTCAGCGCCGGGGCGCTTTCGGGATCCTCGGCAAAGAAGGCCCGCGCCCGCGGCCCGCCCTGGATCCACAGGTTGCCGTATTCGCCGTTCTTGCGGATGACGTAATTGGCCGGGTCGAACCAGCGCGCGATGCGGAACGGATCCTGTCCGGCACGGTAAGGCTCGGCGGCCAGCGAGCCTTGGGGATACATGTCCAGGAGCATGGCCGAAAAGGCGCGGATATTGCTGGCGTCCAGCCAGTCGGTCAGCGCCTGCAGGGGCCGGGTGTCGTGATGGGGATAGACCAGGAACTCGTCGGGATCGACCGTCAGGCACCAATGCCCCGCGCCATGGCGGTGCAAGAGCCAGTTCATCCAGTCCATGCCGAAGCGCGCAGCCTTGTAGCTGGCATGGGTCAGCCAGACCGAGACGTCCCGCTGCTCGCCCAGGTATTCGCGTCCGCCGTCCTGCGAGCCATTGTCCACCACCAGGAAGTGCCGCACGCCCATCGCCCGGTAATAGTCCAGAAACCAGGGCAGGCGCGGCGCCTCGTTGCGCATGGTCGTGAACAGCAGGATGTCGCCGGGCGCGATTCGGGCGGTGCGGTCCCAGACCGGATGCAGCTGCCGGCGACGGCGCATGGCACGCGCCAAAAGCCATTGACGGCGGGCGCGCAGCATCAGCTTACGCCGAAAAATCCTGAACGGGCGCGGCACGGGGGCCTCTTTTACCTTTTACACCCCGTCACATAGCCGCCACATCCGGGCTGCACAATATTTCACGCAGCGTCGCATAGAAATACGCAAAATGCCCTTGCCAGGCCGGCACCGGCAAGGCCGGCCGCCGCAGCGGCGGGGCGGCCGCCAGCCGCGCGATCTCGGCCGCCCAGTCGGCCGGGGCGTCGGGTGACAGCCAGGTCGCGTAATCGCCCAGCATCTCGCGCGCCGCCGGCAGGGGCGTGGCCAGGACCGGGACGCCGCGCCGGGCCGCCTCGGTCAGCGGCAGGCCGAAGCCCTCGGCCCGGCTGGGCATCAGCAACCCGTGGCTGCGGCCCAGCAGCGCCGCCACCGCGCCATCGTCCAGGCCGGAAAGTTCGCGCACCGGCCCGCCCGGCGGCAGGCGGTCGAGCCGGGCAAAGACCTCGCGGTTCTCCCAGCCGCGGCGGCCGATGACGAAGAGCTGCGGCGGTTCCGGCCCGCGCTCCAGCATCTGCCAGGCATCCAGCAGCAGGGCGTGGTTCTTGCGCGGCTCGATGGTGCCCAGGGTGACGAAGAAGGGGCGCGCCAGGTCCAGGCCGGCCGGCAGCCCGGAGGGATCGGGCGCGGCCAGCCGCGTGCCGATGGGCGCGGCGACGACCGGCGCATGGCCCGGCAGCCCCAGCCGCCCGCGCCAGCGCAGCACATCGGCGCGGGTGGCGACCGAGACGGTCAGGATCAGCTCTGACTGCCCCAGCGCGGCGGTGAAGCGGTCGCGGAACCTGTCGGCCTGGCCGGCGCGGGTGAATTCAGGATGGTCGAGCGGGATGGTGTCATGGATCAGCACCGCCCGCGGCAGGGGACGCAGGTTCGCCAAAAGCCCCGGTTGCAGGTTGGCATGGCCGACGTTGACGTAGACGCCCTGCCCCAGGCGCGCCTGCGCCGCGCGGCCCAGGCCCCGCCCCTCGCGGCCGGCCCGCGCCAAGGCCATCCGCCGCAGCGCCGCCTCGGCCCGCGCGGCCAGGGTGCGGCGGCCGCGCAGCCGGTCCAGCAGGTCCGGCGGCGGCAGCTCGTCCAGCGCGCCGCCCAGCCAGCGCAGGATCGCCGCCCCGGCCTGGGGCGGCAACAGCAGCTGCCCGCGCCGCACCCGGCACAGCAGCAGATGCGGCCGGTCCTGCAGATGGGCCAGCCATTCCGCCTCGACCCGGTCGATGCCCGTCGCCGGGCCGCCGCCAAGCCGCGAGATCAGCCGCGAGACATCCAGCAGGACCGCCGGATCAGGCCTCATATCCGCCGTTCTGGTGCCAGCGCCAGGCATCGCCGATCATCTGCGGCAGGGTCGAGCGCGCCGGGTTCCAGCCCAGCACCGAGACCGCCTTCTCGCTGCCCGAAACCAGCTTGACCGCATCGCCGCCACGGCGCGGCCCCTCGGTCAGCGGCACCGGGCGGTTGGTGACATGCCGGGAATGGTCGATCACCTCGCGCACGGAAAAGCCGTTGCCGGTGCCTAGGCAAAACACCTCCTGCCCGCCATCGGCCACCTTGCCGTCCAGCAGGTATTGCAGCCCCAGCACATGCGCATCGACCAGGTCCATGACATGCACATAGTCGCGGATGCAGGTGCCGTCCGGCGTCGGGTAATCGGTGCCGTGGATGGTCAGCGCCGCGCGCTTGCCGTCGATGGCATCGAGGATCAGCGGGATCAGATGCGTCTCGGGCTGGTGGAACTCGCCCACCTCGGAATCCGGGTCGGCACCGGCCACGTTGAAATAGCGGAAGATCACCGAACGCAGCCCGTCCGAGGCGCCGAAATCCTTCAGCATGTCCTCGATGGCGCGCTTGGAGGCGCCATAGGCGTTCAGCGGCGTCTGGGGGGTCGCCTCGTCCAGCACCACGCCGTCATGGTCGCCATAGGTGGCGCAGGTCGAGCTGAAAACGAAGTTCCGCACCCCCGCCGCCAGCGTCGCCTCGATCAGGTTCAGCGAGGCGCTGACATTGCCGCGCCAATACTTGCCCGGCTCGCGCATCGCCTCGCCCACCTGGCTCAGCGCGGCGAAATGCATCACCGCGACGGGCTTGTGGCGGGCAAAGACCTCGTCCAGCCGGGCCCGGTCCATGAGGTCGCCCTGCTCGAAGGGGCCGAATTTCACCGCCTGTCGCCAGCCGGTGCAGAGATTGTCATAAGTCACGGGCTCGAAGCCCGCCGCGCGCAATGCCTTGCAGGCGTGCGAGCCGATATAACCCGCGCCGCCGGTCACCAGAACCTTGTTCGTCATGCTGCTTATTCCGCCGCCTTGCGCATTGCCAGGACGTCGGAAAGATAGTCCGCAAATTCACCCTTGAGATCGTCGCGCGCCAGGCCGAAGGCCACGGTCGCTTGCAGGAAGCCGGCCTTGGAGCCGCAGTCGAACCGCTGGCCGCGGAAGCGCAGGCCGAACACGTCGCGGCCCTCGGCGATCTCGTCGGCGATGGCGTCGGTCAGCTGGATCTCTCCGCCAGAGCCCTGCTTGAGCTTGTTGAGATTGTTGAGCACCGAGGGCGCCAGGATGTAGCGGCCGATCACCGCAAGGTTCGAGGGCGGATTGTCCTTGGGCTTTTCCACCATGCCCCGGGCGCGGACGATGGCGCCCATGTCCTCGGCCACGTCCAGCACGCCATAGGCCTTGGTTCTTTCGGGCGCCACTTCCATGGTGGCGACCATGCTGCCGCCGGTTTCCTGATAGGCCTCGATCATCTGCTGAAGGCAGGGCGGCTCGCCCATGATCACGTCGTCGGTCAGGATGACCGCAAAGGGCTCGTCGCCGACCAGGCGGCGGGCACACCAGACCGCATGGCCGAGGCCAAGCGCCTTGTGCTGCCGGACATAGGCGATGGCGCCCGATTCCATGTTGGTGGAACGCAGGATGTCCAGCAATTCGGTCTTGCCGGATTTCTTCAGGCTCGATTCGAGCTCGTGCGCGTGATCGAAGTAATCCTCCAGCGCGCCCTTGCCGCGCGAGGTGACGAAGATGAACTCCTCGATCCCCGCCGCCCGCGCCTCGTCGATGGCGTATTGGATCAGCGGTCGATCCACCAAGGTCATGATCTCCTTGGGAATGCTCTTGGTGGCGGGAAGAAAGCGGGTGCCCAGTCCAGCCACGGGAAAGATGGCCTTGGTGACTTTGCGAGTCATGAATTCGGTCTCCTGATTTCTGCACCGACGCAGGGTATTTATCCCTTTTTGCGGGCGCCTGCGCAACAAGCGCCTGGCGGGCACAGTCGTTCCTTTAAAATATCAAAGCGATTCAATTTTTGCGTTTTGCGGCGACTTTCCGCTGATCTCGCTCCGCCGTCTAGGCAAATTTCCTCGCTCGCGCAAAATGCGCGCATTCTTGCTCAGAAATATGACGGGCGGGTCTTCGGGCTGCGAGGCGCCCCAAAGGCCGCCCCATTGCTCCCACCAGCCGCCGGCGGCAAGGGTCAGTCGATGCGGCAGGAAGCTGGGGGTCAGCAGCAGCAATCCGGTCGGCCGCCCCTGGGCCACGGCCCGCGCCGCGCGGGCGCGCAGGCTGCGCGCCTGCCAATGCCAGCCGGCAAGGAAAAGCGGCTCGCCGGCCGGCGCCCGGCGCGGCAGCGGCCGAAACGGCGGCGGCGGCGGCCGGTTCCAGACCGGCAGGGCGGGCATCTGCCCCCGGCCCAGGGCCAGGCCGCGGTCCAGCGTCGCCAGGATCGGCGCGATGGCGAAAGGGTCGAGCCGGCCGGCCACCATGTACCGCAGGAGGCGCCGGCGCTGGCCTTCGCGCAGCCAGCCCGCATCGCCGCCGTGCCGCGCGGCAAAGATCGCGGCGGAACGGCCGATGGCGGTCAGATCCCGCGGCACCCCGGCCTCGCCCCGGCCGGCGCCGGGGGCGGCGCCATGGATCACCTGCGCCGCCGGGACCACCGCCGTCAGCCCCTGCGGAAACCGCGCCGCCATGCGCAGGTTCACGTCGCTTTCGTCCAGGTAATAGGCGAAGGCCGGGTCGAAGCCGCCGATCTCAAGCAGCGCGGCGCGGCGAAAGCCGGAATTGGTGCCGATGGTGCTGACCGGGCAGCCGTTCTCGGGCGCAAGCAGCGCGGTTTCGGCGACATGCAGCGGCAGGGTTTCGCCCGAAGGCGTGATCCGCTCGGCCCGGACCTGCCAGCGCAGCCCGTCGGGCCCGCGGGTAAAGCCGGTGGCGGCAATGACGCGCGGATCGGCAAAGGGCGCGGCCAGCGCCCCGGCCCAGCCCGGCTCGGCCAGCGCGTCGTCGTCGATGAACAGCACCACCTCGCCCGCCGCCAGCGCCAGCCCCTCGTTGCGCGCCGCCGAGATATTGGCCTGGTCGAAGGCCAGCCGTTTCGCCGGCAGCTCCGGGCAGATGCCGACGGCGGCGGGGTCGGCCACCAGCACCAGCTCGAAATCGGCATGGACCTGGCCCGCCAGCGAGGCAAGGCAGCGGGCTAGCGCCTGCGGCCGGTGGCGCGAGACGACGATGATGCTGATCGAAGGCAGCCCGCCTTCGGGCATCAGGCGATGCCCATGCGGCTCATCATCGCTTCCAGCTTGGGCACGTCCGAGGGGTTGTTCAGCTCCCAGAACTCGCGGCCCTTCGCCTCGACCTCGACGCAAAGGATGCGGCGGCCGCGCTCCAGGAAGCGCAGCTGCTCCAGCCCCTCCAGCGCCTCCAGCCGGCCCTCGTCCCAGTTCGGGTATTCGGCCAGCGCCGCCGGGCGATAGGCATAGACGCCGACATGGTGAAAGACCGGCGTCGGCTCGCTGGGGCCGAAATCCGCCGCGGCATAGGGGATCACTTCCTTGGAGAAATACAGCGCCCGCCGGTCGTGGCCGAAGACGGCGGTGGTGCCGCCGACGCGCCCCGCCACCCGGTCGGCGATCAGGTCCGAGCGCATGGCGCCGGAACAGCGCAAGACCGGCGTGGCCACGTCCGCGCCCGGATCGGCGCGCAGCCCGGCGACCAGTTCCTCGACGAACCAGGCGGGGGTCAGCGGCGCGTCGCCTTGCAGGTTCACCACGATCTCGGGCGCAAGGCCCAGATTGGCCACCGCCTCGGCGCAACGCTCGGTGCCGTTGCGGGCGCCGGTCGAGGTCATGGCGACCTCGGCCCCGAATCCCTCGGCATGGGCACGGATGCGCTCGTCATCGGTGGCGACGATCACCCGGTCGATGCCCCGGACGGCCCGCGCCGCCTCCCAGCTGCGGCGGATCAGCGACAGCCCCTCGCCGGTCGCGCCGCGCAGCTCGACCAGCGGCTTGCCGGGATAGCGCGTCGACGCATGGCGGGCGGGAATCACGATGACGACGGCCATGGGCTCAGTCCTTGACCAGCAGCACGCCGGGGGCGAAGGCGATGAAGAACGGGTTCTCGAAACCGGGCTTGCCGTATTGCAGCGGCGTGTGATCGTCAAAGCGCACCACCTCGCCGCCCGCGCCGCGCAGCACCGCGTCGCCCGCGGCGGTGTCCCATTCCATCGTCCGGCCCAGGCGCGGGTAAAGATCGGCCTCGCCCGTCGCCACCAGGCAGAATTTCAGCGAGCTGCCCGCCGAGGTCATGTCGCGCACCCCGTAGCGGGCGATATAGTCGTCCGTCGCCGCGTCGCGATGCGATTTCGAGGCGACGACCATCAGCGCCCGGTTGTCGGGCATCGAATTGACGCCGATGGGCACGACCTCGCCCGGTTCCTCGCCGAAGGGGCCCTTTTCCTCGACCGAGCCGCCCTGCGCGGTGGTATAGAACAGCCGCTCCCTGGCCGGGGCATAGACCACGCCCAGCCGCGGCACGCCGTTTTCAACATAGGCGATGTTGACGGTGAAATCGCCGCGGCGCTGCACGAATTCCTTGGTGCCGTCCAGCGGATCGACGATCAGGAAGGTCGACAGGCTCTGCCCATGGGTCGCGGCCTGCTCCTCGGTCACCAGCGGGATATCGGGGAAGGCCGCGCGCAGCCCGGCCGAGATCAGCGCATCGGCGGCCTCGTCGGCCTCGGTCACGGGCGAGGCATCGGATTTGGCCCGCACCTCGAAATCCTCGGCGCCATAGATCTGCATGATCTCGTCGCCCGCCCGCAGGGCAAGACGTCGCATTTCGGCAATCATTCGATCACATTGCATGGTTTTTCCTTTCCGACCCGAGGCCTCGGGGATGCGGCGCCGATTGAATACGGCTGTCGGCCTCCTTATGATGCGGCGGATCGCGCAGGGCAAGCACCCCGCGAGAGCCGCAACCGAAACCGCAACCAGAGCCACCCGCCCATGTTCACCCAGCACCGCAGCCGCAACATGGTCGAGGCTGCGTTCACCACGCTGTCGCTGATCTATCACGTGACGGTCAACAACCTGCGCAAGGGCCAGCGCAACGCCGTGGTCGGGCTGATCATGACGGTCGTGCAGGCCGTCAGCATGATCCTGGGCTTCTATCTGCTTTTTGCCATCATGGGCGTGCGCCACGCGCCGATCCGCGGCGACTACATCGTCTATATCATGTCCGGGATCTTCATGTTCATGGCCCATTCCCAGACCATCGGCGCGGTGGTCCTGGCCGGCAACCCCAGCAACCAGATGATGAAGCACGGGCCGATGAACACCGCGGTGATGATCTCGGCCGCGGCACTCGCCTCGCTCTACAAGCAGACCTTCTCGGCCGTGGTGGTGCTGAGCAGCTATCATTACCTGATCCAGCCGATCCAGATCGACAAGCCGCTGGCCTGCTATGCCATGCTGGTTCTGGCCTGGTTCTCGGGCTGCTGCATCGGGCTGATCTTCCTGGCCTTGCGACCCTGGTGGCCGCAGGCGGCGCAGGTGCTGACGCAGTTCTACCAGCGCATCAACATGGTGTTTTCCGGCAAGATGTTCGTGGCGAACGTCATGCCCAGCGCCGTGCTGCAGATGTTTTCCTGGAACCCGCTGTTCCACCTGATCGACCAGACCCGCGGCTTTGCCTTCATCAACTACTCGCCGCGCAACTCGTCGCTGGACTACCCGCTCTATGCCACGCTGACGCTGCTGATGATCGGGCTGATGGCCGAATATACCACCCGCAAGGCGGTCTCGATCAGCTGGGCGGCCGGCCGGTGAAGACGGCCCCCGCACCCTGCCCCGCCCGGCACCCTGCCGGCCTGTCCCCGCTGTCGCGGGGGTGCCCCGGACACCGGTTCGGGCAGCATGTTTTCTGCCCTCCGGTCTGCTTGCAGCCCGACAGACCCCTTCCTATATAGGCCCATGAAGTTCGAAGGGTTCCCGAACCAGGCGCCCTTCGGTCAAACCAGGGATCGGGCTTCGGGGGCCGCTTGTGGACCCAAGGCCCAGACTATCGCCGCAAGAAAGGTTATTGCATGTCCAAAGTCATCGGCATCGACCTCGGAACCACCAACAGCTGCGTCGCCATCATGGATGGCAGCCAGCCCAAGGTCATCGAGAATTCGGAAGGCGCGCGCACCACGCCCTCGATCGTCGCCTTCACTGACAGCGAACGTCTGGTCGGCCAGCCGGCGAAGCGTCAGGCGGTTACCAATCCGTCGAATACGATCTTTGCCGTGAAGCGCCTGATCGGCCGCCGCACCACCGACGCGGAAGTCGAAAAGGACAAGAAGCTCGTCCCCTATGCCATCGTCGACGGCGGCAATGGCGACGCCTGGGTCGAGGTGCGCGGCGACAAGTATTCGCCCAGCCAGATCTCTGCCTTCATCCTGCAAAAGATGAAGGAAACCGCCGAATCCTATCTGGGCGAGCCGGTGACGCAGGCCGTCATCACGGTGCCCGCCTATTTCAACGACGCCCAGCGTCAGGCCACCAAGGACGCCGGCAAGATCGCCGGGCTTGAAGTGCTGCGCATCATCAACGAGCCGACCGCGGCCGCGCTGGCTTACGGCCTCGACAAGAAGGACAGCAAGACCATCGCGGTCTATGACCTCGGCGGCGGCACCTTCGACATCACCATCCTGGAAATCGACGACGGCCTGTTCGAGGTGAAATCCACCAACGGGGACACGTTCCTGGGCGGTGAAGACTTCGACATGCGCATCGTCAACTACCTGGCCGACGAGTTCAAGAAAGAGCATGGCGTCGACCTGACCAAGGACAAGATGGCGCTCCAGCGCCTGAAAGAGGCGGCCGAGAAGGCCAAGATCGAGCTGTCGAGCTCCAGCCAGACCGAGATCAACCAGCCGTTCATTTCGATGGACAAGGATTCGGGCACGCCGCTGCACATGGTGATGAAGCTGACCCGCGCCAAGCTGGAAAGCCTGGTCGCCGACCTGATCAAGCGCACCATGAAGCCGGTCCAGGACGCGCTGAAGGATGCCGGCATGTCCAAGGGCGACATCGACGAGATCGTGCTGGTCGGCGGCATGACCCGGATGCCCAAGGTGGTCGAAGAAGTGACCGCCTTCTTCGGCAAGGAACCGCACAAGGGCGTGAACCCGGACGAGGTCGTGGCGCTGGGCGCCGCGATCCAGGCCGGCGTGCTGCAGGGCGACGTCAAGGACGTGGTGCTGCTGGACGTGACGCCGCTGTCGCTGGGCATCGAGACGCTGGGCGGCGTGTTCACCCGGCTGATCGACCGCAACACCACGATCCCGACCAAGAAGTCGCAGATCTTCTCGACCGCCGAGGACAACCAGAACGCCGTGACCATCCGGGTCTTCCAGGGCGAGCGCGAGATGGCCGCGGACAACAAGCTGCTGGGCCAGTTCAACCTGGAAAACATCCCGCCGGCGCCGCGCGGCATGCCGCAGATCGAGGTGACCTTCGACATCGACGCCAACGGCATCGTCTCGGTTTCGGCCAAGGACAAGGGCACCGGCAAGGAGCAGAAGATCACCATCCAGGCCTCGGGCGGGCTGTCGGATGACGAGATCGAGCGGATGGTCAAGGATGCCGAGGCCAATGCCGAGGCCGACAAGCAGCGCAAGGAGCTGGTCGAGGCCAAGAACCAGGCCGAAAGCCTGATCCACACCACCAGAAAGTCGCTGGAAGAGCATGGCGACAAGGTGGACGGCTCGACCGTCGAGGCGATCGAGCTGGCCGTGGGCGCGCTGGAAGAGGCCGTCAAGTCCGAGGATGCCGGCAAGATCAAGGGCGGCATCCAGAACCTGATGGATGCCTCGATGAAGCTGGGCGAGGCCATCTACAAGGCCAGCCAGGCCGAGGCGGGCGCCGGCGAGACCGAGCGCGACGCCGGCCCGCGCGACGTGGATGACGAGATCGTCGATGCCGACTTCGAGGATCTCGGCGAAGACAAGCGCAAGTAAGCGCGATGTGAGCCACCCGGCCGGCCCGATGCAGACCCGCACGGGCCGGTCATTGCTTGAAAGACCCCGGACGCGATGAACATGGCGAAACGTGACTATTACGAGGTGCTGGGCGTTCCTCGGGGCGCCTCGGCCGACGAGATCAAGAAGGCCTACCGCGCCAAGGCAAAGCAGTTGCATCCCGACCGCAACAAGGATTGCAAGGTGTCCGAAGCCGCGTTCAAGGAAGTGAACGAGGCTTACGATTGTCTGAAGGACGACCAGAAAAAGGCCGCCTACGACCGCTTCGGCCATGCCGCCTTCGAGAATGGCGGCGGCGGTTTCGGCCGTGGCAACGGCCATGGCGATTTCGGCTCGGCCTTTGCCGATGTGTTCGAGGATCTGTTCGGCGACATGATGGGCCGCCGCGCCGGGGGCGGCGGACGCTCGCGCGCCAGCCGCGGCCAGGATCTGCGCTATAACCTGCGCGTCTCGCTCGAGGAAGCCTATAACGGCGCGCAAAAGACCATCACCGTGCCCGGCTCGGTCGCCTGCGGCGCCTGCAACGGCACCGGCGCCGAGGGCGCGGTCGAGCCCGCCACCTGCCCTACCTGCTCGGGCATGGGCAAGGTCCGGGCGACGCAGGGTTTCTTCACCGTCGAGCGCACCTGTCCGACCTGCAACGGCCAGGGCCAGATCGTCAAGAATCCCTGCCAGGAATGCCGCGGCGCCGGCCGCGTCCAGAAAGAGCGCACGCTTTCGGTGAACATCCCCGCCGGGGTCGAGACCGGCACCCGCATCCGCCTGGCCGGCGAGGGGGATGCCGGCATGCGCGGCGGTCCGGCAGGCGATCTCTATATCTTCATCGAGGTCAAGGAACACCCGATCTTCATGCGCGATGGCCGGATGCTGGCCTGCCAGGTTCCGGTCAGCATGGCCACCGCCGCCCTGGGCGGCGAGATCGAGGTGCCGACCATCGACGGCGGCCGCTCGCGCGTCAAGGTGCCGCCGGGCACGCAATCAGGCAAGCAGCTGCGGCTGCGCGGCAAGGGTATGCCGCCCCTGCGCCACGGGCCGGGGCTGAACGGCGAAGCCGGCGACATGCTGATCGAACTGGCGGTCGAAACCCCGGTGAACCTGACCGCGCGCCAGAAGGAGCTTTTGCGCGAGTTCGAGGCGATCAATGCCGACAACAACCCGCAGACCCATGGATTTTTCCAGAAGATCAAAGGCTTCTGGGACGAGATGAAAGGGTGATCAGGCGTTAACCGCCCGTTCATCCTTCCGTGCCAGTCTGGCGGCATGGAACCGAATCGCGCCTTTCACGAAGCTCCGCTTCCGCTTTTCGCCCCCGAGCCAGGAACCGCGGGGGACGAAGCGCCGCCCGCCGGGACTGCCATCCCGGCGCGCGGCAACCGCCTGCCCAGCTATATTGCCGATCACCGCGCCCGGCTGCGCGACCGCTTCATGCAGGGCGGCGCGGCCGCGATGCCCGATTACGAGTTGCTGGAACTGGTGCTGTTCCGCGCCATTCCGCGCCAGGACGTGAAGCCGCTGGCGCGCCGGCTGCTGGACCATTTCGGCGATTTCAACCGCGTGCTTTCGGCCCCGCCAGCCCGGCTGGCCGAGGTTGCGGGCGCAGGCCCCGCCGTGGTGCAGGAGTTGAAGATCGTCGAGGCCGCGGCGCAGCGGCTGGCGCGCTCGCGCGTGCTGCACCGCCCGGTGCTGACCAGCTGGGACGCGCTGTTGGACTATTGCCACACCGCCATGGCGCATCGCGAGATCGAACAGTTCCGCGTGCTTTACCTCGACCGCAAGAACGTGCTGATCGCCGATGAGGAACAGGCCCGCGGCACCGTCGATCACGTCCCGGTCTATCCGCGCGAGATCATGCGCCGGGCGCTGGAGCTGACCGCCAGCGCGCTGATCCTGGTCCACAACCACCCCTCGGGCGATCCAACGCCGTCGCAGGCCGACATCTCCATGACGGCGCGCATCACCGCCGCGGCCGAGGTGATGGGAATCGCCGTCCACGATCACCTGATCATCGGCCGCTCGCGCGAACTCAGCTTTCGCAGCGAAGGACTGCTTTAGCGCAGATACCCCCAAACCCGTCGCTTCCCGCGCAACCAAAATCCCACACCTGCGGCGATTTGCGGCGCTGGCGCGCACCGGGGCCGCTGGACTGACGCGGATTTGATCGCTAGAACCGCCCGGCGAGGGCTGTGCGATAAACACGACCCGTTCCGTCGTATCGCCCCGATTCCGGGGCATAAATGGAGATCAGAACCGTGTCCCACGCAGACGAACACGCAGGCGACCACGGCGCCACCCGGAGGGACTTCCTCTACTACGCGACCGCCGGTGCCGGCGCCGTCGCGGCCGGAGCCGCAGCCTGGACCCTTGTCAACCAGATGAACCCCTCGGCCGACGTCCAGGCGCTCGCCTCGATCCAGGTCGATGTCAGCGGCGTCGAGACCGGCACCCAGCTGACGGTGAAATGGCTCGGCAAGCCCGTGTTCATCCGCCGCCGCACCGAGGAAGAGATCGAGGGGGGCCGCGCCGTCCAGCTGAACCAGCTGATCGACCAGAGCGCCCAGAACCCCAACAAGCCCGACGCGCCCGCCACCGACGAAAACCGCACGATGGACGAGGCCGGAGAATGGCTGGTGATGATCGGCGTCTGCACCCACCTGGGCTGCGTGCCGATCGGCGACGGCGCCGGCGATTTCGGCGGCTGGTTCTGCCCCTGCCACGGCTCGCATTACGATCAGGCGGGCCGCATCCGCCGCGGACCGGCACCGGAGAACCTGCATATCCCGGTCGCCGAATTCCTTGACGAAACCACCATCAAACTGGGCTGAGGAGGCGCACATGGCCGGTATTCCCCACGACCATTACGAGCCCAAGACGGGTTTCGAGCGCTGGCTGCATCGCCGCCTGCCCATCGTCAGCCTGGTCTATGACACGCTGATGATCCCCACCCCCAAGAACCTCAACTGGTGGTGGATCTGGGGCATCGTGCTGGCCTTCTGCCTGGTGCTGCAGATCGCCACCGGCATCGTGCTGGTGATGCATTACACCCCGCATGTCGACCTGGCCTTCGCCTCGGTCGAGCATATCATGCGCGACGTGAACGGCGGCTACATGCTGCGCTACCTGCATGCGAACGGCGCCTCGCTGTTCTTCCTCGCCGTCTATATCCACATCTTCCGCGGCCTCTATTACGGCTCCTACAAGGCGCCGCGCGAAGTGACCTGGATCGTCGGCATGCTGATCTATCTGATGATGATGGGCACCGCCTTCATGGGCTACGTGCTGCCCTGGGGCCAGATGTCCTTCTGGGGCGCCACGGTGATCACCGGCCTGTTCGGCGCGATCCCCGGCATCGGCGAGGCGATCCAGACCTGGCTGCTGGGCGGCCCGGCGGTGGACAACCCGACGCTCAACCGCTTCTTCTCGCTGCATTACCTGCTGCCCTTCGTCATCGCGGCGCTGGTGATCGTCCATATCTGGGCCTTCCACACCACCGGCAACAACAACCCGACCGGCGTCGAGGTCCGCCGCACCTCGAAGGAAGAGGCGAAAAAGGACACCCTGCCCTTCTGGCCCTATTTCGTGATCAAGGATCTGTTCGCGCTGGGCGTGGTGCTGGTGGTGTTCTTCGCCATCGTCGGCTTCATGCCCAACTACCTGGGCCACCCCGACAACTATATCGAGGCGAACCCGCTGGTGACGCCGGCGCATATCGTGCCCGAATGGTATTTCCTGCCCTTCTACGCCATCCTGCGCGCCTTCACCGCCGATGTCTGGCTGGTGATGCTGGTCAACTGGCTGTCCTTCGGCATCATCGACGCCAAGTTCTTCGGCGTGATCGCGATGTTCGGCGCCATCCTGGTCATGGCGCTGGTGCCCTGGCTTGACACCTCGCGGGTGCGCTCGGGCCAGTATCGTCCGCTGTTCAAGTGGTGGTTCTGGCTGCTGGCGGTCGATTTCGTGGTCCTGACCTGGGTGGGCGCCATGCCGGCCGAGGGGATCTACCCCTATATCGCGCTGGCCGGGGCGGCCTATTGGTTCGCCTATTTCCTCATCATCCTGCCGCTGCTGGGCATTATCGAGAAGCCCGATCCCATGCCGCAGACGATCGAGGACGATTTCAATGCCCATTACGGGCCCGAAACCCATCCTGCCGAGTAAGGAGAGGCAACAATGACCCTGAGAAACGCATCGCTCACGGCTGTTGCGGCCCTGACGGTTGCCCTGGCAGGCGGCGCCGTGGCGCAGGACGCCAGCACCGCGCCCGGTACGACGGCCCCCGCGGGCTCGAGCTACCAGACCAACGACACGGCCGCCCCGGCGGCCGAAACGGCGCCGGCGGCTGACACCGCCGCGCCCGAGGCCGGAGCCGCAGGAGGAGCCCCCGCGGAAGAATCCGCCGCCGAGGAACCGGCGGCATCGGAGGCTCCAGCCGCCACCGAAGAGCCGGAAGCGGCCATCGAGGCCGAGCCTGCTGCCGAGGAACCGGCCGCAACCGCCGAGGAGGCCCCCGCCGCGGCGGCCGAGGAGCCGGTTGCTGAAGAGCCTGCCGAGGCGGCCGAGGAGGCCCCTGCAGAGGAACCGACTGCCGAAGAACCCGCTGCCGAGGAAACTCCGGCGGAAGAGGCAGAGCCTGCCGCCGAAGAGCCCGCCGCCGAGGAACCGGAAGCGGACGCCGAGGAAGCCGCCGAAGAGGCGGCTGTCGAGGAGGAAGCTGCCGAGGCAGCCCCGGCCGAACACGCCGAGGAGGCCGCCGACAGCCATGCCGTCGCGCATATCGAGGACATCTCGTTCAGCTTCGAGGGCCCCTTCGGCACCTTCGACCAGCACCAGCTGCAGCGCGGTTTGCAGGTCTATACCGAGGTCTGCTCGGCCTGCCACGGCCTGCGCTACGTGCCGCTGCGGACGCTGGCCGACGAAGGCGGCCCGCAGCTGCCCGAGGACCAGGTCCGCGCCTATGCCGCGAATTTCGACATCACCGATGCCGAAACCGGCGAGGATCGGCCGCGTGTTCCCACCGACCACTTCCCGACCGTGACCGGCGACGGCATGGGCCCGGACCTGTCGCTGATGGCCAAGGCGCGCGCCGGCTTCCACGGCCCCTATGGCACCGGCCTTGCGCAGCTGTTCAAGGGCATCGGCGGCCCGGAATACATCCACGCCGTGCTGACCGGCTATGACGGCGAGGAAAAGGAAGAGGCGGGGACGGTGCTTTACCACAACGCCGCCTTTGCGGGGAACTGGATCCAGATGGCGCCGCCGCTCAGCGACGACCAGGTCACCTATGAGGACGGGACCCCGGCGACGGTCGACCAGATGGCGCGCGACGTGGCCGCCTTCCTGATGTGGACCGCCGAGCCGAAGATGATGGACCGCAAGCAGGTCGGCTTCGTCTCGGTACTCTTCCTGATCGTGCTGTCGGCGCTGCTCTACCTGACCAACAAGAAGCTGTGGCAACCGATCAAGCATCCGCGCAAGCCGGAATGATCGCCCGCCCCTGATCCTGGAACGCGCCCCCTCGGGGCGCGTTTTTTCATGGCCGGTCGCGCTTCCCGCCCCGGCCGATATGGACAAGCCGGCCGCGCCTCGTTCAGATGGCCTGGCAGGGCACTGGCAAGGGACGGGACATGGCGATCTATAATCTCGGCTCGATCAATATCGATCATGTCTATTGCCTGCCCGCCCTGCCCCGTCCGGGCGAGACGCGGCACGCGCTATCCTATGCGCAGGGGCTGGGCGGCAAGGGCGCGAACCAGTCGGTCGCCGCCGCCCGCGCCGGGGCCGATGTCATCCACCTGGGCGCCATGGGCACGGGCGACGACTGGGTGCCGCGGCGACTTGCCGCGGCAGGGGTCGGGATCTCGGCCATCACCCGGCTGCCCGGCATTGCCACCGGCCATGCCATCATCATGGTCGATGCGGCGGGCGAGAACTCGATCGTGGTGCATGGCGGCGCCAACATGGCGCTGCCGGCCAACCTGGCCAGCCCGGCCGGCCTGGGGCGCGGCGACATCCTGCTGATGCAGAACGAAACCAACCTGCAAGCCGAAGCCGCCCTGCACGCCCGCCGGGCCGGGGCGCGGGTGATCTATTCCGCCGCCCCCTTCAGCATCGCCGCGCTGCGCGAGGTGCTGCCGCATGTCTCGATCCTGGCGGTGAACCAGATCGAGGCCCGCGACACGTTCGCCGCCTTTGGCGAAGACCTGCCGGTCGAGGGCATGCTGATCACCCGCGGCGCCGAGGGGGCCGAGTTCCGCGACCTCGGCAGCGGGCAGGTCTGGCGCCAGCCGGCCTTTGCGGTGCAGGCGGTGGATACGACCGGCGCCGGGGATTGCTTTACCGGCTGGTTCGCCGCCGGGCTGGCGCGGGGCGAGGACATGCCGACCGCATTGCGCCACGCCGCCGCCGCCGCCGCGCTGCAAGTCACCCGCCAGGGCGCCGGCGACGCCATGCCTGACCGCGCAGAAGTCCTGGCCTTTCTGAAAGCCCGCGGCTGAGAGCTTGCCCGCAGCCCCGCATCTGCCTATCTGGAGCCCATGAGAATACCGTTCCTGAACCGCCCGGCCACCGTCGCCGTCCTGCGCCTGCAAGGCGCCATCGGGGTTGCCGGCCGCGGCGGCCCCGGCCTGTCCGATGCCGCCCTGGCGCCGCTGCTGGAGCGCGCCTTCAAGCGCCGCAAGCCCGCCGCCGTGGCCTTGGCGCTGAACTCGCCCGGCGGCTCGCCGGTGCAGTCCAGCCTGATCGGCGCCCGCATCCGCCGCCTTGCCGAGGAGCGCGAGATCCCGGTCCATGCCTTCGTCGAGGACGTGGCGGCCTCGGGCGGCTATTGGCTGGCGACGGCGGCGGACTACATCTGGGCCGACGACAGCTCGGTGCTCGGCTCGATCGGGGTGATCTCCTCGGGCTTCGGTTTTGCCGAGTTGATCCAGCGCCACGGCATCGAGCGCCGCGTGCATACCGCCGGCCGTTCCAAGTCGATGCTGGATCCCTTCCGCCCCGAAACGCCCGAGGATGTCGCGCGGCTGAACCGCCTGCTGGGCCCGATCCACGACGCCTTCAAGCAGCAGGTGCGCGCCCGCCGCGGCAGCCGCCTGCCCGAGGACAGCGACCTGTTCACCGGCGAGATCTGGACCGGCCGCGAGGCGGTGGAACTGGGCCTTGCCGACGGCATCGCCCATCTGGTGCCCAAGATGCGCGAGCTTTACGGCAAGGAGGTGCGCTTCCTGACCTATGGCCAGCGCGTGCCGCTGCTGCGCCGCTTCGGCCTTTCCGCCGATGACCTGATCGACGGGATCGAGGAGCGCGCCGCCTTCGCGCGCTTCGGGGCGGGACGCGGATGATCAAGACCGTCATCCTGTGCCTGCTCATCATCATCGCGCTGGCCTTGGCCGCCGGTCCGGCGGTGCGCCGCGTGATCGCGCGGCTGCTGGGGATCGGGCGGAAATGACCGCGCTGGTGACCGGAGGCGCCCGCCGGCTGGGGCGGGCCATCACCCTGTACCTGGCCCGGCGCGGGCTGGACGTGGCGATCCATTACCAAAGTTCGGCCGCCGAGGCCGAGGCCACCGCCGCCGAGGCCCGCGCCCTGGGCGTGCGCGCCGAGATCTTCGCGGCGGACCTGCTGGACCTGGACCAGAGCGAGGCGCTGGTGGACCGCACCCAGGCCGCGCTGGGACCGCTGGCGCTGCTGGTGAACAATGCCTCGATCTTCGAATATGACAACATCGCCACGGCGACGCGCGACAGCTGGGACCGGCACATCGGATCGAACCTGCGCGCGCCTTTCGTGCTGACCCAGGCCTTTGCCCGGCAGGCCCCCAGGGCGGATCGCAGCGGGACCGAGCCGGTGGCGCGCGCGCTGGTGGTCAACATGATCGACCAGCGCGTGCTGAAGCCGACGCCCGAATTCATGACCTATTCGCTGGCCAAGGCCGGGCTGTGGTGGCTGACCCGGACCTCGGCCCAGGCGCTGGCGCCCGAGATCCGCGTCAACGCCATCGGCCCCGGCCCGACCATGCAGGGCACCCGCCAATCCGACAGCCATTTCGCCAACCAGCGCGCCGCGACCATCCTGCAACGCGGCGCCGGGCCCGAGGATGTCTGCGCCGCGCTGGGTTACCTGATGGATGCGCCATCGGTCACCGGACAGCTGATCTGCGTGGACGGCGGCCAGCACCTTGCCTGGCGCACCCCCGACGTCCTGGGCGTCGAGTAAGGCGGAAAATCGCTCGTCTGCGGCAAGTTGTCCACTTTGCGGAAGGCATTCACGCAATCTTCACGATTCTGGTAAGAATTTCAGTCGATTGCACAGGAGAGAAAAAATAGTGATATTAATCATTGGCTTACAATACTGCCTAGAATTTGTGCAAAGTGACGAAACCCCAAGAAACGCTAATTGAACATGTGATACTCCCAAGCTGACTCACAGAGTTATCCACAGATTCCGTGGACAGGATTCAGCTTGAACTTTCCTGCCCGAACTTGCAGCCGAGGCTGAGAATCATTTCGTTAGCAGCATGACCGATTCCACCCCAGAAACGCGCCCTGCCAAGACCGGCCATGCGCTGATCCAGGACTATCTGCGCACGCTCGACGGCTCGCCGGGGGTCTATCGCATGCTGGATGCGCAAGGGGCGGTGCTTTACGTCGGCAAGGCCCGGAACCTGCGGGCCAGGGTCGCGAACTATGCGCGCGGCACCGGGCATTCGGCGCGGATCGCGCGGATGATCCGCGAGACCTGCTCGATGATGTTCCTGACCACGCGCACCGAGACCGAGGCGCTGCTCTTGGAGCAGAACCTGATCAAGCAGCTCAAGCCGCGCTACAACGTGCTCTTGCGCGACGACAAGAGCTTTCCCAACATCCTGGTCGCCAAGTCGCACCCCTTCGCGCAGATCAAGAAGCACCGCGGCGCCAAGGCGGAAAAGGGCGACTATTACGGCCCCTTCGCCAGCGCCGGGGCGGTGAACCGGACGCTGAACCAGCTGCAGCGGGTGTTTTTGCTGCGGTCCTGCACCGACGCCACCTTCTCCAGCCGGACCCGGCCCTGCCTGCTTTACCAGATCAAGCGCTGCAGCGCGCCCTGCGTCGGGCGGATCGGGCTGGAGGAATACAATGCCCTGGTCGCCGATGCCGAACTGTTTTTGCAGGGCAAGACCACCCGCATCCAGGCCGACCTGGCGCGCGAGATGGCCGAGGCCGCGGAAGCGATGGAATACGAACGCGCCGCCGCGCTGCGCGACCGCATCAAGGCGCTGACCGCCGTGCAATCGGTGCAGGCCATCAACCCGCGCGGCGTGCCCGAGGCCGACGTGATCGCGCTGCACATGGAGGGCGGGCAAGCCTGCGTGCAGGTCTTCTTCATCCGCGGCAACCAGAGCTGGGGCAACCGCGACTTCTATCCGCGGCTGAACGGGGTGGAATCGGCCGACGAGGTGATGCAGGCTTTCCTTGCACAATTCTACGACGGCAAGGTGCCGCCGCGGCTGATCCTCTTGTCGCATGGCATCGAAGACCCGGACCTGATGACCGATGCGCTGTCGGAAAAGGCCGGGCGCAAGGTCACGCTGGGCGTGCCCCGGCGCGGCGAAAAGGCCGAGCTGGTGGAAAACGCCCTGCGCAATGCCCGCGAAAGCCTGGCGCGGCGCATGTCGGAAAGCGCCGCGCAGCAGCGGCTGCTGGAGGGGCTGGCCGAGGCCCTGGACCTGCCCGCGGTGCCGCAGCGGATCGAGGTCTATGACAACAGCCATATCCAGGGCACCAATGCCGTCGGCGGCATGGTCGTCGCCGGCCCCGAGGGCTGGATCAAGAGCCAGTATCGCAAGTTCAACATCAAGGGCACCGAGATCACCCCGGGCGACGATTTCGGCATGATGAAGGAGGTGCTGACCCGCCGCTTCTCGCGCCTGCTGAAAGAGGATCCGGATCGCCAGACCGACACCTGGCCGGACCTGTTGCTGATCGACGGCGGCGCCGGGCAGGTCTCGGCCGTGCATGAGATCATGGCCGAGATGGGGGTCGAGGACATCCCCATGGTCGGCGTCGCCAAGGGCGAGGACCGCGACCACGGCAAGGAAGAATTCCACCGCTACGGCCAGCGGCCCTTCGCCCTGCGGATGAACGACCCGGTGCTGTATTTCGTCCAGCGCCTGCGGGACGAGGCGCATCGCTGGGCCATCGGCACGCATCGCGCCAAGCGGGCCAAGGCCACGATGGCCAATCCGCTGGACGAGATCCCCGGCATCGGCGCCGCCCGCAAGCGCGCGCTGCTCCAGCATTTCGGCAGCGCCAAGGCGGTCAGCCGCGCCGGTCTGGCCGACCTGGTCGCGGTCGAGGGCATCAGCGAATCCATGGCGCAGAAGATCGTCGACCATTTCCACAAGGGCTGACCGGAGGAAGCCATGGAGGACAGCATCCGCGCCTTCTTCGCCCGCTACGAGCGGCTGTTCGCGCAGGCGCTGGCCGGCGAGGCGGATATGGAGGAGCTTGCCGCTCTTTACGCGCCGGAGTTCATCGCCGCATCTCCGGCGGGGGTGAAGGCGGGCCGGAACGACGACCAGCTAAGGCAGGCGATGGCGCAGGGTTATGCGCATTACCGCACCATCGGCACCAAGGCGATGACGATCCGCGCGATCCGGCTTTCGCCGATGGACGCGCTGCATTGCCTGGCCCATGTCGGCTGGCGGGCCGTCTATGACCGGGGCAAGGCGCCCGATGTGACCATCGACTTCGAGGTGCATTACCTGGTGCAGATCCTCGACGGGACGCCCAGGGTCTTTGGCTGGGTGACGGGCGACGAAGAGGCGCTGCTGAAGCAGCGCGGCATCCTCTGATCAGCGGCAGCGCGCCGGGTTCACCCCCACCGCGTTGAGGCCCCAATCGGTCATCTGCGCGACAAGCTGCTGGCCGGCCGCGTCGAAGGCCGGGATCAGGTCGGCGGTCTTCGTCGTCGCCGCCTGGGCCGTGGCGGTGAAATGCCCGCGCGAGACGACGCGGGCGTCCATCTCGCGCACCATCTGCGCATCGACCGTCAGCTTGATGATGGCGCCCTGTCCCGCGACCTCGGCGTTGAAATCGTTGATCTCGGAGATCAGCGCATAGTCGCCCGCCGCGCCCAGCGGCGCGCGGCCGACATGGGTGAAGGCGTCATAGACGGCAAAGCCCCGCACCAGCAGGGTTTGCAGCGTCACCGGCACCGTGTCGCCCCAGCGCGCATCGGGCAGGTATTGCGTCTGCAACTGGTTCGGCCGGATCATGATGCGGTCGGTGTCCAGCGTGCCGCGCGCCTTGGGCGGCTCGATCACCAGCTCGGCCAGCCGGCCGCGGCCGCAGCTTTGCGGCACGTCCGAAGGCGGGCGCAGTTCGAACACGTCGCGGTCGGGCTCGCCCTCCAGCGCGCGCAAGGCGGCGCAGCCCGGCAGGGTCAGGGTCAGGACAAGCAAGGCGGCGGCAAGACGCATGGCGGACCTCTCAGCGGCGGAATTCGGGCGCGCGCGGCCCCGAGAAGATTTGCGAGGGGTTGCGCCGCAACGCCGAGACCAGCTCGTTCACATTGCCCACCAGCCCGCGCAGATCGCTGGCCATGCGGGTGAATTGCGGCAGCCCCTCGCGAGTGAAAGCCTGCACCGGGACGCGGGCGCTGTCCAGCATCCCGCGCAGGCTGGCAAAGGCGGTCTCGGCGCTGTCGGCGGCATTGCGCAGCCGCTCGGTGATCTCGGGCAGGTCGGCGACCACGCGGTCGATGGCCTCGTTCGCCTTGCCCAGCGTCACGCGTAGATCGGCCACCACCGGCTCGACATTGCTGTTGATGACCCGGTCGGCGCCGTCGAAGGCGCGCTCGGCCGAGGCCAGCGTGCGGCTGCCGACCTCCAGCGCCGCGTCCAGGCTGTCGAGGCTTTGCTCGGCGCGCCCGGCCAGCCGGGCCAGGTCGGATTGCAGCATAGCGGCGGTCTGGTCCAGCCGCTGCGTCAGCGCCTTCAGGTCGTCCGCGACATAGGCGCGCATCTCGTCCAGCGTGGCGGTGCCCGAATCCAGCGCCGCGTCGACCTTGGCCGCGCTTTCACTGAACTTGGCCAGCGCCGTGTCGGCATTGCCCAGCGTCGTCTCGGCCGCGGCGCCGAGCCCGTCCAGCCGCTCGCCGAAGCCCGAAATGTCGGATGCGGCCGAGGCGATGGATTCGGTGGCCGTGGTTACATCGGCCAGCGCCTTGTCCAGGTTGGCGCTGGAGCGTTCGACATTGTCCAGAATGCTGCGCACCCGGTCCTGGTTCTCGTCGCCCAGAAGCTGCGTCAGCTGCTCGGCCACGGTGTTCAGCCGCGAGATCATCTCGGGGCCCTGGTCCGACAGGGTTTGCAGCGCCGAGCGGTTGGCGGTGATCACCGGGATCGAATCGGGGTCCACGTCGCGCAGCAGCGGCGAATCGGGCTGGCCCGAGGTGATCGCCACGCTGGCGACGCCGGTGACGCCCTGGATCTCGATGGCGGCGCGGGAATCGATGCGCACCGGCGTGTCCTCGGCCACCTCGACCCGGACCCGGACCGCGCCGTTCACGCTTTGCGACAGCTGCATGTCCACCACCTTGCCGACGGAAAGCCCGGCGAAAAGCACCTCCGAGGATATACCCAGGCCCGAGACTTCCGGGAAATAGATGTCGTAATAGGCGAATTGCCGGTCCAGCTGCAGCTTGGCGAACCACATCAGGAACAGCAGCATCCCCAGGAAGCCGGCGATGGTGAAGGCTCCGATCAGGACGTAATTGGCCTTGGTCTCCATCGCTTCACTCCTTTGCGCGGCCGGTGGCCATGGCGGCGCGGGCACGGGGCCCGTGGAAATATTCATGCACCCAAGGGTGATCGACCCGAAGCATCTCGGCCATGGTGCCGCTGACCAGCACCTTGTTTTCCGCCAGCACCGCGATGCGGTCGCAACAGGCATGCAGCGTATCCAGGTCATGCGTGACCAGGAACACCGACAGGTCCAGCGCATCGCGCAGCTCGACGATCAACCGGTCGAAGGCATCGGCGCCGATCGGGTCCAGCCCCGCCGTGGGTTCGTCCAGGAACAGGATCTCGGGGTCCAGCGCCAGCGCGCGCGCCAGCCCCGCGCGTTTCCTCATGCCGCCCGACAGGTCCGAAGGGTATTTGTCATTGGCGCTCCACGGCAGCCCGGCCATCGAGACCTTGAGTTCGGCCAGCCCCTGCCGTGCCTCGGGCGACAGGTCCGGCACGGCGCGCAGCGGCACCTCGACATTCTCGCGCACGGTCAGCGAGGAAAACAGCGCGCCGCCCTGGAACATCACGCCCCAGCGCCGCTCTAGCGCCTCGCGCGCGGGGCCGCTCAGCGCCGCCACGTCCTCGCCAAAGACCCGCACCGTGCCGGCGGTCGGCCGGTTCAGCCCGACGATGGTGCGCAAGAGCACCGATTTCCCGGTGCCCGAGCCGCCGACCACGCCCAGGATCTCGCCCCGCCGCAGGTCGAGGTCCAGCCCGTCATGCACGACATGGCGGCCGAACTGGGTGCGCAGGCCCCGGACCTCGATGATATTGCCGCTCACAGCCCCACCTCGGAGAAGAAGATCGAGAACAGCGCGTCGGCGACGATCACGGCGAAGATGGCGTTGACCACGGCGCGCGAGGTCTCGGCCCCCAGCGATTCCGCGTCCTTGCCGACCTTCATCCCGGCATGGCAGCCGATGACGCCGATGATCAGCGCAAAGACCGGCGCCTTGGACAGGCCGACGATGACATGGTCGACGCTGGTATCCGCCAGCAGACGATAGCGGAACATCGAGGGCGAGATGCCCAGCTCGATCCAGGACATCAGCGCGCCGCCGACCAGCCCGGCGATATTGGCGATCAGTCCCAGGATGGGCAGGGTGATGATCAGCGCCAGCACGCGCGGCAGGATCAGCACCATGTCGGGGTCCAGCCCCAGCGTGCGCATGGCGTCGATTTCCTCGTTCATCTTCATCGAGCCGATCGAGGCGGTCAGCGCCGAGGCGGTGCGGCCGGCGACGATGATCGCGGTCAGCAGGATGCCCAGCTCGCGCAGGATGGAAATGGCGATCAGGTCGATGACAAAGACCTCGGCCCCGAACTGGCGCAGCTGGACGGCACCCTGGAAGGCCAGCACGATGCCGATCAGAAAGGACATCAGCGCCACGATGGGCACGGCGCGCAAGCCCGTCTCCTGGCAGTGATAGACCAGCGAGGTCAGGCGGAAATCGCCCGGATGCCGGATGCCGCGCGCCAGGGCGGCCAGGAAGCGGCCCAGGTATTCGGCGATCTCGCGCAGGAACAGCAGCGCCGCGGCCATGCGCCGCCCGGTCTGTTCCAGCACCCGCCGCCAGCCGGCCAGGCCGGCGGTTTCGGCATCGGGCCGGGGCAGCGCCTGGCGCACGGTGTCCAGCAGCCGGGCCTGCGCCCCGCTCAGCCCGTCCAGCTGCGCGCCCTGGCGTTCGCGCCCGACCAGGTACCAGGCGGCGGCGGTGTCGATGCGCGTCAGCCCCGACAGATCCAGCCGGTCTGCCGCGCCGGCCTCGGGCGGCAGTTGGCCCAGCGTCCAGACCGTGAACTCGCCCGCCAGCCGCAATGCGCCGCCTGAAACCGCGGCGCTGAACTTGGGATCTGCGGAAAGGCTGGCCATGGCGGTCCCGTTCGCAAAGGGTAAGTGGGATTCATCCAGCGATTGCGCGGGTTTGTCAAATCCGCCGGGCGGTTCCGGCCCAGGGCTGTGGCCGATCCGCCCCGGCCCAGGCGGTGCGCCCGGCCCAGGGCGAAAATTCAACCAAGGCCTTCCAATTGCATGGATTGACCGAAATACCCGCACTGGTTCAGTTGGCGCATCCCGTTTTCTCCGCATGGGCGGCAGAGCCGTGCCGGCGGGCCGGGATGAAACGCGCTGCGGCCCCTCTGGTCCAAGGGACGTGGCCGGCCCAGTAAATCGCTTGCGGCCTGGCCCGCGACCCCTGCGGCCAAGGCCAAGCCGGAAAGGCGCCTCGGGATCCGGCTGAACGGGTGCCATTTTGACCATGATCGGGGGCGCGACCGCCCCTAGCCTTGCGCCAGGGCGCGCATCATCCTGACCGGCTCGGTCCGGGCCAGGCGCAGCACATGCGCCATATAGGGCTGTTGCAGATCCTCGGTCCGCAGCGCGGCGTAAAGCCGGCGCAGCGTGCCCTGGCGGCCCAGGGGCAGCAGCGCCAGTTCGGGATTGCCGGCCTGGGCGCGCAGCACCCAATCGGGCATCACCGCCACGCCGCGTCCCGATGCGATCAGCATCAGCGCAATGGCGGGCTGCTCGACCTGGCGGACATGGGCCGGCTCGACCCCGGCCGGGTCCAGGAATTGCGAGAAAACGTCCAGCCGCGCCCGCTCCATCGGATAGGTGATCAGCGTCTCGCCCGCCAGGTCGGCCGGCTCGGCATAGCCCTTGGCGGCAAGCGGATGGCCGGCGGCCACGACCATGGTCGGCGCATAGTCGAAGAGCGGCTGGAAGGTGATGCCGGAAATCTCCTCGGGGTCGGAGGAGATCACCATGTCCACCTGCCCCCGCTGCAAGGCCGGCAGCGCCTTCAGCGCCAGGCTGGAGCGGATGTCCAGGTCGACCTCGGGCCAGGCGCGGCGGAACTGGTCCAGCACCGGCAAGAGCCAGTCGAAGCAGTGATGGCATTCCATGGCCACATGCAGCCGCCCGGCGCGGCCCAGTTCGACGGCGCGGAACTCGGCCTCGGCCGCGTCGATCAGCGGCAAGACCTGCTCGGCCGTGCGCAAAAGCCGCATTCCCGCTGCCGACAGTCGCAAGGGCTTGGTCTTGCGCAGGAAAAGCTCGACCCCGGCCTGTTCCTCCAGCGCCTTGATCTGATGCGACAGTGCCGATTGCGTCAGGTTCAGCACCTCGGCCGCACGGGCCAGGCCGCCCTGTTCATGGATGGCGCGCAGGCTGCGCAAATGGCGAAGTTCAAGGTGCATCTTGACTGGAACTCATGACGATCTTGAGGATTATGAATTTGTCTCACGTCGCGACGCGTGTCACAAGGCCTGCGACAAAAGGATGGCATCATGACGACACCCGCGATCAGCTTCGAGTTCTTTCCGCCCCGGAACCTGGACCAGTCCTTCCGGCTGTGGGAGACGGCGCGGGCGCTGGCGCCCTTGGGGCCGGATTTCGTCTCGGTCACCTATGGCGCGGGCGGCACCACCCGGCAGCTGACGCATGAGGCGGTGACGGCGCTGGCCAGCCATTACGGGCTGAACGTCGCCGCGCACCTGACCTGCGTCGATGCCACGCGCGAGGAGACGCTGCAAATCGTCCAGGATTACGCCGCCGCCGGCGTGCATGAGATCGTGGCGCTGCGCGGCGATGCGCCGCAGGGACAGGACCGCTTCACCCCGCATCCCGAGGGTTTCGCCAATTCGGTCGAACTGATCGAGGCCATCGCGGCGCGCGGCGACATGACCATCCGCTGCGGCGCCTATCCCGAGCCGCATCCCGAAAGCCCCGACACCGCCGCCGACGTGGCCTGGCTCAAGCGCAAGGTCGATGCCGGCGCGACTTCGGCGATGACGCAGTTCTTCTTTGACGCCGAGACCTATTTCCGCTTTCGCGACGCCTGCCAGGCGGCGGGGATCGCGGCACCGATCATTCCCGGCATCCTGCCGATCCAAAGCTGGGCCGGCACCCGCCGCTTTGCCGAACGCTGCGGCACCTCGGTCCCGCAATGGGCCGAGGACGCCTTCGCCGCCGCCGGCAAGGAGGGCGAGGCGCAGCTGGCGCTGGAGACCTGCGTCAAGCTGTGCGAGCGGCTGGTCGAAGGCGGCGTGGACAGGCTGCATTTCTACACGCTGAACAAGCCCGATCTGGTGCTGAAGGTCTGCGCCGCGCTGGGGATCGAGCCCAAGGGCGAATTTTCGCGCGTGGCCTGAACCGGGACGGACGCATGGGGCGCCGCCGCGCGGCATCAGCCGTCCGGCCCCTGCCCCGCCGGCGTGGCGATTTCCGGCTGCGGCGCCGTCGCCGGCCGGGCCGCCGCATCCTTTGCCTTGGGCCTGGCCCGGACCAGCCGGCGATGCGGGCGCGGCGGCGCGGCCTCGGCCAGCGCCCCGGCCAGCAGCGCCGGGCCGGTATAGGGCCGCGGCACGGAAGGGTGCAGCATCTCGGACGGATCGGCCCCGGCAAGGCGCGGCGCGCGCGCCAGGAAGGCCTTGCCCCAGTTGCGCCACGACCCGACCGAGGGCGCGGTGGCGTCGCAGGCGAAATGCGCACGCCAGCCATCCGGCAGCGGCAGGCCAAAGGCCTCGGCCCGCGACATCATCCAGACCAGCGGGATATTGGCCAGCGGCCGGGCATATTCCAGCCCCGAAAGCTGGCCACCCACATCCGGGTGGCAGCCGCGAAACCACATCTGCTCGATCCGGCCGGGGGCCGAGGCGCTGTCCCAGATCAGCGGCTGGAAGGCCGCCCGCGTCTCGTCCAGCGCCAGCGCCTGCACGCCACGCTCGACATGCGCGCCCAGATGCGCGTCGTGAAAGCGAAAGCGCGGCTCGGTCAGCATCCACAAAAGCGGCAACCGGATCCCCAGCGCCATCACCGTGTCAAAGACCCCGATCATGCGGATCGGCACGACCGGGTGGCACAGCGCGGGATCCAGCCGGCCGACCATGCGGTCGCGGCCCTGCCGGTAAAGCTGCCAGGCCTGCTGGACGTTGCGGCGCGTGGCATGGGCATGGGTCAGCAACCCCACCCGCCCGATCATGCCGGCAAGCGAGCGCGCGGCAAAGGCGCCACGGGAATAGCCAAAGAAGAACAAGGGATTGCCCGGCCGCCATTCGCGGGCAAGCCAGGCATAGGCACCGCAGATATGCCGCTCCAGCGCCGAGCCCATGGCCAGTTCCGGCAAGGTGCGCCAGGCCTCCCATTGCTGGCCGGGGGCGTAATGCACCGCAAGCGGCACCGGCAGCGCCCCGCATTCGCCCGACAGCAGGGCGTGGATGCGGGCGATGGACGACCTTCGCCCCTCGGTCAGCGAGGCGAAGGTGCCATCCATCAGGACAACCTGGCATATCGGCGGGCGGGATGATTCCATGGTCCGACGCTAGCATGGAAACGCGAAGCGTCGATTAATCCCTATTCAAGCGCGTTCACGGTCAGGTGTGCCATCAACCCGAAGCCGTTGAAGCGGGTGTTGGTGACGGTCGAATAGGCGCCGGCACCGTGGAAGACGACATAGTCGCCCTCCTGGATATTGGCCGGCAGGGACAGCTCGCCCGGCAGCCGGTCCACCGAATCGCAGGTCGGGCCGAAGATGATGCGCGGCATCGGCTCTTCCTCGCGCGCCGTGCCCTCGGGCGTCAGCACCTGCAGCCGGTCGAGATTGCCGACGATGGGCAGTTCGAACAGCCCGCCATAGACGCCGTCGTTCAGGAACACGTTCTGGCCGTCGCGCACCGCCTTGACGCGGGTGATCAGCGAAAAGGCGTCGGCGCAAAGCCCGCGGCCGGGCTCGCAGACCAGCTGCGGCGCATCGGTGCCGAAGGCCTCGTCGGTCACGCGGCGGATCAGGCCGAAGATCGCGGCCAGGTCCGGCTCGACCCCGGTCACGCGATGCGAGGGGAAGCCGCCGCCCACGTTCAGCCGCCGCGCCCTGACGCCGGCCATGGCGCAGATCTCGGCCGCGGTGGTGATATAGCTTTCCCAGGCATGCGGATCGACGCATTGCGTGCCCGGATGGAAGGTCAGCGAGGGGATATAGCCGCGCTCCGCCACCGCGCGCAGCAGCTCGGCCGCCAGTTCCGGCGTGGCGCCGAACTTCGAGCCGAAATCATAGGCCGCGCCCAGCACCGGCAGCTTGAAGCGCGGCGAGATCTCGCAATGCTCGGCCGGCACGCGGGCGAAAAGCTTGTCCAGCTCCGAGCGGCTGTCCACCGACCAGGCCTTGATCCCCGCCTCGACGGCATGGGCGATCTCGGCCTGCGAGCGCACGGGGTTGTGGTAATGGCGCGCCGCATCCGGGGCCAGCCGGCCGATCAGGTCGATCTCATAGGGCGAGGCCACGTCGAAGCCCTTGATCCCGGCCGCCGAAAGCGTGCGGATCACCGCCTCGTCCGGGTTCGACTTGACCGCATAGGTGACGAGGCCGGGAAAGCCCTGCAGGAACCGCTGGGCGGTGGCGCTCAGGACCGAGGGGGCAAAGACCATCACCGGATTTTCCGGCGCCAGCCTGCGGATGATCTCGGCGGGATTGTTCCAGACGGTCTTGGGGCCGCGGCCCTCGGTCAGTCCCATCGGCATGTCCTTCCTGTGCGCGTGTGGGGGTGCAAACAAGTCTGCGCCCTATGGGTTCCGATTGCTGCAATGAAAAGGGTGGAAATGGGCCGCGACTTCGTTAATATGCCAAAAGCTTCGGCAAATCGACAGGTGGGCGGGTGGACGAACTTGATCGCGGGATTCTGGCCCATCTGGCGCAGGACGCACGCATGTCCGTGGCGGTTCTGGCGCGGCGGCTCAAGGTGGCGCGGTCCACCGTGCAGGCGCGGCTGGAGCGGCTGGAAACCTCGGGCGCCATCGCGGGTTACACGCTGCGGCTGGGCGATTCCGCGCGCGAGCATCGCATCCGCGCCACCTGCCTGCTGACCATCGAGCCGCGCGCCCAGGCGGCGATCCTGGCCCGGCTGCGCAGCCTGCCCGAGGTCGAGCGCATCCATACCACCAGCGGCCGCGTCGATCTTTTGCTGCAACTGGCCGCCATATCGACCAGCCAGCTTGACGATGTGCTGGATCAGATCGGCGGTTTGACCGGCGTCCGCTCCAGCGAGAGCCTGATTCACCTGTCCACCAAGCTGGATCGCGCCGCCTGATCGTGTCCCCTGCGCAACAATGTGACAATCGTGTCGCCGTATTTGCGCTGATCGATGCGTTCCAGCCCGGCGACCGGTCCGGGCGGGGCCGATTCCTCCCAGACCACCATGCCGCCCGGCGCGATCCAGCCGCCGGCCAGCGCCGATTCCAGCGCCCGCTCGCCCAGGCCCTTGCCATAGGGCGGGTCCAGGAAGACCAGCCCATAGGGCGCGCCGCGATTCTCGCCCAGCCTTGTCGCGTCGCGGCGCCAGACATCGGTCACGCCCATGGCGCGGGCCTTGTCGATATTGGCGCGCAACAGCGCCCGCGCCGCCACGCCGTCATCGACGAAGGCCACGCGGGCGGCACCGCGCGACAATGCTTCCAGCCCCAGCGCGCCGGTGCCGGCGAACAGGTCCAAGACCCGCGCACCGGGGATCGGATTGCCATGCGTGCCGTTGATCAGCAGGTTGAAGACCGACTCGCGCACCCGGTCGGTGGTCGGGCGCAGATGCGCCGCCGGATCGCCGGCCCCGATCTCGGCCAGTTTCAGCCCGCGCAGGGTGCCGCCGACGATTCTCATGCCATCAGCGCCTTCAGCTCGGTGGCCTCGGCCACCGCCTCGGGCTCGGGCGAGCGGCCGGCCTCGATCAGCCGCTTGCCGATCATATAGGCGCGGGCATCGTTCAGCGCGTCCACGGCGATCAGCCGGCCGCCCCTGAAATACCAGACCGAGCCGCCATTCGCCGCCGGCCGCGTCACCACCCGGTCGTAACCCAGGTTCAGCCCGGCGATCTGCAGTTTCGCATCGAACTGGTCCGACCAGAACCAGGGCTTGGGCACATAGGGGGCATCGGCGCCCAGCATGTTCGCCGCCACCGCCTCGGCCATGTCGATGGCATTGCCGACGCTTTCCAGCCGCAGCCGCCCCCCCGCTGCCGGAAAGCTGGCGCAATCGCCCGCCGCCCAGATCGACGGGTCCGAGCTGCGGCCAAGCGCATCCACGGCGATGCCGTTGTCGATGGCCAGCCCCGCCGCCTCGGCCAGCGCGGTTTCGGGCGCGATGCCGATGCCGCAGATCACCAGATCGGCCGACAGGCGGCGGCCGTCGGCCAGTTCCACCCCATCGGCAGCCGTGTCGCCGGTGATACGGGCAATGCCGGTGCCCTCGACGATCTCGACGCCATGGGCGCGGTGCAGGGCGCGGATCATGTCCGCGGTCTCGGGCGCGGCGACACGGCCCAGGATGCGCGGCGCCGCCTCGACCAGCGCGACCTCCAGCCCCAGCTTGCGGGCCACCGCTGCGGCCTCCAGCCCGATATAGCCGCCGCCGATCACCACCAGACGGCGCCCGGCCACCAGCGCCGGCCTGAGGCCCGCGATGTCGGCCAGGTTGCGCACCACATGCACGCCGGGCAGGTCGCCGCCCATCGCGGCCGGCAGGCGGCGCGGACTCGCGCCCAAAGTCAGGGCAAGCTGGTCATAGGGATATTCGCCGCGCTCCGTCGCCACCACGCGGCGGGCGCGGTCGATCCGGACCGCACGCTCGCCCAGGTGCAGGGCGATGCCCTGTTCGTCCCACCAGTCCGGGGCGCGCAGCGTCAGCCGGTCCAGCCCCATCTCGCCCAGCAGATAGGCCTTGGACAAGGGCGGGCGCTGATAGGGGGCAGCCGGCTCGTCGCCGATGAGGGCGATGCCGCCCCCATGCCCCAGCGCGCGCAGTTTCGCCGCCAGAGAGGCCGCCGCCTGCCCCGCGCCAAGGATCACGATGTTCATTCTTCGCCCTCGCTGGTTTGCCCGCGGCGCAGAGCCTATAGTTGCGCCCGGAACGATGCAATTGACGGAGGAACCGCGCATGTCCATCGCAAAAGGCGACAAGCTGCCCGAAGGCAAGCTGCTGAAACTGGGCGCCAATGGCCCCGAGGAAGTGGCCGCCGCCGACCTGGCCCAGGGCCTCGTGGCGATCTTTGCCGTGCCGGGCGCCTATACGCCGACCTGCACCAACGCCCATATGCCCAGCTTCGTGAAAAGCGCCGGCAATTTCCGCGACAAGGGCGTCTCGCGCCTGGTCTGCATCACGGTGAACGACCCCTTCGTGGCCGGCAAATGGGCCGCGGATACCGGCGCGACCGATGCCGGAATCGAGGTGCTGGCCGATGCCGACGGCAGCTTCACCAAGGCGCTGGGGATGAACATCCAGGGTGCAGGCTGGATCAACGGCCGCTCGAAACGCTATGCCATGCTGGTCAACGACGGCACGATCGAAGAGCTTCAGGTCGAAGAAGCGCCCAGCGCCTGCTCGGTTTCCTCGGGCGAATCACTGCTGGAACTGGTCTGAGGCGCCAGGCGGAACAGCGCCGTGAACTGCTGCGCGGCGCTGCGGTCGCCGCGCAGCCCGATCAGCCCGGCCGAGGCCAGCGCCACCGGCCCCGGCCCATAGACCGCCGCCGCCAGCGCATTGCCCGAACCCTCCAGCACGAAATCCGCCGCCGGCACCCGCGCCGCCCGGACCAGCGGCAACCCGTCCGCCGAAAGCGCGACCTCGAACCCCTCCTTGCCCGAGACGAAGCCGGCGCGCAGCGGTGATCCGGCAGCAGCCGCGCTGTCCACCGTGGCCGAGATCGAGATCATCAGCGCGGAAATGCTGATGAATTTGCGCGGATCGTGCCCCGGCATCACCAGCGCCCAGCGGCACAGCTCGCGCAGCAGCGGATGCAGCGCCCGGCCGGCCTCGGTCAGCGCATAGACCCCCAGCACATCGTCATGCGCCACCACCCCCGCCTGCACCAGCTGGTTCAGGCGCTGGGTCAGCACGCTGGCCGTGACGCCGGGCAGCCCGGCGCGGATCATCTGGAACCGCTTGGGTGCGAACATCAGTTCGCGCACCACCAGCAGCGCCCAGCGGTCGCCGATGAAATTCAACGCATGGGCGCCAAGGCACCCTTCCTCGTAGCGCAGTCGCGAGATCTTGCCAGTGTTAGTCATGTTTCAATATTAACAGTTGCTTTTTAATACTGCAACTGCCAACCTGCGACTCATTGGCGCATCTTGCGCCCGATGAGGAGGAAGAGAGATGACCTACTACTCCGGTTTCCTGCTGCCGGTTCCGACGGCGAACAAGCAGAAATACATCGACATGGCCCAGGGGGCCTGGTCCATGTTCAAGCGCTATGGCGCGCTGCGCATGGTAGAGGCCTGGGGCGTGGACGTGCCCCGCGGCAAGGTCAACGATTTCTACATGTCCACCCAGGCCAAGGACGACGAGACCGTGGTGTTTTCCTGGATCGAATGGCCGGACAAGGCGACCGCGGATGCGGGCTTTGAAAAGATGATGGCCGACCCCGAGATGCAGGGGCCGCCCGAGATGCCCTTCGACGGCATGCGGATGATGTGGGGCGGCTTCGAGCCCATCGTGGACGAGAAAGCCTGAGGGGGCAGCCATGTATCACGGCAAACCCTGCTGGTTCGAGCTCTCCGCCGCCAGGGGCGGGCTCGACGCGGCCGAAAGCTTCTATGGCAAGGTCTTCGGCTGGACCATCGCGGACTCGGGGATGGAAGGCTTTACCTATCGCCTGGCCAGCCATGGCGGCGACATGGTCGCCGGGCTGATGGAAATGCCCGAGGATTGCGCCGAGGTGCCGCCCTTTTGGATGGTCTATTTCGACGTGGACGATGCCGATGCCACCGCGGCCAAGATCAAGGCCCTGGGCGGCTCGGTGTTCCGCGAGCCGGCCGACATTCCCGGTACCGGTCGCTATGCCGTCGTCACCGACCCGCAGGGCGCCACCTTCGGCATCCTGCAACCGGCGCCGATGGACCCGCAGCCTCCGGTCGAATCCGGGGCCTGGAACCAGGGCAAGGAAAGCCACGGCAACTGGATCGAGCTGATGTCCACCGATCCCGGCGCGGGCTTGGACTTCTATGCCGAGCTGTTCGGCTGGACCAAGTCCACCGCCATGGACATGGGCGAGATGGGCACCTACCAGCTGTTTTCCTGGCAGGGCACCGATATCGGCGGCATGATGGGGCTGGGCAATGCGCCGGTGCCGTGCTGGCTGCCCTATTTCGGCGTGAACGGCGTCGATGCCGCCATCGCCCGCATCCGCGAGGGGGGCGGCGAGGTGCTGCACGGGCCGATGGAGGTGCCGGGTCCGGCCTTCATCGCGGTGGCGCGCGACCCGCAGGGCGCGCATTTCGCCGTGGTCGGGCCCAAGGACGAAATGTCATGATCCGCGCATCCCTGATCGCGCTCGCCCTCTGGGCCGCACCCGCTGCGGCCCAGGAGGTGACGCCGGAGAGCATCCCCCGCGGCCAGCAGGACTATCACGCCGCAGCCGCCGGGGCCTATCGCCTGGACCCGACGCATTCGGCGGTGCAGGCCCGCGTGCCGCATATGGGCTTTTCGGTCAGCGTCTTCCGCTTCGGCACCGTCTCGGGCCAGCTCGACTGGAACCCGGACGACCCGGCGCAAAGCCGGCTGGAAGCCGAGGTCGAGATCGCCTCGGTCATGACCCCGGTCCAGGGCTTTGCCGAGATCCTGACCGGCCCGGACTATCTGGACAGCGCGACGAACCCCACCGCACGCTTCATCGCCGACAGCTTCAGCGCGGAGAGCCCGACCAAGGGCAAGGTCTCGGGCCAGCTGACGCTGCTGGGCAAGACCCAGCCCGCGACATTCGAGGTGACGCTGATCGGCGCGGGCAAGGGCTATACCGGCGACGAATCCGGCAACCCGATCATCCGCGACCTGATCGGGCTGCATGCCCGGACCGATATCGACCCGCAGGCCCATGGCATGAACGAATTCTTCACCGATCCGATCACCATCGAAATCGACGCCGAGTTCGCCCGGCAGGAGTAAGCCATGACATTCGTGATCACCACCTATGACTGGGTGTCGCCCTTTGCCGTCGGCTATGTCCGCGACCTGCGCATCCGCTGGGCCTGCGAGGAAGCCGGCCTGCCCTATCAGATCGAGACCACCAGCGTACGCGAAAAGACCCCGCAGCATTTCGCCCGCCAGCCCTTCGGGCAGGTGCCGATCCTGCGCGACGGCGAACTGTCGCTGTTCGAGAGCGGCGCGATCCTGCTTTACCTGGGCGAACGCTCCGAGGCGCTGATGCCGCGCGAGGCCGCCGCGCGGGCCGAAACGCAGCAATGGCTGGTCGCCGCGCTCAACAGCCTTGAACCGGCGGTGATGGCCATGGCGCTGGCGCGGATCTTCGACCAGGATGCAAGGGCCGAGGAACTGGCCCTGCCCCGCCTGCACGAGCGTCTGGGGCAGCTGGTCCCGGTACTGGAAGGGCGGGACTTCATCGCCGCCGGCCGCTTCACCGTCGCCGACCTCCTGCTGGCCGATGTGCTGCGCGTGGTGGACAGCGTGGGCGAACTGGCGGCCCATCCGGTGCTTTCCGCCTACATGAACCGCATCACCGCCCGCCCGGCCTTCCAGCGCGCCCATGCCGCGCAGGTCGCGCATTTCGCGCAGGCCGCGTGATGCTGACGCTCTATGGCCACCCGCTGTCCTCCTATACGCAGAAGGTGCTGATCGCACTTTACGAACTGGGGACGGATTTCGAGTTTCGCCATATCGACCTGGGCGACGAGGGCGACCGGGCGCTGATGCGGTCGGTCGAGCCGATGGGCCGGATGCCGGCGCTGCGCGAGGGCGATCTGGTGCTGTCGCAAAGCTCGCTGATGATCGAATGGCTGGACCGGCACCATCCCGGACCGCAGCGCCTGCTGGACCCCGACCCCGACGCCTCGCTGCCGGCGCGGCAATGGGACCGCTTCCTGGATTTCCAGGTCATGCAGATGATGCAGCAGATCGTCGATGCCCGCATCTTCATGGCCGAGGGGGCCGAGGAACGGGTCGCGCCCTTCGCCCGCGGCAAGCTGGACCTGGCCTATGCCGCGCTCGACCGCCATCTGGACGGGCGCGACTGGATCGCGGGCGGCTTCGGCCTGGCCGATTGCGCCGCCATGCCGGCGCTGTTCTATGCCGGCGCCATCCATCCCTTCGCGGATCATCCGCGCCTGACCGGGTATTTCGAGCGGCTGGTGGCGCGGCCCTCGGTCCAGCGGGTGATCGAGGGCGCGCGGCCCTTCTATGGCTGGTTCCCGTTCAAGGACGGGATCGCGGCGCGGTTTCTCTAGCGCCTCTTGGCCTTTCGCCGTGGTTTCGCTATCCCCTTTTCGATTCGAGGGGTAAGCGACATGGCCATGGACAAGAATTTCGACGCCGGAACCGCCGAGGCGCGGATCGCGCGGGAATGGGCGGCAAGCAATGCCTTCGCCGCGGGCGCCAATGCGAAGCCGGGGGCGGAAAGCTTCTCGGTGGTGATCCCGCCCCCGAACGTGACCGGCAGCCTGCATATCGGCCACGCGCTGAACAACACGCTGCAGGACATCCTGGTGCGGTGGCACCGGATGCGCGGCTTTGACACGCTCTGGCAGCCGGGCCAGGACCATGCCGGCATCGCCACGCAGATGGTGGTCGAGCGCCGCATGGCCGAGCGGCAGGAGCCGAACCGCCGCGACATCGGGCGCGAGACCTTCCTGCAGAAGGTCTGGGCCTGGAAGCAGGAATCCGGCCATACCATCATCGAGCAGCTGAAACGCCTGGGCGCTTCCTGCGACTGGTCCAGGAATGCCTTCACCATGTCCGGCGCCCCCGGCGCCCCCGCGGGCGAAGAGGGCAATTTCCACGATGCCGTCATCAAGGTCTTCGTGGACATGTATGAGAAGGGCCTGATCTATCGCGGCAAGCGGCTGGTCAACTGGGATCCGCATTTCGAGACCGCGATTTCCGACCTCGAGGTCGAGAACCGCGAGGTTCCCGGCCATATGTGGCATTTCAAATATCCGCTGGCCGGCGGCGAGACCTATGAATACGTGGAACGCGACGCCGACGGCAACGTCACCCTGCGCGAGATGCGGGACTATATCAGCATCGCCACCACCCGGCCCGAAACCATGCTGGGCGACGGCGCGGTCGCGGTGCATCCGGACGACGCCCGCTATGCCCCCATCGTCGGCAAGCTTTGCGAGATCCCGGTCGGACCCAAGGAACACCGCCGCCTGATCCCCATCATCACCGATGAATATCCCGACCCGGATTTCGGCTCGGGCGCGGTCAAGATCACCGGCGCGCATGACTTCAACGACTATGCCGTGGCCATGCGCAACGGCATCCCGCTTTACGTGCTGATGGACGGCAAGGGGCGGATGCGCGCCGACGGGCTGAGCTACGAGGAAAGCGCCGAGATCGCTACCCGCGCCGCCAAGGGCGAGGACGTGGGCGACGTCTCGAACGTGAACCTGGTGCCCGAGGAATTGCGCGGCCTCGACCGCTACGAGGCGCGGGCCCGCGTGATCGAGGCGATCACCGAGGAAGGGCTGGCCGTCACCTATCTGCACAAGTCCATCGACAAGGAGACCGGCGCCGAGCATCTGGAGCGCCGGCCGCTGGTCGATGCCAAGCCGATCATGCAGCCCTTCGGCGACCGCTCGGGCGTGGTCATCGAGCCGATGCTGACCGACCAGTGGTTCGTGGACACCGCCAAGATCGTCGGCCCGGCGCTGGAGGCGGTGCGCTCGGGCCAGACCCGCATCCTGCCCGAGCAGCATGAAAAGGTCTATTTCCACTGGCTGGAGAATATCGAGCCCTGGACCATCAGCCGCCAGCTGTGGTGGGGCCACCAGATCCCGGTCTGGTACGGGCTCGACCTGCGGCTGGAAGGCCAGGTCGAGGACGACCATGACGGCGTGCTGGACGAGGTCGAGATCTTCGCCCTGCTGGAAGAAGGCCTGGTGCATCGCGACGAGATCCACCACGCCGCCCCGAGCTTTGCCGAGGTGGTCGAGAAGTTCCGCGATGCCATCGCCGAACTGCCGGTGCCGCTGGAAATGGCCCGCGTCATCGAGGTCGCCGATCGCGAGGCCGCCATCGACGCCTTTGCCCAGGGGCTGGCCGATTACAACCTGACCCAGGATCCGACCAAGCTGGTCTATCCGGTCTGGCGCGACGCGGATGTTCTGGACACCTGGTTTTCCTCGGGGCTCTGGCCCATCGGCACGCTGGGCTGGCCCGAGGATACGGCCGAGCTGCGCCAGTATTTCCCGACATCGGTGCTGGTGACGGGCTTCGACATCATCTTCTTCTGGGTGGCCCGGATGATGATGATGCAGCTGGCCGTGGTCGGGCAGGTGCCGTTCCGCACTGTCTATGTGCATGGGCTGGTGCGCGACGAAAAGGGCGCCAAGATGTCGAAGTCGAAAGGCAACGTCATCGACCCGCTGACCCTGATCGACGAATATGGCGCCGACGCGCTGCGCTTTACCCTGACCAGCATGGCCGCCATGGGCCGCGACCCCAAGCTGGGGCCGAAGCATGTCGAGGCGAACCGCAATTTCGTCACCAAGATCTGGAACGCCACCCGCTTTGCCGAGATGAACGGCGTGCGCGGCGGCGGGGCGCGGCCCCAGCCGCAACATGTGGTGAACCGCTGGATCATCGGCGAGGTCGCCCGCATCCGGCAGGCCACCGACGAGGCGCTGGAATCGTTCCGCTTCAACGACGCCGCGACCGGGCTTTACGCCTTCGTCTGGGGCAAGGTCTGCGACTGGTATGTCGAGTTCTCCAAGCCGCTGTTCGACGGCGCGTATCGCGAGGAGACCCAGGCCACCATGGGCTGGGTGCTGGACCAGTGCTACACGATGCTGCACCCGATCATGCCCTTCGTCACCGAGGAGCTTTGGGCGCTGACCGGGGATCGCCAGCGGATGCTGGTGCATGGCGACTGGCCGGAATACGGGCCCGAGCTGATCGACGCCGAGGCCGACCGGCAGATGAACTGGGTGATCCAGCTCATCGAGGCCATCCGCTCGGCCCGCGCCCAGATCGGCGTGCCGGCCGGCGCCCGTCCCGACCTGATCGTAACCGAGGCCGACGATGCGGCGCGGGCGGCGCTGGCCGCCAACGCGCCGCTGATCGAGCGGCTGGCACGGGTGAATGCGCCTGTCGAGGGCACCATGGGGCCGGGCATGATCTCGGTCGCGGCGCTGGGGGCGAGCTTCGCGCTGCCGGTGGGCGAGATGATCGACGTCGGTGCCGAGACGGCGCGGCTGGAAAAGGCGGCGGCCAAGGCCGAGAAGGATGCCTCGGGCCTGCGCGGGCGGCTGGGCAACCCGCGCTTTGTCGAGAATGCCGAGCCCGAGGTGATCGAGGAGACGCGCGAGAAGCTTGCCGCGCTGGAGGACGATCTGGCCCGCATCCGCGCGGCCCTGGCGCAGCTGGCGGCGATGTGACCCCCGGCTTTTGCGCCGTGCCGGTGGCGCGGTCGCAAGGGTATTTGGGGAACGAAGAAGATCAGGGCCGCTTGGACAGGGCGGCCTTGATGCTTTCGGCAATCATCGCCGGGACTTGCGGGGCAAGGCCCACCGGGGGCAGGACGAGGCCCTGGAAGCCGGCCTGGGAAAGCGCCGCGGGCAGGTCGTCGGTGACGTGCTCGGCCTGGGTGGCAAAGAGCGGCAGGCAGATCGCGCGTTCGGGCAGGTCGCGCGCGGCATCGGCGATGAAGGGGGCTTCCTCGATGAAGCCGCAGGTCGCGGCGGCGGCATACGGGGCGAGGCCGGCGGCGATCCGGCGCGCCGCCTCGGAGGGCGCGCGCGAGCGGCCGGAGCCGTGGGCGGCGACCAGCAGCCGGGTTCCAGCAAGGGGCCAGCCCTGCGTCTCGGCCGCCTGGGCGATCAGGGCGAGGCAAAGCGCAGGCAGGCCGGGGTCGCTGCCGAAGGGCGGCAGGATGCGAGCCTTGGGCGCGCCGGCCAGTGCCAGGCGGCGGGGCAATTCGCTGCGAGTGAACCAGCCCGTCGCCATGAACAGCGGATAGATCAGCGTTTCGTCATCGGCCCGATCCAGCGCGCCGGGCATGGCCAGCGTCGCGCCCCGGACGCAGGCCTGCGGCACCAGCGGCGCGACACGGGCGGCCAGCGCCTCGATGGCCCGTTGCTGCGGAGCGGGGTCGCCGGGCTGGCCATGGGCGACGATGAGGACGTTACGCACGGAAGGCGGCGGCAAAGGGCTCGGGGATGGCGAATGCCTCCAGCGCCCGGGCACGGGCCATGGCCGACATCTTGCGCGCGGTCTTTTCCACGATGCGCTGCAGCTCGTCCGGGTCGCGGCCTTCGGCGAAGGGCCCCATATACCAGCGGATGAAGGTGAAGCAGGCGACGTCTTCCAGCGCCTGCACCTCGCCGTCGCGCTTGATGCCCTGCTTGGTCAGCATCTTCTCGGCGGCAGCGATGTCCTCGTCGCCATAGCCGGCCTCGCGCATGATGCCGGCGATGCGGGCGGCGTGGCGGCGGCCCTGTTCGGTGCGCCAGGCCAGGTAGCCGGCGCGGTCCATCGGATAGGCGTCGCGCGGCAGTTTCCACCGTTCGACATGCTGGCCGCGGCAGGCAACGCGCAGGGGCTCGGAGGCGTCCGGGTAAAGCGCCTGCTGCTCGGCCGTCATGCGCTGGCCATAGAGCAGCGCCTCGGGCCGGCCCTCGGGGTCGAGATGCGGGTCGGCGGCATTGGCCTTGTCGATGGCGTCGAAAGCTTTCTGAAGGCGGGTCATGCGGTCCTCTTTTTGCGCCATCATGCCGCAGCGGCGCGCGGCGTCAACGCGGATTGCCGTCGCGCGGGCGCGAAGCTAGGCTTTCGGCATGGAATGGGGCGAATTCACCTTGGCGCTGGCGGCCTTCCTGGGCTCGCATGTCATCCCTGCGCGGCTGCGCGGGCCGCTGGTCGCAAGCCTGGGCAAGCGCGGCTATATCGCCGGCTACAGCCTGCTGTCTCTGGCGCTGCTTTACTGGCTGATCCTGGCGGCGGGCCGGGCGCCCTTTGTCGAGATCTGGCCGCAGGAACCCTGGATGCGCTGGCTGGTCAACCTGGCCATGCCGGTCGCCGTGGCCATGGCGCTCGTGGGGGGCATGGCGGGGCTGATGGGCGGATTTGTCCTGTGGGGCGCGGCGCATCTGCTGGCCAATGGCGACCTGGCGCATGTCGTACTGTTCGGGCTCTTGCTGGCCTATGCGCTGTTCGGCCTGGCGATCAGCCTGCGGCAGGGCGTGGCGCTGCGCCTGACCTGGCCGCGCCTGGCCCTGGCGGCGCTGGCCTGGGCGGCGCTGCTGTATCTGCACCTGCCGGTGATCGGCGTCAGCCCCCTGCCCTGAGCTTGGGCCGGAAGCCGGGAGGAATGCGGTCGCGGCGCTCCAGCATCAGGTCGGCCAGCATCGCGGCGACGGCCGGCGCCATGGCCAGGCCGATCTTGAAGCCGCCATTGGCGACGTAATGGCCCGGTCGCCCCGGCCAGGGCCCGACCAGGGGCGCGCGCGACCCGGCGCGGGGCCGGATGCCGGCCCAGCGGTCGATCACCGGGGCATCCGCCAGCGCCGGGCACAGCGCGCGCGCCTTGTCGATCACCGCCTCGAGCTGTTCGTCCGTCCGCCGGTCCAGCACGTCGCGTTCGGTGGTCGAGCCGATCGCCACCGTTCCATCGGCATGGGGAATGACATGGATCCCGTCGGCAAAGACCTGCGGCTGGTCGCGCAGGTCCAGCGCCAGCAGCGCCGACTGCCCCTTGACGCCATTGCCGCCAAAGGGTGCCAGCCCCGCCGCCCCGGTGGCCCAGATCGCCGGAGCGTCCGGCGGCGCGGCCTGGCCCTCGACGATCTCGCCGCCCTGGGCACGGATCGCGGCGGCCAGCGCCGCCCCGGCACGGCGCGGGCTGATCCGTGCCGTCAGCCGGTCCACCAGCCACAGCCCCGAGGGCGAGACCGGGACCAGCGCCCCCTGCGGCCGGTCGGTCAGCTCCATCCCCGCCCATTCCGGCCAATAGGCGCGGGCGGCCTTGATCCGCTCGGCCATGCGCGCCTCGGCACCCTGGGCCACGGGCTGAATGCGGCCGGTGCGGGCATAGCCGGGATCGACGCCGCCCGCCGTTCCGACTTCGGCCCACCAATCCGCCGCCTCGATCAGCGCATCCAGCTGCACCTGCTTCTTGTCGTTCCAGTTCTCGGGCGCATGCGGGGCCAGCGCACCGACATGGCCGCCCGAGGCGCCGGCGCCGATCCGCGCCGCCTCGAACAAGCGCACCTTGCGGCCGCGCCGCACCAGTTCCCATGCGCAGGCCAGGCCGAAAATGCCGCCGCCCGCCACCGTGATTTCCCTTGCCATCCGGTCCCTTTCGCCGCATCTGCCCTGCAAGAAGGAGTTAGCGCGAATGCAGCCATCCGACCAGAGCAGCGCCGACCTGGACTGGCGCGAGGGCGCGGTCCCCGTCTCGCGCCGTTTCGACGATCCCTATTTCAGCCTGAACGGCGGGCTGGACGAGACGCGCCACGTCTTCCTGGCCGGCAACGACCTGCCCCAGCGGCTGCGCCCCGGCTTCCATGTCGCGGAACTGGGCTTCGGCACCGGGCTGAACCTGCTGGCGCTGGCGCAACTCGCCACGGTGCCGATCCGCTTTACCAGTTTCGAGGCCTTCCCGATGAGCGTGGGCGAACTGGTCCGCGCCCATGCCGCCTTTCCCGAACTGGCGCCGCTGGCGCGCCAGTTGCGCGACCATTGGCCGCAGCCGCGCTTTACCCTGGGCACCGTCGCGGTCGAGATCATCAAGGCCGATGCCCGCGAGGCGCTGCCCGGCTGGGACGGCCGCGCCGATGCCTGGTTCCTCGACGGCTTCTCGCCGGCCAAGAACCCCGAGCTTTGGGGCGAGGCGCTGATGGCCGAGGTGGCGGCCCATACCGCGCCGGGCGGCACATTCGCGACCTATACCGCGGCCGGCCATGTGCGCCGGGCGCTGGCGGCGGCGGGCTTTGCGGTCAGCCGCACCCCCGGATTCGCCGGCAAGCGCCACATGAGCCGCGGCCGGCTCTAGCGCCGCACCCGCGGGATGCGCGAGGGGGCATAGGTCGGGGCATGCGGCGGCCGGCCATGGGTGCGGCGCCAGAAGCCCGGCCCGCCCCGGCGCAGGAAGACCGGCACCGCCAGCACGATCCCGGCCAGGAAACCGGCGGCATGGGCGACATAGGCCACGCCGTCATCGACCACGGTGGCGCTCGACAAAAGCTGGATGCCGAACCAGGCCAGCAGCAACACCCAGGCCGGCATGGTAAAGCGGCGGATGATGACGATGATGATCGCGATCACGTCGACGCGGGCGCGCGGGAACATCAGCAGGTATCCCCCCATCACCCCGGCGATGGCCCCCGAGGCGCCGACCATGGGAATGTCGCCCATCGGATCGGCGGCGATCTGCCCCGCCGCCGCCGCCAGCCCGCAGGCAAGATAGAAGGCCAGAAAGCCGAAACGGCCCATCTGGTCCTCCAGATTGTCGCCAAACACCCACAGGAACAGCATGTTGCCGGCGATATGCATGATCCCGGCATGCAGGAACATATGCGTCACCAGCCCCCACAGCCACTCGCCTTGCGCGATGGCGGCGGGATAAAGCGCCAACCGGTACCACAGCCCGACCTGCCCGCCCGCCCAGGGCATGGTGATCAGGAACATCGCCACGTTGAGAAGGATCAGCGCATGGGTGACATAGGGCGTGCGCGCCGAGGGGTTATGGTCGCGGATCGGGAACATGCCCGCAGCCTGAAGCATCGCGGTGGTGCACGCAAGCGGCCCTGTTCGGATGGCCGGACCGCGTATAGCATCGGCTGCGAATCGCATCGAGGAGGGGCCGATGACCAGCCTGACCGACCGCAGGAACGCCGCCATCTCGCGCGGGGTGGGCATGACCACGCAAATCTATGCCGAGCGCGCCGAGAATGCCGAGATCTGGGACAAGGACGGCAACCGCTATATCGACTTCGCCGCCGGCATCGCCGTGGTCAATACCGGCCACCGCCACCCGCGGGTCGTCGAGGCGGTCAAGGCCCAGCTCGACCGCTTCACCCATACCTGCCACCAGGTCGTGCCCTATGAGAATTACGTCGCCCTGGCCGAGCGGCTGAACCGGCTCGTCCCCGGCGACGGCCCGAAAAAGACCGCCTTCTACACCACCGGCGCCGAGGCGGTCGAGAATGCGGTCAAGATCGCCCGCCACCATACCGGCCGCGCCGGGGTGGTGGCCTTCGCCGGCGGCTTCCACGGCCGCACCTTCCTGGGCATGTCGCTGACCGGCAAGGTCCAGCCCTACAAGGCCGGGTTCGGGCCGATGATGAACGACATCTGGCACCTGCCCTTCCCCAACCCGCTGCACGGCGTCACGGCCGAGGAGGCGCTGGCGGCGCTGGACCGGCTGTTCAAGGCCGATATCGACCCCTCGCGCGTCGCCGCGATCATCGTCGAGCCGGTGCAGGGCGAGGGCGGCTTCTACGAGGCGCCGGCGGGCTTCATCCAGCGCCTGCGGCAGATCTGCGACCAGTATTCGATCCTGCTGATCGCCGACGAGGTGCAGACCGGCTTCGCCCGCACCGGCAAGCTGTTCGCGATGGAACACCACGGCACCGCCGCCGACATCACCACCATGGCCAAGGGGCTGGGCGGCGGGCTGCCGATCAGCGCCGTCACCGGCCGCGCCGATGTCATGGACAGCCCCGCGCCGGGAGGCCTGGGCGGCACCTATGCCGGCAACCCGCTGGCCGTCGCCGCCGCCCATGCGGTGCTGGACGTGATCGAGGACGAGGGGCTCTGCGACCGCGCCACCCGGCTTGGCCAGCGGCTGAAGCAGCGCCTGGCCGGCATCGCCGAAACCGTGCCGGAAATCGTCGACATCCGCGGCCCCGGCTTCATGAACGCCGTCGAGTTCAACATCGCCAGCACCGACAGGCCCAGCCCGGATTTCGCCAACCGCGTCCGCGAAGAGGCGCTCGCCCGCAAGCTGATCCTGCTGACCTGCGGCGTGCATGGCAACGTGATCCGCTTCCTCGCACCGCTGACCATCCCCGACGCGGTCTTCGACGAGGCGCTGGACATTCTCGAGGACTCGATCCGCGCCGCCCGCGGCTGATCGCGCGCTTTCACCGTTTCGCAAATACCCCTGCGGCAGCGCCCCTGGGGAGCGTCGCTTGGGTGCTTGGAAAACGGAAACAGCCGCAAAACCGGGCCGGGCAGCGGCGCACGCCTTGTTTCCGTTTCTTAGATACCCGCGCGCGGGCGCGGCTGGGCGCTCAGCCCAAGGCCTTGGAGCCCATGGCCAGGAATTTCTGTCGCCGGTCCTTGACCAGTTCGGCGGGCTTCCTGCCGGCCAGTTCGCCCAGCATGACGGCGATCGCCTCGCCCACCGCCGCAATGGTCTCGGCCGGGGCACGCTGCGCGCCGCCCACCGGCTCGGCGATGATCCGGTCGATCACCTCCAGCTTCTTCAGATCCTGCGCCGTCAGCTTCAGCGCATGCGCCGCCTCGCGCATCTTCTCGGCATCCTTCCACAGGATCGAGGCGCAGCCCTCGGGCGAGATCACCGAATAGATCGAATGCTCCAGCATGGCGATGCGGTTCGCCGTGGCAAAGGCCACCGCCCCGCCCGAGCCGCCCTCGCCGATGATGACCGAGACCAGCGGCACGCCGATCTGCAGGCATTTCTCGGTCGCTCGGGCGATGGCCTCGCTTTGCCCGCGTTCCTCGGCACCCTTGCCGGGATAGGCGCCGGGCGTGTCGACCAGGGTGATCACCGGCAGGCGGAAGCGGTCGGCCATGTCCATCAGCCGGATCGCCTTGCGATAGCCCTCGGGCCGGGCCATGCCGAAATTGTGAAAGATGCGCGACTTGGTGTCATTGCCCTTTTCATGGCCGATGACCACGCAGGGCTGGTCCTTGAACCGCGCGAGCCCGCCCATGACCGCGTGATCCTCGCCAAAGGCGCGGTCGCCGGCCAAGGGCGTGTATTCGGTGAAAAGCGCGTCGATGTAATCGCGGCAATGCGGCCGCTCCGGGTGACGGGCGACCTGCGTCTTGCGCCAGGGATCGAGCTGCTTGTAGAGGTCGCGCAGCATCTCCTCGGCCTTGCGGTCCAGCGCCGCCGCCTCCTTCTCCAGATCGACGCCTTCGCCCTTTCGGGCCAGTGCCCGCAGTTCCTCGGCCTTGCCCTCAAGATCGGCAAGGGGCTTTTCGAACTCCAGGTAAGTCATGCAGGGCTCCGCGCTGTCATCCGGTCGTCTGGTCCGCGCCCTATATGATCGCCGCGGGACGGGATTGCAACGTCAGCCTTGCCACCGCGACAGCGCGTCCTCGTCCTCGGCACGGGCCTCGACCCAGGCGCCGGGGCCGTCGGGGCCGATCTCGCGCTTCCAGAAGGGGGCGCGGGATTTCAGCCAGTCCATCAGGTATTCCGCCGCCTGGAAGGCCGCAACGCGGTGGCGGGCGGCGGTGGCGACCATCATGATCGGCTCGCCCGCCGCCAGCCGGCCATGGCGGTGCAGGATGCGCCAGTCGTCCAGCGCAAAGCGCCGCGCCGCCTCCTCGCCATAGGCTTGCAGCGCCTTCTCGGTCATGCCGGGGTAATGCTCGATCTCCAGCGCCACCAGCCGGCCGCCCTCGTCGCGCACCAGGCCGGTGAAGGTGACGACCGCGCCGGACCCCGCGCCGAAACCCGCCAGTTCGGCGCCCAGGTCGAAAGGCGCGCTCTGGACCCGGGCCGACATCTCAGCCCCCGGTCATCGGCGGGAAGAAGGCAACCTCGCGCGCCCCCGCCAGCGGCGCGTCCAGGTCGGCCAGTTCCTGGTCGACGGCCACGCGCACCGCCGACAGGTCGGCCAGCGCCGCCGCGTGCCATTCGTCCATGGCGGCAAGCTCGGCAACCAGCTCGCGCACGGTCGCGGCCCCGGTCTCGATCCGCTCGCGCGGCTGGCCGATGCGTTCGCGCAGCCAGGCGAAATACAGCACGTCAAGCGCCATGGTCATCCCTCAGGAAGGGCCGGGCCTTGGCGAAATAGTCCCAGCCGGTGATCGCGGTCAGCACCGCGGCGATCCAGATCAGCGCCAGCCCGGCCTGCGTTGCCAGGTCCGACCAGCTGTCGGACCAGGGCAGGCTGGTCTCGCCCACCAGCGGCGGGTGGCCGGTTTCATAATAGTTCAGCCCGGTGCCCAGGAAAAGCACGGCGATGGCCACCATCTGCGCCGTGGTCTTCCACTTGGCAAGCTTCGTGACCTTCAGCAACCGGGCCTTGTCGCCCAGGAATTCGCGCAGGCCCGAAACGAAGACCTCGCGGAACAGGATCACCGTCGCGGGCAGGATCAGCCAGGGGTTCATGCCGGAATAGCCGGTGATCACCACCACGGCGATGATGACCATGGCCTTGTCGGCGATCGGGTCCATGGCGGCGCCGAAGCGGCTTTCCTGGCCCCAGGCGCGGGCCAGGTAGCCGTCGAACCAATCGGTCACGGCCGCGATCAGGAACAGCGCCAGCGCCGCGAAATCGGCGAATGGCCGGCTGAGAAAAAAGAACATCAGCGGAACCAGCGGCGCGGCCGCAAGTCGCAGAACGGTCAGGATATTGGGCAAGGTCCAGCGCATGGGGGCAATCTAGGCTTTCGGCGCGGCGGGGGGAAGAGGCCCCGAGGCCATCGGCCGCATCCCCGCGTCACGCCGGATGCCCCTGCCCCCCTGCGCCATGGTCATGGGCGCAGAGCGCATGGTTGCCCAGGACCTCGATCACCCGGCAATCGGCGATGATGCCGCAGGCGCAATGCGCCAGCATGCGCTGCAATTCGTCGCGCAGCGCGCCCAGCCGGGCGATCCTGGCCTCGACCGCCGCCAGCTGGCGCCGGGCGATCTGGTCGGCGGCGGTGCAGGGCTGGCCGGGATGGTCCGACAGGCTCAGCAGTTCGCGGATCGCCTCCAGCGGAAAGCCCAGGTCGCGGGCATGGCGGATGAAGGCCAGCCGCTCTTGCGCCTTGGGCGTGTAAAGCCGCTGGTTGCCCGCCGTGCGCTCGGGCGGGGGCAAAAGGCCGATCTGCTCGTAATAGCGGATCGTGGGCACCTTGACGCCGGTGGCCTTGGCCAGCTTGCCGATGGCGATCATGAAAAAACCCCCTTGAAGCTATAGTCGCTAGAGGAATTAGGGTTCCGAATCATCGAAAGGCAATACCCCGCGCAGCGGCGCGGGCAGAAGAAGGATGATGGGTATGGAACAGGCACAGCGGCGCGAATGGACGGTGACGGGCATGGATTGCGCCTCGTGCAGCGCCAAGGTCATGCGCGCGGTCGAGCGGCTGCCCGGCGTCAGCGAGGTCAGCGTCGCCCTGATGGCCGAGCGGCTGGCGCTGACCCTGACGCCCGGTACCACAGCCGAAGCCGAGATCGAGGGGGTGGTGCGCAAGCTGGGCTACAACATCGCGCCCAAGGGGCCAGGGGCGCCCGGCCCGGCGCTGCCGGATGCGCCCGCCGCGGCATCGCACCCCGGCGTCCCCGTCCGCCCGGATCGCGGCGAAAGCTGGCACCGGACCGGCAAGGGCCGGCTGGTGATCCTGACCGGCCTGCTGCTGGCGGTCGCCTGGGGCCTTGAACTGCTGGCCCCGGCGGCGGCCGGCCAATGGGCTTTCCTGGCCGCCTGCCTGATCGGCGTTGCCCCGGTGACGCGCCGCGCCCTTGCCGCGTTGCGCATGGGCCAGCCCTTCACCATCGAGGCGCTGATGACCATTGCGGCCCTTGGCGCGCTGGTGATCGGCGCGGCACAGGAAGCCGCGCTGGTGGTGTTCCTGTTCGCCCTGGGCGAGCTGCTGGAGGGCGTCGCCGCCGGCAAGGCGCGCGACGGCATCCGGGCGCTGGCCGACCTGGTGCCGCGAACCGCGCTGCTGGAAATCGACGGCGGCGGCACCCGCGAAATTCCCGCCGACCGGCTGGCGATCGGCCAGGTCGTTCTGGTCCGGCCTGGCGACCGCATCCCCGCCGATGGCGAGATCGTCGCCGGCATCAGCGGCCTGGACGAAAGCCCCGTGACCGGCGAAAGCCTGCCCCGCAGCCGCGGGCCGGGCGAGCCGGTCCTTGCCGGCTCGATCAATACCGAGGCGGCGCTGCGCATCCGCGTCACCCGCGCGCCCTCGGACAACACCATCGCCCGCATCATCCGCCTGGTCGAGCAGGCCGAGGAATCCCGCGCCCCGACCGAGCGGTTCATCGACCGCTTCAGCCGCTGGTACATGCCCGCCGTGGTGGCGGCCGCCGCGCTGGCCATGCTGGTCCCGCCGCTGGGCTTCGGCGCCGATTGGGACACCTGGATCTATCGCGGGCTGGCGCTGCTGCTGATCGGCTGCCCCTGCGCGCTGGTGATCTCGGTCCCGGCCTCGATCGCCTCGGCGCTGTCCTCGGGCGCGCGGCGCGGCCTGCTGATGAAGGGCGGCGCGGTGATCGAGGCGGCGGCCCATGTCCGGCACCTGGCCTTTGACAAGACCGGCACGCTGACCCTGGGCCGGCCGGCGGTGGTGCGCATCCTGCCCGCCCCCGGCGTGACCGAGGCCGCGCTGCTGGCCGCCGCCGCCGGGGTCGAAGCCGGCTCCAGCCACCCGCTGGCCCAGGCCATCCTGCGCCGGGCGGCCGAGGCGGGGATCGCGCCGCTGCCTGCCCATGCCGCCCGCGCCCTGCCCGGCCAGGGGGTCGAGGCCATGCTGGGCCAGACCCGCGCCTGGGTCGCCGCGCCCCGGCATGCCGCGGCGATGGGCGGGCTGCGTGACGCGTCCGAAGCCGAAGGGATGGAGGCCCAGGGCATGACCGTGGTGGCCGTCTTCGACCAGCACCGGCCGCTGGGCCTGATCGCCCTGCGCGACGAGCCGCGCCCCGATGCCGCCGAGGCGCTGCGGCAGCTGAAGGCCATGGGGATCGAGGCGACCATGCTGACCGGCGACAATCCCCGCACCGCCCAGGCCATCGCCGGCGCGCTGGGGCTCGGCTTCCGGGCCGGGATGCTGCCCGCCGACAAGCTGGAAGCGATCCGCGACATGGCCGCGCAGGGGGGCGTGATGATGATCGGCGACGGCATCAACGACGCCCCGGCCCTGAAGCAGGCCAGCGTCGGCGTCGCCATGGGCTCGGGCACCGACGTGGCGCTGGAGACGGCGGATGCTGCGATCCTGCGCGACCGGGTGACGGATGTGCCGGCGCTGATCCGTCTGGCGCGGACCACGATGGCCAATATCCGCCAGAACATCGCCATCGCGCTGGGGCTGAAGGCGGTGTTTCTGGTCACATCGGTCCTGGGCATCACCGGGCTGTGGATCGCGATCCTGGCCGATACCGGCGCGACGGTGCTGGTGACGCTGAACGCGCTGCGCCTGCTGGGCCACGATCCCGGCAAGGCGGGCTGAGGCCGACGCGCCGGAGGGGCGGGCCGCTTGGCGATCCGCCCGAGGGCCAAGCGCCGTGCCGCCAGCCCGGATATCCGGGCCGCAGCGGAGTTCGATTGCTAGGGCGGTTGCACAAAGGGGGGCGCCCGTTCTCCCCGGACTGTCAAGCCGGACGATTGCCGTATCTTCGTTCGACGCGTCATGGGTGCCCGAAGCCGGACCGGCAATGCGATGGCCCGCTTGGCGCCGCCAAAGGCGGCGGGCCGCGCGCCGGGCGGCCTAGCCGATCCGGCGCTGAACTGATGCCCACCGCTTCGGCTTCCCGAACGGGCAAGAAGGCTTCTAGACGCGCCACGAATCTGACATCTCGATCCGGTGCGCGTCCGGGCTACACGGGTCGCTGAACACCCAGCGAAATCCAGCGGCATCTTTTTTCCGGCTGTCGAGGCCAGCCTGGGGTGACGCGCGGCGGCATCCGCCCAAGCGGCTGATATTTCATCGAAATGTGCGAGAGAATTGGTGGAGCCGAGGTCTTCCAAACCAATGCTCTCGGCCGTCCGCTGATGTTCACATAGGCATATGAATCAACGCAATTTTATCCAGTGATTGGCCGTTACCGTTTGCCTCTGTTCGCTGAAATCCGCTATACTGTGATGGGACAAATGATGGGACAGAGAGATGCCCAAGCTTACCGCGCGCAAGGTGGAAACCGCGAAGTCACCCGGCATGTATGGGGACGGCGAAGGACTATACCTGCGGATCGGACCTAGCGGCGCAAAATCTTGGATACTCCGCATGGTCGTCCCGTTGACGAACAAGCGCCGCGACCTCGGCTTGGGGCCAGTCTCGTTGGTATCGCTGGCGGAAGCCCGCGAGAAGTCGCGCGAGCTTCGTAAATACATCCGAGAGGGGGGAGACCCCGACGCGCTCCGCAAGAAAGAGACGCTGACGTTCGCCGAGGCGGCCCGGCGGGTCCATGCGCAACTCCTGCCGACATGGAAGAACAAGAAGCACGCCGAGACGTGGCTTTCCTCGGTCGAGGCTTATGCCAATCCGCATTTCGGGAACCGCCTTATTTCTACGGTCGGCACCGCCGATGTCCTGAAGGCGCTTACGCCGATATGGACAGAGAAGAACGAGACCGCGAGCCGTCTGAAGCAACGCATCTCTGCGGTCTTCGACTGGGCAAAGGGAGCCGGGCACTACCCGCACGAAAATCCGGTGAATGGCCTCAAAAAGGCCCTGCCGAAGGTGAAGGCATCGGATAGCCATATGGCGGCGCTTCCGTGGAGCGATGTCCCCGGGTTCATGATCGACCTCGCCGGGCGAGAAGGCGTCTCGGCGCGGACACTGGAATTCATCATTCTCACCGCCGTCCGTTCGGGAGAGGCGCGCGGTGCGCGCTGGTCGGAAATCGACCTTCCAGCGAGGACGTGGACCATCCCCGGGGAGCGGATGAAACGGGGCATCCCGCATCGGGTGCCTTTGAGCGCGGAAGCCCTAGCGGTGCTCGAAAAGGTCAAGGGACTTGATCCCGAGCTTGTCTTCCCAAGCCCTAACCGGGACAAGGACGGGAACGGGCAAGCACAATCCGACATGGTGTTCAAAGCCCTCTATAAGCGCATGAGCCGGGAAGGTTTCACAACCCACGGCTTCCGAAGCTCTTTCCGGGATTGGTGCAGCGAGAGCGCACATGCTGAACGGGAAATCGCCGAGGCCGCTCTGGCGCACGCTACGGGCAACTCTACGGAGCGTGCCTATGCCCGGTCCGATCTGTTCGAGCGGAGACGTAAGCTCATGGAGCGATGGGGGCAATATCTCGCTGGGAAGTCCGGGAATGTGGTGCAGTTGGCGAGGGGATGATCATGGACGAGTTGCAACGGGTTGCATTAGAGCGCAACGCGCGAAACTTCGCCAAAGAGAGAATAAAGAACTTCAAAGCAAACCCGTGGCACGGCCCTGTCACGGATGCCATAGAAATGGCCGCTGGTTTGCATAACAAAAGTTGTAAAACTAGCGATGGGCAAATGCGTATTTATATCTCTTACGCTCCGCATGGCCCAGAGCTATTACACTTGGCTGCCAAGGAGCATCGCGAAGCATTTCTTCTTGCCTGTCGGGTAGTGGCTTCGAGAATATCTGCCGAGCGCCGTCTGCCGCCTCGGTTGCGCGATTTTGCAGCGCATGCCATTATCGCCCCGCATGAAAAGGAAGGAGGGCTGCTTTCACAGCTTATTCCGCCCAGAAAGAGCGGACCCAAGAAATGGGACGATTGGCACGCAGGAACATTTATCAGGGGGCTTGCGTCATCTCTTCGGAAGGAATTCGGAATACTGCCAACGGAAAACGATGAAAATCCCGCCCGGAAAGCATCAAGATTGCCTAGTTCCATGGCAATAATTTCGGAAGAGTCGCGACAAGTCGAGAATACTGATTTTCGGCCTGTAACCCCAAACACTGTGAAAAGGTGGGTGACGGGGGACCACATAGGAAAAACGATAGACGGGGCGGTCAACGAACTTGGTCCATGGTTCTCTGAATGGATCGAGCACATCCATTCTGGGATGCGACACCCGAGGCCTGCTGCTCATCGTTCTCAAAGTTAGAGGCGAACTCTCTACACGCTCTGAAGCGAGAGATGTGAACAACATAGGTCATACGCGAACAAAGGAGTCTGCGCGATGACCGACGAATATGTGACCATCGGCTGGGTCCGCCGCTATACCAAGATGGGCAGGACATCCATCTATGCAGGTATCAAAGCTGGCATTCTCCCCAAGCAGGTCAAGATCGGACGTTCCAGCCGCTGGCTGCGTTCCGAGGTGGAGGCAGCTATTGCCAAGCTGGCTGCCCAGCGCACCGACAATTGAAAACCCGCCCATGCGCAGGCACGGACGGGGTAATCTCTGACAGGTTCAAATCAGATCATATCCCGGCTGCTTGCGCTTTCCAACAGGAAACGCATCTATGTCCAGTATGAAATCCTATCGCGGAACCGTTTCGGCTCGCCGCGACAATGAAACTGCCGCAATCATTCCCTTCGGACAGGTATATCAGCGCGCATACGACATTTCGCGCATGACGGAGAGGGAAATCGAGCGACGGCTTGCCGTGAGATGTGTGGTTGACGTGCTGGGCATGAGCAACCTCGAAATGAAAGAGTGGCTTGTCGCGAACTGGCTACTACTTCCGACCATATACGGGCGCATTGCTTGTATTGTGCCAGTCAGAGACGCAATAGATGGAGACGAATGGCTGCCGCCGGTTTCCATCAGTCGTTCGAGCTATTTCCGTGCGCTTCGGGGGCTTGAAGAAAAAGGGGTGATCTCCCGGACGCGCCTTCCGACGGGGACCGCGATCTTGCTCCATATTGATGAAGACTTTGCGATGAAATTCTATCGTCACTGGGAAATTATCGGCCAAAGCCATGACGCGGAGATGCAGGAATGATCTGCTCCGAGTCCTCCGATCACTACCCCGCCGAGATTTGCCGCGTGGTCCTCCCCAGAAAATCGTTCCGGCTCATCGAATGCCGGGACGGTGTCCAGTGGGTGATCCAGCATAACCGGAGAGGCGCTGACAAGCAGGCCACAGGCCGATGGCGCGCTGTGGCATATCCGACCACCAAAAGCGCCCTCATGCGCCTGTGGCGTGAGAAAACCGGCTCTATCAAGCCGAAAACCGCTGCTCTTCCGGCCAGCATCCAGCGCCCACGGCAAACCTACCAATAGGAAGCCCCACCATGAACACCCCGAGGACGCCTCGCCCGGTGCAACCCGTTGCACGCCGGTCCACCTCCATGCCGAACACCGTCGTTTCATTCCGCCAATCGGTTGCTACAAGTGTGGCGCGATTCCTTTCCACAGGTGAAGACGTGCCCGTCTTTGATAAGATGGCGTTTCTTCAATATGTGACCCGCCGCTGGCGGAAGTGGCTGAACCTCTCTGAGATATCGGCGGTGATCTATCTCGCTGACCGGACGATCTGCTGGGGGAAAGACCGCTTCACCGCGTCAGTTGAGAACATCCTGAAAGGCACCGACGAATACGCCGGTCTCGGGATTAGCCGCGCCACCTACTTCCGGATGATGGATCGTTTCGAGTCGCTGGGGATTATCAGGCGGAAACCGCAGAAACATGGCCGGGTCACGATCATTTTTAACCCACAATGGAACCCGGAGAAGACCGGTATTATTCCCGTTCCGAAGCGCCTGAAGGCGAAAGACGGTCTCAATTTGAGACTCGACCAGACTAAAAATGAGACACTGAATACAGATAGTAAGAACTTCGATAGTTCTATTGGCGATGCCGTCGCTGACGCGCCGACACCGCGCCTTTTCGTTCCGGGGGAAAAGGAGAAGAAGACCACCGCCCCGGAAAATGAAAACCAGACTGAATTTTTGGGCGCGGCCAAAGAATCTGGTAACTGCGACCAAGAGGAGCAACCCGTTGCAATTCGGGTTCGCCAGCGCATTTCCCGCATCCAAGCCGAAAGCCGCGCTGCGGTGGCCCGCAAGGCAGACGATGCACAGAAGCGCGCCGCCGAGCGCAAGTCGGGTGTGCTGACCGCGACCGAGCTTGAGCGCATCTGGATCAGGGCGCTGATGGAAGCTCACCCGCTCCGGTTGCACGTCGCATGGTCGCGCAAGGAGCAGGGCATGGTGAAGCAGGCCCAGCGGAAATGGGCCGAGGCCAAGACAGGCACCTTCGCGGAATTCCTCGACTTCGCCGCCCGGAACTGGGGCGCGGTGGTTCAGCGCAAGCTGGCGTGGATGACCAAGCCCGCTGCCCCGACCTATCCGAGCCTCGACTTCCTGATCTGGCGGCTGCGGGATTTCGTGGAGGTCTGGATCGACCGCAAGTCGCACGTTTTCGCCACCGATGCCGACAATGACCGCTACGCCCGGCTGATCGCCGCTGGCATGGGCCACGATGAAGCGGTCAAGGAGATTGCCCGCGAACAGGCCGCGCTGGACATGCGTCGCGAGATGGAACGCCGGGAGGCCAATGTCGCCAAGCAGGCCCGCCGCGCCAAGGAGCGCGAGGAACGCGCCGCCCGGCTGGAAGGCTTCACAGAGCGCGCTGCCCAGCTTCCGGACGGGTCGCAGGTGAAAGTCACACCGGGCACCCAACGCCGCCCCGGGCAGGTCTGGGGGCACCAACCCATTGTGAAAATCGAGAAGCCGCAGCCTGTTGCCCCGGAGACCCCACGCCCGGAACCGCCGCCGCTGGTCGATGCCTCAAACATGCTGATGATCACCGAGACGTGGGAGGAGGCCCGCGCCCGCGTCATGGCCGAGCAAGCCGCCAAGCGCAACAAGGAGATCGCCGCTGCCAAGGCCCGCATGGAAGCCCAGCCCAAGCCAGTTCTGAACCTGATGATCACCGAGACGTGGGAAGAGGCCCGTGCCCGCCGCAAAGCAAATCGGCTGAACTTGAATGGAGAGGACGAGCGAAGGTGCCCGCCGAAAACCGTCGTCTAAGCTGGGCACGTTGGACAACCAGCCATTCCCAACCCACCCCCACGCCATACTGAAGAAGGCCCTTTCTGTCTGACCAGAATAACCCGCAGAGGCATCCGTGCTTCCCATCATCACCCTGCGCTAATCGCGATCACCGCATATCCGCAAACCCGCGAAGACCTGACAAGGAGAATGCCCTATGACTGCTTTCCTCGCTATCATCTATCTCGCCTTCGGCCTGTTCTGGTGGCAGCGCATCGTCATTACTTGCCCAGCGCCGAACCAGCCCGAAGAGTGGCGCAGTGACCTGATCGGAGCCGACGCCCGCAGTGATGTCGCGCTGCTTGTCGCCAAGGGGACGTTCATCCTCCTTTGGCCGTTGGCGTTGGGCTTTGGCTGGCTGTCGGCACGTTTTCACTGAATTGCAACGGGTTGCAATAACGGCGGACTACTAATCTCCCACCCTGTGGTGCATTAGAGAGGCAGCACCGGGATGATCCGGGCTAAGGCGGACCTTGGCCTGTTCCGCCTTCAGGCGCACATACCCTCGGATCATTTTTTCCGTAAACTCATACCATCCCTGACGAGTCGCAGTTAAGATGCAACCATGAGGCTCACTCTTCAGCCGATTCATACGGTTATTGAACTTCTGTCGAGTTGCTGGCTTTTGACCCAGATCACCCATTACACGCTCATAGACCTTAAAAATATCAGAGCTTCTCTTCCGCAACTCATGCCCGTCAGCAACCGCAAATAATATCGCGCTATAAGTATCGTCATACTTCTGCGTCGCCTTTTCGTATGGCCCGCGCAGCTTCATATCCATAGCTCCAGCCGCATCTTCCATCGCCAAGGAGAACAGCTCAGGATTCACCATCCCGCCGTCCTTTGCTTCAAAAACTCGCCAGAACAGCTTTTCCGAGATAAAATGCACATAATACGGGAAACCATCACAAATCATAGCAATACGATAAATAGTCGTTCTATCAATCGTTATGCCCAAAGCCTCGGCTGCCGTTTCTACGATTTCAATCCTCGCATCCCAAGGTAACTTCCCCAGTGCAACGGCATGGAAGTAACGGTCTGCGCTACCATGCGCTGCCATCAACGCTTCTGCACTATCGGCAATTCCACAGAATATGAAGCAAGCTTCCACATGCTTGTCAGACACCTGCTTAACCAAGTTAGCAAAGTCTCTCTGCACATCAGGATTTGCAATCAAGTCGAATTCGTCCACAACAAAAACTGGTTTCCCGGAAAGTTCTTGGCATAGAAATTGAATTATGCGAACAGCATCATTTACAGAGAGAGGTTCATCAATATCCTTTTCCTTCCTCGCAGCAGACCCTTTCAGAATTCCGGACCACCCTTTGAACGAAAATCCGATGCTACCTTCTTTAGACTTGAGTTCCTCAGCGATTCTCGGGTCTTTCCCAAGCACCTCATCGAATATGTCTTTAATAATTGACTTAAATGTGCTTTGGGGATCACAGCTTACGATAATCGGATCATGCCCTTTTGATATCTTGAAAGCCGCCGTCTGAGCCAAAGAAGATTTCCCCACGCCACGCAACCCGTGAATCAGAACGTGCCGTCCAGGCGCGTATAGCGCTTTCTCAATCCCATGCAGTTGCTCTGCTCGCCCCTTCAAATACTCTTCGGATTGAAGTGGTCGTGAGGGCGATAGAACCTTGGACAATGCGTGTCCGAATTCCTGTTGTGTTTGGTTCAGAACTGCCCGCAGTGTTTCCAACTTATCCAAGATTGCTATCCGCTCTGTGAGGTAAACTTAACCTACACGCCATGACGCCTTGGCTGCAAGTGTTGCAGCGAGCCATCAAGTTCGAGGAACCCAACGTGATCCACTTCCGACACGCGCAGTTTCATGTGAACCCCAAGTTCAACGACCCCGCCCTCTTCGGAGGCACCTTCCAGATCGCCGTAGCGAACGACGAACAGTATGCGCCGTCTCCAGCCCATTGATATCGTGGGTTTCCTGCGAGCTGCGTAGGAGCGAGCCTCTTTGTGGTTTTCTGCAAGGGGGCGATGGTGGCGGATGGTGGCGACGGGTTCGTTGGTCGTGTCGAGGTGGTTCGTCGGACGCGGGGGTATCGGCGCTGGCCTGAGGCGGTGAAGGCCCGGATCGTGGCGGAGAGTTTCCAGCCCGGGGTGCGAGTTGTGGATGTCGCGCAGCGGCATGATCTTGCGCCGCATCAGCTCTCGGACTGGCGGCGCCAGGCGCGACAGGGGCTTCTGGCGCTGCCGGCGGATGCCATGGAGGCGGTAGGCGCGACCGTGGTGCCGGCGTTCGTGCCGGTGTCGGTAGATGACGAGGTGGATGCCTCGCCTGATGCCGCGCGCGGTGCCGAAGGGGTCGTCGGAATCGAGATTGGCGACGGAATTATTGTCCGCGTGCCGGGCGACGTGTCGGCGGAGCGGGCGGCGGCGCTTGTGCGTGCGCTGCGCAGGTCGGCATGATCGTCGCCGGGCAGCGGCTGCCGATCCTGGTGGCGACCCGACCGGTGGACTTCCGTTGCGGTCATCAGGCGCTGGCACTGATCGTTCAGAACACGCTGCGGCTCGATCCGCATTCCGGGGTGATGGTGATCTTCCGATCGAAGCGCGGCGACAGATTGAAGATCCTGGTGTGGGACGGCACCGGCATGGTGCTGGTGTATAAGGTCCTGGAGCAGGGCAAGTTCGCCTGGCCGAAGGTTCAGGACGGGGTGATGCGGCTGTCACGGGCGCAATGCGAGGCGCTGGTCGAGGGCCTGGATTGGCGGCGGGTGATGGCGCAGCGGGTGACGGTGCCGACTGCGGCGGGGTGACTCAGGTCGTCGTTCCGGGCGTTGTTTTGTTGGGCTTCCCTGCCGGGATCGGATAGAAAGGGCCATGTCGCAGCCCCTCGATCTGAGCCGCTTTCCTGACCTCCCGCCCGAGGTGGTGGCGGCCTTTGCAGCGCAGCACGAGGCGCTGGAGGCCGCCCGGTTCGAGGCCTCGGTCGAACGCGCGGCACGCCAGCACGAGCAAGCGGTGGTGGCCGAGAAGGAGGCGTTCATCGCCGAGCTCAAGGAGCTGGTGGTGACGCTGGAAGGCCAGATCCAGCAGTATCGCCGCGCGAAGTTCGGGCCGAAGTCCGAGAAGCTGGACCCCGCCCAGCTGGACCTGGCACTGGAAGACCTCGAGACTGCCATCGCCGAGACCGAGGCGCGCATCGCTGCGGTCGAAGAGAAGATCGCCGCCAGCACGCTCGATCCCGAGAAGAAAGCTCGGCGTAAACCGCGCAAAGCCCGGGCGCTGCCCGAAGGCCTGCCGCATGTGGAGCGGGTGGTCGAGCCCGACAGCATCGCCTGTCCTTGTGGCTGTGGCGACATGGTCCGGATCGGCGAGGACCGCAGCAAGCGGCTGGATTGCATCCCCGCGCGGTATCAGGTGATCGTCACGGTGCGACCCAGATACGCCTGCCCCAAGGGCCGGGCCGGTGTGGTGCAGGCAAAAGCCCCGGCGCATCTGCTCGAAGGCAGCTGGCCTACCGAGGCGCTGCTCGCGCAGATCGCGGTCGCCAAGCATTCTGAACACATGCCCTTGAACCGGCAGTCGCTGGTCATGGCCCGGCACGGGGTGCCCATCGACCGCTCGGTGCTGGCCGACTGGATGGGCCGGACCGGCGCGCTGATCGCGCCCGTGGTCGAGCGCATGACGGTGCTTCTGAAGACCGGCGGCACCCGCCTCTATGTCGACGAGACCACAGCCCCGGTCCTGGACCCAGGGCGCGGCAAGACGAAGACCGGATATCTCTGGGCGGTGCTACGCGACGATCGCGGTTGGGGCGGTCCCGCCCCGCCCGGCGTGGTGTTCCACTATCGCCCGGGCCGCGCCGGCGAGAACGCCGACGAGATCCTCGACGGGTTCGACGGGACGATTCAGGTCGACGCCTATGGCGGCTACACCCATCTGGCCAAGCCCGACCGGAAGGGCGGCAAGCCGCTTGCGCTGGCGTTCTGCTGGTCGCACGGCCGCAGGAAGCTCATCGCGGCCAGACCGAAGGCCGGCTCGCCCATTGTCGACGAGGCGCTGGCGCGCATCGCCGCGCTCTATCGGATCGAGGCCGCCATCCGCGGCAAGGATGCCGGCCTGCGCCGCACCATCCGGCAGGAGCAGTCCCGCCCCCTGGTCGATAAATTCTTCGCCTGGCTCGCCGCCCAGGCCGACCGGACCTCGCGCAAGTCGGATCTCGGCAAGGCCCTGCACTACATGCTGCGCCGCCAGGACGGCTTCCGGCTGTTCCTCGACGATGGCCATGTCGACATGGACTCCAACCTGGTCGAGAACGCCATCCGCAGCCCGGCCATGAACCGCCGCAATGCGCTCTTCGCCGGCCACGACGAGGGTGGCCGCAACTGGGCCCGCTTCGCCAGCCTGATCGGCACCTGCAAGCTGAACGACGTGGAGCCTTACGCCTACCTGCGCGATCTCTTCACAAGCATCGCCACCGGCCACCTCGACAAGGACATAGACGCCTTGATGCCATGGGCCTACGCGGCAGCGACCAAGACCTCACAATGAGCACATCCGGGACTCCCGGCTGAGCTCATTGTGAGCTTCACTAACCGGCACTCGCCCCCCAACGCACCCAACTCGCGCTCCCAAGCGCACCCCAAATCCCAATGGGACGGAGACGGCGCTTACGACGAACAGGGAACGACCGTGATCGAAGAGGGGATGCTGCCGGGCGTCCCCCTATTCCGCCCGGTCCAGCGCAACGAAGATCAAAGCAGGATCAACGCCCAGCGCCCGGCAAACGTGCAAAAACTCGATGATGTCCAGCCGCCGCTCATAGCCTTCTACCTTGGCGACAAAGGATTGAGGGCGGCCCAGCCGGTCAGCGAGCGCCTGCTGCGTCAGTCCGGCCTTCTTCCGCGCAGATCGGACGGCGTCGATAAGCGTGCGATACTCTTCGTCGTAGATGCTCTTCGCCAACCGCACATTCCTTGACCCGGCGTGCGGTAGTGGTTAATCCCAGAAAGGAATTATCCCATTTTCAGGATGATAGCTAGCTGGCAACATACCGCCCTACGGCAAGGAACCGATGATATGACCACAGAGACCGGGACAGGCACTGGCACACCCAAGCGTGGCAAAGGCGCACTTCAGATCGTCGCACTACTCGCCATCCTGTATGCTGCGGCATCTATCCACATGGCCCTTGCTGGCCTTCTGTTCGTTTGCGCGCTTCATCATGACATACCGCGCCCAGAACGGCTTCGGCGGCACGAACGTAGAGCGCGCCGTCGGGTCATTCGACAACACGACCTGCGACGCGCGTGTCGAGATGATCGAATGAAGGAGGGGCAATTATGCTGAAGCTGCGAACACTCTTCGTCGTCCCAGTTCTTCTGCTTGCCGCGTCGCCAGATTACGGAACAAATCGGCCTCGCAGTCATCAAATTATGGGTGCAATTGGGCCGCTGCAATTCCGCTAGATATTTCTCGTGCCGCGACAGCTAGGATAGCGAGAACAACCCCAAAAGGAGCCATGTCGCCCTCTTCTGCGGAGCATCTGCGCTCCGCATCTCGGGCAAGATGGCGTCCCGGTAGTCGCATGAGGTCTGGGCGTTGGCGAAGCAGGTGGATTCGCTGCAACGGGCGACGGCACGGGGCGCGGTGTAGCCGTAACCTTGAGTGCGACCTTGGAGGACGGAACACTCGCCCCGAGCAATCTCAAGTCCTGTTCCGCCCGCGCCCGCTCCTCAAGGGCTTGCATCAGCGCCGTATCTCCCCGAACCCGCGAGGGCAGCGCATCCAATCGCGGTTTAGCAGTGCGAAGCGTGGTCAGGCCGCCACGGATAGAGGATTCGAGCTTCACCTTCTGGGTCGCATACTTCGACCGAAGCGCACGCTCGTCGGTTACGTCCTGTGCGTTCGACGCGGGATTATAGCGGAACCTTGCCTCGTGCGCTTTCCGCCATTTCACCAGCTTTTGGGTCATGACCTCGCCGAAACCCGGCACGGCTCGGACTGCGGACCAATCCACATCGGCAGCGGTCTCAATGCCGAAAGAAATCAGTGTCGCAGTCTTGGCAGGCCCTATGCCAGAAATATTCGCCCGTCGCACCTGAAACTGATCGAGGTATGCCGCACGCTGGCGAGCCTCACGAGTGGATTTGAAGTTGCGCAGTTCCCCGGCAAGGTCATCGTCGATTCTCTTGTATGCCGCGATTTCCGCATCCAGATCGGCGCGAACCTGCACAATCTCTGTCAGGTTGCTCCGGCGCATGAAGGCGTCAAGCTCGGCCTGCACCCTGCTATCGGCCTTCTCGAACCGATCTACAAAGGGACGTTCCGACACGTTCCGGTCGCCGAATCTCACCACCCCCCAACCAGCAAGCCCGAGCCAAAGGAACCAGACCGGAGTTGCAAAGATAAGTCCGGCAGCGGCACCCGCGACCATCAGAAGAGCCGTGAGGGCATGACCGCGCTTCGCGTTCTTTGCTTCTTGCAATGCCGAACTAGGGCCGGGCGGAACAGAAATGGAAAGCGACAGGACTTCCGATGCGGTCGGCAAGCGGAATGCCAGAATCTCCCGTATCGCCTCTTCCGTGCCGCGCACATCGGTCGGAATGTCCGAGGTAACGGAAGACAGGTCCGGGAACATATCGAAGCCGCCTCTCGCGGCCAGACTGCACCAGACGCACCCCTTGGTGTTGCTTGGGTAATAGTGCGACTTCACCTTGCCGCAGCGGCTCAAGGAGCCTTCTAGTTTCGTGAGCGCATCCACCCATTCCGACGCACTAGGCCGGGACGAGGCATTCAGCCCAAAGGCGCGCTCAAAAGCTGAACGGATAGGAGCCGGGAACAGATCAAGGGGCAGAGCCCCGGGCGGCGGGCTGGTCTGTGTTTCGGATCGGCGAAGCATGGAGAACGCGAACCTGTTTTGGGCAATAGACTCGCCCATCGACAAATCCGGTCCCTTGTAAACCCCTGCGTAGGGGTGCCGCCCCATGAAGAGAAGGTGAAAGATCGCAACCGCCAGACCGAAATTGTCATGCTGAATCGTCCGCGTGACGGTGCCGAGGTTGATGCCATGAAGCTCGGGCGGGGTGAAATCCTCCACCCCAACAAGGCAAGGATAGGTCTTGCCGTTCAAGCTGAACTGAAAGCTGTCCGCGTCGATCAGCGCGACGGTTGCCTCCTGCGACACCAGCACCCCCGAGTGGTTAAGATCACCGATGACACATCCGGTCTGATGCACCTTGCCAACAGCGCGCGCGACATTCAGCGCCGCCCGCACGACGAAGCGATAATCGGCTTTCGGAAAATGGCGCTGCCGAGATTTCGGGCTGTAAAGCTCATGCAGAGGGCGGTATCCCGACACGAGGCGCATCAGGAATCCGAGGAACTTGCCGCTCGGATCAGTCGCTACCTCCCCCGGATAGGCGACAAGATCGGTCTTGGCGGCAAGGCCACCGAGGACCATCGCCCGCACCTTCCTTTCGCGGGATGCCCGAAGACCGGCACCGTAAATCTTCACCGCTTGCCCGGCCCGGCCAGTGATTGCGAAAACCTCGCCCTCTCCGCCGCCGCCTATTCTCTCGCCAAGCTGAAACCGCGATGTGCCGACCATAATCTCCCGCATGGTCACGCACCCGACAGGAGAACCAGCGTTTTATCATCGTCGGTTCGTTCGCAGACGGAAGGTCCGGCGAGATAGCTCCGCAGCTTTCTGGATAGCTCCGGGAGCTTCCCCGAGGCGAGGGCGCTATCGATGGGGCGCATCATAGGATTGAAGAACCCGGGGTGTGCCCGTTTGTCCATGACAGAAAGCGCCAGATCGCCAACACCATCGGAGAACAGAGCGAAAGCGTCATGCCGCCGCTCTTGCCGGATGATGTTCAAACGGGGCTCGGGATCATCGGTGACGAAGAACGTGGTCGAGGCATATTCCCCGTTTTCAGGCCAGCAGACCGCATCCCAATCCGATCCACAACGCCCGACAATCGCGCTATCCCCAATGTGCAGAGCAAGAATTTCCGTCGGTGCAATCAGAAGGGCCGCCAATGTCGCTGCGAACTGCCGGGGCGAAGTCTCCCGCCGATCCGCCGCCATCGAAATCCGATCTCGAATCTCGTCAATCCAGTCTTTCAGCATATCGTCATCCGGCAGAGCCGCGCTTTCATAAAACCATTCCCGGAATCGAACCTTGAGCACACGGCAGGTAAGCCATGCGCCGGAGAATCCGAACTTCGCGCTCCCGGCCCCATCCGACACGATGGAGAGCACGCATCCTTTGCCGACGGCCGAAACGGTAAAGGCATCTTGCAGCCTGTCACCTGATCGGATGTGCGACGTGCCTATCTCGGACGCGGCCGCCCAACGCCACCCCATTCCGATTAACCTGCGACCGCCCAACCGTCGGGTGCGGTCGGGTTCGCTAGTGCAACCTGATCCCCGGGGTTCGATTGCGACACAGCGCTAAGAGAACTGGAAAGCCATTTGAACAGTTCCTTGAACGCAAGCCCCTTGAGCTTGAGCGGCTGCCGTGTGGCAATCTGCGAGAGGACGCCCATATCAGCACCCTCCACACCCACGGCATAAAACATGAACTCCTTGCGTTCTTCCCCGTCATGGACACGGCGCTTCGCCTCGTTCCAACTATCGGTCGGTGCGCCGTCAGTAATCAGGAAAACCCAAGGCCGGAAAATCTTGAGGCCATTCGCCCGGATATGGTCCTTGCGGGTGCGCAGCATATCCAAGCCCGTGACAATCGCCTCGCCCAACGGGGTTGCGCCAGTCGGTTGCAGCGTTTCGGGGTAGAATTGATCCACGGTGGCAAACTCGTGCCGCACCTCCACAGGGCCGAAAGTCACCATCGCCAGTTCGACGCGCTTTGCAGCGAGAGAATCCCCCATAAGTTCTTGACGAAGCGTAGCAAGCCCGTCGTTCAACTCGGAAATAGGCGCACCGCTCATGGAGCCAGACGTATCCAGCAGCAACAGGACCGGGCATCTCGGTTCGGGATTCTCGGCAAGCTGTGCGTCGAAAAATGGTTCCTGCTCAAAGTCGGTCATCGCCAATCCTGCTTCCTTTAGGTGATCTTTCCCGTGCTGTAGGGATAGCCATAGCATAGCGATGGCGAATATGAAGTCTCTTCAAGCGCCGTAACAGCAGGTTTCAGGATCACGGAGCCGTTTTTTGCAGAGTAAATTGCCGACCCGCGCAACCTGTCGCCATTGGCTGGGCAGAGGGTTCGTACACAATGGCAGAAAAACCAGACAAGGAGCGGAGGACGTTATAAAATCCTTTATATTCAAATCATAACACACTTCCACATGCCTTCACACACCTTCCGCTCCCTCCGCGACATCGAGAATTTCGGCAGGGTCCGCCTTTCCAAGAGCTTCTACATGCGCGACTTCCTGCACAGCGAGATCAGCCAGTTCGAGGGAATTCCCAACCTGCCATCTGATCCCGAACTCGCCATCCGTGCCGGGAAGCACCTCTGCGAAGACCTGTTGGAACCGCTTCAGGACACCTTCGGGCGCATTGCCATCCGCTCGGCCTACCGATCCGCTACTATCAATGACCTCGGGCACCGGAAGGGCTACGGATGCGCCAGCAACTGGCGGAACTTCGCACGACACATCTGGGACGTCCGGGACGAAAACGGCGCATTCGGGGCCACGGCCTGCATCGTCATCCCATGGTTCGCTGATCGCTACGCGGCGGGCGAGGACTGGCGGGCGCTGGCATGGTGGATACATGACCACCTGCCCTATTCCGAGATGTGCTTCTATCCGCGCCTCTGCGCGTTCAACATCGCATGGCATGAACTGCCCAACGGCGCATTCGGGGCCACGGCCTGCATCGTCATCCCATGGTTCGCTGATCGCTACGCGGCGGGCGAGGACTGGCGGGCGCTGGCATGGTGGATACATGACCACCTGCCCTATTCCGAGATGTGCTTCTATCCGCGCCTCTGCGCGTTCAACATCGCATGGCATGAACTGCCCAAGCGAATCATCCGCAGCTACATCGACCCAAAGGGCGTGCTGAAAACTTTCGACACGCCCAGTTCCACCGCCTCCCACGCTGACTGGTATCGCCATTGGGGAGAGCGATATTTGCAACCCGTTGCACCGAGGTGAGAGTGCCAACTTTCGACACGCGCAGTTCCAGACTTCCGACATGCGCAGTTCCTGTAAAGCAGGATACCCGATCTGGGGAGGAGACCCTTGCAGCCCCAACGAAGACCAGAAACGTGACCAGCCTTGCCGTGATGATGGGACAGGTGTGGGGACAAGACGAGAGGTCTCTCGGAAAATTCCGCGAAAACATTATCTTATGCGGATTTTCTGGTGGAGCCGAGGGGAATCGAACCCCTGGCCTCATCATTGCGAACGATGCGCTCTACCAACTGAGCTACGGCCCCATCGGCGTGCTATCTCGCCCAAGCGCCGGGGCTTGTCAAGGCCGCTTTCGCGGCTTTTCGCAAGCCCCCGCAAAGACCCCCGCCCGAACAGGGCGGGGCAGGTGCATCACTCGGCCGCCTCGGCATAATCCGCAACCGGCGGGCAGGTGCATACCAGGTTGCGATCGCCATAGGCATTGTCCACCCGCCCGACCGGAGGCCAGTATTTGTCCACCCGGAAGGCGCCCGGCGGGAAGCAGCCCTGCTCGCGCGAATAGGCGCGGTCCCAGTCGGCGACCAGATCCTCGACCGTATGCGGCGCGTGGCGCAGCGGGCTAGCCTCGGCGCCGATCCGGCCCTCGGCGATCTCGGTGATCTCGTCGCGGATGGCCAGGAAGGCGGTGATCAGACGGTCGATCTCGGCCTTGGTCTCCGATTCGGTCGGCTCGACCATCAGCGTGCCGGCGACCGGCCAGCTCATCGTCGGCGCGTGGAAACCGTTGTCGATCAGCCGCTTGGCGATGTCGTCCACGGTCACGCCATGCTCTTGGAAAGGCCGCATGTCCAGGATGCATTCATGCGCCACCCGGCCGCGATTGCCCATGAACAGCACCGGATAGGCGCCGGCCAGACGGCTGGCAACATAGTTCGCGTTCAGGATCGCGACCCGCGTCGCCTGGGTCAGCCCCGCGCCGCCCATCATCAGGATATAGGCCCAGGAGATCAGCAGGATCGAGGCCGAGCCCCAGGGCGCCGCCGAGACCGCGCCCGACCCCGTCCGCGGGTCGGCGGGCAGGAAGGGCGCCAGATGCGCCTTGACCCCGATCGGCCCCATGCCGGGACCGCCGCCGCCATGCGGGATGGCAAAGGTCTTGTGCAGGTTCAGGTGGCTGACATCGCCGCCGATCTCTCCGGGCTTCACCAGGCCGACCAGCGCATTCATGTTGGCGCCGTCGATATAGACTTGGCCGCCATGCTCATGGGTGATGCGGCAGACCTCGCGCAGGGTGTCCTCGAAGACGCCATGGGTCGAGGGATAGGTGATCATCACCGCCGCCAGCCGGTTGCCGGCCTTCGCGGCCTTGTCGGCGAAATCCTCCAGGTCGATATCGCCGTTCGGGGCCGATTTCACCACCACGACCTTCATCCCCGCCATCTGCGCGCTGGCCGGGTTGGTGCCATGCGCGGAAACCGGGATCAGGCAGATATCGCGATCCTCGCCGCGCGCCTTGTGATAGGCGGCGATGGTCAGCAGGCCGGCATATTCCCCCTGCGCGCCGCTGTTCGGCTGCAGCGAGAACGCGTCATAGCCGGTGATCTGGCACAGCTTCTCGGTCAGGTCGGCAAAGACCTCGTGATAGCCGGCGGCCTGGTCCTCGGGCGCAAAGGGATGCAGCGCGCCGAACTCGGGCCAGGTGATCGGCATCATCTCGGCCGCCGCGTTCAGCTTCATGGTGCAGCTGCCCAGCGGGATCATCGCCCGGTCCAGCGCCAGGTCGCGGTCCGACAGGCGGCGCATATAGCGCATCATCTCGGATTCCGCCCGGTTCATGTGAAAGACCGGGTGGGTCAGGTAGTCGCTTTCGCGGATCAGCGCCTCGGGGATCGCCGGCGCCTGGGCCGGCGCGGCCGGATCGCTGATGCCGAAAGCGTCCAGCACCCGCGCGATCACGCCCGCATCCGTGGTCTCGTCGACCGAGATCCCGACCCGGTCGCGCCCGACCTGGCGCAGGTTGATGCCGCGATGCCGGGCGGCGGCCAGGATCCCCGCCTGCCCCACGCCCACCCGCACGGTGATGGTGTCGAAGAATGCCTCGGGCTGGACCTCGGCCCCGGCGGCGCGCAGGGCATCGGCCAGCGTCACCGCGTTCAGATGCACCCGCTGGGCAATGGCGCGCAGGCCCACCGGGCCGTGGAACACGGCGTAGAAGCTGGCCATCACCGCCAGCAGCGCCTGGGCGGTGCAGACATTCGAGGTCGCCTTCTCGCGCCGGATATGCTGCTCGCGGGTCTGCAGCGACAGGCGATAGGCACGGTTGCCCTTGGCATCGATGGACACGCCGACGATGCGGCCGGGCATGGCGCGCTTCATCTCGTCGCGGCAGGCCATGAAGCCGGCATGCGGCCCGCCATACCCCATCGGCACGCCGAACCGCTGGGCCGAGCCCACGGCGATGTCCGCTCCCATCGCCCCCGGCTCCTTCAGCACGCAAAGCGCCAAAAGGTCGGTGGCCATGATCGCCACCGCGCCCGCCGCATGCAGCGCGGCGATCTCGGCGGTATAGTCCCGGACCTCGCCGAAGGTGCCCGGATACTGGAAGATGGCGCCGAAGACCTGCGAGGGGTCGCAGCTGCTACCGCGGATGATCTCGATGCCCAGGGGCGCGGCGCGGGTCTCGATCACGGCAACGGTCTGCGGATGCAGGTTCTCGCTGACGAAGAAGGCGCGGGCCTTGGACTTCGCCGCACGCTGCGCCATGGCCATGGCCTCGGCAGCGGCGGTCGCCTCGTCCAGCAGGCTGGCATTGGCCACCGGCAGCCCGGTCAGGTCCGCGACCATGGTCTGGAAGTTCAGCAGCGCCTCCAGCCGGCCCTGGGCGATCTCGGGCTGGTAGGGGGTATAGGCGGTATACCAGGCCGGGTTCTCCAGGATATTGCGCTGGATCGCCGGCGGGGTCACGGTGCCGTAATAGCCCTGCCCGATCAGGCTGGTCATCACCTTGTTCTTCGCCGCCACCTCGCGCATGCGCTGAAGCAGCGCCGCCTCGGACAGCGCCGGCCAGTCCAGGGCCTCGGCCTGCCGGATGCTCGCCGGCACGGTCTGGCCGATCAGCTCCTCCAGCGTCTCGGCGCCCACGACCTTCAGCATCGCCGCCATCTCGGCCGGAGAAGGCCCGATGTGACGGCGATTGGCGAAATCGTCGGGATTATAGTCGGTCGGGGTCCATTTACCCATCACTGGCCTCGATGCGTCAGAATGTTCACAAGCATTGCCTTCGGGATCGTACGGGCCGGGAACGCCCCGCCTTTCTCCGTTTTCCAAATACCCTCGGGGGTCCGGGGGGCGAAGCGCCCCCGGCTTCCGCCGGGCCGCAAGGCCCGGCAGCTTCAGCCGATCAGCGCCTGGTAGCCCGCCTCGTCCAGGAAGCCGGACAGGTCGACCGAGGCCGGCTTGATGCGAAAGAACCAGGCCGCCATCGGATCCTCGTTCACCGCGCCGGGCGCATCGGGCAGCGCCTCGTTGACGGCGGTGATGACGCCGGCGACCGGGGCCACGATGTCCGAGGCCGCCTTGACCGATTCGATCACCACGATCTCCTCGCCCGCCTCGACCTCGCGGCCGACCTCGGGCAATTCGACGAAGACGACGTCGCCCAGCTGCTCGCTGGCATGCGCCGTGATGCCGACGACGATCTCGTCGCCGTCCTGTTTCAGCCATTCGTGGTCTTCGGTATATTTCAGCATGCCTGGCCTCTCAGCGCTTGTAGCTCGGTTTGTGGAAAGGAAGCGGAGTAATCGTCACCGGAATGCGCTTGCCGCGCAACTCGGCCCAAAGGGTCGCGCCGGGGACAAGCCCGGCGGGCAGGATCGCCATGGCGATCGGCCCGCCGACCGAGGGGCCGAAACCGCCCGAGCAGACCGTGCCGACCGCCGCGCCGCCCTCGGCCACGTCGAAGATCTCGACCCCCTCGCGGATGGGCGCACGACCCTCGGGGCGCAGGCCCATGCGGCCGCGGGCGGGGCCTTCGGCCAGTTCCTTCAGGATCGCCTCGGCGCCCGGGAAACCGCCCGCGCGCGCGCCGCCCGCACGGCGGACCTTGGGGATCGACCAGCCCAGCCCGGCCTCGCCCGGCAGGGTCGAGGCATCCATGTCATGGCCGTAAAGCGGCATCCCGGCCTCCAGCCGCAGGCTGTCGCGGGCGCCCAGCCCGATGGGCGCCACCTCGGGCTCGGCCAGCAGCGCCTCGGCGAAGGCGACCGTGCGATCTCCGGGCACGGAAATCTCGAACCCGTCCTCGCCGGTATAGCCCGAACGGCTGACCCAGAGCGTGGCGCCATGCCAGTCGAACTCGGCCACGTCCATGAAGCGCATCGCCGCCACGCCGGGCACCAGCCGCGCCAGCACCGCCTCGGCCTCGGGCCCCTGCAGCGCCAGCAGCCCGCGATCCGTCACCGGCTCGACCGAGATGCCGGCGGCTTCCAGCCGGCGCAGATGGGCGATGTCCTGCTCGGCGCAAGCGGCGTTCACCACCAGCAGCAGGTGGTCGCCCTTGTTGGCGATCATCAGGTCGTCGAGGATGCCGCCCGCGTCATTGGTGAACAGGCCGTAACGCTGCCGGCCCTCGGCCAGCCCGGTGATATCGGCGGGCACCAGCCTCTCCAGCGCCTCGGCCACGCCGGGGCCGCGCAGGATCACCTGGCCCATGTGGCTGACGTCGAACAGGCCGGCATGGGCGCGGGTATGCAGGTGCTCGTTCAGCACGCCCATCGGATATTGCACCGGCATTTCCCAGCCGGCAAAGGGCACCATCTTCGCGCCGCGCGAAAGGTGCAGGTCGTATAGCATCGTGCGCCGAAGCTCGGCCATGGGCATCCCCTGTCTTGCGGACGGACCGATCCCGCCCGGTTAGATGCCCCCTCTGTCCCTACCCCGAAACGGGGGCGCCTGAGATCGTTATCCCTTCGGCGGGCGGCATCTGCCGCCTCTCTCCAGAGCGTACATTGGAAAACGGTCCCTTTGCCTGAGAGATTCCCGGGGCGGTTGCTCCTTCGGCCCTGGCATTTCGCCAATGTCTCCCGATTTCCGACCTTCGTCGTATCCGGGCGGCAGGATTCTGGCAAGAGCCTTCTGTCGCCCGGTTTTTCAGACCGTGACGTTCAGCGCGCCCCCGTCCAGCAGGATGTTCTGCCCGACCATGAACCGCGCCTGCTGGCTGCACAGGAAGGCGCAGGCGGCGCCGAAATCCTCGGGCCGGCCATAGCTGCGGGTCGGAATTGTCGCCTCGCGCCGGCGCCGGGCCTCGTCCAGGTCGATGCCCTCGGCCCTGGCCACGCCCGAATCGAGGCTCACGGCGCGGTCGGTGGCATGGATGCCCGGCAGCAGGTTGTTCACCACCACGCCATGCGGCGCCACCTGCCGCGACATGCCGGCAACAAAGCCGGTCAGCCCGGCGCGGGCGGTGTTCGACAGGCCCAGCACCGCGATGGGCGAGCGCACCGATTGCGAGGTGATATTGACCACCCGGCCCCAGCCGCGCTCCATCATGCCGGGCACCAGCGCCTGCATCAGCGCGATGGCGGTCAGCATGTTGGCGTCGATGGCCTTGATGAAATCATCGCGCGACCAGTCGGTCCAGCTGCCGGGCGGCGGGCCGCCGGCATTGTTGACCAGGATGTCGGCCTGCCCGCCCAGGGCCTCCAGCACGGCGGCGCGGCCCGCCTCGGTGGTGATGTCGGCGGCGACCGGCGTGACCGAAACGCCGTGCCGCGCCGCGATCTCCTGCGCGGCGGCCTCCAGCGTCTCGGCGCCGCGGGCGTTGACGACCAGATCGACCCCGGCCTCGGCCAGGGCCTCGGCGCAGGCCCGGCCCAGCCCCTTCGACGCGGCGCAGACAAGGCCCCGCTTGCCCCTGATCCCCAGATCCATGGCTTCCCTCCTGTTCAGCTTGCCGCCAAGGAAGCGCGGGGCGCGCGGATTGTCCAGTTCAGAAGCAGAGGATCTCGGCCTCGGCCTCGGCGCGGCGGAAATTGGCGACGATGTCGTTGACGGCGATGCCCTGGCGAAAGATGCCGGCGCGCTCGCCCGGCGTCTGGCGCATGGCCAGCACCGTCTCGGCCTTGACGTAGTCTTCATAGGGCAGGATCTCGGCGATCTGGTCGATGGCGCAGCTGCACCGCTCCAGCATCTCGCGGGTCTGGCCGTTCGTCGCCATGCAGACGAAGACATAATCGGCCCGCGCATTGGTCGGATAGTCGTTTATCGCCTGCGCCCCGGCCATGCCGGCCGAAAGCGTCAGGGCTGCCGTCAGGGTTGCCCGCATCATTTCAACACCATCTCGCTGTGATAGGCCGGCCGTCCGCCGGCCAGCGGGCCGGTCCCGGCCTGCATGCGCCGGATCGGCCGCTTCGGATCGCCCAGGGTAAAGCGCAGCTCCAGCGTGTCGAAGCCGGCCATGCGCCCGCGGTTCTCGTCCTGTGCGAAAGGCGCGAAGACGGCGACGGTCGCCCCGCCCTCGCGCCGGACCTCGCCGCCGCGGAACAGCGCGTCCTTCAGCCGGTTGCGGATATAGAACGGGCTGCCGCCGGTCAGCGCCGCCATGTCCCGCGCGGTGGTTTCCAGAAAGAAGATCAGCGCCGGATCGCCGCCCGAGACCGGGAAGGGGCCGATCCTGCGGGTGATGCGCGCCGTCTGCTCGGTCAGTTCCAGCGCCGGCTGGCCGTCCGCGGCGTCGGGGACGGCGGCCAGTGTCACGGTGCCCGCGCCCGCGGGCGCAAAGCCCTCGGCCTCGGGCCCGGTCTGGCGCAGCGTCCAGACCAGCGGTCCCTGCGACAGATCCCAGGGGCCGCGCTCGGCAAAGACCAGGTCGCCCGCCTCGCTCGCCGCAAGCGGGCCGGCCAGCAATCCGATCAGCGCCAGGGCTTGCAAGACTTTCATCCCGGTCCTTTCCTCCCTGTCTGCGACCCTGCCCCCGTCCGGGCCGCGGCGAAAGCCCGCCGCCGGCTGCCTGCTGCTTTGGTCTTAGGCCAGCATCCGCTGCAGCATGGCTTGCAGATCCTCGGGGCGCACGGGCTTTTCCAGCACCGGCACGCCCATCTTCTGGCAGGCGCTGCCCAGTTCCGGCCCCCGTCGGGCCGAGACCACGATGGCCGGCACCGCCTGCCCCGCCGCCTTGCGCAGGGCGGCGATGGCCTGCAGGCCGGTATCGCCGTTGTCGAGGTTATAATCGGCGATCACCACGTCCGGCGGCTCGTCGCCCATCTGCGCCAGCGCCTCGGCAATGCCGCCCGAGACGCGGGCCACCATGCCCAGCCGGTCCTGCAGCACCAGTTGCAGGGCGCGGCGCATGGCGTCGTCATTCTCGACCACCAGCGCCACCCGGCCGCGCAGATGCGGGCCCTGGCCGGCGCCCTCGGGCCGCGCGGCCTCGCATCCCGGCGCCACCAGCGGCAGGCTGACGCGAAACACGGTGCCGCGCCCCGGCTCGCTGTCCATGGCGATGGGATGGCCCAGCTTGGCGCAGGCGCGGCGCACGATGGACAGGCCCAGCCCCATGCCCGGCACCCCGCCGTCGCGCCCGATGCGCTGGAATTCGTCGAAGATGCGGGCGCGGTCGGCGGCGGCGATGCCGATGCCGGTGTCGTAGATCTCCAGCCAGGCGCGCTCGCCGCGCTTGCGCACGCCGACCAGCACGCCGCCGCGGTCGGTATACTTGATCGCGTTCGAAACCAGGTTCTGCGCGATGCGCCGCAGAAAGGTCGGATCGCTTTCCACCACCACCGTTGTCGGCGCAAAGCTGAGCCGCAGTTCCTTGGCCTCGGCCATCGGCGCATATTCGACGGCAAGGCGGCGAAACAGATCGCCCAGATCGACCGGCTTGCGCTGGAACTCGATACGCTGGCTGTCCAGCCGCGAGATGTCCAGCACCGCGTGCATCAGCTCCTCGACCGATTCGAAGGCGCCGGTCAGGCGGCCGGTCAGTTCGCGCTGGAACTCGTCCAGCTGCGTGTCCTTCAGCGCCGAGAGAAACAGCTTGGCGGCGGACAGCGGCTGCAACAGGTCATGGCTTGCCGCGCGCAGGAAACGGGTCTTGGAGCGGTTGGCCTCCTCGGCCGAGGCGCGGGCGACGGCCAGTTCGCGGTTGCGCTCCGACAGGTCGGCCAGCGCCTGTTCCAGCTCGCGGGTGCGGACCTGCACCTCCTGCTCCAGCGCCACGGCGGCCTGGAACATGGACCAGGCCGAGCCGCGGCTTTCCTCCAGCCGGTCGATGCGCTCGACCAGCACATCGGCGATGCGCGTCAGCTTTTCGACCCGCCGGGCGGGAGGATCGTCGTCGCGCAGGAACATGGCTCAGCCCGGTTCGGGCGGCATCAGCGCCATGCCGACAAAGGTCTGGTTCACATGCATGCCGCTGTGCTGCTCGCCATAGGTGTTGAAGCCGGCGACGCGATAGCGCGCCAGCAGTTCCGACATCTGCCCGTCCATGCCGGCGCGTTCCAGCGCCAGCCGCCGCAGCACGCAGTCGAAGCCCAGCACCATCAGCGGCGGCCGCGGCAGCGCGTCCAGCGCCTCGGCAAAGCCGCGCGTCATGTCCATCGCCCGGCCCAGCGTCAGGATGTTGCCTGCCTCGATCCCGGAAAGAAGCTGCAAGCCGCCCTCGGGGGTGATGGCGCGGATGGCGCGGACGTGATGGCGCCGCCCGGTGCGCAGCAGCAGGGGATGGCGGGCGAATTCCGTGGGCGTCAGCGCCTCGACCGGGATGCCGGCCAGCCGGGCATATTCCTGGGCCGCCGGCTCGCCGTTCAGCTCCGTGATGACGCGGTTGTGGCGGTCGGCGGCCGTCACCACGGCGCGGCGGTCGGTCGGGCTGAAATGCGAGAACGAGACCTCGGCCGCCGCCAGATCGGTCTCGACCAGCAAAAACAGCGCCGCGCCGGGATGCGCGGTACCGTCGACCATCTGGCAGGTCGGCTCGAAGCGCATGCCCTCGGCGCTGGAGCCGCCGACGATGGGCAGGCCGGGGATCGCCGCATCCAGCGTCGCGGTCAGCACGTCCTCCTGCCGGGCCAGCGCATCGGCCAGCAGCACGCCGAAGCTGGAGCGCCGCAGGTCGGGGCGGAAATCGGCGTGAAAGCGGCGCAGCGTCGCCATCCATTCCGACACCGGCACCAGCGCCTGGTCGCGCAGCACGCAGACCCCGACCCGGAAGCTGGCCGAGGGAAAGCCCAGCGCCGTCACCGTCCGCGCGCAATAGCCGGCGGGGCCGATCTCGCCGACCGAGGAGCAGCCGACGACCCGGCAGCCCTCGCCCAGCAGCTCGCGCAGCGCGGCGCCCAGGGCGGGCAGCCCCTCGGCCGGCATGCCGAACAGCAGGACCAGCGCCGGGCGCAGGGGCGCCATGGCCGCGGCGATGCGCCGGGCGGTATCCGCGCCGGTGGCAGGCACCGAGACGGCGATGGGCGCGGGCGGCGGCACGGCCGGCTGCGCCCCGGACCGTGCGCCCGGCCAGGGTTCGGGCGAGGCCGCGCTCATGCCGGTTCGAACAGCCTGACGCTGTTGGCCAGCAGCACCGCCTGGGTGCGGCGCCGGGCGTTGATCTTGGACATGATCGCGGTGATATGGGTCTTGACCGTCGCCTCGGCGATGGACAGCTCGTAGCTGATTTCCTTGTTCGCCTTGCCCTGGCAGATCAGCCGCAGGATCTTCATCTGCTGCGGCGTCAGCGTGGCGAAGCGGCGGGCCAGTTCGGCGCGGGCCGCGTCCTCCTCGCCGGCATGGTCGGGCTGGTAGCTGTCGGGCGTCACCCGCTCGCCCTCCCACATGCGGCGCAGGCTGTCCACCAGCGCCTCGCGGCCCAGCGACTTGCTGATATAGCCCTGCGCCCCGGCCGCCATCGCGGCCGAGATCATGGCGTTTTCCAGGTCGGCCGAGATCATGGTGATCGGCACGTCCGGGATCTGGCGGCGCAGCGTCACCAGCCCCTCGGCACCCCTGGCATCGGGCAGGTTCAGGTCCAGGATCACCGCGTCGGGCGCGCCCTGGTTGCGGATCTGTTCCAGCGCGGCGGCAAGGCTGCGGGCAGTGCGCACGTTCCTGAGCCCGAAGCTGATCTTCAGCGTCAGGGCCAGCGCGTCGCACATCAGCGGATGGTCGTCCACGATCAGGATCTCGCGGACACGCTCTGCGGAAAGCCTTGGCGATGCGGCGCGGTCCTGCGACTGCATTTCGGCTGAGGCCATCGTTCTCCTCCCCAAGAAACGATAGTGGGTCGGGGCCTTGGCCGCCGACCTTTACGCATCCATCTTAAGACCGCCACCCGCTGGCGCAAGCCCGTTGGACGGCAAGGCCGGTTTCGGGCTACGACTTCGGTTGTATTGGCCGAAGCAGGGGCCCATGGCAATTTGACCGGGGCCAAGGGGGAAATCACCATGCCGTTCAGCCGCAGAATCGCCTTGCTGGCGGGGGCCGCCGCCTTGGCCGGGCTGGCGCGGCCCGCCTTCGCCCAGGACCAGGCCCCCGCGATCCGCGTCGGCACGCTGGAAAACGGCACCGTCGCCTGGGAGATCGAGACGATCCGCAGGGGCGGGCTCGACATCGCGAACGGCTTTCGGCTGGTGCCGATGATCCTGGCCGGCAATCCCGCCACCCAGGTCGCCATGCAGGGGGCCGAGGTCGATACCATCGTCTCGGACTGGTTGTGGGTGGCCCAGCAGCGGGCGCGCGGCACCGGCTTTCGCTTCCTGCCCTATTCGACCGCCGTGGGGGGCGTGATGGTGCCGGCGGACAGTCCCGTGCAGACCCTGGCCGACCTGCATGGCAAGAAGATCGGCATCGCCGGCGGTCCGGTGGACAAGAGCTGGCTGATCCTGCGTGCCTGGTCGCGCGAAAAGCTGGGCGCGGACCTGGCCGAGGTGACGCAGCAGGTCTTCGGCGCGCCGCCGATGATCCTGAACGCGGCCGAGACCGGCGAGGTCGATGCCGCGATCAACTTCTGGCATTTCCAGGCCAGGATGCAGGCGCAAGGCATGCGCGAGATCATGTCGGTCGAGACGGCGGCGGGCGACCTGGGGCTGGACCCCTCGACGCCGCTTCTGGGCTATGTGCTGCGCGACGACTGGATCGCGGCCAACCCGGCGCTGGCAGCGGGGCTGGCGCGCGCCTCCCGCGCCGCCAAGGATCTGCTGGCCCGGGACGATGCCGCCTGGGACGCGCTGCGCCCAATCATGGAAGCCGCCGACGATGCCGAGTTCGAGGCGCTGAAGGCCGGCTGGCGCGCCGGCATCCCCGCGCCCGGCCCAGTCGATGCCGCGAACGCGCAGAAGATGTTCGCCACCATGGCCGAGCTTGGCGGCGAGGAACTGACCGGCGGGCTTGCCACCCTGCCCGAAGGCCTGTTCTGGTGGCCGGAGTAGCCCTGCCTTGGCCGGACCGCCCAGATCTCCTGCGCTGCGCCCCGGTCTCGTGCCGGGGGTGCTGTCGATCCTGGCCATGCTGCTGGTCTGGACCCTGGCCTCGCAGCTGACCGACCGGCCGCAGACCCTGCCGGCGCCCTGGGACGTGGCGGCGCGCATCGGCCGGCTGGCCGCGACCGGGGAGCTGTGGTTCAACGCCGGCATGACCCTGTTCCGCGTGGTCGCCAGCTTTGCGCTGGCCATGGCGGCGGGCATGGCGCTGGGGCTGTGGATGGGCCGCAGCCGCGGGGCCGACCAATGGCTCAACCCCGGCCTCATCATCCTGCTGAACGTGCCGGCGCTGGTCGTCATCGTGCTGTGCTATATCTGGATCGGGCTGAACGAGACCGCCGCCATCCTGGCCGTGGCGCTGAACAAGATCCCGGTGGTCACGGTGATGATCCGCGAGGGCACCCGCGCGCTGCGCCCCGACCTCGACGACATGGCCCGCGCCTTTCGCATGCGGCCCTGGGCGCGGCTGCGCCATGTGGTGCTGCCGCAGTTGGCGCCGCATGTCGCCGCCTCGGCGCGGGCCGGGATCTCGCTGATCTGGAAAATCGTGCTGGTGGTCGAGTTCCTGGGCCGCTCGAACGGCGTCGGCTTCAAGATCCACCTGCTGTTCTCCAGCTTCGACGTGACCGGGGTGCTGGCCTGGGCGCTGGCCTTCGTCGCCGTCATGCTGGCCATCGACCTCCTCCTGCTGCGGCCATGGGAGAGCCGCGCCAACCGCTGGAGGCAGGATGCGGCTTGATCTGGACGCCAAGTCCTTCGGCCCGCGGCAGGTGCTGGGCCGGCTGGCGCTGTCGGTGGCGCGGGGCGAGCGGCTGGCGATCCTCGGCCCCTCGGGCATCGGCAAATCGACACTGCTGCGCATCCTGGCCGGGCTGGACACGGATTATCGCGGCCGGCTGGAAGGCGCCGACCATCTGGCCGTGGTGTTCCAGGAGCCGGTGCTGCTGCCCTGGCGCGACGCGGTGGCGAATATCACCATCCCGACCGGCTGCGGCGCGGCCACGGCGCGGGACTGGCTGGCGCAGGTCGGGCTGGCCGGGCATGAGACGAAATTCCCGCGCCAGCTTTCGCTGGGCCAGCAGCGGCGGCTGGCGCTGGCCCGCGCCTTCGCCGCCGGGCCGGACATCCTGCTGATGGACGAGCCCTTCGCCTCGCTGGATGCCGATACGGCGGCGCGGATGCTGGCCTTGACCGATGCGCTGCTGACCCGCAGCGGCGCCGGGCTGGTGCTGGTCACGCATGACCCGGCCGAGGCCCTGGCGCTGAAGGCCCGCGCCCTGCACCTGGGCGGCGATCCGGCGCGGCTTCAGAAGGACTGATCCCAGGCCCGGCCCTCGGTATCCTCGGCATGGACCGTCACCGGCCCCTGACCTGGCGCATGGGCAAAGCGGAACACCGGGTCTTCGGAGATCGAGATCCCGGCCTCCATGGTGAACAGCGGCGCCTCGCCCTGCTTCACCTCCAGCGTCTGGATGAACTCGGCCGGGATGGTCAGCAGCGTCACCTGGTCGCGTTGCAGGCCCGAGAAATTCGGGTGCCGGATCATCAGCGTGCCGATCCGGCGCCCGTCCCCTTCGGACTGGCGGAAACGCATCTCGCCCATGGTGGCGCGCACCTCGTCCATGCTCTTGCCCGCCGGCGCCGCGCAGCCGCCCGAAGCCTTGACGAAGCGCCCGGCCATGACCTTGCGCCCATCCTCCAGCGTGGCGATGGCGCGCAGGTCGGAATAATTGTCCACCCGCACCCGCACCTCGAAATCCAGCGGCATCAGCGCCGCGCCAAAGGTGAACTCGGCCGCGACCGGGGCGGGATTGCCGTCCACCACCAGCGCCAGCGACCGGATCGCCGGCGCGCCGGGCGGCTGGGTGATGCGCACCGGCACCAGCGCCGGATTGTCGGCCCGCGGCGGCGCGTCGAGGTCGAAGATCGCCGGATCGACCGGCGGCTCCTCATCGGTACCGATCACGGCAAGCCGCATGTCCTCCCACAGGGCAGAGGGCTGCAGGGGATTGGCGACCTCGCCCGCGAGCGCCCCCGGCGCCAGCATCATCGCGGCAAGCAGGCAAGCCAGCCTCATCCCCGTTTCTCCCTTGTCATGCGGCGATAGACCAGCACGGTCGAATCGCTCGCCGCCTCGGCCTCGGCCGCGGCGCGCAGCCGGGCATGCAGGGCCGAGCGCGAACAGACCGGATCGGTGGCCCGCGCATCGCCCGCCAGCGCCATGGCCTGGCAGCGGCAGCCGCCGAAATCGATCTCACGCCGCTCGCAAGAGGCGCAGGGCTCGGGCATCCAGCCGGTGCCGCGAAAGGCGTTGAAGGCGGCGCCGTCGTGCCAGATCCGCGCCAGGGGCACCTCGCGCACGTTCTCGAACACCAGGGTTTTGATGGTCTGGGCGGCGTGGCAGGGCAGCACGGTGCCGTCCGGCGCCACGTTCAGCCCGGTCGAGCCCCAGCCGCCCATGCAGCTTTTCGGGAATGCCGCCAGATGGTCGGCGGGCACATAGTCGATGACCATGCGGCCCTGCAGGCGCCGGCGCGCCTCGTCCACCACCTCGCGCGCGCGGTTCGCCTGCGCCTGCGTAGGCATCAGCGGCCGGCGGTTCAGGTCGGCCCAGCCGTGGAACTGCACGGTCGCGACCTCGATGCGCCGGCAGCCGAACCGCTCGGCAAGGTCGATCATCTCGGGCAGGCGGTCGAGGTTCTGGCGATGCACCACCGCGTTCAGCGTCAGCGGAAAGCCGATGGCGCGGACCCATTCCGCAACCTGCATCTTGCGGGCGAAGCTGCCGCCATAGCCGCTGATCCAGTCGGCCATCTCGGCATCGATGCCTTGCAGGGACAGCTGGATGTGATCGACCGCGCCGTCCAGTTCGCGCAGCCGCGCCTCGGTCAGCCCGATGCCCGAGGTGATCAGGTTGACGTAAAGCCCGGCATCGCGGGCCGCGGCGGCGATCTCGGCCAGGTCGCGGCGCGAGGCGGGCTCGCCGCCCGACAGATGCACCTGCAACACGCCCAGATCGGCGGCCTGGCGGAACACCCCGGCCCATTCCGCCGCCTTCAGCTCGGCGCTGGCGCGGGTCAGCTCGACCGGGTTCGAGCAATAGGGACAGGCCAGCGGGCAGCGATGCGTCAGTTCCGCCAGCATGGCCATGGGCAGGCCGACGCGGACCGGGTTGCCGTCGATATCGCGGGGGGCGGGATCGTCTCTCATGCCGGCCCTCCCGCTTCGCCGTCCAGAAACACCATGCGCCGGTCCGCCAGGTCGCGCAGGAAGTCCTGCACATCGCCCTCGATCTGCTCGGGCGGCGCGTCGTAGCGGGCGCAGAGCGTCGCGATCACCTCGGCCAGGCTGCGCTTGCCGTCCAGCTCGGACAGGATGGCATGGCCCACCGGATCGAGCTGGATCACCCGCTCGGGCGCCAGCAGCACGCGGATGCCGCGCACGCGGTCGTCATGCAGCCGCACGCCCCGCGGCAGATAGGGCACCGCGGCCCCGCTGATGCGATCCGCGGTCATGAGGCCCCCGCGGCCTCGGGGGCCGGCTCGGGGATCGCCGCGTCCAGCAGCCCCTCGCCCGGACGCCAGGCGCCGGGGGGGATGTTGCCCTGGACATAGCCGTGCCACAGCGCGTCGAGCTGCGCCCAAAGCACGTCGGTCTTGAAGACCAGCGCCGCCGCCGCCGCATCCTGCTTTTCCAGCGTATCGGCATGGTCCAGCACGTAGTTCAGCCCGAACTCGACATCCTTCGGTGCCTCGGTCAGCCGGTTGCGGAAATAAGCGAGGCTGGCGTCGTCGGCGAAATCGTAATGCTTCAGCAACCCCTCGATGCGCTCGGCATGGATCTTGGGCGCGAACATCTCGGTCAGGCTGGCGGCCACGGCATCGAGCAGCGGCATCTCGCGCACGAAGCGGACATAGGCATCGACGGCAAAGCGCGTCGCCGGCATCACCCCCACGCCGCTGGCGACATAATCGGGGTCGAGGCCGACGGCGCGGGCCAGCGCCAGCCAGCGCCGGATGCCGCCGCCCTGATCGATGCCGCCGTCGTGATCCTCGATGCGGTGGCGCCAGATGCGGCGCAGCTGCGGATCCTCGACCCGCGACAGGAAGGCCGCGTCCTTCATCGGGATGCGCGACTGGTACTGCCAGCGGTTGACGACCCAGGCCCGCACCTCGTCGGGCGTGCATTCCCCGCCATGCAGGCGTTTGTGGAACGGGTGGCGGTCGTGGTAACGCTCGGCGCCGATGCGCTTCAGGCGCTCGTGGAACTCGGCGCGGGTCTGGGCGCGGTGGTCGGCAAGTTTCATGGCGCGATCTCCATTCCGTCATGGCCGACCTGCCAGCCCGCCGCCTGCGCCTGCGCACGCTCGGGGCTGGCCGGATCGACCAGCGGGTTCGAATTGTTCAAATGCACATAGATGCGGGCACCCAGCTCCAGCTCGCGCAGCGCCTCCAGGCTGCCGCCGGGACCGGAGACCGGCACATGGCCCATGCGCCGCCCGGTCTTGGCGCCCAAACCCGCACGCAGCATCTCGTCATCCGTCCACAGCGTGCCGTCGAACAGCAGCGCATCCGCCCCGGCGATCCGCCCGCGCAGCCAGTCCGGGACCGAGGCACAGCCGGGGATATAGAAGACCCGCCGGCAATTGGCGGCCAGCTCAACCCCCACGGTCTGCTCGCCCATCAGCTCGGTCTCGACCCGCTCGCCCTCCATGTAGAGCGGCACCTTGCCCGGCACGGCGAACAGCGTGGCGGTCAGGCCCGGCGCCAGCTCGAAGCCCTGCTCCAGCGCCACCTCGTGCCGGGCGACCAGCCGCGGATCCAGCGCCGCCAGCATCGGGTTGGCGGCCAGCACGGCATGGATCGCGGGCGTGGCGAACAGGTGAAACCCCTGCCCTTCGCGCAGGGTCAACAGGCCCGCGACATGGTCGATATCGCCATTCGTCACCAGCACCGAGCGGATCGGAGAACCGCGCAGCCCAGCCGGCCGCAGCGCCGGCGTCGCGGCAAGCTGCTGGCGCAGGTCGGGCGAGGCGTTGACCAGCGCCCAATCCCGACCATTCGCGGAAACGGCAATCCCGCTTTGGCTCATGGCGGGAATGCGTCCGTCGCGCGCGGCTTCGCAATTGCGGCAGCCACAGTTCCACTGCGGAACGCCACCGCCGGCGCCGCTGCCGAGAATCACGATGCGCATGGGAAAGGCTCCGGCAGGCCCGGCCCCCGTCAGCCGGGGACCGGGCCGGGGAATATCGCCGGCGGGCTAGAACAGGACCGGCTCGTCCTCGGCCGGGGCATACATGTTGATTTCCATGCCGCAGGCAATTTCCTTCGGCGCGGGTTTGGTCCAGGCCATGAGTCCTCCTTCTCAAGACAACCGCGGGATGCGGCTTCTGTCGATGCTAAGCCGACCGGGCCGCCAGTCAACACGCCAAAGGTCGTAGATGGCACGGGTCGCGGGCTTGTGTTAGCCTTGCGCCGCGAAAGGAAAGCGGATGTTCCATCTGGTCCTTGCCGCCTGCCTGGCGGCCCAGCCCGCCACCTGCCAGCCCCGCCTGCTGCCTGCCGGCGACGCGCCCACGCGCGAGGATTGCGAGGCGCGCGCCGCCCCCATCGCCCGCGACTGGCTGGCGCGGCATCCCGAACTGACCGGCGGCAGGCCGCGCTGCGTCGAGACCGCCGAACTGCCGGCCCTGAGCGTGCAGGAGGTGGCGGCGGGCATCCATGTGCACCAGGGCGCCATGGCGCAGATCTCAAGGCAGAATCGCGGGCGGATCGCCAACCTGTCCTTTGTCATCGGCGCCGAGACGGTGGCGGTGATCGACGCCGGCGGCAGCCGCGCCGAGGGCGAGGCGCTTTACGCCGCGATCCGGCAAGCGACCGACAAGCCGGTCAGCCACCTGGTCCTGACCCATATGCACCCCGACCACATCCTGGGCGCCGAGGTGTTCTCCGAGGCCGGCGCCAGCATCGTCGCCGATGCCCGCCTGCCCGAGGCAGTGGCGCGGCGCGCGGAAAGCTGGATGGTCTCGACCCCGCGCCAGATCGGCGATGCCGCCTTTGCCGGCACCAGGATCGTCGGCATCGACCAGGCCGTCGCGGCGCCGCAGGTGCTGTCGCTGGGCGACCGGCAGCTGCGGCTGACGCCGGTGCCGGCCGCCCATACCGGCACCGACATGACCGTGCTGGACGAGAAAACCGCCACGCTGTTCACCGGCGATCTGGTGTTTATTGGCCTGACGCCCTCGCTCGACGGCTCGCTGGCGGGCTGGCTCGACTGGATCGCCGCGCCGCCCGACCCCGAGCCGGCGCTGATCGTGCCCGGCCATGGCCCGGTCGCGGAAAGCTGGGACGAGGCGGTGGCACCCGTGCGGCAATATCTGACCGCGCTGCGCGACGCCACGCGCAAGGCGATCGGCGCCGGCCTGCCGCTGTCGCAGGCGATCCCGGCCATCGTCGCGGCGATGCAGCCCGTCTCGGAAGGCTGGGCCGATTTCCGCGACACCACGGCGCGCAACGCCGCCGCGGCCTATGCCGAGCTGGAATGGGAATAGATTGCCTCGCCCGCGCGCCGGTGCCACAACTATGCCGAGCGCGGAAGGAGGAAGGTCATGGCACGTCCCATCTGGCACGGTTTCATCGCGGCAGCCCTGAGCGGGCTTCTCGTCACCGGCGCGGCTCTGGCACAGGATGCGCCGCTGCCCGAGCGGCGGCTGTCTTTGCAAGCCGATACCGACCTGCCGGGCGGCGACCTGGGGCCGATCTTCGACACCACCTTGCAAGCCTGCGTGCAGGCGTGCCTTGGCAATGACGACTGCCGCGCGCTGACCTATAACCAGCGGTCCCGCGCCTGTTTCCCCAAGGGCGAGGGCGCAGGGGCCGCGGCGCCCTTTGCCGGCGCGCTGTCGGGCCATGTCGTCGCCTCGACGGCCGAAGAGCGGCTGCGCGCCGAATCCCGCGCCGGTGCCGCGCCCTTCCTCGCCGCGCAGGATCTGGCCGCCGCGCAATCGCTGGCCCGCAGCTTTCCCGCCCTGCACCCGCCCTTGGGCGCGGATTACCCGCAGGGCAGTGCACAGGATGCCGAGAACACGGGCGAGCTGGTGCTGGCCGCCCGCATCCTCGCCGCCGAGGCCGCACGCTTCGACCGGGCCGAGGACTGGACCAATCTGGCCCGGCTGACGCTCTATACCAGCGACCAGAACGACCGCGAGGCGTCGAACGCCATCGCTTCGATGGCGATCAACGGCTATCTGCGCGGGGCCGAGGACGCGGTGGCCGCCCGCGCGCTGTCCTGGCTTGCCATGGCATGGGAGCGACTGGACCGCGGCCGCGACGCGCTGGCAGCCTTGCGGCTGGCGGCGCGGCTGTCGCCCGGCGACAATGCCATCGCCCAGGCGCTGGAGGAATCGCAGGCCCGCAACGGCTTGCGCGTCACCGACACCCAGGTCGAATCCGAAGGCAGGATGCCGCGCTTCTGCGCAGTGATGTCGCGCGAACTGTCCTCGGGCACCGATTACGCGCAATTCCTGCGCCTGCCCGGCCGCGACCTGACCGTCGAGGCCGATGGCCAGCGGCTTTGCGTCGCCGGCCTGACCCATGGCCAGGAGGTGGAACTGACCCTGCGCGCCGGCCTGCCCGCCGCCGACGGCGAGGTGCTGGCCCGCGACGTGACGGTCAAGGGCTATGTCCGCGACCGCGCCCCCTCGGTGCGCTTCCCCGGCCGCGCCTATGTGCTGCCCGCCTCGGGCGACCAGCGGCTGTCCATGGTCACGGTCAATGCCGATACGATCAACCTGCGGCTCTTGCGGATTTCCGACCGCAACCTGATCCGCGCCATGGCCGAGGACATGTTCGCCACGCCGCTGGACAGCTGGCGGGCCGATTATTTCAGCGACCGCATGGCGCGCGAGGTCTGGAGGGGCACGGCGCAGGTCGCCAAGCCGATGGGACAGGACAGCCTGAACCAGGAGCTGACCACCAGCCTTGCCATCCCCGCCGAGGCCGGCCCGCTGGAGCCCGGCATCTATATCGCCGAGGCCGGGATCGAGAACGAGAACGTCCAGGACACCGGGCTGGCGACGCAATGGTTCGTGATCTCGGATTTCGGGATCTCCACCTTCTCGGGCGCCGACGGGCTGACCGTGGCGGTGCGCAGCCTGGCCGACACCTCGGCCAAGGCGGGGGCCGAGGTGGCGCTGGTCAGCCGCTCGAACGAGGTTCTGGCCAAGGCCGCGACCGATGCCGAGGGCATCGCGCATTTCGCGCCGGGCCTCGCCATGGGCAAGGACGGCGCCGCCCCGGCGCTGGTCACGGTAACCGAATGGCAGGGCGAGGGCGCCGAGCGCAGCCCCCGCGACATGGCCTTCCTGTCCCTGTCGGACCCGGAATTCGACCTCTCCGACCGCGGCGTCGAGGGCCAGCCGCCCAGCCCCCCCATCGACCTGTTCGTGACCACCGATCGCGGCGCCTATCGCGTCGGCGAGACGGTGAACGCCACCGTGCTGGCCCGCAATGCCGAGGCCCGGGCGCTGGAGAACCTGCCGCTGACCGCGGTGATCCTGCGTCCCGACGGGGTCGAGGCGATGCGCCTGCCCGCGCAGGATGCCGGCGCCGGCGGCAGCGTGGTCGCCTGGCAGATCCCCGGCAACGCCCCGCGCGGCACCTGGCGGATGGAACTGCGCACCGAGGCGGACGGCCCGGCGCTGGCCACCGCGCGCCTGCTGGTCGAGGATTTCCTGCCCGAGCGCATCGACTTCACCCCGCGCCTGCCCGAAGGCCCGGCCCGCGCCGGCGGCACGCTGGAGCTGTCGCTTTCGGCGCATTGGCTGTTCGGCGCGCCGGCCGCGAACCTGCCGGTCGAGGGGCAGCTGCGCCTGTCCCCGACCCGCAGCCTGACCGGCTTCGACGGCTATGTCTTCGGCCGGCACGATGACGACAGCGCGCCGGTGACGGACAGCCTGCCGCCGGGCACCACCGATGCGCAGGGCCATTACCAGACGCAGATCGACCTGCCGCCGGCTGGCCGGCTCGGCCCCCGCCCGGTTCGGGCCGAGCTGGTGCTGGACATCCGCGAAGGCGCCGGCCGCCCGGTCGAGCGCAGCGAATCCCGCGTGGTCATGCCCGAAGCGCCGGTCGTCGGCATCCGTGCGCTGTTCGAGGGCGACACCGTGTCCGAAAACGCCGAGGCGCGCTTTGCGCTGGTCGCGGTCGGCCCGGACCTGAAGCCCGCCGCAGAACCCGTGCGCTGGGTGCTGAACCGCATCGACACCGATTACCAATGGTATTCGCTGGGCGGGCAATGGAACTGGGAGGCGATCACCACCCGCACCCGCATCACCGAGGGCGTGGCCGAGCCGGGCCAGGCCCCGGCCGAGATCGCCGCCCCGGTCGAATGGGGCCAGTATGAGCTGGTGGCCGAGCCGGCCTCGGGTCAGGGCGGGCAAAGCTCGGTGCGGTTCTATGCCGGCTGGGGTGCGGTCGCCAATTCGGGGACCGAGACGCCCGACCGCTTGCAGGTGGTGCTGGACAAGCCCGCCTATCGCAGCGGCGATGTCGCCCGCGTCCGGGTCGAGGCGGCCAGCGACGGGCTGGGCCTCGTCTCGGTGCTGTCGAACCGTCTGGTGTCCATGCAGACCGTGGCTCTGAAGGCGGGCGAGAACCAGATCGACCTGCCGGTGACCGACGACTGGGGCGCCGGGGTCTATGTCACCGTCAGCGCCATCCGCCCGCTGGGCGAGGCGCGGCCCGGCGACCGCCAGCCGGTGCGGGCGCTGGGCCTGGCCCATGCCGCCGTCGATCCCGGCGACCGCAGGCTTGCCGCCAGCATCACAGCCCCGGCCGAGACGCGGCCGCGCGGCACCATCCCCGTCACGCTGAAGGTCGAGGGCGCGGCGGGCGAGACGGTGCATGCCACCGTCGCCGCCGTCGACCAGGGCATCCTGAACCTGACCCGCTTCCAGCCGCCGAACCCCTCGCAGCATTACTTCGGCCAGCGCCGGCTGGGCGTCGGCTTGCGCGACCTTTACGGCCGGCTGATCCTGCCGACCGGAGCGCCGGACGGCGCGCTGCGCGAGGGCGGCGACGCCAGCCTTGCCGGCAATGCCGAGGCGCCGCCGCCGACCGAAAAGCTGATGAGCTGGTTCTCGGGTCCGCTGACCGTGGGCGCAGACGGCACGGCCACCGTCGAGGTGCCGGTGGGCGATTTCAACGGCGAGGTGCGGGTGATGGCCGTGACCTGGTCGGAAAAGGGCGTGGGCCAGGCCGATGCCTCGGTGCTGGTGCGCGATCCGGTGGTGATGACCGTGACCGCGCCCGCCTTCCTCGCACCGGGCGACCGGGCGCAGGTCGGGCTGCGGCTGACCCATGCCTCGGGCCCGGCGGGCGAGATGCGGCTCTCGGTCCAGCAGGTCGGCGGCGCGGCGGCGCTGACCACCAGCCTGCCCACGGACAGCGTGACCCTGGCCGAGAAGGCCGAGGCGCAGGTGCAGATGCCCGTCACCGCCGGCGATGCCGAGGGACTGGCCAATCTGCGTCTGACCCTGACCACGCCGGACGGCGCGGCGCTGACCAAGGACATCGCCATCCCGGTGGCGCTGAACGAGGCCGACATCCAGCGCCAGGACCGGCTGGTGGTCGAGCCGGGGCAAAGCCTGACCGTGCCCGCCAGCCTGACGCAGGGCCTGCTGCCCGGCGCCGAGGTGACGGCGGCGCTTGGCCCCTATGCCCGGCTGGACGTGGCCGGCGCGCTGATGCGGCTGGCGCGCTATCCCTATGGCTGCACCGAACAGCTGGCCTCGGGCGCGATGCCGCTGATCTACCTGCCCGGCCTGGCCGCCGCCGAAGGGGTCGATGGCGGCGATGCGGCCAAGCAGGTGGACAAGGCGATCACCCGGATCCTGACCCGGCAGGGCTCGAACGGCGGATTCGGCCTCTGGTCGGCGGATTCGGGCGACCTGTGGCTGGAGGCCTATGTCACCGACTTCCTGTCGCGGGCACGGGCGGCAGGCCATCAGGTGCCCGAGACCGGCTTCCGCATGGCCATCGACAACCTGCGCAACCGCGCCAATTACGCCACCGAACCCGCCGCCGCCTCGGCCGAGGAGAACGCGGCGCTGGCCTATGCGCTGGCGGTGCTGGCGCGGGAACGGGCGGCGACGGTGGGCGATCTGCGCTATTACGCCGATACCGCCGCAGGCTCCTTCTCGACCCCGATGGCCGCGGCCCATCTGGGGGCTGCGCTGGCCTCTTATGGCGACCAGCAGCGGGCGGATCGCCTGTTCACGCAAGCGCGGAACCTGCTGAACCTGGGCGCGCCCGAGCCCTATGCCTTCCGCGCCGATTACGGCACCCGGCTGCGCGACGCCACGGCGCTGCTGGCGCTGGCGGCCGAGGCAAGGACGCAGGCGGTCGACGCCACCGACCTGACCAGCCAGATCGCCGAGCGCATCGCCCGGGCCGAGGAGGACGGGCGCAGCCTGTCCACCCAGGAATCGGTCTGGACCGTGCTGGCGGCGCAGTCGCTGTTCGGCGCGGCCCCGCCCGCAACGCTGAACGGCGTGGCGCTGACCCAGCCGGTCGCAAGCCTGCCGGCGGATGCGAGCATCGCCAATACCGGCGAAAGCGCGCTGGAAGTGACGCTGACCGCGACCGGCAAGCCCGCGGGCCCGGTCGCGGCCGGCGGCAAGGGCTATGGCATCGCCCGGCGCTATTACAGCATGCAGGGCGAGGCGCTGGACGCGGCGCAACTGCAGCAGGGCACGCGCATGGTGGTGGTGCTGGAGGTCGCGCCGCAATCCGAGGGCGGCGGACGGCTGGTCATCGCCGATCCGCTGCCGGCCGGGTGGGAGATCGACAACCCGAACCTCTTGCGCGCCGGCGACGTCTCGGCGCTGGACTGGCTGGAGGGCGAGACCGCGGCCGAGATGACCGAGTTCCGCGCCGACCGTTTCGCCGCGGCGCTGACCTGGACCTCGGGTGAACGCTTCCGGCTGGCCTATATCGTCCGCGCGGTGACGCCGGGCGAATTCCGCCACCCTGCCGCCAGCGTCGAGGACATGTATCGCCCCGAATTCCGCGCCTGGTCGGACAGCGGCGCCGTCACCGTCACGCCCTGAAAACCGCAAGCACCCCGGCCGCGAAACGGCCGGGCTGTTTCGCCGCGGGCGCTTCACGAAAGCATTGCTTGCCCGATCGCGTCCCGCCGCGCAATAATCCCGCCACCGCGTAAGGAAGGGGAGGACGCCTTGCCCGAGACCCGCCCGGCACCGCACAGCACAACCCGCCACGAGGATCGCGTGGTCCAGGCCTCGCAATCGCCCGGCGCCGTCACCCGGCTGGCGGCAAGCTGGCGCCGCTCGATGCTCAAGCACGGGCTGGACCCGGCCCGGCCGCCCGAGCCGCGCCGCCTGACCGAGCGCGAGCTGTCCGAGCGCGTCGAGCGCATGGACCGTTTCATCGCCGTCGCCCGGCCGCAGCTGGACCAGCTGTTCCAGTTGGTCTGCCCGACCGGCTGCAACCTGCTGCTGACCGATGCCCAGGGCATCGTGCTGGAACACCGCGTCAGCCAGGGCGATGCCGCCACTTTTCGCGGCTGGGGGCTGTGGCGCGGCATGGACTGGTCCGAGGCGGTGCAGGGCACCAATGGCATCGGCACCTGCCTGGCCGAGGGACGGCAGGTCACCATCCACCGCGACGAGCATTTCTATGCCCGCAACACCGGGCTGTCCTGCATGGACGCGCCGATCTGGGGCCCGGACGGGCGGCTGATCGCGGCGCTGGACATCAGTTCCGCCCGCGCCGACCATACCGAGCGGCTGAACGCGCTGATCGCGGCGCAGGTGGCGCATAGCGCCCGCGCCATCGAGGCGGCCTTCTTCCGCGTCTCCTTCCCCGGCGCGCGCATCGTCACGCCGCAGGCCGAAGGGGCCGAGGACGGCACGCTGCTGATCGCGGTGGATAAGGACGATCTGGCCATCGGCGCCAATCGCGCCGCCCGCCGCGCCTTCGGCCTTGAGAAAGAGGGGCAATTGCGCCCGCGCCCGGCCTCGGACCTGCTGGGCCGGCAGGACGAGGCGACCGGGTTCGAGCGCGCCGAACGCGCCGCCGTGATTCGCGCGCTGGCCAGGGCCGAGGGCAATGTCTCGGCCGCCGCCCGCGCGCTGGGGGTGGGACGCGCCACGCTCTACCGCCGCATGGCGCGGCTGGGCATCGACGAAAACCCCGGCAAACTGTCTCGCCCCTGAAACACATCGGCCCCGCGGCGCGAAGCCCCGCGTTGACCCCAGGGGGTCTCAGGGCACAGGCTCTTGTGCAACCGGCTGGAGGAGCCGGGCTGACAGGAGGAAGATCATGCCGAACGACCAGACGCATCCTTTCCGGGGCGTGAACGCGCTGCCCTTCGAGGAACGCTACGACAACTTCATCGGCGGCGAATGGGTGGCGCCCATCTCGGGCAAGTATTTCACCAACACCACCCCGATCACCGGCGCCGAGATCGGCCAGATCGCGCGTTCCGAGGCGGGCGACATCGAACTGGCGCTGGACGCCGCCCATGCCGCCAAGGACAAATGGGGCGCCACCAGCCCGGCCGAGCGCGCCAACATCATGTTGAAGATCGCCGACCGGATGGAGCAGAACCTGGAACTGCTCGCCACCGCCGAGACCTGGGACAACGGCAAGCCGATCCGCGAGACCATGGCCGCCGACCTGCCGCTGGCCATCGACCATTTCCGCTATTTCGCCGGCGTGCTGCGCGCGCAGGAAGGCTCGATCAGCCAGATCGACGACGACACCGTCGCCTATCACTTCCACGAGCCGCTGGGCGTGGTGGGGCAGATCATCCCATGGAACTTCCCGCTGCTGATGGCCTGCTGGAAGCTGGCCCCGGCGATTGCCGCCGGCAATTGCGTGGTGCTGAAACCGGCCGAGCAGACCCCGGCCGGCATCATGGTCTGGGCCAACCTGATCGGCGACCTGCTGCCGCCGGGCGTGCTGAACATCGTCAACGGCTTCGGGCTCGAGGCCGGCAAGCCGCTGGCGTCCAGCAACCGGATCGCCAAGATCGCCTTTACCGGCGAGACGACGACCGGCCGCCTCATCATGCAATACGCATCCGAGAACCTGATCCCGGTGACGCTGGAGCTGGGCGGCAAGTCCCCGAACATCTTCTTTGCCGACGTGGCGCGCGAGGACGACGATTTCTTCGACAAGGCGCTGGAGGGCTTTACCATGTTCGCGCTGAACCAGGGCGAGGTCTGCACCTGCCCATCGCGCGTGCTGATCCAGGAATCGATCTATGACAAGTTCATGGAGCGCGCCGTCCAGCGCGTGCAGGCGATCAAGCAGGGCGACCCGCGCGAAAGCGACACCATGATCGGCGCGCAGGCGTCGAGCGAGCAGAAGGAAAAGATCCTCAGCTATCTCGACATCGGCAAGAAGGAGGGCGCCGAGGTGCTGACCGGCGGCAAGGCGGCCGATCTGGGCGGCGAGCTGTCGGGCGGCTATTACATCGAGCCGACGATCTTCCGCGGCAACAACAAGATGCGGATCTTCCAGGAGGAAATCTTCGGCCCGGTGGTCTCGGTCACCACCTTCAAGGATCAGGCCGAGGCGCTGGAGATCGCCAACGACACGCTTTACGGGCTTGGCGCCGGCGTGTGGTCGCGCGATGCCAATACCTGCTACCGCATGGGCCGCGGCATCAAGGCCGGCCGGGTCTGGACCAATTGCTATCACGCCTATCCGGCCCATGCGGCCTTCGGCGGCTACAAGCAGTCCGGCATCGGGCGCGAGACGCACAAGATGATGCTGGACCACTATCAGCAGACCAAGAACATGCTGGTCAGCTATTCCCCGAAGAAGCTGGGCTTCTTCTAGGGGAACGGCCGGGCGCGCGTCACCCCGCGCCCGGCACCCTTCCTCCCTCCCCCTTTTCTCCCCCAAGAGCAACTGCAAGGAGTTCCCTCTCATGGCCAAGACCATGAAAGCCGCCGTCGTGCGCGCATTCGGCAAGCCGCTGACCATAGACGAGGTGCCGGTCCCCGAGCCCGGACCCGGCATGATCCAGGTGAAAATCCAGGCATCCGGCGTCTGCCACACCGACCTGCACGCCGCCGAGGGCGACTGGCCGGTCAAGCCGAACCCGCCCTTCATTCCGGGCCACGAGGGCGTGGGCTTCGTCTCGGCCGTGGGCGCCGGGGTGACGCACGTCAAGGAGGGCGACCGGGTCGGCGTGCCCTGGCTTTACACCGCCTGCGGCCATTGCCGGCATTGCCTGGGCGGCTGGGAGACGCTGTGCGAAAGCCAGCTCAACACCGGCTATTCGGTGAACGGCGGCTTTGCCGAATATGTGGTGGCCGATCCGAACTATGTCGGCCACCTGCCGAAGAACGTCGATTTTGTGGACATCGCCCCGGTGCTCTGCGCGGGCGTCACGGTCTACAAGGGGCTGAAGGTCACCGACACCAAGCCCGGCGACTGGGTGGTGATCTCGGGCATCGGCGGGCTGGGCCATATGGCGGTGCAATATGCCAAGGCCATGGGGATGAATGTCGCGGCCGTGGACATCGACGACGACAAGCTCGCGCTGGCGCGCAAGCTGGGCGCGACGGTGACGGTCAATGCCGCGACCGACCCCGACCCGGCCGCCGCGATCAAGCGCCAGACCGACGGCGGCGCGCAGGGCGTGCTGGTCACGGCCGTCGGCCGCAAGGCCTTCGAGCAGGCCATCGGCATGGTCGCCCGCGGTGGCACGGTGGCGCTGAACGGGCTGCCTCCGGGCGATTTCCCGCTGGACATCTTCGGCATGGTGCTGAACGGCATCACCGTGCGCGGCTCGATCGTCGGCACCCGGCTGGACCTGCAGGAATCGCTGGATTTCGCCGGCGAGGGCAAGGTCAGGGCGACCGTGCATCGCGCGAAGCTCGAGGACATCAACGACATCTTCGGCCAGATGCACAAGGGCCAGATCGAGGGCCGCATGGTGCTGGACATGGCGGGCTGAGCATGAAGCCCGTCGCCAATCCCGAGAGGCCTGGCCAGGTCGAGGCCACCCCGGCCGCGCTGGCGCTTCTGACCGAGATCGTCGCCGATCACGGGCCGGTGCTGTTTCACCAGTCCGGGGGGTGCTGCGACGGGTCTTCGCCGATGTGCTATCCGCAGGGCGATTTCCGCATCGGCGAACATGACGTGAAGCTGGGCGAGGTCGGCGGCATGCCCTTCTACATCTCGGCCAGCCAATACGAAACCTGGAAGCACACCCGCCTGATCATCGACGTGGTGCCCGGCCGCGGCGGCATGTTCAGCCTGGACAACGGGCGCGAGCGGCGCTTCCTGGTGCGGTCCGAGATCTGCCGGCTCTGACCGCGGCGCGGGCGCACGGCCTCCCCCAAGCCGTCCGTGCGCCCGCCCTGCCCCCTGCCGCTTGCGGCGATACCGGGACACGCAGGCCCGGCCTATCCGGGGCCTGCGAGCGTTCCCTTCCTCTGCCAAGGCCCGCCGTTTTGCGTTCCGGTCTCCTGGGCGCCCGGCTGAATGCAGGCGCGCTCGCGGGTGAAAGGGCATCGTTCCGCCACCGCGCAAGACGACACCTGCAACAGCAAGAGAGACGCAAGCTCTTGAAAAGACTTGGAGGCGGGTACCGCTACGGTAAACCTCTGAAATCAAACGGAAAAGTTGCACTTCTACCCGCGAGTATACCCGCAGTTCAGATGGGTTCTGCGCAATTTGCCCGCCCTGTTGCTCTGCCGCCACGGTTTCACCGGCCCACAAGATAGACCACAACCGATCTTCTGTCACGCGCAGGCGCTGGGCTGGGGGCGATCATGGGTCCCTTTCCATGTGCCACCCCAGCGGGTGCCCTGAACCGCGACTTGTCAGCCTGTGCAGGATTTTCGCAATGCTGGGGCCAATCTTGCTGCCTGAAAATTGAAATCGCGCGATCTTGGCGGGTCGGCGTCCCCGCCCAGCGCACCCCCACCCCAAGAAGGACCCGTAGCCAAGATCGGGCAGGGCCGATGATCGGACAGGGCGCAGTTCAATCGGATCACTGCACGCTGTCACCGCGGTTAGGCGAGGGCGTTTCAGGTGCCTGCATTGCCGCTTCCGGTTCCGCTTCCGCCTGATCAGAAAGCGTCTTGGCGATACCGCGCAGAATGCTCGCGATCTCGGCGTCTGCCGCGTCTTGGCGTTCTGTTTCAGTTTCCCGAGTTTCTTGCATGGCTTCTAGCTGCGCCGCCATCGCATCAAACGAATTTCGCATTTTAACCAAGGCTTCTGTGTTTGCCCGAACGGCGGCGTCCCCATCCGAAAGCCGCGCTTCAAGCTGCAAAGCGATGGTCAGGAAGAACGTCAGGATGCTGATGATGACCTGAATCGTGGCGACCCTGCGGTGAAAGGCAGCCTCTGCTTTGGCGTCAACCGCCGCGCCCTTGTGTTCTTCAAGCAGCGCCTCCTGTGCCGCAAGGCTGCGGGCGAGCATTGCTTCCAGGCTACCCGCAAGATCAAAGTTAAGAGCCGCAACAGAGGTGAGGTCACGCACCCGCGCAAACGCAGACGCTTGATCCGCAAGCGCCGCCGCTACCGACCTGAATTCGTCATGGAAGGTCGGGGTAAGCCCCAACATGTGCACCGCGTTCGCTGCCTCAATCGCGGACCCCATACGGCCGATGCCAAGTGCCTCAATCGCTGAGCCAAAGCGTGGGATGTTCACCGCCTTGGTAAGATCGAAAAGACTGGAAGCCTTTAGCGCCCGCCGCATATCCGCAAACATGTCCATGTGCTGATTGATCAAGCTGGACTGTTCGCGCATGTCCTGAAAAAACCGGGATGCCGCACCCGTAGCGGAGCCAGTGATTGCGTTCAGAAAGCCACCGGGCAGGCCCCAAGAGCAAGGTTTCGCGCCTGCGCGAATGCATCCTGTTCGATTTTGAATTGGTCTGCGAGTGCAGTTATGCCCGAAAAAGCGGACACATCCGGCAGCGCCAAAGCCCGCATCGCTTTTTGTTGGGCTTTCATCTGTTCAGTGAAAACACTCACCCCGGTCAGGGCGTCTAGCTGATCCTTCAGCATGGTCACGGAACTTGCAGCCCGCGCGGCCTCTGCAAGCGCGCTCACACCACCAAGACCCCGCAAAGCCCCTTGCAAGGCGCGTCCACCCACGGACAGTTGTGCTGTCCTGTCAACGATCCTGCGCACAGGCTCCGACTGATCATCGTTGCCAGCGTTCACTTTGCCAACCTGCGAAATGTCGACGCCCTTGGGCTTTTCATCATCGCCTGACACTGCCTACACCTCGCTCGATCAGTAAGTTCCCCTACTTTATGTAGTATCAGGCATTGCATTTTCCAGATGCAGCGAGTGTCGCGCTTCACTCCGGCGCTTGGTTGCAGCGTTCCGGCCCGCGCCACTCTGCGTAGGGGGTTTATCCTGATCGGTTTGGCGCGTAGCGCGCGGGCATCGGCCAGCTTCACATCCGGGTATGCCCCGAATGACAGCACCTTTTCCTTGCCTTCGAACCTATAGCGCATTCGCCACAGCCTGCCGCCCGATGGCGAGACGAACAAGAGAAGCCCGCCGCCATCCGGTAATTTCCGCGGTTTTCCAGAGGGATCGGGCTTCGCGCCACGACAGGCTGCATCGGTCAAGGGCATCTGAATCGGTCCTGCGGGTGACTGTGGGTATCGGTAGTTCCGAGAATACCCGCATTCGATACCCACACAAGTTGGGTGGCTACAGTCCATCTTCCCGCAGAAGATGGCCTACAGTCTATTTTCTCAATGAAATCAATGACCACTTCTGGCGAAGGTCACGGGAAATCTAGCGAAAAGTGGGGAATGGAGGCGGGTACCGGAATCGAACCGGTCTTCACGGATTTGCAATCCGCTGCGTAACCTCTCCGCCAACCCGCCGGAGCCTTGCGTTTGCTAGGGTTTTCGGTTGATGGGGTCAAGGGGGTTATCACTCCGGCTATCACTTTCTTGTTCTGGTCCTGTTCCGTTCCACGGTCAGGATCGCTTGGCGCAGACCTGTCTCGCCCGGATGATCTGCCGGGCATAGGTCCAGACGCGTCGGCGACGGAGACCTTGCCGGGCACCACCCAGTTTCGATCCACGCCCCCGCGAAGGGGGCGCCTAGGTAGTGCCTTCATTTAAGGATTCCCATACTGTCTGAGTTCTGTTTCAAGATCGAAAACGGAGGCGATCTTGAGCAGGCGGACGCTGACAGACGAGCAATGGGAACGGATCGGGCCTCTGTTGCCCGGCAAGGCTGGTGATCGGGGCCGCAGCGCTGCGGACAATCGGCTGTTCATCGACGCGATCCTGTGGTTGGCACGAGGTGCTTCGCCCTGGCGCGACCTGCCGCCGGAACCGGGGCACTGGAAGAGCGTCTACACCCGGTTCCGCCGCTGGTCCCGCGCCGGGGTCTGGGAGCGTCTTTTCAGGGAGTTGAGCGCCGATCCCGACTTCGAATATGTGCTGGTCGATGCCACCATTTCCAAGGTCCACGCAGATGCGACCTCGCAAAACGGGGGCTTGAGGCTCACGCCACCGGCCGCTCTCGGGGTGGGCTGACGACCAAGATCCATGCTGCGGTGGACGCGCTTGGCCTCCCGGTCCGGTTCGCGATCACGCCGGGCCATTGGGCCGACAGCCCGCAGGCCCGGGGGCTGATCCGCGGCCTTGCGGGCGTCGGCCATGTCATCGCCGACGCCGGATACGACACCGAGGCGTTGCGCCGCTTCATCGCCGGCGACCTGCGCGCCACCGCACAGATCAAGCGCAACCGAAGCCGCGCCGGAAGCCGACCGCTGGATCGGACGCTCTCCGGGGAACGCCACCTTGTGGAGTGCTTCTTCAACCGCCTCAAACGATTCCGCCGGATCGCGCTCCGATGCGAGAAAACCGTCGCCTCCTTAAAGGCATTCGTCGACCTCGCCTGCGCAATGGCAGCGATCGCCTAAATGAAGACACCGCCTAGGCCGGGGCGAAGATGTTCTTGCCATCATCGATGTTTCGATCCACGCCCCCGCGAAGGGGGCGACGATGCGCTTGGGCGACCCGGAAGGTGGATCGCTGGGTTTCGATCCACACCCCCGCGAAGGGGGCGACCGACGCCGCCGCAGACGGCGGCATGATAGGCCGGGTTTCGATCCACGCCCCCGCGAAGGGGGCGACGCTATGGCCAATGGCCGGGCGCTTGCTCATGCGGTTTCGATCCACGCCCCCGCGCACGCAGCTATCCAGCCCCGCCTCGGCCCGCCAGCCCTTTGGGAAGGACAGGTCCACCCCTGCCTCGATCAGGCTGGTCGCGATCAAACGGCAAGGCGCACCGGATTTCAGGCGCGCGCGGATCTCCTCCAGGATCGCCCGCCGATGCACCGGATATTGCCGCGTGGTCAGGTGGACCAGCCCCTCGAGCTCCTCGGCCTTGGCCGCGTTGAACAGTTCCAATGCATGGGCACGGCTGTTGACGATGACCATTCCTTGCGGCGTGTCGCGCAATGCCTCGATGAGGGCGTCGTCGTCCATCTCGCCGCCCTGCACGATGCGGGCGCGGCGCAGCTCGCGGGCGAGCCGCACCGGATCGGGCGCCAGTTCGCGGCCCTCCAGCGGCAAGCCGCCCTGCTTCAGCTGGCGACTGTCGAAGGCGGGTTGCGTGGCCGTGCAAAGCACCACCGAACAACCGTAATGCGCGCAGAGCGTGTCGATCATCCGCAGCGCGGGCATCAGCAGCTTGCGCGGCAGGGCCTGCGCCTCGTCCAGCACGATCACCGAACCGGCGATATTGTGCAGCTTGCGGCAGCGCGAAGGACGCATCGCGAAAAGACTTTCGAAGAACTGCACATTGGTCGTGACGACCAGAGGCGCGGCCCAGTCCTCCATGGCAAGGCGCAGCTTGTCCTTGCGCTCCGGATCGGTCCTTTCGTCGTCGATGGCCGAATGATGCTCCAGCACGGCATCACCAAAAAGACCGCGAAAAATGGCTGCAGTCTGGTCGATGATAGAAGTATACGGAATCGTGAATATGATCCTGCGATGCCCGTGGCGCACCGCGTGGTCCAGCGCAAAACCCAACGAGGCCAGCGTCTTGCCGCCGCCGGTGGGGACGGTCAGCGTAAAAAGCCCCGGCGTCATCGCGGAGCCCTTCCGGACATGCGCCAGGATATCCGCGCGCAGGCGATTGATCGGACCGCTCTGGTCGAACCCCGCCAGATGCGCATCGAAGACGCCTCTCCATTCCGGCAACAGATCGGCCAGGGCCGGCCAGTCGCGATCCGGCCGCGTGCCGTTCAGCCCGGCATAGAAGGACTCGGTATCGCGGAAATCGGCATCGACCAGGCAGGAGAACACCATGCGCGCCGCGACCGACAGATCGAACGGGGCCGAGCCGGGCCGCATCCGCGCAGTCAACTCCTTGGCTATCGGGTTGAAGTCAGGCTTGGCCGCCGCCGAGATTTCTGGAGCGATCAGATCGCGGAAGGCATCGAGCCGGCGTTCCATGCTGCTGTCGGCATTCCGGCGGTCCGGCAGCCCCGCATGATGGCCCAGGATGGCATAGCCGATCACCTCGGCGCAGGGGCGCAGCCCCGCGGGCGCCCGGGCGCAAAGCAGCGCGGCGCCGGCCGTGGAATGATCCACCCGGACATTGTCACCGCAAAGGACGCGATCGAAGGCCGGATCATATTTGCCGAAATCATGGAAGAACCCGGCCATATGGGCCGCAGCCCGCAACCCGAGGGGCGCTGCGCGTTCCGCAGCCAGTGCCGCCGTGTTTTCCAGGTGATGCTCCAACAATTGCCAGTCACTTCGATCCTCGCGATTGCCCGTATGCGCGTAGTGGTTCATCAGTTTCATTCTTCTCCAACCACAGCTACCAACTGAACATAATTCAGGTAATGCGCACTACCTGCACTTGGAGTAGAACCATCTCCAAGCCGCAAGCCAGCGATTTTTCAGGATCCGGGCAATCCGAGGGCGCAAAGCAGAGAATCGCGGTGCCGAAAATCTGGACTCCGCTGCAATTCATGATCCGACCGAGCGCGATCTTGGCCGGGCTCCCAACATCTTGCCGGATCGCCATATCATACGCTGTTGCGGATTCGCCACATTCGCATCGGCGAAGAGCATTTCCGTAGGATATGTCTGCTTGCGTAGAGTGCTGCAGTTGCCATGCGCGCGTGATCGGGCGCATCAGAGGCGCGCTGAGCTTCGAAGCTGTACGTCCTGGCCGATGCCAGGGGTCGCCCGATCCGGATGCTTCTGTCGGCTGGCCAGGCCTCCGACTACAGCGGCGCAAGGGCGCCGCTCTCGCAGATCCCGCCGGCCGGGGCGCTGCTCGCAGGCCGCGGCTACGATGCCGGCTGGTTTCGCAATGCCCTGATCGAAAGCTCCTGGAAAAGTGAGGGCATGACGGCCATCGGTTCGGAGGAGTGCCCGAACGCCGACGACGTCGGCGCGGCGTTTCACTTCTTTGTTGAGACGCTCGATCGGATTTTTAACCGGTATGATGCTCTCGGTGCCAATGCTCGGCCCCAATTCTTGCTCGGGGTATATGCTGAGAGCATCCGAGACAGAGGCACTGGAGGCACGAAGGTGGGCAATGATCGTCGTGACGGTGTTTGTTGTTGTATGCGTTGCCGGCGCAAAGAGGTTCGCCTGATCCGGACTACGGCCAGGCCTCACAACCCATAGATGACGGTCGCGGCGAGGGCGCAGGCCGAGAGAAACAGGATGGGGCAGCGATCGTGGCGGGTTGCGATCCGACGCCAGTCCTTGAGACGGGCAAACATGTTTTCGATCCGGCGGCGCAGGCGATAGAGGCTGGCGTCGCGCGGGCTCGGACCTTTCCGGCCGATGCGGGAGGGGATGCATGGCGCAATGCCTCTTTCGATCATCCGCCTGATAGGGGCCGTCCTGTTCGAGCGAAACGGCAAATGGCAGACCGCCAGCCGCTGCATGATGGCCGAAGCCTTCGTTCGGATCGACAAGGAGGAGATCGGCCCCATTCTCAGCATGATCGTGAAAGCCGCCTGATCATGCCATCAGGCCAGCCGGGAAATTGACGAAGTGACCTGCCTTTGTCAACGTGATTGAAGAGTTCCCCTGAGAACTTGACAATCTACCCTCCACCGACGGAAATGATATCCCGCTGGAACAGAGGGTTGGTTGTCTTTGACATGATCTCTCGCATTTTCCATTATGCGATTTCAAAGCAACCGCTTGGCCGCATATTTCATGTCAGAATGACTCATTCATATTTTTTCGTGACGGCACCTTTTTACAGAATACCAGAAGCAGTACGCCAAACGTGCCGTTTGCGATTGCGAAATAGACTAGGGCGTGTTGACAAAAGGGATTCACCGGGCGCGGTGATCGTGATTCAAGCTGGTATCTGCAATGGAGACCAGCGTGGCACGAAACCTGATGTCGAACGACGAGTGGGCGTTCTTTGAACGCTTCATCCTGGCTGTCCGTTCTCCGAACGGCCGCAAGCCCACGAACCATCGGCTTGTTCTGGATGGGATTTTCTGGATCGCCCGAACGGGGTCGCCCTGGCGCGACCTGCCGGAAGAGTTCGGCAAATGGTCGTCTGTCTATCGGCAGTTCCGGCGCTGGACGTTGGCGGGGCTGTGGGAACAGATCCTGGAGGCGCTGAACGAGAGCCGGATCGTGCCGGATGCGCTGCAGATGATCGACAGCACCGTGGTTCGCGCTCATCATCAGGCAGCGGGCGCAAAAGGGGGACTCCGCGCCAAGGTTTCGGCCGCTCGCGAGGTGGCTTCACGACCAAGATCCATCTGCGGGTCAATGCGGCAGGCCTGCCCATGAGAACCGAGATCACGGCCGGGCAGACATCGGACTACCTCGGCTTCGATCTGGTCATGGCTGACAACCTGCCCGAGCCAAGCGTTCTGCTCGCAGACCGCGGCTACGACTCCGACAACATCCGCAAGACCATGGAGGTGCGCGACGTGGTGCCGGTCATCCCCATGCGCAAAACCCGGAAGCTACGGGTCGCCGTTGACCGCAGGCTCTACCGCCTGCGCAATCTCGTTGAGCGGTGCTTCAACAAGCTCAAGAATGCCCGTCGCGTCGCCACCCGCTACGACAAGACCGCCGAAAGCTTCCTGGGCTTCATCGACATCACGTCGATCCGCCTCTGGCTCCGCCATTTGTCAAAATGACCTAGGGAACAAGGGCAGGTTCAATGTGACATTTAGTCCCGAACAGTTCAGTTCGGTTCGTTTGCAGGAGCGGGAGACATCAACTCATCAGGAGGCGGCTGGTCTTTCATGCCATGGCTGCACCGGCTGAATTCGAGAGGGCGCCAATCAATGGGCGCACCGAGACCGGGTTGAATGCTGCCAAGAATATAGGCCGCCGGCTCGGCCGGCCACCTGTTATGCTGAGCGATCAGCAGATCGAATAAGCGCGCGGGGCTCTTGGCGAACAGAAAGGCGATATGGAGGCAGTTGCTGCTAGGGCGAGCTCGAATTGCAGATGGCAAAAAGATCCCCGGCGCAGGTCAACCCCGCAGTGCTGGCCGCGCGAGGCAGCGCCAGGTGCCGGCGCCCGGAGACAGCGGCCGACGGCGCCCCGGCGGAAACCCCTGCCCGGTCGCGCGGGCCGGATCAGCGATAGATATGATCGCGCCGGAAAGGATAGGTGGATTGCGCCCCCGGCAGGTCCGGCGTCGCCAGCGCCGGGTCGGGATGGATCAGCAGGATCTGGTAAAGCGCCACCCAGCCCTGCTCGAAGGCCAGCGCGCAGCCGGCCAGGTACAGCCGATAAGCCTGCAACACCTCGGCCGCACGTTCGGGCGGCATCGAGCGGGCCAGCACCCGCTCGGCCTCGGGCAGCTGCGCCTCGAGCGCGTCGGACCAGGCCCAGAGCGTGCGGGCGTAATGCGGCCGCAGGTTCTCGGTATCGACCATTTCCAGCCCGGCCTGCGACAGGCTGCGGATGGCCTGGCTGACATGGATCAGCTCGCCGCCAGGAAAGATGTATTTCTCGATGAAATCGCCCAGGCCGCCGCCCACCATCGCATCGTCCAGCCCCGAGGCCGCGATGCCGTGGTTCAGTGCCAGCCCGCCCGGCCGCAGCAGCCGGCGCAGCGTGTCGCAATAGGTGCCCATCCGGGCGCGGCCGACATGTTCGAACATGCCCACCGAGGCCAGCTTGTCAAAGGGCCGGTCGGGCACCAGGTCGCGATAATCGCACAGCCGGATGCGCACCCGCTCGCCCAGGCCCTCCTCGGCGATGATCCGGCTGACATGGTCGAACTGGTTCTGCGACAGGGTGATGCCGGTGGCATCGACGCCGTAATGGCGCGCGGCATGCAGCAAGAGCCCGCCCCAGCCGGCGCCGATGTCGACGAACCGCTCGCCCGGTCGCAGGTCCAGCTTGCGGCAGATCAGGTCCAGCTTGGCCTCTTGCGCCTGCGCCAGCGTCATCTGCGGCTCGGCGAAATAGGCGCAGGAATAGACCCGGCGCGGGTCGAGCCAAAGCGCATAGAACTCGTCCGAGACATCGTAATGCGCGCGGATCTGCCTTGCATCGCGGTCGCGGCTGTGACGCAGCAGCGAGTTCACATGATACAAGAGCCGCTGCCAGGGTTTGGGCTGGATCGGCTGGCCGCCGCCGGGCACCAGCGCCGCCACGATCCGCATCAGGTCGCGCATCGAGCCCTCGATCCGGGCGCGGCCGCGGACGATCTCGTCCCCCAGCCGCCCCAGCCGGGCCGAGGCCAGCGGCGCCAGCGCGCCCATGTCCTTGAAGGCGATGGTCACGCGCGCATCGGGCGGGCCCAGTTGCCGCCCCGAGGGCAAGCGGACCGCCAGCGGCACCGAGAGCTGTTGCAGTTTCCGTTCGATCAGAGCTTCCAGAGCCGGCATGATCACCTCACGCTTGGGCTGGCCGCGATTCGGGGGAGGCGTGGTTGCGAGACGCGGCAGCTTGTTCCTGACGACTGTCCCGGATGTGGCAGCCGGGGCAACTCCGGTTGCCATACTAGCGCCGATTCGCCGAAAATGGCCAGAGGCAGGGTGAACGGTCTGCCGCAGGTTGATCCCGCACCCGTGGCTAGATGCGGGAAAAGAGCGGCTGGGATCGGAAAGCGGCAGCCGGAAAAGCCGAAAGCGGCCCGAAGGCCGCTTTTCGCTGTTCCCGAAGGAAGATTTTGGAGCGGGCGATGAGATTCGAACTCACGACCCTAACCTTGGCAAGGTTATGCTCTACCCCTGAGCTACGCCCGCGCTCCGTCCCGATGGCGCTTCGCCTTCGGTGAGGCGTCATTTATGGGAGCGCGCCGGGGGGTGCAAGGGGAAAAATCGCGCCGCCGGGAAAATTTTCGCCGACACGGCCCGGCGAGGAAAATTGCGCCCGGCCGCAGCCTTGGCGGGCTTGACCGCGCCGCCGGCTTGCCGAAACCTGCCGGCCAGACGCCAGCCAGGCAGGGGGTGCCGATGAAACCGTCCGACCAGCTTTCCGACTATGTCCGCCGGGCGCTTGCGCAGGGCGGCGAGCGCGACGAGATCGGCCGGGCGCTGGCCCATGCCGGCTGGTCCGCGCCCGAGATCGACGAGGCGCTGGAGGGCTGGGAAACCGCGCCCGGCCTGCCGCCAGTGCCGCGGCCGCGCCCCTATGCCTCGGCGCAGGAGGCGCTGCTCTACGGCCTGCTGTTCCTGTCCCTGGGCATGATCGGCTGGCATGTCTGCGAGCTGGGCATGGCACTGATCGACCGGCTGATTCCCGATCCGGCCGACAGCCGCTATTACGGGCCGGGCAGCGCGGCGCGCTGGTCCATCGCCTCGCTGATCGCCTTCGTGCCGCTGTTCGTGATGCTGAACCGCAAGGTGTCGCGGATGAGCCTGGGCGACGGCGGGCGGCGGCGGTCGCTGGTGCGCAAATGGTTCGCCTCGCTGACGCTTTTGGTGGTGGCGCTGGTGTTCCTGGCGGACGGGATCTATGTCATCTACACGCTGCTCAACGGCGAGCTGACCGCGCGTTTCGCCGCCAAGGCGGCCCTGGTCGCCGGGGTCGCGGGGCTGGTCTTCGCCTATTACCGGGACGAGCTGAATGACTAAGGGTTGGGCCACCATCGCCATCGCGCTGCTGGCCGCGGCGGCCGTCATCGCCGGGCTGGCCTTGACCGGCGGCCCCGGCCATGCCCGCAAGGAGCGCCGCGACCGCGAGCGCGAAAGCGACCTGGCCAACCTGGGCCGGCTGGTGGTCTGCCTGGCGCGCGAGAACGGCGACCGCCTGCCCGAGACGCTGGAAACCACGCCGCAATGCGACTGGCAGGTGCGGCTGGCCGATCCCTTTACCGGCGCGCCCTATCGCTACGCGGTGACAGGGCCGCGCAGCTACCGGCTATGCGCCGGGTTCGAACTGCCTCAGCCCCCGCGCTCCGGTCCTTGGGATCGCGACGCGGCGGGGTGCAGCACGCGCAGCTTCATCCCGACCGGGCCGCAGCGGCCGGGCGCCGAGGCGACGATCCCCTATCGCGACTAGGCCAAAGCTTTTCCAGATAGATGCGGTGCAGCCCGGCTTCGTGGACGCGGCGGGTCTCGGCATAGCCGAGCCGGGCATAGATCGCCTGATTCTCGACCATGCCACATGGGTATTAAGCCGCAGCCGGAGCAGGCCCGCCGCGCGGGCGCGCATCTCGGCGAAATCCATCAGCCGCCGGCCAAGCCCCAGCCCCTGCGCGGCGGGCGAGATCGCCACGTTCTCGACCAGCAGCGCATCGGCCTGCGGGATGAACACGATCAGGCCCAGCACCGCGCGGTTCCGTTCCAGCAGATAGGTCCGGCCGGCCGCGATGCGCGCGGCATGGTCATCCAGCATCGGCCCCGGCTTGCGGGCGATGCGCGCGACGGAATGGCCATAGGCACTGCTCACCAGTTCCTCGACCACCGCCAGATCGCCGGCCGCGGCAAGGAGCATGTCGTCGCTGTCCATCCTATCCCCTCCTGCCCCTGGGCGCAGTTTGCGCCGGGGCGGTCAGGCCGGCAGGTCCGCCAGCGGCCGCGACAGGTTCTCGGACGCCAGCGCCCCGGCCAGGAAAAGCGGCAGCCCCCGGGCCAGCGCGGCGAAATCCCCGGCCGGGGTCAGGGTCGGGTCGGCCTCGACCAGCAGTTCCAGCCCGCGGGCCTCGCCATCGCCGCGGATGGTGATGTTGAACCCGTCGCCCGGCCCGTTCGACAGCACGTGCCGCGTGGTCTCGCAGCCGGCGAAGCGCGCCTCGTCAAAGGGCAGCACGTTGATCAGCGGCGAGAAGAAGAAGCGGCTGCGCGGCTCCATGCCGTAATCCTCGGCGATCTGCTCGATGCGATAGCGGCCATGCCGGCGCAGCTTGCGCAGCCGCGCGCCCAGCCGGGCCAGCGCCTCGGCCAGCGGTTCGGCCGGGTGCAGCTTCGCGTCCAGCGGCAGGATGTTCACCACCAGCGCCGGGACCGAGACGGCGACGCTGCCCATGCGGCTCATATAGGGCAGCCAGACCGGCATCGCGATGCCACCGCGCTCGTCGCACAGGCGCGAGGCCGAGCCGTCGCGCAGGCGCAGCGCCGCCCAGGCCGCGCAAAGCACGGTCAGCAGGTCCGGCCAGCCCATGCCCACCGCCTGCGCCTGCCGCATCAGCGCCGGGCGCAGGGCCGAGAGGTCATGCGCGGCGCAAAGCGCCTCGGCCGGATAATCCTCGGATCCCTTGCGCAGCACGCGCGGGCGTGGCTCGGCCGCCAGCACCCCGCCCCAATGCCGTCCGTCGGCGGCATGGCGCGGGCTGGCGCGATAGTCGGTCTCTTCGTTCAGATAATCGGCCAGCGGGCGCAGCGGCCGGCCGGGATCCGCGCCCTCGGCCAGGGCGGCGTAAAGCTGGGCGCAGCGCCGCTCGACCAGGCCCATGGCATAGCCGTCCAGCGCGATGTGATGGCCGCGGTTGAACCACAGATAATGCCCCTCGGACAGCCGGATCAGCCATTGCGCCGCAATGGGCTGGCCAAGCAGGTCCAGCGCCGCGTCCACGTCCGCCTGCATCAGCGCAAAGGCGTGATCACGCGCATCGGCGCGGTCCGACAGGTCGATGCGCCGCAGCGCGGGCCGCCGCGCGGGATCGACCCGCTGCACCGGCCGGCCATCGGCGCCCAGGGCAAAGCGCAAGGCCATGATGTCGGTCTCGGCGATGGTGGCCTCGATGGCGCGGGCCAGCGCCTCGGGATCCGCGACCCCGCGCAATTCGATGGCATGGGCGACGGTCGAGACCGCCTCGCCGGGATGGAGCCGGAACTCTTCCCAGAAATCCAGCTGGGCCAGCGTCAGGGGCAGCCAAAGCCCCTCGGCGTGATGATGCGTCATGAAATCCTTGTCCCCGTCGCAGGGTCTGGCGGTCTGAACGAGAGAGGGCTGGCGTGGTTGCATCCGAGATGGATGCGGCTGGCTTGCTTCAAGAGAGAAAGCGGGATAAAAATACTCAACAATTGCCTTCCGTCAAGGCGCCGCAGGCGCCTTCGGCGGCTCATTGCCGTAAAAGCAGGTATCCGCATGATTGAATTCAGCCCTTGGCCGCAAGACCTCGCCCGACGCTATCGCGAGGCCGGTTACTGGATCGACCAGCCGCTGACGCATATCCTGGACGCACAGCTGGCCGCCAACCCCGAGGCCGAGGCGCTGGTCTGCGGTTCGCGCCGCTTCAGCTATGCCGAGCTGGACCGGCTGTCGCGCAACCTGGCAGCGCGCCTGGCACGGCAGGGGCTGGGCCATGGCGATACCGCGCTGGTGCAACTGCCGAACGTGGCCGAGTTCTTCGTCGCCTTCTTCGCGCTTCTGCGGATCGGGGTGGCGCCGGTGAATGCGCTTTTCAGCCATCGCCGGCTGGAGTTGACCGAATATGTCCGCCAGATCGCGCCGCGGGTGGTCATCGCCGCGCGCGACCACGAACTGTTCCGCGACGACGGTTTTGCCCAGGAACTGCGGGCCGGCGGCGTCGCGCATCTGCTGCTTCTGGGCGAGGACGAGCCCGAGCGCAGCCTGACGCATTGGCTGACCCCTGACGGCGACCTGCCCGAGGGCGCGGGGCCGACCCCGGCCGACCAGGTCGCCTTCTTTCAGCTGTCGGGCGGCAGCACCGGCACGCCCAAGCTGATCCCGCGCACCCATAACGATTACGACTACAGCATCCGCGCCAGCGTCCAGATCTGCGGCGTGACCCCGGCCACGCGCTTTCTTTGCGCCCTGCCGGCCGGGCACAACTTCACCATGAGCTCGCCGGGCACGCTGGGGGTGTTCCATGCCGGCGGCACCGTGGTCATGGCCCCCAGCCCCGAGCCGCTGACCTGTTTCGACATCGTCGCGCGCGAGCGCATCACCATGGCGCCGCTGGTGCCGCCCGCCGTGGCGCTGTGGCTGCGCGCGGTCGAGGAGGATCCCGCCCGCCGCGCCATGCTGGACAGCCTGGAGCTGATGCTGGTCGGCGGCGCCAGCTTTGCCGAGGCGATGGCGCGGCGCGTCCCCGAGCTGCTGGGCTGCCGGTTGCAACAGGTCTTCGGCATGGCCGAGGGGCTGGTGAACTATACCCGGCTGGACGATCCCGAGGAGGTGATCTTTACCACCCAGGGCCGCCCGATCAGCCCCGACGACGAGGTCCGCGTCCTGGACGAGGACGGCAACCCGGTCCCCGACGGCACGCCGGGCGCGCTGGCCACCCGCGGCCCCTATACCTTCCGCGGCTATTACCGCAGCCCGGACCACAATGCGAAGGCCTTCGATGCCGAAGGGTTCTATTACTCGGGCGACGTGGTGGTGCGACAGGGCGGCAACCTGCGCGTCGTCGGCCGCATCAAGGACCAGATCAACCGCGGCGGCGAGAAGATCGCCGCCGAGGAGATCGAGAACCTGCTGGTCCGCCATCCCGACATCACCCATGCCGCGCTGGTCGCCGCGCCCGATGCGCATCTGGGCGAGAAAAGCTGCGCCTTCCTGGTGCTGCGCGAGGGGGCGGGCAAGCTTTCCCCGCCGGCGCTGCGCCGGCACCTGCTGGAGCTGGGCGTGGCCGAATACAAGCTGCCCGACCGTTTCCGCTTTCTGCCCGAATTGCCGCTGACCGCGGTGGGCAAGATCGACAAGCGCCGCCTGCGCGACAGCCTCGTGGCCGAAACCGCCTGAAAGGACGAATGATGGATAGTGCCGAAAAGACCGATCTCAGCCCCGAATGGCTGGCCGCCCGCGTAGCCGCGATGATCGAGGACGATTGCGAGATCGAGCCGGGCGAGAACCTCGTCCTTTACGGGCTCGATTCGATCGCGGTGATGACCTTTTCGTCCGAACTGAAGCAGATGGGCATCGAGGCCAGCTTCGAGGAACTGGCCCGCGAGCCGTCGCTGGACAATTGGTGGGCGCTGATTTCGTCGCGGCTGTGAACGACGGGCCGGCCGTGACGGGCCGGCCGTGAAGCGGGTCAGGCGCGCAGCGTCGCGCCGCCATCGACATACAGGTCGGCCATGGTGACATGGCCCGCCTGATCCGACAGCATGAACATCACCGCGCCGGCGATGTCCTCGGGCGTCGCCAGCTTCTTCAGCGGGATGCCGGTGCGATAGGCGTCCAGGCTGCCCTCGATCACCGCGCGCTCGCCGGCGCCGCCGTCCTCAGTCCACATGCCGGTCTGCATCGGCGTCAGGGTCGAGCCCGGCGCGACGATGTTGCAGCGCACGCCCTGCGCCGCCAGTTCCAGCCCCAGGCAGCGGACCAGCATGGTCGCCGCCGCCTTGGACGCGGCATAGGCGCCCATGTTCAGGCGCGGAATCCCCGCCGCGTTCGAGCTGACCGCGACAATGGCGCCGCCGCCGTTGCGCACCATGGCGCGGCCGAAGGCGCGGGTGATGTTGAAGGTGCCCCGGGCATTGACGCCGATCACCCGCTCCCATTCCTCGGGCGCAAGGTCCAGCAGCGGCCCGATGGCCAGCACGCCGGCCGCATGGACGCCTAGCCCCAGCGGGCCATGCGCCGCCTCGACCTCGGCCACCAGCGCCTCGACGGCATCGCCATCGCGCACGTCCAGCGCCCGGTTCTCGGCCCCCGCGACCGGGTTCGCGGCCAGCGCCGACTCGGTATCGCTGGCGACGACCTTCGCGCCGGCGTCCAGCAGCGCGGCGACCACGGCCCGGCCGATGCCGCCGGCCGCGCCGGTGACGATGGCGGTCCGGCCCTGAAATCCGGTCAGGCGCATGACTTCACCTCTTGCGCTTCCAGTGCGGCCAGCGCCTGCCGGGTGGACAGGGCCACGCCGCAGGTGGCGGCGATCCAGCCCATGGCCATGTCCTGCTTCTCGCGCGAAAAATCGGCCTGGGCATCGGCCACGGCAAAGGCCTCGATGTCGCGCTGGAACGCCTCGACGGCGGTGGCGAGACAGCCGATATGGGCATAGACGCCGCAGATCATCAGCTGGTCGCGGCCGCGCGCCCGCATCAGATGTTCCAGGTTGGAACGCTGGAAGGCGCTGTAGCGATGCTTGACCAGCACGATGTCGCCTGCCGCCGGGGCCAGTTCGGGCAGGATCTCCTCATGCTCGGGGACGGCGCTCATGCCCGGCCCCCAGAGATCGGCCTGAAGCCCGCGATCCGGGCGGAACTGGTCGCCCTTCTGCGCGGTATAGAAGACCGGCACGCCCGCCGCCCGCGCCGCATGGATCAGCCGCGCGATATTGCCGACCACCGGCGCCAGCGGCGCGCCCTCGGGATAGGGGCGGCAGAAATAGCGCTGCATGTCATGGACCAGCAGCGCCAGCCGGTCGCGTTCGGGCTGCCAGGGCCCGCGCGCCTTGGGCAGCTCGGCCTCGGTCGGGGGTGCATAGGGGGCAATGCCGGGCAGGGCCATCAGGTATCTCCGTTGCAGGCCACGCCTTGCAGTGCCGCGTCCTGCGGCAGGCCAAGCGCGGCCAGAAGCGCGCCGAACTTGGCGCCGGTCTCGGCAGCCTCGGCCATCGGGTCCGAGCCGGGAACGATCCCCGCCCCGGCGTAAAGCCGAGCCTGCCGGCCGCTGATCTCGGCGCAGCGGATGGCGACATACCAGGCGCCGTCGCCGCTTGCGTCGCACCAGCCGACCGCGCCGGCATAGAAATCCCGCGCCACGGGTTCAAGGGCCTTGATGAAGCCCGCCGCCCGCCCCATCGGCACGCCGCAGACCGCCGGCGTCGGATGCAGCGCCGAGGCCAGCACCACCGAGGGCGTGTCCGCATCCTTCAGCCTGCCCTCGATCCGGGTGCCCAGGTGCCACATGCTGCGGGTCGAGGTGACGCAGGTGCCCTGGGGGCAGCCCAGCTCGCGGCACCAGGGGGCCAGCGTGTCCAGGATCGCTTCGACCACCAGCGCATGTTCGCGGTGGTCCTTGGCCGAGCCGGACAAGGCCGCGGCCGCGGCGTGGTCGGCCACCGGGTCGGCCAGCCGGCGCGCCGAGCCCGCCAGCGGATGCGAGGCGATGGTCCGGCCGCGCTTCTCGACCAGCAGCTCGGGGGTGGCGCCACAAAGCGCGCGGCCCTGCGGATGCTCGGGCCCGGCGGGCAACGCCACGCGAAAGGCGGTCACGCTGCGGTCTGCATGCAGCCGCGCCATCAGCGCCTCGACCGGGATCGGCGCGGCAGATTCGACCAGCAGCGTGCGCGCCAGCACGATCTTTTCCAGCGCATCGCGGCTGCCGGCCTCCTCGGCCATGATGCCGAGCGCGCGGGCGACGGCGCCGGCATAGTCCCGCGCGGCGGGCTCGGCCGTCAGGCGCCAGCCCGGCAGCGGCAGGCCCTGCAGCGCGGCGCCGCCGGGCGCGGACGCCTCGCTGCGCCGGCAATGCCACAGGCAATCCCCCGCCTCGCGGTCGAAGGGCAAGGCGCCGCCGATCACCGCGTCCGGCGCGACCCCGGCCAGGGCCGCAGCCACCCGCGCCTCAAGCGTCGCGGCATTCCCGGCGGCGATCCGCCGCGCGGGACCGCGCCCCTGGATACGCCCCGAAGGGCCGTCGAAACCGAAAAGAACCGGATCAGGCACAGGCGACGCCGTCTTGCGCGGCGCCTCGGACAGGCGGATGTTCATCATGCATCTCGTTTCAAAGGAATTTCGTCCCCGATCCCGGCGGCGGCCCACGGCATTGGAACTGGCGCGGGCCGTGCAGACATGGATGATGCTGCGATCATATCCGGGGCAGAACTCTCCTGCGCAGGGTTTGGCAAACGATGTCTTGGGTGGCGCATCGCCGCGATCCCCAAGGGGCACGGCCAATCGGACGGCGGTCCGGAAATCCCGCCCTTCAGCTTCCCGCCGGCAATCTGTCAAAGCGGACCCGGAAAGGCAAGTAAAAAGATCAGGATTAGCGCGGGCCGGCGAATTGCCGCGACTCCGCCCTCCGCAGAGCCGGAACCGGGCGCCGGGCGGACGGGTTCGGGAAAGGTGACAATGCGGAAGGACCAAGGGGATGAACCGTCAGGACGACCCGGCAGAAGGCCCAGATTTCGACCTCGCGGCTGCACGGGTCTGCGCGATCGTGAACATGGGCTCGGGCCGCGAGGCGGGCGACGACATCGCAGACAAGCTGCGCAGGGCCTTGCAGGGCCGGGTGGCCGAGTTGCAGTTCCGCGGCACCGGACAGGGCGCCGACCTGCCCGCCATGGCCGGCGCGGCGGTGGCCGAGGGCTTCGACCTGATCGTCGCGGCCGGGGGCGACGGCACCCAGGCCGCCGTGGCCGGCGCGATCGCGGGCACGGAGGCGGCGATGGCGGTGATTCCCGGCGGCACCTTCAACTATTTCGCCCGCGACCTCGGCTCGGGCGAGACGGTCGAGGCGGCGCTGGCGATCTTCGATGCGCCCCGCATCCGCCGCGTCCATGTCGGCGAGATGAATGGCATGGTCTTCCTCAACAATGTCAGCTTCGGCGCCTATCCCGAGATCCTGCGCCGCCGCGAAAGCATCTATCGCCGCTGGGGCCGGTCGCGGCTGGCGGCCTATTGGTCGGCGGTGGCGGCGCTGTGGACGCTGCGTCGCCCGCTGCGCCTGACCGTACACGCGGATGGCAAGACGCGGCACTTCACCACCGCCCTGGCCTTCGTGGCGAAAAGCGCCTATCAGCTGGACGCATTCGGGCTGGAGGGGGCCGATTGCGTGCGGCGCGGCCAGCTGGCGCTGCTGGTGGCGCGGGCGAAGCGGCCGGGGCCGCTGGTGCGCTCGGCGTTGCGGCTGGCCCTGGGCAAATCGGCGCGCTATGCCGATTTCGACCTGATCTGCGCCGATGACTTCGAACTCGAGACCGTGCCGCGCCACGAATATGTCGCCCATGACGGCGAAAAGACCTGGATGGATTCGCCCTTTCGCATCCGCGTGCGCCACGACGCGCTGAAGGTGCTGGTCCCGGCCGAAAGCGGCGGGCGGGATGCCGGATGACGCGCATCCTGCATCTCTCGGACCTGCATTTCGGGCTGGAGCGCAAGCCGCTGGTCGAGCCGCTGATCGACCGCATCAACGCCGCCCGCGCCGATCTGGTGGTGGTGACGGGCGACCTGACCCATCGCGGCCGCTCGGCGCAATTCGCGCAGGCCGCGGCCTTCCTGCGCCGGATCGAGGCGCCGCTGCTGGCGGTGCCCGGCAACCACGACATCCCGCTTTACAAGCTGGCGGACCGGATGCTGCGCCCCTGGCGCCGCTGGCGGCGCGCCATCGCCGAGAACCTCGAGCCCGTGGGCCATGTCGGCACCCTGCGGGTGCAAGGCGTCAACAGCGTCGATCCGATGGCCTGGCAACGCGGCATCGTCACGCCCGCGCAGGTGGCGCGGGTGATCGCCGGGCTCGACCCCGCCTGCATCAACATCGTCGCCCTGCACCACCCGATGCAGCAGCGCCCGCAGGTGGACAAGGCGCTGATGCAGGGCGCCGCCCCGGCGCTGGCCGGCTTCCAGGCCGAAGGCGTGCAACTGGTCCTGAGCGGCCACCTGCACCTGTGGTCGATCGGCGCCTTCCTGGGCAAGCGGGGACGGCCGATCCTGCAAGTCCAGGCCGGCACCGCGCTGTGCGACCGGCCCGGCGACCGGCAGAACGAATTCGCCGTGCTGGATTTCGCCGGCCCCGACCTGCTGGTCGAGCGCCATGTCGCGCCCATGACCGAGCCCGGCTTCCGCCCGCCCGAGCATTTGCGATTCACCCGCCGGGACGGGCTCTGGCGCCCGGCCTGATCTTCTTCGTTCCATAAATACCCTGGGGGAGCGCCCCTCGGGCCCCATCGAGGGGCCCGAGGGGCGCGGGGGCAAAGCCCCCGGCCCCGCTCACCCCTTGGGCTCGATGCGGAAGACGGTGCCCCAGGGATCGCACAATTCCGCCACCCCCAGCGCCTGCAACCGATCCGGATCGGCGGCCAGCACCACCTCGGCCAGCCCGGCCGAGCCGGGGCTGCGCCGCCCGGCGCCGCGGCTGTTCCAGACATTGCCCGCCAGGTGGTGATGATAGCCGCCGGTGGCAAAGAAACTCGCGCCGAAGCGATGCGCCATGCGCACCATGCCCAGCCGGTTCATGCAGAAATCCTCGGCCGCGGCCACATCGCCCACCTGAAGATGGACATGGCCCACCACGCTGTCCTCGGGCGCGCCGGTCCAGGCGCCCGCACCCGCCGCCATCAGATCGGGCAGGTCCAGCGCGACGGTATCCATCCGCACCTCGGCGCCGTCATGCCGCCAGGCGCTGCGCGGACGGTCGGCATAGACCTCGATCCCGTTGCCCTCGGGGTCGCGCAGGTAAAGCGCCTCGCTGACCAGGTGGTCCGAGGCCCCGTCGAGCCCGATCCCGCGCCCGGCGACGAAGCGCAGCCAGCGCCCCAGCGCCGCGCGGTCGGGCAGAAGGAAGGCGGTATGGAACAGCCCCGCCTCTTGCGGGCGCGGGCGGGCGGCCCGGTCGCGGCGCAGCTCCAGCAACGGCTTGCCGCCAGCACCCAGCACCGTTTCCTCGCCGCTGCCGGAAATCCGCTCCAGCCCGATGACCGAGCGGTAGAAATCCCCGACCCGGTCCAGGTCGTTGACGATCAGGGCCACCCGGCCGATCTGGATGGGGGCGTCGCTCGTGGCCATCATGCTCTCCTTGATATCCTGTTGCAGCCAAGATAGGCGCGGGGCGCATGGCTGGAAATGGCGCCAATCGGGGAAGACTGACGCCATGGCAGCGACAATATGCGCGGATTGCCTTTGCCCGCGCCCCGGCGCATGATGCGGAGCCTTTTCGTCAGCCGGAACCCGATGAAGCCCCGCGCCCCCAAGACACGCCCCGCCAAGACCCCACCGGCCCCGACCCGGTTGCAGCCCGAACCCGCGCGGCTGGCCGCCGATCCGGCGCGGATGGAGATCTTCCTGGTCGCCACCCCCGGACTGGAAGAGCCGCTGGCAGCGGAGGCCCGCCTGCTCGGCTGGGACGCCCAGGTCCAGCCCGGCGGCGTCACGTTCACCGGCGGCTGGGCGGATGTCTGGCGGGCGAACCTGGAAATCCGCGGCGCGACCCGCGTCCTCGCGCGCATCGGCGCCTTTCGCGCCATGCATCCGGCGCAGCTCGACAAGCGCGCGCGCCGCTTTCCCTGGGCCGACTGGCTGCGCCCGGACGTGCCGATCCGCATCGAGGCCAGCAGCCGCAAGTCCCGCATCTATCACGCCGGCGCCATCACCCAGCGCATCGAGGCCGCGATCCGCGACAGCCTGGGCGCCCCCGTGGCCGAGGACGCGCCGGTCACGCTGAAGATCCGCATCGAGGACGACCTTTGCACCATCAGCCTGGACACATCGGGCGAATCGCTGCACCGGCGCGGCCACAAGCAGGCGGTGGGCAAGGCGCCGATGCGCGAGACCATGGCGGCGATGTTCCTGCGCCAATGCGGCTTCGACGGGGCCGAGCCGGTACTGGACCCGATGTGCGGCTCGGGCACCTTCGTCATCGAGGCGGCCGAGATGGCGGCCGGCCTCGCCCCCGGCCGGATGCGGCCTTTCGCCTTTGAACACCTGCCGGACCATGACGCACAGGCATGGCAGGCGATGCGCGGCGCCCCTGCCCCGCACGCGCCGGCCGAGCCCCGCTACCACGGCAGCGACCGCGACCCCGGCGCGATCCGCATGAGCCGCGAGAACGCCGCCCGCGCCGGGCTGGACCGCTGGACCAGCTTCGAAAACCGCGCCATCGGCGATCTCCTCCGCCCCGAAGGCCCGCCGGGGCTGGTCATGGTCAACCCGCCCTATGGCGCGCGCATCGGCAACAAGGGCCCGCTTTTCGGCCTGCACGCGACGCTGGGCGAGGTGCTGCGCGAACGCTTCCGCGGCTGGCGCGTCGGCCTGGTCACCAGCGAGGCGCCGCTGGCCCGCGCGACCGGCCTGCCGTTTCGCGAACCCGGCCCCTATGTCGCCCATGGCGGGCTGAAGATCCGGCTGTGGCAGACCGGGCCGCTGTAAGGGGAACCCCGGCCGCCGGTGCGCATTGATACGGTTGGTCGCAGGGACAGGCTCCCGGCGGATGATATGCTATCCCGAAACCGCGCAGGAGAATCGCATGGATATTCGTTTCGACAACCAGATCGCCCTTGTCACCGGCGCCGGTTCGGGGCTGGGCGAGGCGATCGCGCTGGAGCTTGCCGCCTCGGGCGCCACGGTGGTGGCTGCCGACCTGCATGAGGAAACCGCCCGCGCCACCGCCGAGCGGATCGTCGCGGCCGGCGGCCGGGCCGAGGCCGTGGCGGGCGACGTCTCTGACCCCGATGCGGTGCGCAAGGCCGTCGAGGTCGCCAAGGGGCTGGGCGGGCTGCACCTGCTGGTGAACAATGCCGGCATCGGCGGCCCCAGCGCGCCGGTCGGGGAATACCCGCTGGACGGCTGGCAAAAGGTGATCGACATCAACCTGAACGCGGTCTTCTACGGCATGCGCTACGGCATCCCGGCCATGCTGGAATCGGGCGGCGGGGCAATCGTGAACATGGCCTCGATCCTCGGCTCGGTCGGGTTCAACGGCGCCGGGGCCTATGTCTCGGCCAAGCATGCCGTGGTGGGCATGACCAAGAACGCGGCGCTGGAATATGCGGCGCAGGGCATCCGGGTGAACGCGGTCGGCCCGGCCTTCATCGACACGCCGCTGCTCGACCAGCTCGACCCCGAGGTCAAGCAGGCGCTGGTCGCCCGCCATCCCATCGGCCGGCTGGGCCGGGCGGAGGAGGTGGCGGGGCTCGTCGCCTTCCTGCTGTCCGACCGTGCCAGCTTCATCACCGGCAGCTATCACCTGGTGGACGGCGGCTATACGGCGCTCTGACGCCTAGTCTTTGCCATGCCGGCTGGCGGGCTTGCGCGCCGGCCAGCGCGGCAGGGCAGGGATCTCCAGCACATCGCCCGGCAAGACGGCCGCGGCAAGCCAGGCCAGGTCGCGCCGCGCCATGGCGATGCAGCCCGCGGTCGGAAAGCCCGGCCGGCGCCATTGGTGCAGGAAAATGGCGGACCCCGCGCCGGGCCGGGCCTGTGGGTAGTTCCAATCCGTCACCAGCACGATATCGTAAAGCGGATCGGCGCGCCGCATCGCCTCGTGGCTGGCGGCGAAGGGCGCGCGGACCGGCTGGTTATAGGCCGGATGGCCCGAGGCGTCGCACCACAAATCGCCCGGCAGGATCGGCCGCGCCCAGGCCGCCGGCCGCGGCACCCGGTCGGGACGATAGAGCAGCCCGACCAGGCGGTGCCGGCCGACGGGCGTCGCCCCGTCGCCTTCGCGCTTGTCGTTGCGGATGCCGCCGCGCCCGACCGCGCAGGGAATGAGCCGCGATCCCGCCCGCAGCCCCATGGGGGTCAAGAGCAACCTCACAGCAGATGGCCCGATTTTGCGGCCTTCACGTCCAGATAACCGGTATTGTGGCGGTTGCGGGGCGTGACCAGCGGCACGCGCTCGGCCACGCGGATGCCGTGGCCCTCCAGCATCGCGACCTTCTTGGGGTTGTTGGTCATCAGCCGCACCGCCTCGAAGCCCATCTTCTTCAGGATGCCGGCGCCGATGCGGAAATCGCGCTCGTCGTCCTCGAAGCCCAGCCGGTGGTTGGCCTCGACCGTGTCGAAGCCCTGGTTCTGCAGCGCATAGGCGCGCATCTTGTTGGCCAGGCCGATGCCGCGTCCCTCCTGGTTCAGATAGAGCAGCACGCCCTCGCCCGCCTGGCCCATGGCGGCCAGCGCGGCATGCAGCTGCGGGCCGCAATCGCATTTCAGGCTGCCCAGCACATCGCCGGTGAAACAGGCCGAATGCAGCCGCGCCAGCACCGGCGCCGCGCGCGAGGGGGCGCCGATCTCGACCGCGTAATGCTCGGCCTCGCCATTGTCGGGGCGAAAGATGTGCAGCTTGGAATTCTCGGCCGCCAGCAGCGGCAGGCGCGCGGCGGCGACGGGGGCCATCGCGGCCTCGGTCGCCATCTGCGCCAGCGCCGGGCCGGGCGAAAGCTGCGTCAGCCCCTCGGCCGGCCCGGCCAGCGGCACCACCAGAACGGCGGGCAGAAGCTGCGCCGATTTCGCCAGGGCGATCCCGGCGCGATGCGGATCGACATCGCCGCCGCGCGGGCTGCGGAAGGGGCCCTTCATCGGCGTCATCAGGTCGCCCGCCGGATCGGCCACCGCGCGCAGCCAGGCCAGGTCCGCATCGCCCGGCACCGCGATCCGCGCCAGGTCGCGGTCATAGACCCGGACCTTCAGCGTCTCGGCCCGCGGCTCGGTGATCGCCAGCACGGCGGGGCCGAGGGCGCGCATCGTCTCCAGCCGGTCGGCCCGCAGCGTCTCGACCGCCGCGACCAACTGGCCGCCGATGACCACGGGCAGGCCGATGCGCAGGTCGGCGCGGGCGCGCGACAGGGTCTCTGTCAGGGTCGGGATCAGGGTCATCGGGCCAGCATGGTTGAAACAATCTGAAACATAGGGCGGATTTCCGACAACTCCATGTGAGAATTGCTGCAAACCGCTGGACGCCTGCCGCGCCGCGCCACAGTTTTCCGCCATAACGCCAAAGGAGGCAAGAATGGCCGGACTGAAAAAGATCCTGCTGGTCGATGACGAGGAAGACCTGCGCGAGGCCCTGGCCGAGCAATTGGTCGCCACCGAGGATTTCGAGGTGTTCGAGGCCGGCTCGGGCCACGAGGCGGTCGAAAGGACCAAGGGCGCCATCTTCGACCTGGTCGTGCTGGACGTGGGCCTGCCCGATACCGACGGGCGCGAGCTGTGCAAGCGGCTGCGCAAGCAGGGGGTGAAATGCCCCATCGTCATGCTGACCGGCCACGATACCGATGCCGATACCATCCTGGGCCTGGATTCCGGGGCGAACGACTATATCACCAAGCCGTTCAAGTTCCCGGTGCTGCTGGCGCGGTTGCGCGCCCAGCTGCGCACCCACGAACAGTCCGAGGACGCGATCTTCCAGCTTGGCCCCTATACGTTCAAGCCGGCGATGAAGATGCTGATCGACCAGAAGGACCGTAAGATCCGCCTGACGGAAAAGGAAACCAACATCCTGAAATTCCTCTACCGCGCCCAGGACGGGGTGGTGCCGCGCGACGTGCTGCTGCACGAGGTCTGGGGCTACAATGCCGGCGTGACCACGCATACGCTGGAGACGCATATCTACCGCCTGCGCCAGAAGATCGAGCCCGACCCCTCGAACGCGCGGCTGCTGGTCACGGAATCGGGCGGCTATCGCCTGGTGGCTTGATAAATGTTCAGCGGCGGAACCCGCGCGCGGCTTGCGGGTTTGGCCTGCGAAGCCCGGTGGTCGGAGGATGCGGCCACATGACGACCCGGCCCCGGCCCAGCCCGGCGGCCGGGTTTCCTTTTTCGCCGCCCGCGGGGGCGCTTCGCCCCCCGCACCCCCCGAGGATATTTCCCCAAGGAAGAAGACCGGGCACGGGGGCCGCGGTTCTCCGGTTCTTTCTTGGAGAAATATCCTCGGGGGTCCGGGGGCAGACAGCCCCCGGACCGGCAGCGATGGACAAGCCGCGCCCGGCCCCCTAGGGTCGCGCACGAAGAAGGAGCCTGCCCCCGTGTTCACCATCGCCACCTGGAACATCAACTCGGTCCGCCTGCGCGAGACGTTGGTCGCCCGCTTCCTGACCGAGGAAGCGCCGGACATCCTTTGCCTGCAAGAGACGAAAAGCCCGGTCGAGAACATCCCGCTGGAGGCATTCCGGGCGCTTGGCTACAAGCATTTCGTCGCGCGTGGGCAAAAGGGCTACAACGGCGTCGCCATCCTGTCGAAACTGCCGCTCGAAGATGCGGGCGACCGCGACTATGCCGGGCTGGGTCATGCCCGCCACGTCGCCGCGCGGCTGGAAAACGGCGTGACCATCCACAATTTCTATGTCCCGGCCGGCGGCGACATTCCCGACCGCGAGCAGAACGTCAAGTTCGGCCAGAAGCTGGATTTCCTGGCCGAGATGCGCGACGTCTTCCATGCCGAGCGGCCGGCACGCTCGATCATGGTGGGCGACCTGAACATCGCCCCGCGCGAGGACGACGTCTGGTCGCACAAGCAATTGCTGAAGATCGTCAGCCACACGCCGATCGAGGTCGAGCACCTGGGCGCCGCCCAGGATGCCGGCAAATGGGTGGACATCACCCGCAAGGACATCCCGCAGGGCCTGCTTTACAGCTGGTGGAGCTATCGGGCGCGGGACTGGGACGCCGCCGACAAGGGCCGGCGGCTGGACCATATCTGGGCCACGCCCGACATTGCCAATGCCGGGCATGACAGCCGCATCCTGCGACCCTTGCGCGGCTGGCAGCAGCCCAGCGACCACGTGCCGGTGCTGGCCAGCTTCGATCTCTGATCCTCCGCTGCGGCGCATGGCCGCAGGGATGCGCGGGGGCCGGCCAATCTTGCATCGGGCCGGTGGCTGCGCCATCTAGGAGGCGACCCTTTCGCATGAGGATACCCGATGCTCGAGCTTGGCTCCGCCCCCAAAGATGCCGCCCCTGCCGATTTCATCAAGGACGTGTCCGAGGCGACCTTCATGGCCGAGGTGGTCGATGCCTCGATGCAGGTGCCGGTCATCGTCGATTTCTGGGCGCCCTGGTGCGGCCCCTGCAAGACGCTGGGCCCGCAACTGGAGGCCGAGGTCGCCCGCCACAAGGGCCGCGTCCGCATGGCCAAGGTCAATGTGGACGAGAACCAGATGATCGCCGGCCAGATGCGCGTGCAGTCGATCCCGACCGTCTATGCCTTCTTCCAGGGCCAGCCGGTCGACGGTTTCCAGGGCGCGATCCCGCAAAGCCAGATCAAGCAGTTCGTCGAGAAGCTGGCCACCATGGGCGGCGATGACGGCGGGCTGGCCGCGGCGCTGGATGCCGCCGAGGCGATGATTGCCGAGGGCGCGGCCGAGGATGCGGCCGAGACCTTCGCGGCCATCCTGGGCGAGGAGCCCGAGAACCCCGCCGCCTGGGGCGGGCTGATCCGCGCCCATCTGGCCGCGGGCCATGCCGACCGGGCCGAGGAGGCGCTGGCGCAGGTGCCCGCCGCCATCGCCAATGCCGCGCCCATCGAGGCGGCCCGCGCGCAATTGCAGCTGGCGCGGCAGGCCGCCAGCGCCGGTCCCCTGGACGAGCTGCGCCAGAAGGTCGAGGCCGATCCCGCCGACCAGCAGGCGCGCTTCGACTATGCCGCCGCGCTGCATGCAGCGGGCGAGGTCGAGGAGGCGATCGAGCAGCTTCTGGAGGCCTTCCGCCGCGACCGCGACTGGAACGAGGGCGCAGCCAAGGCGCAGCTTCTGACCATCTTCGATGCCATGAAGCCCACCGATCCGCTGGCACAGAAGGGACGCCGCCGCCTGTCCTCGCTGATCTTCGCCTGACATGTCGCGCGGCATCGACCTGCCCGAGACCCTCCCGCTGTTCCCGCTGCCGGGCGCGGTGCTGATGCCCCGCACCCGCCTGCCCCTGCAGATCTTCGAGCCGCGCTATCTGCAGATGGTCGAGGACGTGCTGAAGACCCCCTCGCGGCTGATCGGCATGATCCAGCCGGCCGAAGGCGGGCTCGATTCGCTGGCCTCGGTCGGCTGCGCGGGCCGGATCGTGGCCTTTTCCGAGCTGGACGACGGGCGGCTGATGATCTCGCTCCGGGCGCGTTCGCGCTTCCGGCTGAACGAGGTGCGGCCCGGCTTCACGCCCTATCTGCGCGGCCAGGTGGACTGGTCGGGCTATGAGGGCGACCTGGCCGCCCAGCCCGAGGAAGACCCGCGCTTCGACCGCAAGGGCTTCATGGCGCGGTTGGGCCGCTACATGGAGCAGCGCGGCCTGTCCACCGACTGGGATGCGGCCGAGGCATCGGAGGCGGAGACGCTGGTCAATTCGCTGTCGATGCTGCTGCCCTTTGCCCCCGAGGAAAAGCAGGCCCTGCTGGAGGCGCCGGCGCTTGCCGACCGCCGCGAACTGCTGGAGGGGCTGCTGGAATACGCCCTGCACGGCGGCGACAACGAGGAGACGATCCAGTGACCGAAGACACCGCCGAACGCGGCTACGACCGCCACATGCTCGAGGCGCTGGTCTGCCCGGTGACGCATGCGACGCTGCGTTACGACGCGCAGGCGCAGGAGCTGGTCTCGGAAGCGGCCGGGCTGGCCTTTCCGATCCGGGGCGGCATTCCGATCATGCTGCTGAACGAGGCGCGCCAGATCCGCGCCTGAGGAAAAGCCCGCGCAGCCGGCGGGCTGCATGGCCCCTGGGCCCCGCAACCGTGGGCCGGGCCTCCGCCCCCCTCCCGCGCGCCCGGCGAAGGCCGCGTGGCCTTGCGGGACCAAGGCCCGGCGGGAAACCGGGGGAACCGACCCCGCGCACCCTTGCCCATCCGCGGCGTCGGTCGCCGCCCGGCCAAGGCCCGGCCGGAAGCCTGCGCAGCCGGCCTCTTGCCCATCGGCACGGCCGGCCCTGGCCGCATCGCGCGGGACCGGCCTTGCCCTTGCCGCGAATCGGACGCATGGCTAGCGGGACGAAAGGAATCGCGCATGAGCGAATGGACCAAGGGTTTCTGGGCGATGATCGCGGTCTGCGTGACCTGGGGCCTGTCGCCGATCTATTATCGCGCGCTGGCCGGCGTGCCGACCGTCGAGGTGCTGGCGCATCGCACCATCTGGTCGCTGGCGCTGTTCCTGGTCATCCTGGGCGTCCAGGGCCGGCTGAGCCAGCTGCGCGCCGCCCTGGGCGGGCGGCAGCTGGGGCGGATCGCCTTCGCGGCGCTGACCGTCTCGACCAACTGGGGCATGTTCATCTGGGCGGTGCAGGCCGGCCATGTGGTGCAAAGCTCGCTGGGCTATTACATCTTTCCCCTGGCCGCTGTGGTGATGGGCGTGCTGGTCTTCGGCGAAAGCCTGACCCGCCTGCAGGCGCTGGCCGTCCTGCTGGCGGCGCTGGCGGTGGCGCTGCTGACCTGGGGCCTGGGCGTCGCCCCCTGGATCAGCCTGGGACTGGCCCTGACCTTCGTCCTTTACGGCGCGGTCAAGAAGGCGCTGCCGCTGGGCCCGGTGCTTTCTGTCGCGGCCGAGGTGGCGCTGCTGGCGCCGCTGGCGCTTGGCTGGCTCATTGCCCAGGCGCTTGGAGTGATGCCGGCGTCGCTGGCCCAGCCGCTGGGCTTCGGCGCGAATCTGCCCGACACGCTGCTGCTGATCGCCTCGGGCGCGGTGACGGCGGTGCCGCTGATCCTGTTCAGCTATGCGGCGCGGCGGGTCGGCATGGCCACGCTGGGATTGATGTTCTACCTGAACCCGACGCTGCAATTCCTCTGCGCCGTGCTGCTGTTCGGCGAATCCTTCACCGGCTGGCACATGATCGCCTTTGCGATGATCTGGGCGGCGCTGGCGATCTATTCCGTCTCGGCCCTGCGCCAGTCCCGCCACGCCCCGCCATTGGCAAACGGGTGAAACCGCGTATAGAACAGCGCGAAAGAACATCCGGGGGCGACATGGCCAATCAGAACGACAGCTTCATCGACGAGGTCACCGAGGATCTGCGCCGCGACCGGCTGTTCGGCCTGTTCCGCCGCTACGGTTGGATCGCGCTCCTGGTGATCCTGGGCATCGTCAGCGGCGCCGCCTGGCGGGAATATGCCAGCAGCCAGGCGGAAAGCCGGGCCCGGGCCTGGGGCGATGCCGTCCTGGCCGCCCGCCAGGGCCAGGATCCCATCACCGCGCTTTCCGCCGTCGATCCCGCCGGCTCGGCCGGCCGCAAGCTGCTGGCCGAGATGCTGGCCGCCGGCGCCGAGGCCGAGGCCGGCCTGCCGCAAAAGGCCGCCGAGCGGCTGAAGGCCGCCGCGGCGGGCCTGCGCAACGACGCCGTGCTGCGCGACCTGGCGCTGCTCAAGGCGGTGATGGTGGCGGGCGCGGCCATGGATGCGGCAGAACGCGACCAGTTGCTGGCCGATCTCTCCAAGCCCGGCGCGCCCTTCGAACTGCTGGCGCTGGAGCAGAAGGCGGTGGCGCTGATCGGCGCCGGCCGCACCGAGGACGCGGTGATGCTGATCGGCCAGATCCAGCAAAAGGACGGGCTGTCCGAACCCTTGCGCCGCCGCCTGTCCGAGATGATGATCACCCTGGGGGTCGAGCCCGACCACAGCGAAGGGCCCCTGCCCCAGGCCATGCCGGCGCCCGCCGCGAACTGATGGCCGGTCCCGCCGGCAAACCGAACCAACGCGCCCGCGGCCGACCCCAGATGTCACCCCCGGCCCGGATAGAGGAGAAAGCGATGACGAGGCTGTCCCTGATCGCCGCTCTGGCTGGCCTGACCGCCCTTTCGGCCTGCGCCGAGCGCGACACCATCCTACCCGGCGAACGCCTGGACCCGCGCGCCGTGCTGTCCCCCGACAGCCCCGTGGCCGAGGGCGCGCAGGCGCCGACCACCGCCGCGCTGTCTCTGCCGGCGGTGCGCGCCAATGCCGACTGGCCGCAGCGCGCCGGCAACGCCGCCCATGCGCCGGGCAATGCGGCGCTTGGCGCCGGCACGCAGCGGATCTGGGCCGCACCCATCGGCGCGGCCTCGGACAAGCGCCACCGCATCACCGCCGACCCGGTGGTCGCGGGCGGGCTGGTCTTTGCCCTGGACAGCCAGTCCACCGTCACCGCCACCACCACCGGCGGCGGCCGGGTCTGGAGCGTGGACCTGCGCCCGGCCGGCGAAAGCGGCCGCAGCGTCTCGGGCGGCGGGCTGGCCTTCGAGGGCAACCGCGTCTTCGCCTCGACCGGCTATGGCGAGCTGGTGGCGCTGGATGCCCGCACCGGCGGCGTCGCCTGGCGGCAGAAGGTCGGCTCGACCATCGGCGGCGCGCCCACGGTCGCGAATGGCGTGGTCTATGTGGTGGACCGCGAACAGACCGGCTGGGCGGTGCGCGCCAATGACGGCAAGGTGCTGTGGCGCAGCTTCGGCAACAAGGACATGGCCGGGGTGATGGGCGCCCCCTCGCCCGCGGTCTCGGGCGGCACGGTGGTCTTTCCGTCGAACACCGGCGCGCTGGCGGGCGTCGATGCCGGCGACGGCAGCCAGCTTTGGGTCGCCAATGTCGGCGGCACCCGGCTGGGCCGCGCGGTCAGCTATTTCCGCGACATGACCGGCGACCCGGTCATCCTGGGCAATACGCTTTATGCCGGCACCAGCGCCGGCGGCGTCGGCGCCTATGACATGACCACCGGCACGATGAAATGGCACGCGCGCGAGGGCGCGGCCAGCCCGGTGCTGGCCGCCGGCAACTCGGTCTTTCTGGTCAACGACCAGGCGCAGCTGATCCGGCTGGACGCGGCCAATGGCGGCCGGGTCTGGGCGCAGAAACTGCCCTATTTCACCGAACAGGTCATCCGCAAGCAGGACCGGGTCTGGAACCATTACGGCCCGGTGCTGGCGGGATCCAAGCTTTACCTCGCCTCGTCGGACGGCTATCTGCGCGTCTTCGATCCCGCCTCGGGCGCGCTGATCGGCACCGCCCAGATCCCCGGCGGCGCCGCGGCAGGCCCGGCCGTCGCGGGCCAGACCCTTTACGTCGTCACCCATGACGGCCAGTTGATCGCATACAGATGAGCTTTACCCTCGCCATTGTCGGGCGCCCCAATGTCGGCAAGTCCACGCTGTTCAACCGCCTTGTCGGCAAGCGCCTGGCCCTGGTCGATGACCAGCCCGGCGTGACCCGCGACCTGCGCGAGGGCGCGGGGCGGCTGGGCGACCTGCGCTTCATCGTCGTCGATTCGGCCGGGCTGGAGATTGCCGAGGACGACAGCCTGCAAGGCCGCATGCGCCGCCTGACCGAGCGCGCGGTGGACGAGGCCGATGTCTGCCTGTTCGTGATCGACGCCCGCGTGGGCGTGACGGCGGCCGACGAATATTTCGCCGACATCCTGCGCAAGCGGGCGAAACACGTGATCCTGGCCGCCAACAAGGCCGAGGGCCGCGCCGGCGAGGCGGGCGCGATGGAAGCCTATGCGCTTGGCCTGGGCGAGCCCCTGCGCATCTCGGCCGAGCATGGCGAGGGCATGGACGACCTCTATCGGGCGCTGGTGCCGCTGGCCGAAGAGTTCGAGGCGCAGAACGTCCAGCAGGCGCCCGAAACCGATGTCGCCGTCGAGGATGGCGAGGAGGACGAAGACTGGCGCCCCTCGGCCGCCCGGCCCTTGCAGGTCGCGGTGATCGGCCGGCCCAATGCCGGGAAATCGACGCTCATCAACAAGATCCTGGGCGAGGACCGGCTGCTGACCGGACCCGAGGCCGGCATCACCCGCGATTCGATCAGCGTCAGCACGAATTTCATGGGCACGCCGGTGCGCATCTTCGACACCGCGGGCATGCGCAAGAAGGCGCGCGTCACCGACAAGGTGGAAAAGCTTTCCGTCGCCGACGGGCTGCGCGCCGTGCGCTTTGCCGAGGTGGTGGTGGTGCTTCTGGACGTGGGCATCCCCTTCGAGCAGCAAGACCTGCGCATCGCCGATTTCGCCGAGACCGAGGGCCGCGCCGTGGTCGTCGCGGCGAACAAATGGGATCTGGAAGAGGACAAGCCCGAGAAGCTCAAGGAATTGCGCGAGGCCTTCGAGCGGCTCCTGCCGCAGCTGAAGGGCGCGCCGCTGGTCACGGTCTCGGCCCGCACCGGCAAGGGGCTGGACCGGCTGCACAACGCCATCCTCAAGGCGCATGAGGTCTGGAACCGCCGCATCCCCACCGCCCGGCTGAACCAATGGCTTTCCGCCATGACCGAGGCGCATCCGCCGCCCGCGCCCGGCGGCCGCCGCATCCGCCTGCGCTATATCACCCAGGTCAAGACCCGGCCGCCGGCCTTCGTGGTCATGGCGACCCATACCGACAAGCTGCCCGACAGCTATGCGCGCTATCTCGTCAACGGGCTGCGGGCCGATTTCGACATGCCCGGCACGCCGATCCGGCTGACCTTCCGCGACCAGGGCACCAAGAACCCCTATAAGGACAAGGCCGGCAAGATCAGCCAGTCCGGCGCGCTCTCCAAGCACAGGCAGCGGCAAAGGCCCAAGGGCAGCTAGGCGGGCGGGACCGGGAACCGCCTAGGTCATCACCCGCACCAGCGCCACGGCGATGATGGCGATGGCAATGACGGTCATGGTGGCGATGGCCGCGGCGCTGGCGACGGTGGCCGCGGCGATGCCGATCAGCCCCCAGATCAGCGCCACGCTGAAGCCGATCCGCCGCCCCAGCCGCAGCTGCACGCTGACGGCGGCGACCGAGCCGATCAGCAGCGCGACCACCGCCGCCACCTCCTGCGGCACGCCCAGCCGGTCGCGCAGCAGCCCGGTGAAGACGGCAAAGCTGACCAGCAGCCCCCAGCCCGCCACGAAGCCCAGCGCCGAGCTGCGCTGCACCAGGCTGCCGAGCCGGACCCCGCGCAGCGCCGCCGCCAGGAAGCCCGCCAGCATGGCCGCCGACAGCAGGAAGGCGACGACGGGATGGCCGCGCAGCAGCCAGGGCCAGACCGCACCGGCCAGCAGCCCGACGATCAGCGGCGCATGTTCGGCCAGGCTGTCGTCATGGCGGTGCAGCCGCAGCAGGTGGCCGGCGGTCGGCGGGCCCAGGCTTTGCGGCGGCAGCGCGCGCCCCTCCTCGGGCGCCGCCGCCTGCGCCAGGCGCATCCGCCGCAGCTCGAACCAGCGCCGCCCGGCGTGATAGGCCAGCGCCAGCCAGGCCATGCCCAGCAACCCGGCCATCCCCGGCCCCCGAGGCCGCAGGAACAGCGCCGACAGATCGACCGAGGGCGCGGGAAGATCGCCCAGGCCCTGCCAGGGCGACAGGCCGTAGCCCTCAACCGCCAGGGGCGGTGTCGGCGGGCCGGGCTGGACCGCATGCAGCAGCGTGCTGGCAATGAAGACCAGCACCGCCAGGATCAGCAACAGGGCACCCGCGCGAGACATGGGCAGGAAACGCCGCCCGCTCGCAGCGGGTTTCGCGCGATCCGGCTTTTGTCAGCTCACGCCAGCACGCCGTCGGCGCCCAGCCGCGTCTTGCCGCCCAGATAGGGATGCAGCGCCTCGGGCAGGACGACCGAGCCATCGGCCTGCTGGCCGTTCTCCAGCACCGCGATCAGCGTGCGCCCCACCGCCAGGCCCGAGCCGTTCAGCGTATGGACGAACTCGGGCTTTCCGCCGCCGGCCGGGCGATAGCGCGCATTCATCCGCCGGGCCTGGAAATCGCCGCAATAGCTGACCGAGGAGATCTCGCGATACCGGCCCTGCCCGGGCAGCCAGACTTCGAGGTCATGGGTGATGCGGGCGCCGAAGCCCATGTCGCCGCCGCACAGAACGATGGTGCGATAGGGCAGGCCCAGCCGTTCCAGCACCGTCTCGGCGCAGCGGGTCATGCGGGCATGTTCCGCGACCCCCGATTCCGCATCGGTGATCGAGACCATCTCGACCTTCTCGAACTGGTGCTGGCGCAGCATCCCCGCGGTGTCGCGCCCGGCGCTGCCGGCTTCCGAACGGAAGCACTGGCTATGCGCCACCAGGCGCCGCGGCAGGCTGGCGTGATCGACCAGATCGCCGTTCACGGTATTGGTCAGCGTGACCTCGGATGTCGGGATCAGCCACCAGCCCTCGCGGGTCTGATAGCTGTCCTCGCCGAATTTCGGCAATTGCCCGGTGCCCTCCATCATCTCCGAAAGCACGAGGACCGGCGCCCAGGTCTCCTCCAGCCCATGCTCGCCGACATGCAGGTCCAGCATGAACTGCGCCAGCGCGCGGTGGATGCGGGCGACGCCGCCCTTCAGCACCACGAATCGCGAGCCAGAGAGCTTCGCGGCGGTCTCGAAATCCATGCCGGGCCGGACGCCCTCGACCTCGAAATGCTCGCGCGGGGCGAAGTCGAAGGCGCGCGGCTCGCCCCAGCGCCGGATCTCGACATTGTCGCCCTCGTCCTCGCCCGGCGGCACGCTGTCCAGGGGCAGGTTCGGAACGGTCAGCAGCAACTCGCGCAGCTTGGCGTCCAGCGCCGCGGCCTCGGCCTGCAGCCGGGCGGTCTCGTCCTTCTTGGCGGTGACCAGGGCGCGCAGGCGCTGGAACTCGGCCTCGTCGCCGCGGCCCTTGGCGGCGCCGGCCTCCTTGCTGGCCTTGTTCTGCTCGGCCTGCGCGGCCTCGGCGGCCGCGATGCGGGCACGGCGGTCGGCATCCAGCGACAGGATCTCGGACGAAACCGGGGCCATGTTGCGCAAGCCAAGTGCTGCGTCGAAAGCGGCGGGGTTTTCGCGGATGGCGCGGATGTCGTGCATGGCCCATTCCTCTGGCAGGTTACGCGAAACCGGATAACCCAAAGCGGCTGAAGGCGAAAGCCTCAGCCCGCCCTCTCAGCCCGCCTGGGCCAGCATGTCGCGCAAGACCTCGAAAAACCGCTCCCGCCCCGGATAGCCCTCGACGCGCACCTGTTCGACGCCGCCTTGCAGCAGGATGAAGGTGGGCGTCAGCCAGGGCCGCCGCGCCAGCACCAGCCCGTCGGGCCAGGGCCCGTCCCGATCGACCAGCAGCAGCGGCGCCGCCCGCCCCTCGGGATGCCGCCCATAGACCGGGGCGATCTCGCGATCCCATTGCGCGCAATAGACGCAGCCCCGGCGCCGCACCATCAGCAACTGCAACCCGGCGGCCGCCGCCACCGGCCCCGCCGCCATCGCCGCCATCCCGGCCAGAATCGCCCGCCGTGTCAGCATTGCCCGCTCCGTTTCCCGCGCCAGACTTACCCCCCGCGCGCTTCCGCCACAACGGCCCGGCGTTTACATGTCTTCCTTGTGGAAATATCCACGGGGGTGCGGGGGCAGTCGGCCCCCGCGTCGCAAGGATGCAGCCGGGATGGGCATGGACGAACTGACCGAACCCCTGACACAGGGCAATCGCCGCGCGCTGTCCCGCGCGATCACGCTGATCGAAAGCACCCGCCCCGACCACCGCGCCCGCGCCGTCGCGCTGCTGGCCGAACTCCCCGAGCGGCAGGCGCTGCGCATCGGCCTGTCGGGCACGCCGGGGGTCGGCAAGTCCACCTTCATCGAGGCCTTCGGCAAGATGCTGACCGCGCAGGGCCTCAAGGTCGCGGTGCTGGCCGTCGATCCCAGCTCGGCGCGCTCGGGCGGCTCGATCCTGGGCGACAAGACCCGGATGGAGACGCTGTCGCGCGACCCGAACGCCTTCATCCGCCCCTCGCCCTCGCGCGCCGAGCTGGGCGGCGTCGCCCGCCGCACCCGCGAGACCGTGCGGCTCTGCGAGGCGGCGGGCTTCGACGTGGTGCTGATCGAGACGGTGGGCGTCGGGCAATCCGAGACCCTGGTGGCCGAGATGTCGGACCTGTTCATCCTGCTGCTCGCCCCGGCCGGCGGCGACGAGCTGCAGGGCGTCAAGCGCGGCATCATGGAAATCGCCGACATCATCCTGGTCAACAAGGCCGATGGCGATCTGCGCGAGACCGCCATGCGCACGGTGGCCGATTATGCCGGCGCGCTGCGGCTCTTGCGCAAGCGCCCCTACGACCCCGAGGGCTTTCCCAAGGCGCTGCCGGTTTCCGCCTATACCGGCGAGGGGCTGGACAAGGCCTGGACCAGCATGACCTGGCTCGCCGACTGGCGGCGCGAACACGGGCATTTCGACGCCCGCCGGGCCGAGCAGGCGCGGCACTGGTTCCTGTCGGAACTGCGCGCCGGGCTGCTGGCGCGGCTCGACCGGCCCGAGGTGCGCACCCGGCTGCGCGAGATGGGCGACGCGGTGGCGCGGGGCGAAAGCGACCCCGATTCGGCGGCGGCGCAGATGCTGGACTGGCTGGGCGCCGCCGAATGCGACACGCTGATCGCCGGGCGACAGGCGCATGAGCGCCGGGCCTGACCCGCAGGCCGATCCCGGCGCCCTGCTGGCCGCACTCCTGGGCCCGCCGCCTGGGCCGGCCGAGCTGCTGGCCGCATGGTTCGACACGCCCTTGGGCCGCATGATCGCGGTCGCCGACCAGAAGCGACTGCACCTGCTGGAATTCCTCGAACGCCCGGCGCTGCCGACCGAGTTGCGCCGCCTGGCCGCGCGGGGCCGCATCGGTCCCGGCCGCACTGCCGTCACCGACCGGACCGAGGCGCGGATCGCCGGCTATTTCGCCGGCGAGCGGGCGGCTTTCGACCTGCCGCTGGCCCTGCACGGCACCGATTTCCAGCAGCAGGTCTGGCGGGAATTGCAGCGCCTGCCCGCGGGCACGACCATCAGCTATGCCGAGCTGGCGCGGCGCATCGGCCGGCCCCAAGCGGTGCGTGCGGCGGCGCGGGCCAATGGCGCGAACCAGATCGCGGTGGTGATTCCCTGCCATCGGGTGATCGGTTCGGATGGCGCGCTGACCGGCTATGGCGGCGGGCTGTGGCGCAAGCAGGCGCTGATCGCGCATGAATCCACGCATTTCGCGGGATGAAGCGCCGCACCGGCAGGGAACGGCCCGGCGAAAACGCTTGACGCGCCCCCCGTCTCGCTTTATTCCGCGCAAACGGATTTCCGGGCGCTGCCACGCGGCGCCCTTTCATATTGCGGGCAGCCGCCCGTGCAGGATCGAATCGAAGGAACAAGATCATGTCGCGCGTTTGCGAACTGACCGGCAAGGGCCCGATGAGCGGCAACAACGTCTCCCACGCCAACAACAAGACCCGCCGCCGGTTTCTGCCCAACCTGAACGAAGTGTCGCTGCTGTCGGAAAAGCTGGGCCGCAGCTACCAGCTGCGCATCTCGGCCGCGGCGCTGCGCTCGGTCGATCACCGCGGCGGCCTGGACGCCTTCCTGGCGAAGGCCAAGGACGCGGAACTGTCCGACCGCGCGCTGAAGATCAAGCGCGAGCTGGCGAAAGCCTGATCCTTCCGACCGTGGCGCCGATTCGGGGCCGGTCCCATGCGATGCGCCCTGCCGGCAACGGCGGGGCCTTTGCATATCCTTGCGGCCAGCACCCGAATGCGCCGGAGCCGCCCCCCGCGGGTCGGCGGCACCGTTCCGCATGATCCCCAGGGCCAGCGGGCATATCCTTGCCAGCCCCCTCCCGCCCGGCATTGACGGCGGCCGGGGCAGAAAACGGCAAGCGGGCTTTTCCAGACGAGGCTGCGATGGCTGATCCGGTTCGGGAACAGAAGGTCGGCTCCCTGACCGTCTTTTCCAATCACCCCGTCCTCGATCAGTTCGCCCGGGACATGCTGGCCGGCATCCGGGCAGAGAACCTGCCCGCCGCCCGGATCAACCTCTATGTCGGCATCCATCGCAAATTCGGCCCCGCCCTGTTCCGCAGGGGGCTGCGGCTCGGGCTCCAGACCGAACATTACTTCGACGAAAACGGCCGCACGATGTGGAGAAAGCCCCGCCCCCGGCGGTTGCTGAAACAGCTGCTGTTCTATCACCTCATCCTGGATCTCAGCCCCGCCAACGCCCCCTATTACCGATGGCTTCCCCGCTTCCTGCGGCGCCGGGTGCTGTTCGGCCCGCATGTCTTTCCCTGCCGGCCGGTGCCGTATCGCGCCGGGCAGCGCCCGCCGGTGTTCTTCGGCGCCATCAACGACCGCAGGGCAAAGATCCTGGCCGGGCTGCCCAAGGATCATTGCGACCTGCTGTCCGAGACCTATGGCACGGACCTGCACAAGGCCATCTGCGACAGCCGGGGCGTCGTCAACATCCATTTCGCCGATGGTATCTATACCGAATATCCGCGCCTGCTTTCCTCGTATCTCGCCGGCAAGCCCGTCCTGTCCGAGAAGCTCGGCGCCGAGTTGGTGGAGGGGCGGGATTACGGAACGCTGGGCCAGGACCACACCGATCACCAGTTGCGCACGATCTTTTCGTCCTTTTGCAGCGGATTTGCCGCCCGCCACCGGCTGACGGATTTCCTGCGCCGGATCGCCGGGCCGTAGCCCCTCCCCCACGCGCCGCCCAGGCGGATCAGGCCGTGAAAGCCGGTGAATTCGGACCGCGGCCATGCTATCATCGTTCCAGCCGGGGCGGAGGGCTGGGCATGATCGGCGAGGATGTTCGCGGCGGCGTGGCAATCGGCATGCTGCTGGGCCTGGATGAGGGGCGGCCGCTGGTGGTCTTTCCCGGCAATCCCTCGGCCCAGGCGGTTCCGGCGCGCAGCCTGGTGCGCTTCGATCCGGGCGACATCGGCGCCGAGCTTGCCATCCTGTTCGAGGATGGCGACCCGACCCGGCCGCTGGTGATCGGCCGCATCGTCGGGGACCGGCCGCCCGGCCCGGTTGCCGCCGTCGATGGCGAGCCGTTGCGCATCACCGCCCGGCAGCGGATCGAGTTGCGCTGCGGCAAGGCCTCGATCGTGATGGAGGCGGACGGCCATATCACCATCCGCGGCACCTATCTGGTCAGCCATGCCTCGGCAGCGAACCGCATCCGCGGCGGCTCGATCAACCTGAACTGATGTATCCCCCCGCCCCTGCCCTGCCCGAGATCCTGCGCCAGCACGCCGAGCAGGCGGCCTTTCTGTGGACGCTCTACGACCGGGCGATGCTTTTCCCCGAGGAAAACCCCGAGATGGACGCGCTGCGCATCGCCCGCCTGCTGGAACGGCTCGAGGCGCATCTGGACGGGCTGCGCCTGGCCGGCGCCGAGGGGCGGCACATCGCCGAGGCGCGCTTTGCCGAATATCCCGAGCCGGGCGAGCTGTTCGTGCTGCGCATGCTGCAACCCGGCGCCGAGGGGCTGCGGGTGGCCGGGCTGGACCTGGACCGGGTCCGGGCCTATCTGGCCGGGCGGCTGGGTCAGCCTTCGGGCGGAGTCCCGAGGAAGGACATGTCATAGCCCTCGGCCCGATAGCCGTCACGATAGGTGATCTCGATACCGCGCCAATGCGTGCCGTCGAACTGGAAGACGAATTCCCCGGCATCGAGGGTCAGCCAGCGCGGCGTCGCGTTCAGCCGGCAGACATAGCCCAGTTCGGCGACCGGAACGAAGGCATCCCCGGCCAGCCGGTGCAGCCCGAAATCCGAATCGCTGAAATAGATCTGGTCCCGGAAGCAGGCGATCGACAGGATGTCGCTTTCGATGCCGGTGGCGATCAGGCGCAGTTCGCTGTCCCGAAGCTCGGCAGCAAAGCCCCCCTCTCCGCCGACGAATATCCTGTCGCCAACCTGCCTGACGCAGCGGAGCTCGTCGCCGATGCCCAGTTCCACCGCCTGCCATTCCCGGCCTTGCGCGCGCAGGAACGTGCCCTTGCCCCCGACGGCATGAAGCGTCTCGGCCGATGTGCCGTGCATGGCATAGATCGTGCTGTCGGTGCCGGTGGCATCGCGCGACCATGCCCCGCCGGCATCCATGCGAAAGATCTCGCCCCGGTTGCCAAAGACGAATGCCGGGCCGTTCTCGAGTACGAACGCATCGCGCAGGAACGAGGATTCGATCCGCGCCACCCGCCAGCCCGAGGCATCGCGGCTGCGGACATAGCCCCCGATCTCGACAAGAACCTCGCGCAGATGCGGAATGGCGTGGTAGCCCATGAAAAACTGGTCCGCCACATGTTCAACGCGCAGCTCGAAGCTGGTCATCGAGATGTCGAGCATGACCAGCTGGCCGATCTCGTAGTTCGGGTCCGAAAGCCGGCAAGCGACGCGGATGTCGTCGGTCGCAATCTCATAGGCGTTGAGGGAGCCGATGGAGATCAGTTCCGGCGGAAGCTCGGTGGCCGAGCTATATTCGTGCTGTCTGGTCATACGCGTAACCACATTTGCTGGGGATCTGGGCTGACTTCCCAGGCGATCGGATCCTTGACGGCCTTTTTCGCCGAATTGCCTGGGTCTTTTTCCTTCACGGCGCGGTCCAGGTATTCCATGAAGGCCGCGCGCAGGCATTCCATGATGTTTTTCTTTTCCTTGTCCGTCTTGCCCTTGGCGCGGGGGTCGTTGTCCACGACCGCCTGGGTGCAATCGTCGATGGATTCGCTGAGGCTGGGCGTCTGCGTGCGCTTTCGGATCGCGTCGTTGCATTGAAGCGTCTTGGCATGGTGGGGCGAGCCTTCCTTGCTGCCCGTGCCGGACTTGAACTTGCCGCCGGGGCCTTTCTGATAGGCCTGCATGCAGATGCAGGGGGCATCCTCCATGTTGTAGTTCTCGAAATGGGTTGCGGTGGTCTTGCCCCGGCTCCATTGCAGGTATTCGTTCTGCACGAAATGTTCGGATTCGTGGCCCTCGGGGCAATCCTTGTCGCCGTGGCGATGCAGCTTGAAATCCGCCAGCACGGTCTCGCAGTCGAGCCGGTTGGGCGAAAACTTGCAGATCTCGGCCCAGGGCGGCGTCTGCCCGCCCGGCGAGGCGTGGTTATGCGTGGCAAGGTCGGAAAAGCGGATCACCGGCTCGCCGTCGAATTTCACGTCGTTCGACCATGAGGTGAAATATTTCTTGCCGGTGTTCTTCGAGGTGATGATGCCCTTTTTCGCCGCGCAGCCCGCCTCGGTCCCCGAGGTGCGGCTGACGTCGGACTTGTTCTTGATGTTCACCGTCTTGCCGCAGATGAACACCGTCCCGGTGCCGTTCTCCGTGTCCGAAGCCATGCCGAAGCTGGGATAGGGCACTGGCACGCCCGGCGGCGTCGCCGGGTTCTCGGGCGGGGTGAAGCAGGTGTCGGGAAAGGCGGCGATGGTCTGGGCGTTGACCGCCTTGCCGCTGATCTCCAGCCCGTTGGCGAAAACCCCGCTCATCGCATCGCCGCCGTGGCAAGGCGGTCCTCGGCCGAGACGCGCCGGGCCGGGCCCCGCGCCTCGTGCAATACCGCCGCCCCACAGGCGCCGTCGTCGCCCGAGGCCTCGACCAGCACCGGCGAGCCCGGCGCATAGCCCCGGCGCACGGCCGCCAGCGCCATGCCCAGCATGGCCGGCACCACCGCCGCGCCGATATTGCCCAGGCTCTCGGCCGGGCTCCACAGATCCTGAAAGGCGGTGCGGCCGCGTTCCAGCCGCAGGGTCATCAGCGCGGCCTGGCGAAAGAAATGCTGCTCGCCCGGCAGGTCCGAGATGCGGTATTCGACATGGGCCAGGTCGGTCTCGGCCTCGGCCAGGGCGGCGCGATAGGCCGCGGCCATGCCGTCGCCGCGCAGGGGCAGGTCCGACCCGTCCTCGCCCCGGCCGTTGCCCAGGAAGGCCGCCTCGCGCGCCAGGCCCAGCCCGGTCAGCCGCAGGGCGCCGCCCGGCCCCAGCAGCACCGCCGCCGCCGCCTCGCCGGGGATGAAGCCGTCGGCATTGCCGTCCTGCAGCAGCCGCTCCAGCCCCGCGTAATGCGCCAGCGCCGGCCCGGTCAGGTAGCTGTCAAGCCCCAGCAGCAGCACCCGCCCCGCCTGCCCCGCCGCGATCATGCGCCGCGCCCGATCGAGCCCGACGAAGCCCGAAGGGCGGCCATGCGCCACCACATGCGCCCGCCGCTCGGGCAGGTCGAGGATCCGCGACAGCATGCGCAGCAGCACCGAGGGGTCTTGCACCGGGCGGCCGGGGCGGCCCTCCTCGGCCAGGCACAGGATCAGCGCGGCCTCGGCGGCTGCGGGCTCCTGGCGCAGGATGTCGGCGACGGCACCGGCGGCCAGATGCGCCATGCGCCGCTGGCCGATCCAGTTGCGCGGCAAAGGCACCGGCGCGCCGATGCGCCAGCCGCCGGGTGCGGTAAAGCGCGTCTCGGCGAACCCGTCCAGCCGCGCCCGCATCGCCGCCGCCGACGAGGCCCAGTCGAGCCCCACCGCCGTCACCATGCCCGCCGCCAGCACGCCGATCATGGGCCATCCTCCCCGCCCCCGCCCTCACCCAGCACGGCGGGCAGACGGATATAGCCGCGCCCCTCGCGCTCGGCGCGCAGCATGGCGGCGGTCGGCTCGCCGATCCAGGCGCGCGAGAACTCGGCGATGGTGCGGCGGATCGGCACCTGCACGCGCCAGCACAGCATCAAGACCCGCGCCTCGGCGTCGATGGCCAGCGTGTCGGGCAGCGCCACGGTGTCGAGGCAGCAGTCGCGCCCGCGCCAGACCCGGAACGGCAGCCGCGTGTCGGGCAGGCGGAACGCCTCGCGCCCGCGCGGGGTCAGATGCACCAGCACCACCGGGGTAAAGGGCGCGGGCGGCGCGATCTGCTGGTCGGGCGGCGCCATCTGGTAGTAACGCTCGTCGAAGTCCCGCGGCAGGAAGGGCGCGGTTTCCGCCGCCCAGCGCTCGTCATAGGTGCCGCCATAGGGCAGGCGCAGCGGCCAGCCGCGGCCGTAGGGCCCCAGCGCCATCGGCTGCCAGTCACCATAGGGCGAGGTGATCTCCTGCCCCGGCGCCTCGGTATTGGGCAGCGCCAGGCCGGCCGGGCTGCCGCCCGAGGCGGTGGCCCAGCCCAGCCCGACCGGATTGGCGGCATGGACCGGCACCTCGGGGCCGGGCGGGCGGCTGCGGTCCGGGCCGCCGAAGGCGGTGTCATAGGAAAACGGCATCCGCGTGAAGGGATAGGGCCGGGTCGCGGCAATGGCCGGCCCCAGCGTGCGCCATTCGCGCTGGCCGACGACGTCGAACTGCTTGGACCAGTTGCCCACCGCCAGCCCCACGCGCAGCCGCTCGACCGGGCGGCCGCCGGGGGCATGGGCGGCGCCGTTCAGCACCACGTCGCAAAGGGGCTTGCGAAAGGCGAAATCGCTTTCCCAAAGCGGCGCCGAGAACCCCGGCGCGCCGGTATATTCGTCGGCCATGACCAGCGGGCGCTGGTCCTTCAGCGGCAGGGGCGGGTCGGTTTCACGCTCGGGAAAGGCGAAGCTGCCCTTGACCACCAGCAGCATGTAGGCCTGCCCGGCCACATCCATGCCGGTCCCCATCTGATGGGAAAAGCCGGTCTGGTCCAGGATCTGCACGGCGCACCTCAGTCAAGGGCATAGGCAAAGCCGTCCGGCCCGCCGGTCACCGTCACCCTGCCGATGCCGCGCCCTTCCAGCCTGGCGTCCAGCACCCGGCGGCTGAGTTCGGGCAGGATCGCGCCGGTCAGGATGGCGTCGATCATGCGGCCGCCCGATTCGACCTCGGTGCAGCGGGCGCAGATCTGCTCCATGACGCCCTGGCCGATCACCAGCTCGGCCCCATGCGCGGCGGCCAGCCTGCGGCCGATGCCGGCCAGCTTCTGCCCGGCGATGGTCTCGATCATCGCATCCGAAAGCGGCAGGTAGGGGATCGTCACCAGCCGCCCCAGCAGCGCCGGCGGGAATACCTTCAGCAGCGGCGGGCGCAGCGCGGCGGACAGGCTGTCGATCTCGACCCGGCTGCGGCCGGCATCGGTCAGCGCCATGATCTCGTCGGTGCCGACATTCGAGGTCATGAGGATCAGCGTGTTACGAAAGTCGATCCGCCGCCCTTCGCTGTCATCCATCATCCCCTTGTCGAAGACCTGGAAAAAGATCTCGTGCACGTCGGAATGGGCCTTTTCCACCTCGTCGAGCAGGATCACCGAATAGGGCCGGCGCCGCACCGCCTCGGTCAGCACGCCGCCCTTGCCATAGCCGACATAGCCCGGCGGCGCGCCCTTGAGGGTCGAGACGGTATGCGCCTCCTGGAACTCGCTCATGTTGATGGAGATCAGGTTCTGCTCGCCGCCGTAAAGCGCATCGGCAAGCGCCAGCGCCGTCTCGGTCTTGCCGACGCCCGAGGGGCCGCAGAGCATGAAGACGCCCATCGGCTTTTCCGGCGCGCCAAGCCCGGCCATGCCGGTCTGGATGCGGCTGGCGATGGCGGCCATGGCATGGTCCTGGCCGACCACGCGCTGCGCCAGCAGGCCGGCAAGGCCCAGGGCGCGCTCGGTCTGGCTGGCCAGCATCCGGCCCAGCGGGATGCCGGTCCAGTCCTGGACCACCGCCCCCACCGCCAGCCGGTCCACCGAGGGCAGGATCAAGGGCCGCTCGCCCTGCCGCTCGGCCAGTTCGGCCATCTTGGCGCGCAACAGCGCCAGCCGCGCGGCGGGGTCGGGATCGGGGTTCGGGGCTTCGGCACCCGCATCAGCGGCCGGCGCGGCCCCGACGGATGCATCGGGCGCGGCCTCGGCCGCAGCCCCCTCGGCAGCGGCCTGCGCGGCGGCGCTCTCCGCTTCAGCCTCTGCCGCGTCCGCCCCGGTCTCGTCCAGCGCCATGCCCTCGCCGCGCAGCTCGGCCCGCAGGGCCAGGATGTCCGAGACCAGCGCCTTTTCCGCCTCCCAGCGTTCCAGCGCGGCGGCCCGCTCGGCCTCGGCCGCGGCGCGGGCGGCATCGTTGGCGGCCTGGCGTTCAGTGGTGTCGATGCCGATCGCGGCCTCGCGGGCGATGATGCCCGCCTCGATCTCCAGCGCCTGCAAGCGGCGCTCCAGATCCTCAAGCTCGGCGGGCGTCGCGTGCTGGCTGACGGCGACGCGGGCGCAGGCGGTGTCGAGCAGGCTGATCGCCTTGTCCGGCAATTGCCGCGCCGGGATATAGCGATGCGACAGCGAAACGGCGGCGCCGATCGCCTCGTCCAGGATCTCGACCCGGTGGTGCTTTTCCAGCACGCCCGCCACGCCGCGCAGCATCTCGACAGCGGCGGCTTCCGAAGGCTCCTCGACCTTCACCACCTGGAAGCGCCGGGTCAGCGCCGGATCCTTTTCGATATGCTGCTTGTATTCGGCCCAGGTGGTGGCGGCGACGGTGCGCAGCTCGCCCCGCGCCAGAGCCGGTTTCAGCAGGTTGGCGGCATCGCCCGTGCCCGCCGCACCGCCGGCGCCGATCAGCGTATGCGCCTCGTCGATGAACAGGATCACCGATTTCGCCGAGGCCTGCACCTCGTCAATCACCGATTTCAGCCGCTTCTCGAACTCGCCCTTGACGCTGGCGCCGGCCTGCATCAGCCCGATGTCCAGCAGCCACAGATCGACCGCGGCCAGCTGCGGCGGCACGTCGCCGCGCGCCAGCCGCAGGGCAAAGCCCTCGACCACGGCGGTCTTGCCCACCCCGGCCTCGCCGGTCAGGATCGGGTTGTTCTGCCGCCGCCGCATCAGGATGTCGATGATCTGGCGGATTTCCGGGTCGCGGCCGACCACCGGGTCGATCTTGCCGGCCCGCGCCCGCTCGGTCAGGTTGGTGGCGTATTTCGCCAGCGCCCCCTCGGGCGGTTTCGGCACATTGGCCGGCGCCATCTCGGGCGGCTCCGCCGCCTCGGCTTCGGCCGAACCGGCCAGGATGCCGGGCAGGTCCGGCGCCATGCGGTCGGGGTCGATGCGGCCGAACTCGGGGCTGATGCGCAGCAGCAAGCCTTCCAGCACCGGGGTCTTGAGGCAGGCGATCAGGATGTCGCCCGAGCGCACGCGGTCGGTGCCGCCCTCCAGCGCGGCCAGGGTCCAGCCCTCCTGGATGGCGTGGAAGATGTGGTCGGAGAACTCCTCGACCGCGCTGGCCCCGCGCGGCAGGGCGTCCAGCGCGCGGGCCAGGTCGCCCTCCAGCCGGGCGCCATCGGCCCCGGCCGCCTGGGCGATCAGCGCCAGGTCCGAATCCGGCATCCCGGCCAGCGCGGCGATGAAATGCACCAGTTCGACGTAAGGGTTGCCGCGCGCCTTGGCATTGCGCGCCCCTTCGGAAAACGCCCGCAGGCACAGCGGGTCCAGCCGGGCGACCAGTTCCTTGCGCTTGACGGTTTCCCTGGATCCTCGGGCGGGGGCGCGGGGCGTCACGGTCGTCATCCTGGCCATCCTTGCAAAGCTGGCAAAAGAACCGGAGCGATAAAACGGGCTTGCCACGGGCAGGCTCGGGGGAAATGATCCTTGGGAAAGTGTATTTCAAAACCGCGACTTTCGGAAATCTTTTCGCAAGGAGCCGGCCATGGCCAGCCTGCCGCAAAAGGGAACGTCGCCATGATCCCGGCCCTGCCGGGGGACATCTTCCACGAGGGCCAGGTGCTCAACAACACCTGGACCGTCGAGGGCGTGCTGGGCCGCGGCGGCACCGGCGAGGTCTATCGCGCCAAAAGCCTCGTCACCGGCCGGGTGGTGGCGATCAAGGCGCTTTCGGCCGGCTTTTCCGGCGACGAGGGCTATCTGGAGCTGATGCGCCGCGAAGAGGCGATGCGCGACATCCTGCATGATGCCGTGGTGCGCTACAGCGACTGCTCGCGCACACCCGAGGGCCATGTCTTCCTGGTCATGGACTTCATCGACGGGCCGGCGCTCTCCGAGGCGATGGCCGAGCGGCGGCTGGGGATGCGCGACTTGCTGATCGTTGCGCATCGCGTGGCCGAGGGGCTGGTCGCCGCCCATGCCCGCGGCGTGGTGCATCGCGACCTGTCGCCCGACAACGTCATCCTGCGCGACGGCCGGGTCGAAGGCGCGACGGTGATCGACTTCGGCATCGCCAAGGACACCGCCGCCGGCGCGCATACCGTGGTCGGCAACCAGTTCGCCGGCAAATACGAATATGCCGCGCCCGAACAGTTCGACGGCAAGGCCGAGCCGGCCAGCGACCTTTACGCGCTCGGCGCGCTGCTGCTGGCGGCGGCGCGGGGCGAAGTGCCCTTTGCCGGCGCGACGCCCGGCGAGATGATCCGCCGCAAATCCGAGCCGCTGGACGTGACCGGCCTGCCCGAGCCCTTGGCGGGGCTGATCCTGTGGCTTTCGGCACCGCGGATCGCCGAGCGCGCACCCTCGGCCGCAGCGGTGGTGGCGCGGCTGGATGCGCTGCTGAAGGGGGCCGAGGCCGCGCCGGCCCGCAAGGGCGCCGCACCGCGGCCGCAACCGGCGCGAAAGGCGGGTGGCGGCGGGCGGATCTGGCTGATCCTGCTGCTTCTGGCCGTGATGCTGTCCGGCGGGTTCTTTGCCGCAAGGCCGCTGCTTTTCCCCGCCCTGCCGCTGGTCCAGCCCTGGCGGCTGGAGGCGGCGGGGGGCGAGGCGCCGCACCTGTCCGGCCCGGCGCCGGATGCGGCCAGCGCCGCGCGCATCGCCGCCGCTTTTGCCGAGGCCGCCGGGGCCAGCCCACCGCAGGACGCCCTGGCCCCGGCGCGCGGCATGCCGGCGCCGGGCTGGGCCGAGGCGGTCGAGCGGCTTTTCCCGGCGCTGCAAGGGTTGCAGGGCTGGACGGTGCTGGTCACCGACATGCGCGCCGAGATCGCCGGCAGCGCCGCCACCCCGGCCGAGCGCGACGCCATCGCCGCCCGGCTGGCCGAATGGGCGCAGGCCTCGGGGATGGATTTGGTGCCGCGGCTTGCCACCGCCCCCACCCTGCTGATGCCGGCCGATCTGGACGCGCTGCTGGCCCGCGCCGCCAGTTGCGGCCCCTTGACCAGCGACCTGTCCCCGGGCGGCGCCCCGCCCGGTGCCGGCGTGGCGATCCGCGGCGCCCTGCCCGATGCGGCCGCCGCGGCGGCGTTGGCCGAAACGCTGCGCCCGGCCCTGGGCGAGCGCGCCCTGCGGCTGGAGATCGAGACGCTCAGCCCCTCGCTCTGCCGGATCCGCGCCGCGGCGGCGGACCTGCCCGAGGGCGGCATCGGCATTCGCCTGGCCGAGGCAGGCCGGCCCGAACCCTCGCTGACCGGGATATACCGCCCCGGCGACAACCCGGTCGCGGACGTGCTGGTCCCCGCCGAACTGGCGGCGACGCCCGGCGCCGAGCTTTGGGTCGCGGTCGAGGAGACCGGCAAGGTCTTCAACATCCTGCCCAACATGACCGATCAGGAAACCCGGCTGGACCGCATCGGCCAGCCCGAAGGCGCGCTGCGCCGCGTGCGCGTGCTCTGGCCCGCCGAGGAGGCCGCCCTGGGCCAGGGACGCATCGCCTTTCGCGTCAACGACCGCGATTTCGGCAAGGCCGGGATCTTTGCCTTCGTGACCCGCGGCCCGCTTTTCGACGAGCGCCGGCCGGGCGACGAATCCGCCGCCGCCTTTGCCGAGGCGTTGGCAGCGCGGCGCGCGGCCGATCCCCAGCTCATCCTGGCCGCCACCCAGCGCGTCCTGGACCTGCGGCCCTGACGGCGGATGGGCCCGGCGCGCGTCCCGCAAGGGGCATATCGGCCGATCCGCAGGATTTCATTGCGCAAAGCCGCAGTCCATGAGATGATTTTCCCATTTCGAGAAGAACATAATGCGGCCTTTGAGAAGGTTACTCCTATGTTTCTCGCTCCGCTCGCCGTGCCGGATTCCGCCGGGCTGGATCTTCGCAACGACATGAGGTTCCTGGCGCTCGAAAGGGCGCTGGACGGGGCCTCTCGGGCGGCGCGGGCCGAACAGCTGGCCAAGGGCAATACCGGCGACGTGGCGCTGGACTGGGCGCATCTGCTGGACGAGGCCGAGGCCCTGGCCCAGACCGGCCGCGACCTGCGCCTGCTGGTTGTCGTGGCGCGGATCATGACCAACATGCGCGGCCCCGAGGGGCTGGCCGAGGGGCTGGACCTGCTGGCCGAGACGCTGGAAACCTGGTGGGACCACCTGCATCCCGCCCTGCGCGAGGGCCAGCTGGTACGCGAGGCGGCGCTGCGCCGCATCAACGCGCTTTACCAGATCGAGAATGCCGATGCCGGCATCCTGGGCGATCTGGAGTTCAACACCGTCCTGGCCCCGCGTGGCCTGCCGGTGGTCTCGGGCGGGGATCTGGCGGCGGGGGCGGTCTCGGCCTCGATGCTGGCGGCCGAGGGGCCGACCGGGCTTTCCGCCGCCGAACAGGCCGAGCGCGAGGCCCGCCATGACGCCAGGGCGATGCGGGTGCTGACCGCCTGCCGCGCCCTGCGCGACACCGAGCCCGAAACGGTGGCGCGGCTCGAGGCGGGGCTTGCGGCCGCGCTGGCGGCGCTCGACCGGCTGGAGGCGGCCCTGGCCGCGCGCATCGGGGACGACCCGCCGACCCGCTTCCCGGCGCTGCGCCGGGTACTGGAGCGGATGGCGGCGACCCTGGCCAGCCCGCCGGCGCAATTCACCCGCACGGCCGCCCCGGCCACGGCGCAAGCAGCCGATGCGCCGGCCGCAGCGCCCGGCCCGATGCCCGGCCCCATGCCCGCCGCCGCGGCCGCTGCACCGGCATCGGCGGGCCTGCCGTCCCGGCTGGCCTCGCGCGCCCAGGTCGAGGCCTGCCTCGACCTCATCATCGATTTCTACGACCGCAACGAACCCGCCTCGCCCTTGCCGCATCTGGCGCGGCGGATGAAGAAGATGGTGCCGATGAACTTCCTGCAATTGATGGAGGAACTGGCGCCGGGAGGGATGAAGGAATTCCGCAATGTCGCCGGAGTGACCGAGGACAAGGGACGCTGACGGCAGGGCGCAATCGGGGACGGCGCCGGATGGCGCCGCGACAGGGAGTAACCCGCGATGAGCGAGAGCAAGGCCAAGGTAATCGAACGCAATCGCGCCCCAAGGGTGCAGATCGCCTATGACGTCGAGCATTACGGCAGCCCGACCACCATCGAACTGCCCTTCGTCATGGGGGTGATGGCGGATCTGGCGGGCAAGTCCACCTCGCGCGAGGCGCAGAAGCCGCCCGCCGAACGGTCCTTCGTCGAGGTGGATGCCGGCCGCTTCCCCGCCTTCATGGAGGCGCTGTCGCCCCGCGTCACCGCCCGCATCCCGAACCGCCTGCCCGGCAAGGAAGGCGAGGAGGGCGGCGAGGAGGAGATATTCGTGGACCTGACCTTTCGCAACATGGGCGATTTCGCCCCCGACCGCATCGCCGAGCAAATCCCGGAACTGGCCGAGCTGATGAAGATGCGCCGCAAGCTCGAGGAACTGCTGAGCTATATGGACGGCAAGGCCAGCGCCGAAAAGCGCATCGCCCAGCTTCTGAACGACGAGCCGCTGCTGGCCCGCATCGCCGAGCAGGCGGTGAGCCCGGCCAGCGACGGGACGGAGGGCTGAACCATGGCCGAACAGGAACTCAAGGGCACCGAAGCCGCCCCCGAAGCCGAGGCCGTCGACCTGGACGAGTTCGGCGCGCTTCTGGAAAAGGACTTCCGCGTCAAGGAACAGGACGACAGCGCCAAGCTGCGCGAACTGGTCGCCAACCTGGCGCTTGCCGCCCGCGAAAAGGCCGGCAGCGCCACGATTTCCGGCAATGCCGTGCGCTCGATCAAGTCGCTGATCGCCGGCATCGACGAGTTGCTGACCGTGCAGATGAACGAGGTGCTGCACGCCCCCGAGATCCGCCGCATGGAAGGCAGCTGGCGCGGGCTGCATTACCTGGTCAACAACACCGAAACCGACACCATGCTCAAGATCCGGGTGCTGAACATCACCAAGGACGAGCTTGCCGACCAGCTGGAGGATTTCGAGGGGCAGATGTGGGACCAGTCGCCCATGTTCCGCAAGCTCTATACCGAGGAATATTCCAGCTTCGGCGGCGCCCCCTTCGGCAGCATCATCGGGGATTACGAATTCAGCCACCATCCGCGCGACGTGGGGCTGCTGCGCAACCTGTCGGGGATCTGCGCCTCGGCGCATGCGCCCTTCATCGCGGCGGCCTCGCCCCGGCTGTTCCGCATGGAAAGCTGGCAGGAACTGCCCAATCCGCAGGATCTGAAGATGGTCACATCCTCGCCCGATTACGCGGCCTGGCAAAGCCTGCGCGAAAGCGAGGATGCGCGCTATATCGGCCTGACCCTGCCGCGGGTGCTGGCGCGGCTGCCCTATGGGCCGGACACCATCCCGGTCAAGGGCTTCGACTTCCGCGAGGAGATCGACGGCAAGCATGACCATTACGTCTGGATGAACGCCGCCTTCCCCATGGGGGTGAACATCAACCGCAGCCACAAGCTTTACGGCTGGGGCAGCCAGATCCGCGGCGTGGAATCCGGGGGCGCCGTCACCAACCTGCCGGTGCATACCTTCCCCAGCGACGACGGCTCGGTGGTGATGAAATGCCCCACCGAGATCGCCATCGACGACCGGCGCGAACATGAACTGGCCAAGCTGGGGCTGATGCCGATCCTGCATCGCAAGAACACCGATATCGCGGCTTTCCTGGGCGCGCAGACCCTGCAGGATTGCGAGGCCCGCGCCGGGCGGCTGGTCGACCCCGATGCCCAGGCCAACGAGCGGCTGTCGGCGAACCTGCCCTATCTGCTGCCGGTCTGCCGCTTCGCGCATTACCTCAAGGCCATCGCCCGCGACAAGATCGGCACCTTCAAGGAACGCGCCGACATGGAGGTCTGGCTGTCCGAATGGATCAACCGCTACGTGCTGGCCAATACCGCCATGGCCGACGACAAGGCCAAGGCCAAGCGGCCGCTGGCCAAGGCCGAGGTGCAGGTGGACAGCGTCGAGGGCCGGCCCGGCTATTACGCCGCCCGCTTCTACCTGCGCCCGCATTACCAGCTGGAAGGCATCAACGCCTCGCTGCGGCTGGTTTCGGAACTGCCCTCGGTCAAGGGGCCGTGACGCGCTTTTGCCCAGGGGCCGCGGCGGCCCCTGCGGCGCCGGGCCGGCGGGTGCATGACGCGCGCGGCCCCTGACGCGGCCCCGAGGGGCCCCGCCATGTCTGAAACCCGGCTTGCCGAACAGGCCGAACAGGGAGATGTGAGATGGCTTTCACCGGATACCTCAAGATCGACGGCATCGACGGCGAATCGCGCCGGGCCGATCACGAAGGCGAAATCGACATCTGGGGCGCCGACCTGAAGGCCGAGCAGAAAAGCTCGGCCGCGACCGGGTCGGGCCGCGTGCGCGGTCGCGCCACCATCAGCGACCTGACGCTTTACAAATGGTATGACGCCGCCTCGCCCTACCTGGCGCTGGCCTGCATGCAAGGCAAGGCCTTCGAGGCGATGACCTTCACCGTCCGCAAGGATTCGGGCGAGGCGCATCTGGATTACCTGACCATCACCATGACCAACTGCCTGATCTCGTCCTATTCGATGAGCCAGAACCAGCCGGCCCCGGAAATCGACACCATCGCCGAGCAGATCGGCATCTCGTTCGAAAAGGTCGCGATCAAATACGTCGTGCAGGCCGACGACCATTCGAAGGGCGACGAGCACGAGGTCGAGTACGACCTGATGGCGGCCAAGTGACCGCCGGGATGCGCACAGGATCGCCATGGCCAGCCCCGCCCCCGACCGCCCCCCGACCGCCGTGCCCCTCCAGGCGCGGCGCGAGGCGGTGCAGCCGAGCCTGTGGGACCGGCTGATCGACGACCTGCCCGCGCTGTCGGCCGAGATCGCAAGGCGCAAGGCGGCGCTGACCGCGCGCCACGGCGCCGCAGGGCTTCGGGCGCTGCTGACCGGCCAGGGTCGGGAGGGGCTCGACCCCGAGCAGGCGCGCGACCTGGCGGCCTTGGCGCAATTGCAGGCCCGCCACGCCGCCTTGCAGGAGCGCGGCATCCGGGTCACGCCCGATGTCCTGCGCGAGGCGGTGCGCCGCGACATCGAGGATCTGTTCGGCATCGAGCGGCTGGAGGTGCGCTATCTGCTGACGCCGGCCGAGCGCCGCGCCGCGCCCCCCGGCATCGCCGGCGGCGCCGAGGATCCGGCCGAGATGCTGGCCGATTTCCCCCATGTCCGCGCCTCGGTGCTGAATTACGGCGTGCCGGCCTTTGCCGGGCGGCGCGCGGGAGATTTCGACCACGAGGCGCTGGCCCGCGAATTACGCGAGGTGCTGGCGGTGTTCGAGCCGCGCCTGCGCCGCGACACCATCCGCGTCAGGGTCGAGCCCGGCACCCGCATCGGCCTGCGCGTGCGCATCGAGGGGCTGTTGCTGATGGCCCCGGCGCCCGAGCGGCTGCGGCTGCTGACCACCATCGACCTGGACACGGGCATCGCCGCGACGGTGCTGGAGGAGGGCTGATGGACCGCGCCTTCCTTGCCGCCTACGAGGCCGAGCTGGACCATATCCGGGTGCTGGCCGGCGAATTCGCCGCCCTGCATCCCAACGTGGCGCGCAACCTGTCGCTGGACGCCGTGCCCTGCCCCGACCCCTATGTCGAGCGGCTGCTGGAGGGCGTGGCCTTCCTGGCCGCCCGCACGCGGATGAAGGTCGAGGCCGAGGGCCAGCGTTTCACCGCCGGGGTGCTGGACGCGCTCTGGCCCGACCTGGCCGCGCCGGGGCCGGCCATGGGCATCGGCGTGCTGCAACCCGGCCCGCAGGTGCAGGCCATGGCGGGCGGGCATCCGGTGCCGCGCGGCAGCCGCTTCGTCGCCGCCGCGCGCGAAGGCCTGGCCACCCGCGCCACCTATGCCACCGCGCAGGCGGTGACGCTCTGGCCGTTGGCGCTGGCGGCGGCGGATTACCTGCCCGACCGCGGCGCGCTGGCCGCCGCCGGCCTTGCCGTGCCGGGGGCCGAGGCGGGCATCCGCATCGGCCTGAACGCGACGGGTCCGGCCGCGCTGTCGGCGCTGGCGCTGGACCGGCTCGACCTGTGCTTTGCCGGCAGCGCGCGGGCGGGTCCGTTGTTCGACGCGATCTTCGGCAACGGGCTGGGGGCGCTGGCCCGGCCCGCCCGGCCGGGCGCGCAGGCGCTTCCCCTCGACTGGCCCGAACTGGTCGGCACCGGCGACGACGAGGGGCTGACCCCGCGCCTGCGCCGCAGCTTCGAGGGCTTCAGGCTGCTGCGCGACTATTTCCTGATGCCGGAACGCTTTCACTACCTGCGGCTGGACGGGCTCGCCCCCGCCGCCCGGCAATGCGGCGAGGGGGTGGCGCTGGAGCTTGCCCTGCCGCTTGCCCGCCCCGAGCCGCTGCTGGAGGGGCTGGGCCGCGACGATTTCCGGCTGTTCGCCGTGCCGCTGGTCAACCTGTTCGAGAAAGAGTGCAACTTCGTCGAACTCGACCCGCGGGCGACGGCGCATCCGGTCCATCCCGACCGCGCCCGCACCCGCGATTTCGAGGTCTATCGCCTGATCCGCGTCGCCGATGCCGACCGCGAGGGCGCGGACGGGCTGCTCTGCCCCGCCCATGCCCCCGAGGCGCCGCGCCACGCCGGCCCGGTCTGGTGGGCCGAGCGCCGCCCCCGCCGCCCGGCCACCGACGAAATCCGGCGCGGCCAGATGCGCAGCTCCTATGCCGGGCATGACCTGTGGATCTCGGTCTCGCGCGCCGCGGACTGGATGCCGCGCCGGCTGGACATCCGCGCGCTTTGCACCAATCGCGACCTGCCGATCCTGGACGACACGCCGCGGCTGACGCCCGAGGGCGGCGAGCCGGTGATGCGGGTTGACTTGGTCGGCCCGATGCGCCGGCCGCAACCGGCGCTGGCGGGCGCACCGCCGCAGGCGGGTCAGGGCGGTGCGGCGGGGCTGGACGAGCTGACCTGGCGGCTGGTGGCGCAGCTTGCCTCGGGCCATCTGTCGCTGGCCGAGGCCGGGCGCGACGGCGCGCCGCTTTGCGCGCTGCTGGCGCTTTACGCCGATCGCGGCGATCCGCAGCTTGCCCGCCACGCCCGCGCCGTCGCCGCCGTCGCCAGCCGCCCGGTGATCGCGCGGCTGGACCTGCCCGGCCCGCTGGCCTTCGGCCGCGGCACCGAGATCACGCTGGAAATCGACGAGGCGCCGCTGGCCGGGGCCAGCCGGCTGCTTCTGCCAGCGCTGCTCGACCGGCTGTTCGCCCGGCACGCCTCGGTCAACAGCTTCGTGCGCACCCGCACCCGCCTTGTGCAGAAACAGGAGGAGATGTCATGGCCGATGCGGCCCGGCCTGCGCCCCCGGATCTGACCGGGGAACCGCCCCCGCCCCCCGGCATCGAGGCCTTCGCCCTGATGCGGCGGCTGGAAGCGCCCGGCCGCCGCTTCGGCCATGCCGGCGGCCCGGACCAGGAGCCGGCGCGGCTGGGGCAAGAGATCCGGCTGGGCCCCGCCGCCTGCGAGGTCGCGCGCTTCAGCCCCGCCGAAGGCGACAGTCCCGCCCGCATCGCGCTGGAGATCACCGGGCTTTTCGGCCCCGAAGGCCCGATGCCGCTGCATCTCAGCCGCCGCATGCTGGAACGCATGTCCGAACGCTGGTTCGCCGGCTCCGCCCAGCCCGAGCCGGGGGCGGATCGCGCCTTCCTGGAGTTCTGCAACCTGCTCCAACACCGGATGATGGCGCTTTACTACCGCGCCTTTGCCGAGGCGCAGCCCGCCCTCGCCGCCGATCACGGGTGCGAGGGCAGGCTTGCGGCGATGATCGCGGCGCTGGCCGGGCTCGGCCTGCCTGGCAGCGCCGAGACGCTGGACGATCCCGCGCCCGCCCTGCGCCATGCCACCGGGCTGGCCGGCCAGGTTCGCAGCCCCGAGGTGCTGGCGGCGCTGCTGTCGGACCTGCTGGACGCGCCGGTGCGGGTGGCCGAGTTCGTGCCCTATTGGCAGGACATCCCCGCCGCCCTGGCCAGCCGCCTTGGCCGCGCCCATGCCGGGCTTGGCCGGGGTGCGATGCTGGGTCCGCGGGTCTATCAGCCGCAGGCGCGGGCCGAGATCACCGTCGGCCCGCTGCCGCTTGCGCAATACCGCCGGCTGGCCGAGGAAGGCGCGGAACGGGCGGCGCTGCGCCGCCTGCTGCGCTTTGCCATGGGCGAGGAGATCGGCTTCGACCTGCGGCTGGTGCTGGCCGCGCCCGAGGTACCGCCGCCCGCGCTGGGGCGGGGACCGGCGCTTGGCCGGACCGGCTGGCTGGGCAACGGGGCCGCGCGGGACCGCGACGACCTGCGCCTGCCCTTGGACGAAAGGCAGGCCGCCTGATGACCCTGCGCCTCACCGTCCTCACCAGCCCCGTTCCCCAGCCCCAAACCGAATTGCGGCTGGAGGGCGGCCGGGCGGTGCTGGGGCGCGAGCCGGGCTGCGACTGGCAGATCGACGATCCCGAGATGTTCGTCTCGCGCCGCCATTGCATCGTCGAGGCCACGGCCGAGGGCTGGACCGTCACCGATACCAGCTCGGGCGGGCTGTTCATCGACGCGGCGGCCGAGCCGCTGGGACCGGGCCGCAGCACCGCGCTGCGCGACGGGATGCGGTTGCGACTGGGCGACGTGACGCTGGGCGTGGCCGTCGAGGCCGGGGCGCAGGCCGCCGCGGCGGCGCCCACCGATCCGGGCATCGGCGTCGACCCGTTCTTCGCCCCCCGCGAGCCACCGCCGCCGCCGCCGCGGCCCTCGGAACTGCCCGAGCCCTTCGAGCGCACCACCGGCCGTTTCGCGCCGCCGCTGCCGCCCGCACCGCCGCCGGGCTTCGACGATCCCTTCACGCTGGACCCGCTGCCCGCCGCACCGCCTGCCGCGCCGGCCCCGCAAGGCGACGGCTGGAACTGGGGGCCATCCGGCGCGACACCGCCCCAGCCCGACCCCGCGCCCGTCGCGGCAACCCCTTCCCCCGCCCTGGCCCCGCAACCGCAGCCGCCATCCGACGCGGCCGCCGCCTTTCTGCGCGGCGCCGGGCTGGATCCGTCGGGCACCGAGGACGTGGACCTCGAGGCGCTTGGCCGGCGCTACCGCATGCTGGCCGAGGGGCTGGTCGCATTGCTGCGCGCGCGGGCCGAGGAAAAGGGCTCGCTGCGCGTCGCCCGCACCACGCTGGGCGCGGCCCAGGTCAACCCGCTGAAATTCCTGGCCATGCCCGACGAGCAGGTGGCTGCGCTGGTCGCGCCGCGCGGGGCGGGCTATCTGGAGCCCGACGCGGCCATCGCCGAGGCGTTCCGCGATCTCGCCGACCACCGGATGCGCAGCTGGCACGGCTTGCAGGCGGCGCTGCGCCGGATGATCGACCGCTTCTCGCCCGAGGCGATCGAGGCGCAGCTGGCCGATGCCGGGACGCTGCGGGCGCTGCTGGCCGGCGGGCGCTCGGCGCTGCTCTGGGACGCCTATGCCGCCCGCTGGGCCGAGATCGCCCGCGCCGCCGAAGACCGTTTCCTGGGCGAGGTCGGCGCCGAATTCCGCGATGCCTACGAAACCCCCGAGAGGAGCGAGCCATGACCACGATCTTCCCTATCCTCACGCGCCGGGCCACGCTGGCCGGGCTTGGAACGCTGGCGCTGACCGCGGCCTGCGGCGGGCCGGCCGGTCCCGGCTCGGTCAATCTGGCCATGTCGGCCTCGGCCGGGGTCAATCCCGGCCCCGACGGCAGCGACCGGCCGCTGACGCTGCATATCCTGCAATTGCGCGGCACCGCCGGCTTCGACGCCGCCGACACGCTGGCGCTGCAAGACCCCGCCGCCGCCCTGGGGGCCGACCTGGTCAAGGCGGAAACGGTCACGCTGGCCCCCGGCGGCAGCGCCGAAAAGGCGCTGGTGCTCGACCCGGCGACGACGGCGGTGGCGGTGGTCGCCGGCTATCGCGACCCGGCCGGCAAGACCACCCGCGCCAAGGCCGCCGTCTCGCCCACCGGGACCGCCAGCTTCACCGTCACCGCCGGTCCGGGCGGCGTCACCATGACCCCAGCCTGAAGGGAAAGCGCATGACCGAAGGCAGCCGCGTCGTCTGGTCCGAGGGCCTGTTCCTGCGCCCGCAGCATTTCCAGCAGCAGGACCGCCATGCCGCGGCACAGCTGCGCGCGCTGCTGCGGGCGCGGCCGCGGCAGGCCTGGGGCTTTGTCGCGCTGCGGCTGGACCCCGCGGCGCTGGAGGCCGGGCAGGTCGCCGTGGCCGAGGCCGAGGGGCTGTTCCCCGACGGCACCGGCTTTCGCATCCCGGCCGACAGCCCGCCGCCGCCGCCGGTCGCGGTCAGCCGTGCGACACCCGCCGGCGCGGTCCTTTTGGGCGTGGCGCCGCGCCAGCCCGGCACGGCGGCGGTCGATCCCGCCCATGCCGAGCCGGGCGGCGCGCGCTGGCGCGGCGAATGGGCCAGCCTGCGCGACGAGATCCGCGGCGGCGCCGAACCCGCCGAGGTCGAGATCGCCCGGCTCTCGACCCGGCTGTTCCTGCCCGGCGAGGCCACGCAGGGCGCCGTCACCCTGCCGCTGGCGGGCATCGAGGGGCTGGCCGCCGACGGCCGGGTCGCGCTGGCCGAGGGCTGGCTGCCCCCCGCCCTGACCCTGGCCGCCGTGCCCTGGTATGGCGGGCTGCTCAAGGAACTGGTCACCGGGCTCGACCGCATCATCGAGGCGCAGGGCGGCATGGTGCTGGGCGGCGCCGGCCGCTCGGTCGAGAACCTGCTGATCCTGGAACTGGCCAATGCCGCGCGGCCAAGGCTGCAACACCTGCTGGCGCAGAACCTTGCGCATCCGTCCGAGCTTTTCGCAGACCTGGCCGAGCTGGCGGGACGGATGGCGACCTATGGCTCCTCGACCCGGCGGCTGTCGCCCCTGCCGGATTACGACCATGCCGACCCGCAGCCGGGTTTCGCCGCGCTGGCCGATGCGCTGCGCTCGCTGATCCTGTCCCTGCGCCATGTCGAGCCGAAATCCCGCGCCCTGCCGGTCGCCCGCCACGCGCAGAACGTCTGGAAGGTGCGCATCGACAACCCCGAGATCCTGCAAAACAGCCGCATCGTGCTGCGCATCGGCTCCGACATGTCGGACGAGGGGCTGATGCAGCTTTTCACCCGCCAGGTCACGGTGGGCGCGGCCGAGGAGTTCGAGGCGCTGTGGACCTCGCGCCTGCCGGGCATTCCCCTGCGGCCGCTGCATTCGCAGCCGCGCGAGATCCCCTATGACGGCGACCGGCTGTGCCTGGAGCTGGACCGCAAGTCCGAGCATTGGGCGCGGCTGCAAGCCTCGCCGGGCTTCGTGCTGGGCGTGTCGGGCAAGCTGGACCGCGAGCCCGAAATCGACTGCTACGCGGTCAGCAGATAGGGGCGGGGAATGGGCGACCAGAACGATCCATTCGGCCTTGGCGACCCCGGTCGCACCCGGATCCGACCGCTGGGCGCGGGCCGGCCGCAATCCCTGCCCGATCCGCCCGGCCCCGGTCCCGCGCCGCCACGCCCCACTTGGCAGGCCGCCCCCGATCCCGCCGCGCCCGAGGCCGCGCCCCATGCCCGGCGCGGGCGGGCGCATGCCAACCCGCTGGTCGCCGCCCATGCCACGCTGCTGGAACTGGCGCCCGAGCTTGAGCGCGCCAATCCCCCCGCCCGCCCCGAGGCGCTGCGCGCGCGGCTGCAATCGGTGCTGGTCGAGGGGCGCGACGCCTCGGTCGCCGCCGGCGTGCCGCTGAGCCGGGCCGACCAGGGCGCCTGGTTCGTCGCCGCCCTGCTGGACGACCTGGCGCTGAACACGCCCTGGGGCGGGCAAAGCGACTGGCCCCGGCAGCCCTTGGTCACGCAGATGACCGGCGAGGTCGATGCCGGCACCCGCTTCTTCGACCGGCTGGACGCGCTGATGCGCAACCCGGCCGGCGAGCGCGACCTGCTGGAACTGGCCTGGCTGTGCCTCTGCCTGGGCTTTCGCGGCAAGTATCGCGTGCAGGGCGGCGCCGGCGAAGGCGCGCTGGTGGCGCTGCGCGCGCAGATTGCCCGGCTGTTGCGCGACCCGGAACGCGAGGCCATGCCGCTGGCCCCGCACGGCGCCGGGGTGATCGCGCCCGACACGCCGCGCCGTTTCGCCGTGCCGCTGTGGACGCTGTGGCTGGGCGCGCTGGGGCTGGTCCTGGCGATCCACACGGGCCTCTCCATGCACCTTTCGGGCAAGGCGGAAAGCCTGTTCACCCAGGCCGCCGGCCTGCCGCCGGCCGAACGCGCCGCGATCTTCAGGCCCGTGCGCCAGACCGTCGAGCCGGCCCCGGAACTGCCGGCCACCGTGATCGACCCGCTGCTGCCCGCCTTCCAGGCCGCCCTGCCCGCCGCCCTGCGCCCGGCCATGAAGGGGCGCGAAACCTCGGGCCTCGTGGTGCTGGTGGTGCAGGCCAGCAATCCCGAGGTGTTCCGCTCGGCCAAGGCCAGCCTGAACCCCGCCTATCAGCCGCTGGTCGAGGCGATCGGCAAGACCGTCGTGGCCAACGCGCATCGCATCGGCGCGGTCGCGGTCAGCGGCCATACCGACAACGTGCCGGTGCAGCGCAGCAATCCCTTTGCCTCGAACCAGGGCCTGTCCGAGGCGCGGGCCGAGACCGTGGCGCAGGCGCTGGCGGCGGCCGGCGTGCCCGCCGAGCTCATCAGCGCCGAGGGCCGCGCCGACAGCCAGCCGGTGGCCGACAACGCCACCCGCGACGGCCGCGCCCAGAACCGCCGGATCGAGATCCGCATCGAGAAGAGGCAATAGATGCGCGTGCTCAAGGCCATGTTCCGGTTCCTCCTGTCCCGCGGCTTCTGGACCTTCGTCGGGCTGGCGCTGCTGGCGGCGGCGATCTGGTTCTATGGCCCGCTGGTCTCGGTCGGCGAGGCCGCGCCCCTGGAAAGCGCCGAGATCCGCGCGATCTGCCTGGGCGCCATCCTGGTGTTGTGGCTGCTGATCCTGCTGCTGGGCCAGATCCGCGCCGCGCGGCGCAACCGCATGTTCGTCACCGAACTGGCCGCGCCGCCGCCCCTGCCCGACGCGCCCGATGCCGCGGCCGAGATCGGCGGCAAGTTCCAGGAGATCCTGGCGACGCTGGCGCGCTCGCGACTGGGCAAGCGGCGCTTTCTGCGCGAGATGCCCTGGTATGTCATCATCGGCCCGCCAGGCACCGGCAAGACCACGGCGCTGCGCCAGTCGGGGCTGAATTTTCCCATCGCGCTGAACGACGACCTGAAGGGCGTCGGCGGCACCCGCAATTGCGACTGGTTCTTTACCGAAACCGCCGTGCTGGTCGACACCGCCGGCCGCTATACCGACCAGTCCAGCGAGCCCGAGCGCGACGCGGCGGAATGGGCCGGCTTTCTCGACCTGCTCAAGAAGCATCGCGGCCGGCGGGCGCTGAACGGGGTGATCGTGGCCTTGTCGCTGGACGAATTGCTGGGCCCCGAGGACGCGCTGCGCCGCCACGCGCGCGAGATCCGCAAGCGCCTGACCGAGATCGCCGAGCGGCTGGAGATGCAGTTGCCGGTCTATCTGATGCTCACCAAGGCCGACCGGCTGCCGGGCTTCGAGGCGTTCTTCGGCGCGCTGACCTCGGCCCAGCGGGCGCAGGTCTGGGGCGCGACCCTGCCGGTCGATGCCCTGCCCGAGCCCGAGGCGATCACCCGCGAGTTCCGCAGCCTCGCCGCCGTGCTGGAGGGCCGGCTGGACGCACGGCTGGCCGAGGATGCCGACCTGCCGCAGCGCGCCGCGATCTTCCGCTTTCCGGCCGAATTCGAGCGGCTGGAACCGCCGCTGCGGCTGCTGATCGACACCGCCTTCGGCGAAAGCCGCTATGAGCAGACCCCCTGGCTGCGCGGCTTCTACCTGACCTCGGCCACGCAGGAGGGCTCGCCGCTGGACCGAATGCTGGCCGGGATGGCGGCGGGCTTTGGCCTGGCGCCCGCGGCGGCGCCGCATCGGATGATGGGCGAGCGGCGGTCCTTCTTCCTGCACGACCTGCTGGCCGGGGTGATCTTCGGCGAGGCAGGCTTGGGCCTGTTCGACCCGCGCGCCGAGGAGCGCCGGACATGGCTCTGGCGCGGCTCGGCGGCGGCGGCGGCGCTGCTGGTGCTGCTGGCGGGCCTGGGGTTCCTGTTCAACACCATGCGCCAGTCCGGCGCGGTCGCGGATCAACAGCGCCTGCTGGCTGACCTGTCGGGGCGGCTGGCCAACGCCGCCTCGCGCCAGGCGCCGACCGAGCCCCTGGACCTGCCCGTCGCGCTGGATGCCATGACCGAGATCGAGGCGGCGCGGACGCCGGTGCCCGGCGGACCCTTGGCGCTGATCGGCCCCTCGGCCGCGGCCGAGATCGAGGGCGCGGCCCGGCTGGCCCGCGAACGCGGGCTGCGCAACCTGCTGGAGCCGCGCATGGTCGCCTTTCTGGAAGCGACGATGTGGCGGCAGATCCGCGACCCGGATTTCCTGCTGGGCGCGCTGAAGGCCTATCAGATGCTGACCGGGCTTGGCCCCTATGACCGGGCCTGGCTCGCGGAATGGTGGCAGGAGGTGCTGCCCGCCTTTGCCGCCGAGACCCCCTTCCCGACCGAGGCGGCGCGCGCCTGGCAACTTGCCGCGCTGGACCGGCTGGGCGGCGACGAAAGCCGCATCCAGGCCGATCCGCAACTGGTCGAGGCCGCCTTGCAGGCGATCTGCACCGTGCCCTTGTCGCTGCGCAGCTATCGCGCGCTGATGTCCGAGCCCGAGATCGCCACCCTGCCCGACTGGATCCCGGCGGAAAAGGCCGGGCCTTTGGCGGGGCAGGTTCTGACGCGGCTGTCGGGCCAGACCCTGCGCCAGGGCATTCCCGGCGCCTTCACCTGGCAGGGCTTTCACGGCACGGTGCTGCCGATGCTGCCCAGCATGGCCGAGGCGGCGCTGAACGACCGCAAGGTCTTTGCCGGCGGCTGTGCGGAAAGCGCCGATGCCTCGGCCGCCTCGTTGCAGGCCGACATGATGAAGCTTTACCAGGACGATTTCATCAACGCCTGGGAAGGCTTCCTGCGCGACGTGCGGCTGGCGCCGATCCCCGACCTGGCCACCGCCACCGCGAACCTGAAAGACCTTGCCAGTCCCGACAGCACGCTCAAGCGGCTGCTGAACGCCGTCGTCGCCGAAACCGACCTGGCGCGCCCGCCCGAACAGGGCGACAGCCCCGAGATCAATCCCGGCGTGCTGAAGAAGGTGGCCGGCAAGCTGGGCCTTGGCGCCGCGGCGCGGATCGGCACCAAGGTCGCCGCCGCCGCCCGCCGTCCGGGCGAGCCCGAGCCGCCACCGCCCGGCGCCGAGATCGCCCGGCATTTCGCGCCCCTCAAGGCCATCGTCGCCGAGGTGGACGGCAAGCCGCCGCTGATCCTGGATGCCGAGACCGCGCTGGGGGCGCTGTCCAAGGAGCTTTTGACCGTGCAGGCCAGCCCCGATCCGCAGGCGGCGCTGCTGTCGCGCGGCGGGCTGCCGCAGCTGACGGGCGACCTGCGCAATGTCGCGGCCACCCTGCCCGACCCGGTCAACGCCTGGCTGGGCGCCATCGCCGGCGACACGATCAGCGTCACGCGCGAGGCGATCCTCGCGCAGCTCAACGCGCGCTGGCGGGCGGATGTGCTGCCCTTCTGCCGCGCGGCGACGGGCGGGCGCTATCCCTTCGTCGCGGATTCGGCCATCGACGTGACGGTCAGCGACTTCCAGCAGCTTTTCGGCCCCGGCGGCCGCTTCGACGCCTTCTCCAACGAGACGCTGACGCCCTATGTCGACACCAGCGCCCGGCCCTGGCGCTGGCGGGCCGACCTGGGGCTGGACGCGCGAACGCTGGCGCCGTTCGAACAGGCCCGCGCCATCCGCGACGCGCTGTTTCCGGGTGGCGCCGGGCCGGTCATGGCATTCACGCTGGAGCCGAAGGATCTGACCCCGAATGCCGCGCGGGTGACACTGAACGTCGACGGGCAGAGCCTGGTCTATTTCAATGCCGCCTCCCGGCCGATGCCGATGACCTGGCCGGGCAAGGACGGCACCAACCTGATCTCGCTGAGCTTCACCCCTGTCGATGGCACGGGCGAGGCGATCAGCACCGAGACCGGCGCCTGGGCCTGGCTGCGGCTGGTGCGCAAGGCCGGGCTGTCGCCCACCGCGCTGCCCGAGGTCTTTGGCCTGCGGCTGGGCATCGGCCCCTATGCCGCCCGGTTCGAGCTGCGCGCGGCCTCGGTCGAGAATCCCTTCGACCTGAGCATGTTCGGCGCCTTCCGATGCCCGGAAGCGTTCTGAGCGCGCAGGCGGGCTTCTGGGGCAAGCTGCCGGCGCGCGGCGATTTCGTCGGCCGCGGGTTGCCCGAGCCGTTCCGCCGCCGCTGGGACCGCTGGGCCGCGGCGCATCTGGCCAGGCGCGAGGACTGGCCGGAGGGCGGGCTGCGGCTGCGCATCGCCTCGGGCGGGCGGGCGGCGGCGGGGCTGGTGCTGCCTTCGGCCGATGCGGTGGGGCGGCGCTTTCCGCTGGCGCTGTTCCTGCTGGCCGACAGCCTGCCCGGACCCGAGGCGCTGGAGCCCTGGTGCGAGGCCGCGCTGCAAGCCGCCGCCGAGCCCGATCCCGATGCGCTGTGGCAGGCGCTGGCGGCCCTGCCCGCGCCGGCGGGCAAGGCCGAGGCACCGCCGCTGCTGCTGTGGCAACGCGGGCATCCGGCGCTGGCCGCCGATCCCGAGGCGCCGGGGCCTGCGCTGGCAGCGCTCTTCAGTTCAGGTTGACCTTGGAGCCCTTGATCGAGGTCTCGCCCGAGGCCTTCACGTCGATCTTGCCCGAGCCCTTGATCGTGATGTCCTTGCCCTCGATGGTGATGGTGCCGTCCTTCTTCATCACGATGGCGGCCGAGCCGCAGGTCAGCGCGATCGAATCCGCCGCCACGATGGCCAGCGCCGCGCCCACGTCCAGCCCCATCTTGCCGGCGACCTTGTGCAATTCATCCGCACCGACCGTGGTGGCCCGCTTGCCGGCAACGTCCAGCGTCGAATCGCCGCCGACCTTCTCGGCCCGGTTGCCGCCCGCCTTGTGGCTGCGGTTGCCGCCGACCTCGACGGTCTCGTTCCCCGCCACGTTGGTCGAGCGGTTGCCGCCTACCTTCCAGCCGTCGTCCGAGGAGATCGCGTGGTTCTGCCCGGCCAGCACCGTCACGCCGCGCGCACCGACAATGGTATTGGTCTGCGCCGCCCCGACATTGCGCGTCTCGGTCGCGGCCACGCTGTCCACCCGCGCCGCCTTGACGGTGATGGTCTGGATGCCGCCGACGGTCTGGCTATGCGCGCCGTCGATGGTCTCGGTGGAGCTGGCGGCGACATGGATCGTCTCGGTCGCGCCCACGTCCAGGCTGCGATGGCCGCCGACCTTTTCCGTATCGTCCACCCCGATCGAGACCTGGCGGTTCGCGCCGATGGTGGTGAACTTGTCGTTGCCAACGCTTTCGCGGCGGTCGTTGCCGATGGACTGGGTGGCGTCGTTGCCGACATCCTCGACCCAGTCATGGCCGATGCGGCGGGTCTCGTCGTTCTTGATCAGCTCGTTATGGTCCTTCTGCGCCTGGAAATACACCTCCTCGGCGCCGGCCTTGTCCTCGAAGCGCAACTCGTTCCAGCCGCCGCCGCCGGGCGAGCTGTTGGATTTCCAGCCCGATTGCGTGGCATTGCCGGGCAGGCCATAGGGCGGCACCTGCTCGGCATTGTAGACCCGGCCGGTGATGATCGGCCGGTCGGCATCGCCGTCCAGGAAATCGACGATCACCTCCTGCCCGATGCGGGGGATCTGGATGAAGCCCCAGCCCGCCCCGGCCCAGGCCTGGCTGACGCGCACGAAGCAGCTGGAATGCGCGTCGCGCCGGCCCTTGCGGTCCCAGAAGAACTGCACCTTCACCCGCGCATGTTCGTCGGTATAGATCTCGGCCCCCGCGGGGCCCACCACCACGGCGGTCTGCGGCCCGCGCATCGGCCGGCGCGGCGTGCGGCGCTCGGGGCGGAAGGGGATGCGCGCCGGGGCGCAGACCAGCCGGACGTGATAGCCCAAGGGGTCGCGCCCCTCCTGCCCGGCGCGCTGGCCGGCGCGGACCTGGTCGTCCCACATGCGATAGCGGGCGGACAGCACCAGATGGCGGTCGTTTTCCGCCTCGCGCGGGAAACCCGCCAGCGTGAAGCTGCGCCCCGGCCCCAGCGGCCGGGCGGTGCCCTCGGCCGCGACGCGCTCGAAGGCGGCCTGCGCCTCTTCCAGCCGGATGCCGGCCAGCCGCTCGCCGCGCCCCAGGTCCAGGTGCCGGCCGGGATAAAGGTAAGCCTCGCGCCGGTCGCCGGCATGGCCCTCGGGCCGGCTTGCCGTCGCCATCAGGTCCGAGGAGGGTTTCAGGAAATCGTAATCGGTCTGCGCGAAAGCCCCGATGCGCATCGCGGCGCGCGGCACCCAGCCGGTCAGGTAATCGCCCTCGCGCGGGGCGCTGGGGCTGTCGGGCTCATAGGCGATCTCCTCGGCGCCCGGCGCGGGCTTCATCGCCGCATTGGCATCGGCCAGCACGGTGACATGGCCATCCTCGCCATGCTCGAAGAAATAGAAGATTCCCTCCTCCTCCATCAGCCGCTGGAGGAAGTCGAGGTCGCTTTCCTCGAACTGGACGCAATAGTCGCGGGGCGGGTAGCTGCCCTCCAGCCGCTTGTCCAGCACCACGTCGGGATAGGCGCGCAGCACCTCCTCGATGATGTCGGGCACCGAGAGGTTCTGGAAGATGCGGTTGTCGGTCGCCAGGCTTGCGAACCACAGCGCCGGGCGCAGAAGCAGCCGGTAGAAGGCGAAATCGTCGCGGATCTCGGCCAGGCCAAACTCGGCGACATGGCCGTCGAAATGCCGCGGCTCGCTGTCCTCGGGCCCCTTGACGGCGATGGTGGCGCGGGTGCCCAGCACGTCGGCCGCCTTCACGTCCAGCGTCTTGGCCGACAGGCGCAGCTCGAAGGCGAAGGGGGCCGAGACCTGTTCCTCGCCCTCCATGCGCTCGAAGGTGACGGGCTCGCCGATGGCGGGGATGGCGACGGTGATCTCGCGGGCGGATGACATGCTGACCTCCTGCCTCCGGGGCCGATGCGCCGGCCGGATACCGGTTTCAGTATGACGCAAGCCGGGCGGATTGGCGAATGATTACAGCACTTGCGGGCAGGCCAGCCCCGCCAGCAGGCGCCGGGCCGACAGCGGGTTCAGCGGCCGGTCGAACCCCATCTCCAGGAACAGCCGCGCGCCTTCGGTGCGCAGGTCGATCAGGAAGCGCCGGCCGCCGTCGCGTTCGCGCAGCCGCAGGGGCGCCAGCAGGCGCATCAGCCCCCAGGGGCCGGGCTGCTGCAATCGCGCCGCGCCCTCGGGCGTGGCAAAGCTGACCTCGATCCCGGCGGCGGGGTCGGCGCCCGGCCAGTCCAGCGCCACCGCGTCCCCCGCCGCGCCCACCGGCCCGCCATGGCCGCCGATCAGCAGCGTGGCCCGGCCGCGTTCGGCCAGGGCGGCGGCCGAGATGCGCAGCCCCGGCGCCAGCGCCGCCCCCGCCGTCAGCGCGCGTTGCAGAAAGGCGGCGCTGTCGGGGCTGAGCCCGGCAAAGCGCGCCTCGGGCTTCCAGCGCCAGGGATCGGTCTCGCGGTCCAGCAAGGTGGCGGCGCGGGCGCCGAGGAAACGGTCCATCGCACCGCCCGGCCCGATCAGGGCGGCGACCGCGGCCGGATCGGCATCGGGGCCCTGGGCAAAGGGAAAGCGCCCGGCCAGGGCGGGGGCGCAAAGCGGCAGCACCTCGGCCTGCCAGGCGCGGGTCAGCGGGTTGGTCAGGTCGCTGGCCTCGGCCGCGCCGCTTTCGGCCAGCGTGTCCTCGACCAGCCGGCCGATCAGCGGCGGCGCGTCGCGCAGCGCCCGGACCGTGCGCGCCCGCGCCTGCACGCCAAGCAGCCGGCGCTGCGCATCCGCCGCATCCGCGTCCATGGCCCCCAGCGCCACGTTCAGTTCGGCAAACAGCGCCGCGATCTGGGCGATGCGGCCGCTTTCGACATATTGGATCTCGGGGCCGAAGCGGACGGCGACGGCCAGTTGCAGCGCGTGCGGGCGGCTGCGGTCGGTGCCGCCGGCCTGGCGCCAGACCTCGGCGATCAGCGCCGCCAGGGGCGAATCCGGCCGCGACAGCGCCCCCGAGACCAGCACCGCCCGCCGCCGGTCGTCGAAGGAACGCAGCCGCAGGTCGCCCAGCCAATCCTGCCAATGCTGCAAGGTCGCCCCCTGCAGCAGCGCCATCACCCGGTCCGGGCTGTCGTTCCGCTGGGCCGGGGCTTGCGCAAGCAGCGCCGCGCCGGCCTGCCTGGCGGCCTCGACCGCCAGGCCGGCGCCGCGCGTCCGCGCCATGTCCCAGCCGGCGGCGGTGTAAAGCCCCGGCAGCGGCCGATCCAGCGGCAGGCCCGAGCGGCGCTCGGCGATGTCCGCCAGCACCGGCAGCGCCTGCGAGGGGCGCCAGGGCGGCAGCGCCGCCGCCTCGGCCGAGCGGCGCAGTTCCAGAAAGGCGCGCTCGGGCTCGGGCGCCTCGGCGGCCAGGACGCGGGCCTGCGCCAGCAATTCGGCATCGGGCGGCGCGACCGGGGTGCCGGGACGGCGCGGCAGGGCCAGCAGATGCGGGGCAAGGCCGGTCAGGGCGGGATCGGCACCGGCGCGATCCTCGGCCCAGCCGGCCAGCCAGGCGGGCTGCCATGCCGCCGCGCCCGACAGCACCGACCAGGCGCGCAGCGTGTCATAGGCGGCCGCGGGCTCGCCCTCGCCGGCCAGGGCGGCGTCGATGGCGCGGGCCAGGGCAGGCGGCAAGTGGCGGGCACGCGCCTCGGCCAGCGCCGCCGCCGCGCGGCGGGCCGCATCGCGCCCGGTCAGCCAGCCCAAGGGCCGCACCCGCACCCGCGCCATGCCCGCCGCCACCTGCGCCTCGGCCCGCTGCAACCGGTCGAGCCGCGCGCCCAGATCGGCAAAGGGCGCAGCGCGGTCCAGCCCCGCCGCCACCGCCTCGGCCTGGAACAGCCGGTCGAGCGCCCGGCTTTGCCCGGTCTCGACCCACAGCGCCCAGGCCATGGCGGCCAGCAGCCAGGCCGCCGCCAGCACCGCCAGCATGGCGCCCCAGCCCGCCGGCCGGCTGCGGTCCAGCGCCTGCCGCCGCGCCTCGGTCCGGGCCAGGCAATCGTCCACCAGGGCGCGCACCGGGTCCAGTTCCGCCCCGCCGCGGCGCAGCGCCTCGGCCAGGCTGGCGCCGTCCAGGACGCCAAGGCCGCGCGCCGCGCCCTGCCAGCCCGGCAGCGCCGGATTGGCCGCGCCCGAATCCTGCACGAGCAGCGCCAGCGCCGCCCGCGCCGCCGCCACGGCCTGCGGCGACAGGCCCGCCCGCAGCGCCTCGGTCTCGAAACGGTCCAGCAGCACCCGCGCATGGCCGGCCAGCGCCGCCATGTCCTCGGCCACCCAGGGCAGGCGGTCGGCATAGGCCAGCACCGGCCGGGCCAGCCGTTCGGCGGCGGCGGTCAGAGCTTCCCCTCGGCCTGCCATTTGCGCAGCGTCTCCTCGCCGATCTCGAAATGCATCGAATCCTCGCGGCTGTTATAGGCGGCGCCCCAGAACCAGCCCTCCTCGTTGAAATATTCGGCCAGGATCAGCAGCCCGAACTGCGTCGCGCCATCGGCAAAGGGGTCGAGCTGCCCTTCCAGCGTCAGGTCGATGGCCGTGCCCCAGGAATGGTTCGAGATCGACCGGGTCGAGCCGCGGATCAGCCGCGCGCACAGCCCGCCGGCCGTGCCCAGCTTGGCATGGATGTCGGGATCGCTCTGCTCCAGCCGCTCCAGCACCCGCGCCAGGCTGTCGAGCGCGGGCTTGAGCATGGTCACGGTGATCGGCCCGACCTTGCGCGTCTCGAGCAGCGCCCGCAGCCGGGGATTGGTCACCGGCTGGCAATCGGTGTTGTAGCTGTCGCGCGGCTGCCCCAGGATCGCCAGCATGGTCGCGTTGCGCGGCTGGGTGATGCCCTTGTTGAAGCGCGACTTGGCCAGCCGCATCTGCTCGGTCAGCGCCTCGGTCGGCGGCGGGCTTTCGAAATCCTCGCCGCCCAGGTCCGCCGGAGGGGCAAGCTGAAGCTGCGGCGCGACCGGGGCACGGTTCGCCACCAGGCTCAGGTCGTCGCGCAGCTGCGCCAGGTCCGCGCGCAACCCCTGGCGTTCGACCCGCGCCTCGGCCAGCGCCTCGCGCAGCAGGGCGAGTTCCGCCTCTTGCCGGGACAGGCGCAGCTCGGTCGCCTGGTCGGCGCTGTCGAGAAACCAGGTCGTGACCGCAAAGGCGATGGCGCCGATCACCACGCCGATCGCCACGATGATCGGCGCGGCCAGGCTGCCCGCCGGCCGCGGCGCGCGGGACAGGCTGCGCCCCGGCATCGCGCTGCGCGCGGGCGGGGCAGTCGGCGGGGCGGGGCGGCGGCCCATCTCAGCCCGGCCCGATGTCGACAACGATGACCGAGACATTGTCCGGCGCCCCCGCGGCCAGCACCTGCTGGAGCAGCCGGGCACAGGCGGCATCGGCTGGCGTGCCGGCGGCCAGCGCCGTGCCGGGCCGGGTCTCGCGCAGCGCCTCGGCCAGCGCGGCATCGGCCAGCACATGCGTCAGCCCGTCCGAGCACAGCAGCAGCCGATCCCCCGCCACCAGGTCCAGCGCCGCCAGTTCCGGCGCCGCCCCCGCCCCGACGGCGCGGGTGACGATATTGGCCTGGGGGTGGTCGCGCGCCGCCTCGGGCGCCAGCCGGCCGGCATCGACCAGTTCCTGCACCAGCGAATGATCGCGGGTCAGCCGCGCCAGCCGGTCCTCGCGCAGCAGATAGGCGCGCGCATCGCCGGCCCAGGCCAGCGTCAGCCGCCCGCGCCGGATCACCGCGGCGACGGCGGTGGCGCCGATCACCGCGCCCTCGCTGCGGCCCCGCGCCGCGATCAGCGCATCGGCCGCGGCAAAGCGCGCGGCCAGCGCCGCGGCGGGATCCTCGCCGTCGGCCAGGGTCTCCAGCGCGTCGATCACCCGGTCCGCGGCATAGCCGCCCAGCCGGTGCCCGCCCATGCCGTCGGCCACCGCCCAGACCCGGCCCGAGGGATCGACCAGGATCGCGTCCTCGTTCTGGTCGCGCACCGTGCCGCGATGGGTCAGCCCGGCGCCCCGGACCGACAGGCCGCGCCGGGTGGTGGGACCGTTCACCGGGTGATCCTTTGCGGGCAAGGCATCCTCATCCCGAACAATCGCGCAAGAATTGAAAACATCCTTAGTTTAGCGTAAAATATTCTTTCAGGGATGCAGTTTTTTAAGGTGATTCCCGTGCTGCGGACTGGTCTAGCCATATTGTCCGGTATTTGCCTTCTGGCCGGTTCCGCCCAGGGGCAGGACCTGACCGAGGAGCAGATCCTGCAACGCTTCGAGGCCCAGCGCGAAATGTATCGCGCCACCGTCCAGGGCCAGAAGACGCGCGGTCTGGACATGATTGCCGTCACCCCCAGCGGCGAGCCGGCCCAGGCGGACGCCGCGGCAGGCGAGGGCACCGTGGTCTTCGGCGAGTTCGCGCCCGAGCTTCAGGTCAATATCGCCATCCGCTTCGCCTTCGATTCGGCCAGCATCGCGCCCGACCAGCGCCCGGCCCTGGACAAGATGTGCTCGGCCATGCGGCAATCGGACGTGGCGCTGTTCCGCATCGTCGGCCATACCGACGCCAAGGGCTCGGACAGCTATAACGAAACCCTTTCCAAGCTGCGCGCGGAGGAAGTGCGCCGCTGGCTGGTCCAAGATTGCGGCATCGCCGCCTCGCGGTTGGAGGCGCTTGGCATGGGCAAGCGCTTCCTGGCCAATCCCGCCGATCCGGCCGCGGCCGAAAACCGCCGGGTCGAGTTCCAGGCACTGAGTTGACGCGACGGACCGCCGCGGCAGCGGCGGCATGCCGATGAACACGGGACTTTCGACGGGGCTTTCGACGGGCTGACGAAACAAGGGCGCCATCCAGGTCGCCGCATCGTTCGGGGGAGGCAGGAAAGTGACATTTGCAAGACGCGGCATCCGCCCGCCACGCCCGACCGCTCGTCCGACTGCGCTGATTGCGGCGCTTGCCGTGCTGGCGCTGCCGGCGGGGCCGGCGCGGACCCAGCCCCGGCCTCCAACCGCCAGCCAGATCACCCAGGACAGCTATCAGCCACCGATGCAGCGGCTGTCCGGTTCGGTGGTGTTCAGCGGCTCGCCGGGCCTGGCCGCGCCCGAGGGCGCGGACCGGCTGTCGATCCAGCTGGCCGATGTCCGGGTCGAGGGCGCCCTGCCGGGCAGCGAGGCCCGGATCGCCGCGCTGCGCCAGCGCGTGGTCGGCAAGCGGATCGCGGTCTCCGAGATCTTCGCCGCCGCCTCGGACCTTGAGGCAGGCTATGTGCGCGACGGCTATGTGCTGGCGCGCGTGGTGATCCCGGCGCAGACGCTGGAGGATGGCGGCGCGCTGCGCCTGACCGTGGTCAGCGGCTTTGTCGAGAAGATCGACACCAGCGCCGCGCCCCCCGGCCTGCGCGCCCGGCTGGACGCCATGACCGCGCCGCTGGTCGACCGCCCCACGCTGCGGCTGCCCGACATCGAGCGGCGACTGCTGCTGGCCGGCGACATGTTCGGCGTCGCACTGGGATCGGCGCTGTCCACCGGCGCCCGGCCCGGCGGCACGGTCATCATCCTGAATCCGCAATTCCGCTCGGTCACGGGCTTCGTCGGGCTGGACAACAGCTTCTCGCGCGAGCTGGGGCGGTGGAACCTCAGCGCCGGGGTCGAGCTGAACAACCAGCTCGGCCGGGGCGAGGTGTTCTACCTGCGCGCCTCGGGCCATCCCAAGCTGGGCGATGACGGATATTTCGGCGATCGGCCGCAATTGCGCACCCTGGCCGGCGGCGCGGTGTTTCCGCTGGGCAATGACGGGCTGACCTTCGGACTCGAGGCGGCCAGTTCCAAGGCGGGACCGGACACGGGCGGCGTGGCCACGGCCTCGGATTTCGACCGGCTGTCCTTCAGGCTGTTTTATCCGGTGGTGCGTTCGGTCAAGCGCAACATCTCGGTCACGGCGGCGCTGGATCTGCAACGCGACCGGCAGGATCTGGAAACCGGCGCGGGCGCCATCGGGCTTTACAAGGACCGCACCCGCGTCCTGCGCCTGACCGGCGAGGGCAACTGGCAGCTTTCCGACCAAAGCGCGCTGCGCATGGCCGCCGTGCTGTCGGTGGGGCTGGACGCCCTGGGCGCGCGCAGCGCCGCCGAGGCGATGCCGGCCATGCCGCTGTCGCGCGGCGGCGCGGATGCGGATTTCCGCAAGCTGGAGCTGTCCTTCCGCTATGACCGCGACTTCCGCCAGGACTGGAGCCTGGCGCTGTCAGGGCAGGCGCAGACCGGCTTCGGCGACCCGCTGCTGTCCAGCGAGCAATTCGGCATCGCCTCGACCGAGGGGCTGTCGGCCTTTGACCTGGGCAGCCTGTCGGGCGATTCCGGCTGGTTCCTGCGCGGCGAGGTGGCGCGGCATTTCCCGGCGCAGGGCTTCGGGCACCCGCTGGTGGTCAGCCCCTATGTTTTCGCCGCGGTGGGCGCGGTCCACCTGGAAAACCCCACGGCCATCGAGGCTGCGCGCATCGAGGCCAGTTCGTTCGGCATCGGCGTCGATCTGCGGCTGATCCGCGATCCCAGCTATTCCTCGGCGCTTATCAGGTTGGAATACGGCAAAGGGAACAGGGACGATGGCCAGGAAGATCCCTCGCGTTTCACGATCGTCAGCTCGTACCGGTTCTAATCCCGGCCGCCGGCTCTGGGCGGCGCTGCTGATGTGCAGCGCATTGGTGCCCGGGCCGCTGGCGGCCCAGACCCTGCCCAGCGGGCCGAACGTGGTCGGCGGCAGCGCCAGCGTCAGCACGCCGAACCCCGGCGCCATGCGCGTGGACCAGCTGAGCGACCGCGCCATCATCGACTGGACCAGCTTCAGCATCGGCGCCGGCGGTTCCGTCCGGGTGCATCAGCCGGGGCGTGACGCGGCGCTGCTGAACCGCGTGACCGGCGACAGCCCGACCCGCATCGACGGCTTTCTGGGCGCGAACGGCCAGGTCTTCGTCGTCAACCGCAACGGCATCCTGGTCGGGCGCGAGGGGCGCATCGCCACGGCGGGCTTCGTCGGCTCGACGCTGGACATCTCGAACGAGGATTTCACCGCCGGCCGGCTGCGCTTTTCCGGCGACCGGCCCGGCCGCGTGGAAAATCGCGGGCGCATCGACATCATCCCCGGCGGCTATGCCGCGCTCTTGGGCGGGCGGGTCGCCAACAGCGGCACGATCCGCGTGCCGCTGGGCACGGTCGGGCTGGGCGCCGGGCGGCGGGCGGTGCTGAACCTTTCGGGCGACAATTTCCTGTCCGTGGCCCTGCCGCCCGCCGAGGATGGCGAGGCCATGGCGCTGGTCGAGCAGCACGGCCGGATCTCGGCCGATGGCGGCGTGATCGAGATCGAGGCGGCGACGGCCCGCCATGCCGCGCGCCACGCGATCAACCTGTCCGGCGTGACCGAGGCGCGCACCGTCTCGGGGCGCTCGGGCCGGGTGGTGCTGGGCGGCGGCGACGGCGGCCGGGTGCGCGTGGCGGGCCGGGTCGATGCCAGCGGCGGCCGGCGCGCCGCGGCACCCATCACCGCCGAACGGCCCGCGGCGCGGCCCGAGCGCGGCGGCAGCATCACCGTCACCGGCGCCGAGATCGCGCTGGAGGGCGCGGTGCTGGATGCCAGCGGCACCGGCGGCGGCGGGCTGATCCGGGTCGGCGGCGATTATCGCGGCACCGGCGACCTGCCGCGGGCGCGGCGCACCACGCTGGACGCCGGGACGCGACTGCTGGCCGACGGGATCGGCCATGCCGACGGCGGGCGGATCATCGTCTGGTCCGACGACCACACCCGCTTTGCTGGCGGCGTGTCGGTGCGCGGCGGCGCCGAGGGCGGCGACGGCGGCTTTGCCGAGATCTCCAGCCGCGGCGAACTGGCGATCCGCAGTTCCGGCGTGCGGGTCTCGGCCCCCAGGGGGCGGCCGGGCACCGCGCTGTTCGACCCGCAGAACCTGCGCATCGTCGACGAAGAAACATATGACCCCGACGACCCCACGCATGTGCTGGTGACGGACATCTACGGCATGTTGCTGGATGCGGGACATTACATCCTCTCGACCGAGGGCGAGGGCGACGATGCCGGCGACCTGGTGGTCGATACGCCGATGACCCTGACCTTCGCCGCCGGCGCGGCCAGCCACCTGGACCTGCGCGCCGACAACGACCTGCTGGTCAATGCCGCGATGAGCTGGAGCGGGCCGGGCCAGCTGTCGCTGACCGCCGGCGCCGGCCTCACGACCCTTGGCGGGCTGAGCTGGAGCGGCGCCACGGCGCTGAACCTGACCGCGGGCGAAAGCATCGCGCTGGCCGCGCCGGTACAGGGGCCGGCCGGTATGCTGAACCTGCAGGCGCCGCTGGTCACGGCCGGCGCCGGCGTCTCGGTGGACAGCTTCCGCCTGAACGGCGCCTCGCAATGGCGGCAGGTCGCCGCCACGCTGCCGGGCTTTGCGGCGCGCGATTTCGCGCTTTCCGACACCGCGGGCTTCTTGCGCGCCACGGGCGGCGCCGGCACCGCCGCCAGCCGCTATGTCATCACCGATGTCTATGGGCTTCAGGGCATCGGCTCGGCCGGCTTTGCCGGCGCGCATTACGCCCTGGGGGCCGACATCGGCGCGGCGGGCACGGCCGGCTGGAACCTGGGTGCGGGCTTCCGGCCCATCGGCAGCCGCGGCACGCCCTTCTCGGGCAGCCTGGACGGCGCCACGGCGGCGGGCGGGCGCCACGCGATCAGCGGGCTTGCGCAGGTGGTCAGCTCGGGTCCGGGCGGGCTGTTCGGCACCATCGCCGGCGCCACGATCCGGAACCTGCGCCTGCTGGACATCGACCTGGACGCGCAGCAAGGCTTCGCCGCCGTCGCCGGCGGGCTGGTCGGCGAGACGCAGGCGGGCGAGGCACCCAACGTGATCGAGAACGTGCTGGTCACCGGCCGGATCGCGGCCGAGATGGGCGAGGATTCGGTCAGCAGCGCCAGCTTTGGCGGCCTGGCCGGGCTGTTCGGCGACGGCCGCATCACGGATGCGGAATCCCGCGTCGCCCTGGCGCTTTCGGGCCAGGCGGACGGCTGGGGCGACGTGGTCATGGCCGGCGGCCTTGTCGGGCAATCGCTGGGCGGGATGACCGTCACCGGCAGCCGCTATGCCGGCAGCATCGAATCCGGCTTCGACGGGTCCGAGGACAACAGCGAAGGCTTCGCCCCCGCCTCGCGGCTGGGCGGGCTGGTCGGGCTGACCCAGGAGGGCGACAGCATCGCGGATTCCACCGCCGCCGCCGAGATCACCCAGACCGGCAGCGGCAACTGGATCATCGGCGGGCTGGTGGGCGAGAATGCCGCGGACCTGTCCGGGGTCTCGGCAACCGGCACCCTCACCCTGACGCAGGAAGGGGCAGAGACCATCCGGCTGCTTTCCCTGGGCGGACTGGCGGGCACCAGCAGCGGCGCGGTCTCGGATGCCTGGAGCGACGTTGCCATGGATCTCGACACCGCGGGCTATGTCCGGGCCGGCGGGCTGGTCGGGGTGAACCAGGGCACCATCGGCGCCGCCTATGCCCTGGGCGGGCTGGGCCTTGCCCTGTCCGGCCTGCCCGAGGGCGACAGCATCGCCGAGATCGGCGGCCTGGCCGGCGTGAACGAGGGCGAGATCGCCGATGCCTTTGCCGACAATGCAATCAACATCTCGGGCAATGCGCTGGCGGCGGCGGGCGGGCTGGTCGGCTGGAACCTGGGCACGATCACCCGCGCCCGCGCCTCGGGCAGCCTGCTGGTCGCGCTGGACGGCACCGAGGCGCTGGACGGCCCCCGCTCGGCCCTGGGCGGGCTGGCGGGCTGGAACGACGGCAGCATCGCCGATGCCTATGCGCTGGCGCCCGTGACCTATTCCGGCAACCTGCCGGCGACCATCGGCGGGCTGGTCGGCTCGAACGCCGGCAGCGTCGCGCGAAGCCATGCGGCAGGCCGGATCAGTTCCACCGCCGCGCCGGGCCTGCTGCGCCTCGGCGGGCTGGTCGGGGCCAATGACGAAGGCGAGGGCACCGGCAGCACCACCGCCTCGTTCTGGGACCGCGAGGCCAGCGGGCAGCAGCAATCCGCCGGCGGCACCGGCCTGACCACGGCCCAGTTGCAGGACACGGCGGGCTTCATGGCCCGCGCGGCGGGCTGGAGCTTCACGACCACCTGGGCGCCGGGCGGTGACGGCGCCTATCCGCAGCTTTACAGCATCGACCCGGTGCTTTGGGCCGAACCCGCGCCGCTGTCCGCGACCTATGGCGACGCACTGCCCACGCCCGGCGGCACGGTGCATGGGCTGGGCCGCTACCTGTTCGGCGACCAGCCCGCGGTCGCAGGGATCTTCAGCCTGCCGGCGGGGGTGCGCAATGCCGGAACCTATCCCGTCCAGACGGCGGGCAGCGTCACCTCGGCCGACGGGACCGGCTATCGCATCGTCGCCTCGGCGGCGAGCCTGACCATCAACCGCGCGCTGCTGACCGTCTCGGCCAACGACCTGAGCAAGACCTATGGCGAGGAGCGGCGGCTATCGGTCGGGGACGCCACCGCGACGGGCCTGCGCTACGACGACCGGCTGGCCGCGCTGGACCTGGCCAGCGAGGGCGAGGCGGCCGGGGCCTGGGTCGCCGGCTCACCCTATGTCATCACCGCAGGCGGCGCCCGGATCGACGGCGCGGATGGCGATGCGACCGGCAATTACATCATCACCTATGCCGAGGGCGCGCTGGAGGTCTTTCGGCGCGCCATCACCATCGGCGCGCGCGACGCCGCGGCCCGCTTCGGCACTGCGCCGGTGCTGGACTGGGCGCTGATCGCGGGCAGCCTGGCCCAGGGCGACGCGATCACCGACGTCCTGCTGGCCAGCGACGCCACCGTGACCAGCCCGCCGGGCGCTTACGGCATCACCGCCTCGGACGCGCGGATGCTGGCGGGGGCCGAGGCGAACTATGCCATCACCTATGCCCCCGGCACCTTGCAGATCGTCAGCCCCGGCACGGCCAGGGGGCTGCCGGTCCCGCAGAACACCCTGCCGGGGACGGAACTGCCGAACCCGACGGACGGTCCGGTGCCCTTCCCGATCGCGGCGGCCGGTGCGGCCTCGGTGCTGCCGGACGGGTTGCCGCCGCTCACCTCCGGCCCGCAGGACGACGGGCTGACCCGGTTGGCCGCGCTGTCGGACGAGGTGTCGCAGATGATCGACGCCTGCAGCCAGCACGAGGGCCAGGCCGAGGACATGCTGGCCTGCCTGTCGCGGGCGCTGGACCGCTATTCCAGCGCGCTGGACGAGCTTTCGGCGGAACTGCCGCCCTCGATGCAGACGGTCTCGGCCATCCTGCGCCAGGCCAGCGCGGAAATCGGCGCGGCGCGCAGCCGGGCGATGGACCGCCTCGCCACGGCCGGCAGCGAGGCCGAGCGCCGCGCCATCCGCCGCGACGCCCTGCGCGAGGCCAGCCAGGCCATCGCCGGCGCCCGCGCCGAGATCGTCAAGCAGATCGAGTTGCTGCGGGTCGAAGACCCCGAACTGGCCCGCGCCCATGCCCGGCAGGAGGGGCTGATCCTTGCCACGGTCGAGAAAGCCGATGCCGTCCTGGTGCGCGCGGTCGGGCTTTAGGCCCGCCTCCATCCTGGCGGCCGTTCTGGCGGCGCTGATCGCGGCGCTGCTCATGGCCGCGCAGGCCGCGGCGGCGCCCAAGGTGGCGCTGGTCATCGGCAATGCCGCCTATGCCGGCGTGCCGGCGCTGGACAACCCCGCCAACGATGCCGAGGACATGACCGCGGCGCTGCGCGACCTGGGCTTCCAGGTGATCCTGGGCGTGGACAGCGACCAGGCGCAGATGCGGGCGCTGGTCGGCCAGTTCGGCGCGGCGGCGCAGACCGCCGAGGTGGCGCTGTTCTATTACGCCGGCCATGCCTTTCAGGTCGCGGACCGGAACTATCTGCTGCCGCGGGATTTCCGGCTGGATCGGCTGGACCAGGCGACCGAGCGCACCGTGGCGCTGGACGAGGTGCTGGGGGCGATGGCCAAGGCGCCGGGGGTCAAGATCGTCCTGCTGGACGCCTGCGGCGACAATCCGCTGCGGCTTCCCGGCGCCGGCAGCGGCCTGGCCCGCATAGGCAGCCCCGCCGATTTCCTGATCGCCTATGCCACCCAGCCCGGCGCGGTGGCCTTTGACGGCGCCGGCCGCAACGGCACCTTCACCGAGGCGCTGCTGAGCCATATCCACACCCCCGCCCAGGACATCGGCGAGATGATGATCGCGGTGCGCAAGGACGTGATGGCGCGCACCGGCGGGCAGCAGATCCCCTGGGACGCCTCGGCGCTGACCCGGCGGTTCCGCTTTGCCGACGGCCCGCCCACCGCCTCGCCCGAGACGCTGTTCTACCAGGTCTCGGTCCGCGCCGCCGATCCGGCGCTGCTGCGGCTTTACCTGCAACGCTATCCCAACGGCAGCCATGTCGGCGAGGTGCTGGCGCTGCTGGCGCAGGATCCGGGCCGGGCGGGCCAGGCGCGGCGCAGCATGGGCCCCGAGGCCGAGGGCACGGCGGGCGAGCAGCTTTGGGATCTGGCGCGGCGCAGCCGGCTGAGGCCGCTGCTGGAAAGCTATGCCCGCAGCTATCCCGACGGGCCACATATCGGCGAGGCCCGGCGCATGCTGGCCGAACTCTCCGCCCAGGCCGATCCCGGCCCGGCCCGGCGCTGCGAATTGCTGGCGACCCATCCGCGCGACGGGACCGAGACCACGCCCGGCGTCTCCTACGAGCTGCTGGCGCAGAACGCCGTCGCGGCGATGCGGGCCTGCGACGAGGCCAGCCGCCTTCACCCCCGGCAGGCGAAATATGTCGCGCTGCTGGCGCGGGCGACGGCGGCCGCCGGCCTGCGCGCCGAGGCGGTGGCGCTTTACGAAGCCGCGGCCGGGCGCGGCGACCTGCGCGCCATGGTCAGCCTGGCGCTGCTGAAGGAAACCGGCGACGGCGTGGCCCCCGATCCGGCCGGCGCGCTGGCGCTTTACGAAAGGGCGGCCGCGGCCGGCAGCGCCGATGCGGCGATCAACCTGGCGGTGACGCTTCTGGACGGGGGAAGCGCCCAGGACCAGCAACGCGGCATCGCGCTGATGCAGCAGGCCTCGCAGGCCGGATCACCGATCGCCACCTTCAACCTGGGCGTGCTGGCGCAAGAGGGCCGCTTCGGCGATCCCGGCGACGCCCGGACGCTGTTCGAGCGCGCCGCACGCGAGGGCGAGCCGCGCGGCCACCGTGCCGCGGCCGTGCTGCTGGACGAGGGGCGCGGCATTCCCCGCGACCCCTCGCGCGCGGCGGTGCAACTGCTGCTGGGCGTCGCCTCGGACGATGGCAGCCTGCTGCGCGAGCTGGCCGAGCAGGGCGGGAACTGGAACCCAGAGACGCTGGGCGCGCTGCAGCGCCGCCTGGCGCGGGCCGGGCTCTACCAGGGTCCGGCGGATGGCGCGCCCGGCCCGGCCCTGAGCCAGGCGCTGGAATCGTGGCGCAACGGCGGCTTCACCGCCGCGGCGCTGTCGGGCTGAGCGGCGCGGAAAGATCGCCCCTCCGGTCGATGCGCCCGGATATCGGCACGAGGCCCCCGCCGCCATTGCGACGGATCGGGCGGTCCGGGTTTGCGGGCCGGATTTTCGGGGTCTTTCCATGGGGCAGACTCTAGTCGCAACTGGAGGAAAAAGCCCGGGGCAGGTCAAGCCGCCTTTACCTAAAATACCGATATCATGCGCTTCGCAGCCCCGTTGCTGCGAGCGGGTCGCTCGCGATACAAGCAGAGCGCTGATCTGCCGGCATGGCAGGAAGTCATATGTGGTGCTGTGGCCAACCGACGAGCGAGTCGGAAAGGGCGCCCTGTGACACAAAAGGCAAATCTTCCTGAAACGCCACAAGTCTTTGAAATTTCAGAGAGTCTTGCTCTGTTCTCCATCCGAATCCTGAACGAATCCAGTGGCTTTGGCTAGCGCGTTTTTCGTTAACTGCCTTTTATTTCACTTCGCACGCGGGTTATCGTGTTGGGGCTGGCAAAGTTCGGAGGTTCACAATTGCTTCGAGGTTGGTTCGCGATCTTGCAGGCCTTGAGGTGATCGGCCGCGCCGTAGTGTATGAAGCGCTCTCCCGATATTGCTTATTGCTCATGCCGTTGCATGTTCCCATCCGATAAATCCACCCAGAAATCGAGGTGGATGCCGCGATAGGGAAATTCGGCGCCTTTTTCAGTATGGTCGATAACCCCCGCATCTGCGAGCGTGATCACGTCCTGATGCACGGCTGGCGCATCGCGCCCGACCCGGCGCGCAAGCTCGTCAATGGACATGACCCCTTGCCCGGCGAGCGCCATGATAACCCTAAGACGAGAAGGTGTGAGAACCCGATGCAGATCCTCGTAGCTGCGAAGATACAGCGCGGGGACCGCTTCGCGGACCTTGGCTGCAACGGCCAGTTCGCCTGCTTCGGTGAAGCCTGCGCGAAAATTGGCCCCCGTGTCCAGATGGATGTTCAGAGTGCTCATTGTGTTCCTGCCAGCATTATCGGGTGCCCCTGGAAATGCTGGTCGGCATTCATCCGATCATGCGGGAGGCAGGTGATTTCCGGTTGGCTTCCAACTACTCGACGCATTCAGGGTCAACCCGCCAAGGCACGCTGCACCGCACCGGGCTCTTTCTCGATCACCCGCAGCAGCGTGGCAGCAGGACCAGAGACGCGACGCTGACCTTGTTCCCATTTTCGATACCCCGAAAGGCTCATCCCCATCAATGGGGCCATTTGCGCCTGTGTCAGCTTCGCCCGCATCCTGACCTCGCGCGGGTCGACCGGCTCGTGCAGGATTGCGGGGCCTTCTCCCTTGGCATGGGCCAGTGCCTCGCCCATGGCCTGGATTAGATCTTCGCCAAACGTGCTCATTTCCTTTCCTTCCATGCAGCCTTCAGCGCCGTGGCCAGCGCGGCCACCGTGCGCTTTTCATCCGGGGTCATGTCGCTTCTCGCGTTCTTGGCATAGGCCAGCAGCGCGTAAAGCGGCATGGTTTCATCCAGATAGTAGTAGATCACCCGAGCACCGCCCCGTTTGCCTCGACCTGAGGCCGCGAACCGGAGCTTGCGCACCCCACCCGTGCCAGGGATCTCATCACCGGCCATGGGGTTTTCGGCCAGAAACTCGATCAGTTCCCGCTTCTCGTCTTCATTGAACAGCTTTTCGGTCTGTCGGGTGAAGATAGGGGTTTCCGCCACTGTCTGCGTGCTTGCATGTAGCCCATCGGGTTACTTATTGCAAGAGGTGCTGTGTAATTTGAGATAAGACCAACGTGATCGTTTCTGCCAAGCAAGTCATTGCCGCTCGGACATCAGGCCAAGCGCGTCCCACATCCAGCTGAAATCATAGTTTGCCATCGGCGTGCCCGGCTGACGCGCGCTGCCGTTTTCCAGATGCTTCAGCCAATCGACCACCTTCTTTCTGCCCGCAGCACTGCGCACGGCCTGTCGCGGTGTCTTGTCGCCCAGCACGGGAACCGGTTGGTCAAGGATTGCGTGATAATGGTTGTCCAGAAACTCCGCCAGCACCTCCCGCGCCAGTTCCGGGGGCAGGTCTTCGCCATCACTCTGTCGGCCGTCGCCTTGCGATTGCTGGTCACGCATCACCTGCTGCGCGGTCTGGATCGCTGTCAGTGGAGGACGAAGCAGCTTGCCGGCCACCGCCTGGATCATGGCCTTGCCGCGTTCTGCACGCTCTCGCGAATTTACGTTCAGGAGCAGAGCTTTGCCCTTCAGCGTGATCGTCCCCAGCACCGTACCACCGTCGACAAAGCTGCCGATCACCAGTCCGCCGCTCTTGCCTGGTTTGCGACGCGTCGTCGCCGCCAACCAGTCCCAGGTCTTTGCCCCGCAGGACTCCAGCTCTGGCATGCGGTCCAGCATGTCGGCGATCTGTGCCTGCTGCACGCCCTTGGTAAAGGGGAAACGCAGCTCGCAGAACAGCAGATCATCGCCATCGGTGTTGGTCAGGTCCGGCATCTGTGGATCGAGAAGACCGGGTAATTGGCTGAAGAGCCAGGCATTGGAAAACAGCGGTGCGCAGCCCTGCAGCTTCTCGGGCACCAGCTTCGGATCCTGCCCGCGCTTCAATTTCAACACCTGCCGGAGCCCGTCGAAGAGCAGTTCCGAGGCGGCAGCAGGGTAGATCAGCAATCCGCCGGAGATCACATGATGATCGCCAACTGGCACCACGCGGGCGGCAATGCGGTCCCAGATGTTCAGAGACTGCGTGGCGCTGTGTTCGGTGACGGTCACTGGTGCCGTCCCGGCGATAAGGTCACGCAATTTCATGCTCTGACCCGGGATCACCTCGGATACCTCGTAGAGGCTGGCCCAGGCATCACGCAACCCGAGCATGTATTCCCGAGCTGCGGCGCCTTCGCGACCTTTTCCTCGTGCGAGATAGGCATCAACCACCGAGAGCCCATGTTTGCCATAGCGACGGGAAATGAAATCCTCGAACGCACAGCCCCAAAGCGTCCAGGGCAGTTGCTCGCCGAGAAGTTCCGCCAAGTCTTCGAAGTCGATCTCGAATTCTTCGAGCGCAGGCAGAAGGTGCTCATCCACCACCTTGGCTAAGCGCGGGCGCCAGGTGGCATCGGTTTCGGCGAAGCGGATCAGGCCGCTGAGATCGTGGGAATCCTTCAAGCGCACCTCCTGTTTCGTTGCCGCGTGATAGGAAACCAAGGCAGGGTGGACAAGGGCACAGCCGCTCGGGCTCAGCGGTTCAAGGTGGCGAAATCAACACGATCCGCGAGAACGGCCGAGGCTGGCGGGAAGATTGCCCCGCGGCCAGGGCTCGGAACGAGACCCATGACGCCGGCCACGACGCAAAATGGGCGTGCAGGTCGATCATTGACGGATCCCGCCAGGAGAGTTCAACCTTGCCCCCATGGGTCTCAGTTTCATTTCAGCTCAGGCCTTCTCTCCACAAAATGGGTTGTAGGGACGGGGCTGGCAGCGATGCAGGTTGAAAATCTCCGCAGCATGATGTATATGTTCATGCATATACATATGCACAGGAGGGGCGATCATGCCGCGACCGCAGCCACATTCAGAGCCTCGTGAAGCCAAGCTCTTCCGTAACAACAAGAGCCAGGCCGTCCGCATTCCCGCAGACTTCGAGATGCCGGGGGATCGGGTGAACATCTATCGTGATGGGAACCGACTTATCATCGAGCCGGTGCGCCGCAAGAACCTGCTTGAAGTGCTGGCCGGACTAGACCCGCTCGGACCAGAGGATCAGTTTCCTGACGTTGACGAGACGCTTCTCCCGGCCAGGGAAATCGACCTTTGACCCTCTACATGCTCGACACCAATATCGTCTCCGATCTGCTGCGACATCCTGACGGCAGCGCGGCAAAGCGCATTGCCGAGGTCGGCCCGGATGCGATCTGCGTCAGCATCATCACAGCCGCAGAGCTGAGATATGGGTGCGCCAGGAAAGGGTCTGCGAAACTCCTGGCGCATGTCGAAGCGATACTGGAAAGCGTGCAGATTCTGGCGCTCGATGTGCCTGCTGACGCGGAATATGGCAGCATTCGTGCCGAGCTTGAGGCCGCTGGCAAGCCCATTGGTCCGAACGATCTGCTGATCGCAGCTCATGCCTGCGCCGCAGGCGCAATCCTCGTGACTGACAATACGGGCGAGTTTTCCCGCGTTCGCGGCCTGCGGGTTGAAAACTGGATCAGGTAGCCGATGAACGAAGACTGTCGTGAGCGCAGCGTCGGAATGGGCGAGGTTTCATTGAACATTGCTACTCTCCACGCCACTTCTGACAGATACTATTCCATGGCATATCCGAGCGCACGGTAGCCTTTTCGCCGCTTGGCGGCCATCCTCGCGAGAACCGGGACAGCGCTGTCGACATAGTCGACCACCAGGACATCTCTCTTCTCGCCGTGCTGCCGATGTAGCCTGCCGACATACTGCGCCAGCGTACCTTTCCACGCGATTGGCATCGTCAGAAACAGGGTATCAAGACGCTTGTCATCGAAACCTTCGCCGATGTAACGCCCCGTGGCGAGAATCAAACGCTCGTCCTCATCGGCAACATTCAACGCGGAATACGCGGCCTTCCGGTCCTTTGCGGACATGCCGCCACGAAGGACAACGATATTCTTGGCAAACCGGGCGAACCGTCGCTGAAGGTAATCGAGGTGATCCTTCCGCTCGGTCAGTACGATCGGCGACCGCTTGGCCTCCAGCGATTTCAGCACATCGTCAAAGATCAGATCATTTCGGGCCTCGTCTTCCGCCAAAGCGGCATAGATCGCGGGAATTGACGGGCGCTCGGCCAACGCGAGAGCCTCTGGCAATCGAAATCTTGTATGACGCTCACGGGCCCGATGGTGAATGCCGCTTTCGGCAGCCTGTAATTTGGCACTCACCTGATGGCGCACCGGACCACATTGCATGAAGATGATCGGGTGATGCCCGTCTTTTCGGGCGACGGTTGCCGACAATCCGGTGACGTAGCGCGCCTTCGATCTGCGGGCGACAAGCTCGAAGCTTGCAGCGGACAGGTGATGGCACTCATCGACGACAAGATGGCCATATTTGCCAACGATATCGTCAACTTCACCCTTGCGAACCAGGCTCTGGATCAGCGCCACGTCGATCACACCGGTAGGTTTGCGCTTTCCGGCACCGATGGTGCCGATCTGCTTCGGGTCGATCTGTAGAAAGGACCCAAGGCGCTCGACCCACTGGCTGAGGAGTTCACGGCGATGGACCAGAACCAATGTATTGCGAGCGCGATGCGCGATCAGCGCCGAGGCCACGACGGTCTTTCCGAATGCGGTCGTGGCGGCGAGCACGCCTGTATCGTGCTTGACCAATGCATCAAACGCGCGCGATTGCTGCTGGCGAAGTTCGCCACGGAAGCGAACCGTCTCTGGCAAACAAGTTCCATCTTCGCGCAAATCGTCCAGATCGGCTGTCGCTCCGTGATCGGAAAGGAGCCCGATCACTTCATCGAGGCAGCCGCGCGGCAGGGCGACGTGTCGGGGGTGCAGTTCGGCACAGGATACAATTCGCGGCTTACCAAATGTCGGTAGCCGCATTGCTTGTGCGCGATAGAATTCCGGGTTCTGGAACGCCGCCAATCGCACCAACTGAGCGATCATAGCGGTCGGCAGATCCGACCGGTCGATATAGATCTGATCGGCGATCGTCACCTTGATGGTCTGCGGAAGGGCCACACCGAGGCGTCGTCGCGTGCTGCGGCGCGACGGGGGCATCTTCCAAGGCTCGTCCGCCTGCTCGTCATCCACCGGCATTCGCACACCCAGCACCCGCCCGGAGAGCTCTGCCGCTTCGACGTGCTCGGTCACCGCCGCCAGGGACATTCTCGGCAAGGACGACAAATGGGCCCACTGATCCCCATATGGCCGCATGTCTGAGTCGACAAAGACGCTGTTGCCCGCCTTGCGCGCCCCGCTCTGGAGCGGCAGCGCGATCAGGTTGCCAAAGCCGCCAAGTGGCTTGGTATCCTGGTTTGGAAACAGTCGATCATAGGATGCGAAGCCGATTTCCGGCCGTCTTTCCATCGTTTCGGTGATCAGGACCGATCCGAGTTGACGTGCCAGACGAGCAGGTATCGGTTCGGAGAAGAATATCCAGATATGACCGCCATTCCCTGACCTCGATCGTTCCAACGCTGCGGGGATTCCCTTTGCCCGGCAGGTTTCGAGCAACGCAATGGCATCTTCCGCCCATGATGCCTTGTCAAAATCCGCCGCCAGGAACCAGCATGTATCCGCTGGCAGGAGCGGATAGACACCGGCGACAAAATCTCCGTTTCGGGCACCATCGCCGCGCAGGTGTTTTTCGATGATCGCATCATCGGGTGGGATGAAGCTCTGGTGGGGGCAATCACTGCATTTCACCGCCGGCTTTCCGCATACCCCTCTCACCCACTCATTGAAGCAGGCGGGTGAGTAGCCGGATCGACCAGTTTTTCTGTTCTCCCATCGTAAAGGGAATACATCGCTGCGCCCCGCAAAAAGAGACCGAAACAGATCGATCTTCTCCTGCGAGGATGAGCTATTCACCACAGCGGCACCCTCAAGCGTCACCTGTTCCGTCCGAGTTTGCTCAACAGCATCCAGTTGCCGCTCGAGCGCTTCCAACTCGCCCTGCAACGCAATTCGCTCGGCCTCAAGGCGGGACAATCGGTCCCGAACGCGCGAGATTTCCGCCGTTATGCTGCCGGCATTCATCAAGCAAACCCCTCGCGCGACATATCCTGCCCACCATGTCATCGCAGACAGGATGGATCGCTGTGGCCGGATGGGCAACTATCCACATGGGCTTTTGCCCGCTCAACCAGTGCCGCCATGCAAGAATGACTGACAGTAACCCCGGTCAGTCCCCGCTTCCGCCGGTCACGATACAGCGCACCCCCAACGGCCCGAGCCGCGATCAGCAGCCGCGAAACTCTGACCCTGTTCGCACGAGCGACGGTCTGGATGGGGGTGCGAATTGCCTGTCCACCTGATGGCGGCTTGCCTGCGCTGCACCAGTCATCGAGAAAGGATTCGAGCGTCGCTGCCGAAAACCCGACCATCCTGTCGTTGAAGCGGTAATCGGGGACCAGCAGCCCGTCGCCGATCAGCCCCCGCACGACATCCACGCTGACGCCAAGATGGCGCGCGGCATCCTGGGCGTTGAGCACGTCCTTCAGCTTTGGTGCGAGATCGGCAATCAGGTCGGGATCAACCTCGGAACTGGCCCCGATCCCGACCCTGAGGCCGTATTGGGCCTTCAGCACCTGCACGGTGATCTTCAGCCCGATTCCGTGACGGTTGCAGAGCGAACGCAGGGTCTTGGGCTCGACCCCGCGTGTGCGGATGCCGAACACCTTTTCCTGACCTGTGAAGCGGAAGGTTTCCCCAACATATGCTGCCAGCACCGCACAGATGGGCCTGTAAGCGGGTTGATCCTTTCGGAAATAGAATTCGTTGAACGCGCGGCCAAAGGCGTTGTGGTAATCGTTGCCCCGCCGGCCATGACCGATATGCGTGCGCAGGAAATCCTTGATCGCCGCCGGTCCTTCGATCAGCACCTCGGCCCCGAGATGCCCATGCTCGCGACGCTCATCGGCAGATATGCCTTTCCAGTCGCCTTGGGGGCCACGCATGGCCATAGCCCCGAAGACTTCGGCGGTGTGGATCGCGACATCGAGTTGCACATCATCGATCCAGCGCCTGGAGTGCACACCGTCCAGCCTCTCAGTGATATAGCGCTCCAGCGTGGTCGGTCGACCTGGTTGCCAGGGCGCCGCCCGAGCTGCGACCAGCTTTGGAATCAAAGGCGACAGGTCCTGCTGCATCCGTGCCGCCTTGCGGGGCAGGACCGTCATGAGACGGAGACCGTGCTCGGCACAGACATGGTTCGCGTCGATCAGCCAATCCGTCCGGCCCAGGCAGGCAGATCGAAGATCGCCATCGGCCAATCCCCCCAGACAGGCCGGGCAGAACCGATAACGATCCGGGGCGCACTGAACCTTGTTGCTTGGATCGGCGCCGAGTTGCAGACGCCGCGGATTGCTGGCGTCCAGGGCGCCACGAACAAGCGCCTGCGGATCACAGCCCGTATATCTGGCAAGGTTCTCGACGCTGTGCCTGTCGCCCATCAGCAGGGCTCGAAGGTCCAGATCGAAGAGGTGGACCAATGCCGCCAGGGATGACAGGCCTGACAGCCGGGCAATGCGGTATCCGTAGGAGGCGATGGTCTCGCGGGCATGCGGGGCGGGAAAGATCATCTTACCGCCTCCCCCTTGGTTTTCGCGACCGCCCCTTGGGACCCGTCGGGGGATCGGGCTCCATCGGTGATCGCCCTGTGTTCAGGCTCCGGAAATCCGGCACCAGGAACGGGTTCCGACCAGCGACCTCCCCAGTGCGCTCGGCATAAAACCGTGCGAAATCCTTCCCGCCCAATGCGGGCGTTCCATCCGCCAGGGCGCGGGTGATCGCGCCGATGATCAGTTCGACCACGATGCCGAACTGTTCGCGCCCGGCATGGAGAAGCCGGGGCACGAACTCCATATCCGCCAGATCCGGCGCCAGCGGCAGATCCGCAAGCCCGGCGTAGCGGGCGACCAGTTCTGCAACATCGTCGCAGGCATCGAACTCGGTCACCGGAAGAAAGCGGGTGATGAAGAAGCGGCGGGACAGTTGTGGATCCTGGGTCAGCAAATCATGCAGTTCCGGTGTCCCGCTGACGACCAGGTTGGTCGGCCAGTCCGGGATCTGCATGAGGCTCTTCAGGGCATTGATCACGCCCGCCTTCTCGACCTCCGAGCCTCGGCCACCCAATTCCTGGCCTTCATCGAGGTGGATCAGCCAGCATTTCCGCAGGTGCAGGTGAAAATTGACCAGTTCCCACATGCGCGACGCCGTGGTGTTGCTCTGGATCTGGAAAGCCAGGGCATGCAGGATCGCGCGTGCGAGGTCTTTCTGGGTGGCAGGCGTCGGCACCCGAATGGAGATCCAGCGGAACTCGCCAGATTCGGCGTCCGCAGCATCAATCCGGCGCAGGATCCGCTGGATGGCAGTGGTCTTGCCGCTGCCGGATTCCCCGATGACCGCGATCCCGCGTCCCTCGGCAGACAGGCCAAGATCCAGCTCGGCCTGGCGTTTGTCCATAATCTCGCGGAAAAGCAGCCGCACGGTTTCGTAGCCCGGATGGGCCACGAAATGCTTGCGTAGGGAAACGGCGATCCGCGCGACCTGATCGGGTGGCGTGTGATGCTCACTCGTCATCTTCGAACCTCCAGCCCTTGCGCGTCGGCGGCGTGTCATCCGCAGGAGGGTCCTCCGGTGCGGGCGGTGCATCGGCATCATCCGCCCCGCTGCCCCCGACCTCGAACCCGCCCTGCAGCCAATCCGAACTGGTCTGGGCCTGACCGACCGAGTTTGTGGGCAGCAGGTGCAGGCCAAGACCGAGTGTCTGTTCCGCCCTGTCGATCTCCTCGGTGGTGAACGTCATACGCCCAAGCTGCGCCGCGTTGGCCGCCTCGGTCGAAAGCAGATCGAGCCGGCGCAGCCCGTCATGGAAGATTTCGGCGGAGATTCCCGCGCGTTCGCGGTTGTGATCCATGACGGTCTTGGCAAACGCCGACCACTGGTAGAAGGAGACGCCCGAGAGCGCTCCGGACAGGTCATGGGCGGGATACCAGGTTCCGCCGACCTCGACCGCGATCCAGCCAAGGTCCAATGGATCGAACCGCAGCCGAGCCTTGTGCTGATGGCTGTGCTTGCGGGCATCGCGCAACTGGTCGCAGGCGAAATCCGCGCCGAACACCCGCACACCCCGACCGGAAATGCTGCGTTCCAGCTCAATGCCGAAGATCGCCCGGCGATCCATCGCACGTGTCTTGCGGCATCGTGGGGTGCGCTTTAGCCAAGGCGGTGAGTAGCTTACGCGGAGTAGATTTGATGCGGAGGAAGCGCTTCGACGTGTCGTTGGCATAGATCCCCCACATTGCCTCGGACAGAGCGTGCCTTGTCCAGCATTGACCTACGAAGTCGTTCTTAAAGGTGAACTCGAACTGTTCACCATCGAGCACGCCGCCTAGGGCCATTTGGAAGTTCTCGAATTTGTCTTTCCAATTGTGGATCTGGCTCAATACGTTCCTCTGTTCTGCGAACAGCCGGATCACATGCTCTTCTTTCATGATCCGGTAGATTGGCGTGTCGAGTTCTTTCTCGGTCAGATTCAGAAAGTTCAGTTTCATCAGAATTCACCCATGCCCGTGCTCAGAAGTTTTTCTCGGAATGGGCAGGCGTTGTCCATCGAAATCCCATTGCGTACCGGAAACGCTGGTCTTCACGTCAAGCGAGATCTGTGGCGCCATGATAGCGAAGACTTCGCTGCGGGACCGCGTGAACGGCTGATTCGGGGAACTCCATCTAGAAGCGTGGAGCGAGGTCGACCGTCTACAATGGGCCGTGACCGACAATCGCCCCTGGGGTTACACGGCAAAGTTGCACGCAGGCGGCCAGGCCCGGCGAACTCAGCCGCGAAGCTCTTGACCTCACCAGAGGGTCGCCTTTTGACACAAAAGGCAAGACTCTCTGAAACGCCATAAGTCTCACATGGTCGGAGCGAGAGGATTCGAACCTCCGACCCCCTGCTCCCGAAGCAGGTGCGCTACCAGGCTGCGCTACGCTCCGACCGTGAAGGGGCAGGTAGCCCCTGGGACAACGGAATGCAAGGGGGAATCTTGCAGATCCGCCACAGAAAACCGCGTCAGCCCCGCGGCCGCAGCAGGCGCTGCAACAGGCTCCAGCGCGGGGCCGTCACCGCGTCGCTGCCAAAGCGCGCCCGCGTCGCCGGACGCAGGCGCGAGGCACCCAGCCGCTCGCGCAGCAGGATGTAAAGCCCCGAACCCATGATCAGCCCCGCCCCCAGCACCGTCGGCCCGTCCGGGCGCTCTCCGAACAGGAACCAGCCATAGGCCACCGCCCAGAGCATCTGCGAATATTGCATCGGCGCGACATTGGCCGCCTCGCCGGCCTGATAGGCCAGGATCAGCAGAAAGCCCGCCGCAAGGCCCAGGGCCGCGATCACCCCGGTCAGCGCCAGGTCGCCCAGCTCCATCGGGCGATAGGCGAAGCCCAGCGAGGCGCCGGTCAGCAGGAAATTCCCGATCATCGGCCAAAGCAGCAGGATCACCGTGCGCTCGGACCGGCCCAGGCGCCTCACCGCGATGGCCGACAGCGCCGTGGCCGTCGCCCCCATCAGCGCCGCCAGATGCCCCAGACCCAGCGGCGTCACGCCGGGGCGCAGCACGATCAGCACCCCGCAAAGCCCGGCGCAGACCGCCAGCCAGCGGTGCAGCCCGACCCTTTCGCCCAGCAGCGGCACCGACAGCACGGTGACGATCAGCGGCGCGGCAAACAGGATGGAATAGACCTGCGCCAAGGGCAGCACCGAAAAGGCATAGAAACCGCCGACCCCCGAGGCGACGATGCAAAGCGAACGCAGCCCGACCCAGAACGGGTTGCGCGGCCGCAATGTGCCATGCGTCGGGTCGCGCAGCAGCAGCACCGCCAGCGGCGGAAAAGACAGCAGCGCCGAGAAGAACAGGATCTGCAAGGCTGGATAGGTAGCCCCCAGCAGCTTGATGATCACGTCATGGGTCGAATAGAGCCCCATGGACAGAAGCGCGAGCAGCGCGCCCTTGATATTGCCCGCCGTCATGCGCCCCTCCGACGCTCCGCGATGGGGCCGCGCCTGTTTGAAACAGGCGCGGCACGTCGATTACAGCGCCGAAAGCGCCGCGACGATATGGTCGCCCATCTCGGCGGTCGAGACCGGCTTGCCGCCCTCGGCGCCCATCAGGTCGCCGGTGCGCACGCCATCGGCCAGCACCTTCTCGACCGCCTTTTCCAGCAGGTCGGCCTCGGCGCCCAGGCCGAAGGAATAGCGCAGGCACATGGCGAAGCTGAGGATGCAGGCGATCGGGTTGGCCTTGCCCTGCCCGGCGATGTCGGGGGCCGAGCCGTGCACCGGCTCGTAAAGCGCCTTGGGCCGGCCGTTCTCCATCGGTGCACCGAGGCTGGCCGAGGGCAGCATGCCCAGGCTGCCGGTCAGCATCGCCGCCGCATCCGACAGGATGTCGCCGAACAGGTTGTCGGTCACGATCACGTCGAACTGGCGCGGATTGCGCACCAGCTGCATGGCGCCGTTGTCGGCATACATGTGCGACAGCTCGACATCGGGATATTCGTTGTCATGGACCCATTGCACCTCCTCGCGCCAGAGGATGCCGGATTCCATCACATTGGCCTTTTCCATCGAGCAGACGCGGTTGCCGCGCTTGCGCGCCAACTCGAAGGCCGAGCGGGCGACGCGACGGATCTCTCCGCTGGTATAACGCTGGGTGTTCACGCCGACGCGGCCGCCCTCGTTGCCGGGGGTGTTGTCCTCGGAGATGCCGCGCGGCTCGCCGAAATAGACGCCCGAGGTCAGTTCGCGCACGATCAGGATGTCGAGGCCCGCCACCACCTCGCGCTTGAGCGAGCTGAAATCGGCCAGCGCGTCGAAGCATTGCGCCGGGCGCAGGTTGGCGAACAGGTCCATTTCCTTGCGCAGGCGCAGAAGGCCGCGCTCGGGCTTCACCGAGAAATCCAGGTTGTCGTATTTCGGCCCGCCGACGGCACCCAGCAGCACCGCATCGACCGCCTGCGCCTTGGCCATGGTCTCGTCCGCCAGGGGCTTGCCGTATTTGTCATAGGCCGCGCCGCCGACCAGATCCTCGCTGACCTCGAAGGACAGGCCGCGGTTGTTCTGGAACCAGCCGATGACCTTGCGCACCTCGGCCATGACCTCGGGGCCGATGCCGTCGCCGGGCAGGATCAGCAGGGAATAGGTCGTCATCGCAGGTATCCTCTATGCTTCTGGCTGTTGGCAATCGCGTATCCTTGCACCTGTGCTGCGTCAAGTTCACGGCGAATTGGGTTGCGCCGGCGGATCGGATCGGGCGGGATGGGCGCGCGAAACCGAACGTCCAGAACAAGCAAGGGGGCAATCCATGAAGGCACTCGCGGCTTTGGCCAGCGCATTGGTCCTTGGGGCCGGCGCGGCGCTGGCGGACGGGGGCATCACCGTGAGGCTTCCCGATGTCTCGAGCCTGTCCGACACGCAGGCGAAATCGCTGATCGCGGAACTGGCGAACGTGAACGTCATCACCTCGAACTGCCCCGATTACGCGATCACCGACGGGGAATGGACACTGATCACCGGCACGGGCGATCTTCTGGCAGCAAGGCTGGGGCTGGATGCCGCAGCCTACGACCGCACCTATTACGGGCCGGCCTTCAAGCTTCTGGACGATCCGGGCGCCTGCGACCGCATCGGGCCGACGGCAAGGCCGCTGATCCAGCGGCTGGTCGGCATGGGCGGCGGCACGACGCCGCTGACGCAATCGCAATAGGGCCAGCGCATGCCGCCGCAATCGCGGCAGGGTCAAGCGTTGCCGATGCAATCGTGGTAAGGCGCTTGCCCGCGCCCGCGCCGCGCCCTAGCCTGCGGCCATGACCGCCGAACCGACCTATAGGGGATTCGCGCTGGATGCCGAGACGGCGCTGGCGCTTTTGCAGTGGCAGGCCGAGCTGGGCGCGGACGAGCCATGCCTCGACGCGCCGCTCGACCGCTATGCCGTGCCCGACCGCGCCGAGCCCCCCGCTGCCCCGCCGCCCGCCGCCCCGGTCGTGACGCAGCCGCGCGACGAGGCCGAGGATCTGGTCTCCCGCGCCGAGGCCATGGCCGCCGCCGCGACCAGCCTGGCCGAACTGGCCGGGGCGCAAGAGGCCTTCGACGGCATCGAGTTGAAAAAGGGCGCGCGCAATTTCTGCTTTTGCGACGGCAATCCGGCGGCGCGCGTCATGATCATCGGCGAGGCGCCGGGCGAGGAGGAGGACCGCCAGGGCCGCCCCTTCGTCGGCCGCGCCGGGCAGTTGCTGGACCAGATGTTCGGCGCCATCGGCCTGTCGCGCAAGGCGGTGGATACGGAACGCGCGCTCTATATCACCAACGTTCTGACCTGGCGGCCGCCCGGCAACCGCCGCCCCGAACCGGCCGAGATCGCCATGATGCTGCCCTTCCTGACCCGGCATGTCGAACTGGTCCAGCCGCAATTGGTGGTGCTGATGGGCAACACGCCCTGCATCGCGGCGCTGAACCAGCAGGGCATCCTGAAGCTGCGCGGCAAATGGACCACGGCCTTCGGCCTGCCGGCGCTGCCGATGGCGCATCCCGCCTATCTGCTGCGCACGCCGCTGGCCAAGCGCGAGGCCTGGTCCGACCTCTTGTCGCTGTCGGCGCGGCTCGACGGCTAATCGGCCACTTCGCGGCAACCCTCGAACTCGACCGCGTCGTCGGGACCGATCAGCGTCACCCGCAGCGCCTCCGGGTCCAGCGGAAAGGGCTTGCCCGAGGCGGCGACGAAATCCGCCTGCGCCATCAGCCGCCCGCCCGCCTCGCGGGTTTCCGGGGCCGAGACCCAGATCTCGTCATCGGCCAGTTCCATCGCCACCTCGTCGCCGCGGGCGCTGTCCGCCGCGGGCAGGGTCGCCGTCACCTGCATGCCGTCCTGGATCGGCGCGATGTGGCATTCGGGCTGGTGGTCCGAGGACTCGGGCTGGCGGGCGATGGCCGCCTCGATCAGCGGATCGGGCGCCGGGCCGGCAGGGCCGGCCTGCAGCTCCACCCGCACCGGCACGCAAATGTCCTGGCAGATGCCGAAATCCACCACCGCCCTGGGCTCGACCGGCGCGGCCGGGTTGGCGGGGGCGATCTCGATCGGCAGGACCAGTTCCCCGTGATAGCCCAGCGTGCGTTCGCCGCCCGATTCGATCACCTCGGGCCGCGGCCACAGCATCCGCACCTCGGCCAGGTTCCGCGAGGCTGCCCAGTCGAAGCGCGGCGGCACGCCGGCATCGCCGGGGCTGCGCCAATAGGTCTTCCAGCCCGGCTCCAGCCGCAGGTGCAGCGCGGTCATGCGGTGGCCTTCGGCGGTGGTCCAGCCGGGCAGCAGTTCGGCGGAGGCCAGTCCGGGCGGCAGATCCTGCGCCAGCGCCGGCGCGGCGGTCATGAGTAGCAGGGCAAGGGTCTTCATGCTGCCGTTCTAGTCGCCCCGCCCCCTCGCCGTGAAGTCACATTAGCGGCAATCCCTTGCGAAAACAGCCGGCAAGGCCGATCTTTAGGAAAAGGACGGAGCAGATCATGGACCAGTCGAGCAACCTGACCGGCAAGATGCTGATCGCCATGCCCGGCATGCGCGACCCGCGCTTCGAGCAATCCGTGATCCTGGTCTGCGCCCATTCCGAGGACGGCGCCATGGGGCTGGTGGTCAACCGCCCGCTGCCCGAGATCGGCTTTTCCGACCTGCTGGCGCAGCTTGGCATCCAGGCCGGGGCGAATGCCCTGGACATTCCCGTACGCTTCGGCGGCCCGGTCGAGCCGGGGCGCGGCTTCGTGCTGCATCGCGCGCCCCGCGACATCGACCTGGGCGAGAACCGGATGCGCATTACCGACGATCTCGCCATGTCCACCACCCGCGACATCCTCGAGGATTATGCCCGTGGCCAAGGCCCGCAACCGGCCATGCTGGCGCTGGGCTATGCCGGCTGGGGGCCGGGGCAGCTCGATTCGGAAATTCGCGACAACGGCTGGCTGACCTCGGAGCGCGGCGACGAGATCATCTTCGGCACCGACAATCCCGGCAAATGGCGCGCGGCACTGAAATCGCTGGGCATCGACCCCTTGATGCTGTCGCCCAGCGCGGGCCATGCCTGATCCCTAGCGCGGCGCGGCGGCGCGGCGAAGCCGGTCGTTGATCGCGGCGCCCAGGCCCTGGTCCGGCACCGGCGCGACGGCGATGGGCCGCCCCTCGGCATCGGCGCGGTGCAGCAGGTCGAACAGCCGCGACGCCGCCTCGGTCAGATCGCCCGTTTCGCTCAGCGTCATCTCGCCCGCGACGGGGCCAAAGCCGATCAGCAATTCGCCCGGCCGCGCGGCCTCGGCGTTCAGCCGCAGGCTGGCGCGCGGCGCGTAATGGCTGGTCAGTTGACCGGGCGCGGTCGGCGCCTCGGCATTGCCTTGGGGCCGGGCCAACGGCCGGCCCAGCACCGCTTCGATGGCTTCGGCCGCGACGCCGCCGGGGCGCAGCAGCGCGGGTCGGCCCTCCACCCAGCCGACGATGGTCGATTCCACCCCGACCGGACAGGCACCCGCATCCAGCACCGCCGCGATGCGCCCGCCCAGCCCGCTTTCGGGATCGGCCACATGCGCCGCCGCGGTCGGGCTGATCCGCCCCGAGGGATTGGCCGAGGGCGCCGCCAGCGGCCCGCCGAAGGCGCGCAGCACCGCCTGCGCCGCCGGATGCGCCGGCACGCGGATCGCCACCGTGTCCAGCCCCGCCGTCACCAGCGAGGCGATGCCCGCCCCGGGCCGCAGCGGCAGCACCAGCGTCAGCGCGCCGGGCCAGAAGGCCCTGGCCAGCGCCAGCGCAGCATCGTCGAAGACCGCGATGCGCTCGGCCGCCGCCAGGTCCGGCAGATGCACGATCAGCGGGTTGAAGCTGGGGCGCCCCTTGGCCTGATAGATGCGTGCCACGGCGCGGGGATTGCGGGCATCGCCGGCCAGACCATAGACCGTTTCGGTCGGGATGGCGACCGGCTCGCCCTGCGCCAGCAGATCGGCGGCGGCGCGCAGGCCGGCGGGGTCATGGCCAAGAATCAGCGTCTGCATTCGTTACGTCGGGTTGTGGTTGATGGACGCGGGACCGCAAATATGATCGAAGCCCAAGGCATCAGTTACGCGCCGCAGCCGGATTTGCCAAGGCGCCAGAGGGAGAGAGAGTGCGGATGGCCTATCAAGCCCCGGTCGAGCAGATCGAGTTCATCCTGAACCGGATCGTGTCGTTTCCAGAACTGTCCGGCACCGCACGCTTTGCCGAGGCGACGGCCGAGACCATGACCGCCATCCTGACCGAGGCCGGCAAGCTGGCGACCGAGGTGATCGCCCCGGTGAACCGCGCCGGCGACCTGACCCCCGCGCGGCTGGAGAACGGCAAGCTGCGCTCCTCCCCCGGCTATGCCGAGGCGTTCCGTGCCCTGGCCGAGGGTGGCTGGATCGGCATCGCCGCCAATCCCGACCATGGCGGCATGGGGCTGCCGCAGGCGCTGAACATGGCGGTGAACGAGATGCTCGCCTCGGCCTGCCTGGCGCTGCAGCTAAACCCGCTCTTGACCCAGGGCCAGATCGAGGCGCTGGAGCATCACGGCAGCGACGAACTCAAGGCGCTGTATCTGCCGAAGCTGATCTCGGGCGAATGGTCGGGCACGATGAACCTGACCGAGCCGCAGGCGGGCTCGGACGTGGGCGCGCTGACCACCCGCGCCGAGCGGGCCGAGGACGGCAGCTATCGCATCACCGGGCAGAAGATCTTCATCACCTGGGGCGACAGCGACGTGACCGAAAACGTCTGCCACCTGGTGCTGGCCCGCCTGCCCGACGGGGCCGCGGGCACCCGCGGCATCAGCCTGTTCATGGTGCCGAAGTTCATCCCGGACGAGGCCGGAAATCCCGGCCTCGCCAACGACCTGCGCGTCGTCAGCCTGGAACACAAGCTGGGCATCCACGGCAGCCCGACCTGCGTCATGAGCTTCGAGGGCGCCAAAGGCTGGCTGGTGGGCGAGGAGCACAAGGGCATGGCCGCCATGTTCACCATGATGAACGCGGCGCGGCTGGGCGTCGGCGTGCAGGGCGTGGCCCAGGCCGAGGCGGCCTTGCAACAGGCCGTGGCCTATGCCGCCGAGCGGGTGCAGATGGGCCCGATCATCCGCCACCCCGACGTGCGGCGGATGCTGGCCGAATCGCGGGCCGAGGTCTTTGCCGCCCGCGCCATCTGCCTGGGCTGCGCCGTGGCGCTGGACATGGCGCGGGCCACCGGCCTGGACGAATGGGCCGCGCGCGCCGCCTTCCTGACCCCGATCGCCAAGGCGCATGGCACCGATGTCGGCATCCGCATTGCCGATACTGCCGTGCAGGTGCATGGCGGCATGGGCTATATCGAGGAAACCGGCGCGGCGCAGTATCTGCGCGACGTGCGCATCACCGCGATCTACGAGGGCACCAACGGCATCCAGGCCATGGACCTGGTGGGACGCAAGCTCTCGGACGGCGGCGCCGCGGCCATGGCGCTGCTGGACGAGATCCTGGACGGCGCCAAGGCCGCGCAGGGCACCGAGCCGGACCTGGCCAACCAGCTTTGGCAGGCCGCCGAGACGCTGCGCGAGGCCACGCATGACCTGCTGGAGCGCGACCTGCCGGAGCGTTTCGCCGGCGCCGTGCCTTATCTCTCCGCCTTTGCGCGGGTGCTGGGCGCGCATTACCACCTGCGCGCCGCGACGGGCGGCGGCAGCAAGGCGCTGGCGCGGCTCTACATCGCCCGCATCCTGCCGCAATTCGCCGCCGATCTGGCGGCGGCGCGCGCCGGGCTGGCCGATCTGGAGGCGCTTGACGATGCCGTCCTGCTGGGTCAAATGGCCGGGTGATACGCAGCGAGACCCATAACCCCCCGGCCGAGGGCGAGGCGCATGAGATCGCCCCCGGCGTGTTCTGGTTCCAGCTGCCCCTGCCCTTCAAGCCCGATACGGTCAATGTCTATGCCTTGCGCGAGGCGGATGGCTGGACACTGGTGGACAGCGGGCTCGACACCCGCCGCACCCGCGGCATCTGGCAGGGCATCCTGCAAGGCCCGCTGGCCGGGGCGCCGGTCAGGCGGCTGATCGCCACCCATCACCATATCGACCACATGGGCCTGGCCGGCTGGTTCCAGGCGCAGGGGGCCGAGCTTTGGGCCTCGCGCTCGGCCTGGCTGACGGCGCGGATGGGCATCCTCGACGTGCAGGAACGCCCGACGCCGCAGGCCATCGCCTTCTGGCGCCAGGCCGGGATGCCGGCCGATCTGCTGGAGGAACGCAGCCATGAGCGCCCCTTCAACAGCGCCGATGTCTGCGCCCCGCTGCCGCCCGGCTATCGCCGGCTGTGGGACGGGCAGCAGGTCACATTCGGCGAGCGGCGCTGGATCGTGCGCATGGGCCATGGCCATGCGCCGGAACATGTCACGCTGTGGTCGCTCGACGACGATCTGGTGATCGGCGGCGATCAGTTGCTGGCGACGATCTCGCCCAATCTCGGCGTCTATCCGACCGAGCCCGAGGCCGATACCGTCGGCGACTGGCTGGAAAGCTGCGAGCGGCTGGCCGGGTTCGCGCAGCCCGACCAGCTGGTCCTGCCCGGCCACAAGCTGCCCTATCGCGGCCTGCCGACCCGGCTGCGGCAACTGGCGACGAACCAGCGCGCGGCGCTCGACCGGCTGCTGGACGGGCTGCGGCAGCAGCCGCAAAGCACCGTCGGCTGCTTTCCGCTGCTCTATCGCCGCCAGATCGCCAAGCCGGAATTCGGCCTCGCACTGGCCGAGGCCGTGGGCCACATCAACCACCTGCGCGCGACCGGCCGGGTGTGGCCCGTCGGCAAGACCGAGACCGGCGCGGTGCTTTGGGGGGCGTGACACGGCCGGCGCCTTGCGCTATCCCTGCCCCCGACGCATCGCATCGTTTCACGGACAGGATCATGGCCTCGCATCACGAAATCACCGAACACAAGCACGGCGAAATGGACATCCGGCACCATCAGGCGACCTTTGCCGGCTTCATCAAGGCCGCGACCTGGGTCAGCGTGCTTGCCATCGCCGTGCTGGTATTCATGGCCCTGGCCAACGCCTGATCCTGACCGGGGAAAGATCAAAGATGCAAAGGCGTGCCTTCCTTGCGCTGGCGCTGCCGGCCGTGCTTGCGGCCTGCGGTGCAGACAACCGATGGGCCAGCGACGAGTCGATCCGGCGCGCGCGCTATGTCGCGAACGAACCGCCCTCGATCACGCTCTTCACCGTGATCGGCATCCCGCGCGGCGAGGGCGGGCATTCGGCGCTGATGATCAACGGCAGCCAGCGGGTGATCTACGACCCGGCCGGCAGCTGGGAGCACCCGGCGATCCCGGAACGGCATGACGTGCTTTACGGCATCACGCCGAACTTCAGGAACTTCTACATCGACTATCACGCGCGCTCGACCTATTGGGTGGCCGAGGATACGGTCCAGGTGCCGCTGGCCGTTGCCGATGCCGCGATCCGCTCGGTCGAGCGGCAGGGCGCCTCGAACAAGAGCTTCTGCGCCGTCAACACCGGCAAGGCGCTCAGCCGCGTGCCGGGTTTCGAAGGCGCGCCCACGGGCTTTTCGCCGCTCAAGCTGCGCGATTGGTTCCTGACGCTGCCGGGCGTGACCTCGCGCCGGCACATGGACGGCGATCCGGCCAACAATCACGACGTGCTGCTGCGCCAGAAAAGCGGCGCGATCACCGGCTACGGCCGCGACGGCCAGCTTCACGTCATGAGGTAAAGCGCCGTGTAAAGCGTGGCCATCCCGCCCAGGATGGCCGCCAGCACGTTGCGCGTCGCCACCCCCACCGCCACGGCCACCGTTGCCGCAAGCATCCGCGCGGGATCGGGCTGACCCTGCGTGGCCGCCGGCCAGACCACCAACGGCGCCACGATGGCCGGCAGCACCCCCACCGCCGTATAGCGCAAGAGCCGCTGCGCCCAAAGCGGCATCGGCCGGCTGCCGAAGGCGCCAAGAAAGGACCAGCGCAGCCCATAGGTTCCCAGCGCCACGGTCAGGATGATCAGCCAGATCGTCGCATCGCTATAGCCGGTCACAGGCGGGCTCCGTTTCTGCGTTCCATCAGCACCTCGACCCCGGCGCCGGCCAGCATGGCCAACGGCGCGGCCACGAACAGCCCCAGCCCCGAGGGCAGGAAGGCAAAGGCCAGCGAGGCCACAACCGCCACCAGCGCCGCCGCGACATGGGCCGGGCTGCGCAGCATCGGCGCAATCAGCGCCAGGAAGGTGACGGGCATGGCGAAATCCAGCGCCCAATCCTGCGGGATGGCTTTGCCCAGCCAGACCCCCAGCAGCGTCGCCGCCAGCCAGGGCGGGCAGGTGGCCAGCGCCGCGCCCAGGAAATAGCCGATGCGCTGCCCCATGCTCAGCCGCGGGTGCTTTTCGTAATGCTGGATCGCCAGCGCATAGGTCTGGTCGATCAGCACATAGGAGATCCAGGCCCGGTCGCGCGGCCTGGCCCCGCCCAGCCAGGGCACCAGCGAGGCCGAATACATCGCCATGCGCAAATTGACCGCGATGGCCGAGACGATGACCACCAGCGCCGGCGCCTGGTCGGTCAGCAGCTGGACGGCGGTGAATTGCGACGCGCCGGCCAGCACCAGCACGGTAAAGCCCAGGATCTGCGGCAGGTCCAGCCCCGCATCCGTGGCCACCACGCCGAACAGCATGCCGAAGGGCAGAAGCACCAGGATAAAGGGCAGCGCCTGCAAAAAGCCGTGGCGCAGGCATTGCGCCGGGCTGCGCATCAGCGCGCGGCTCTGTTCGGGGGACGGGCTGGGCTGGGCCGCAAGGCCGGCTTGCGCGGACATGGTGAAAAAGGCTCGCGATGCGGATAAGGCTGGCGGCACAATGGCCAAAACCGCCGCCCGACACAAGAACCGCCATACAAGGACATACAGGGACCGCCATGACCGGACCGCAGACCCCGCCCCGCATCCTGCGTGGCATCCCGCCCGAGCTGCGTGATGCCGCGGCGGCGCTTTACTGGCGGCATTTCGGGGCGCAGATCCTGCCCTGGCCGGCAGGTACGGCGCGGGGCGCGGCGCTGGTCCGCGCCGCCATGCGGCCCGAAGGCGCGCTGCTGGCGCTGTCGCCCTCGGGGCGGCTGCTGGGAATCGCCGGACTGCGCGATGCGGGGGGCGGCTTCCTCGATCCGGGCCAGGACGGTTTCGTCGCGGTCTGGGGGCCGGTGCGGGGCCGGCTGCGCCACCTGGCGACCGGGCTTTACCGGCCTGGCGCCGAGACGGCGGACCTGGTGCTGGACGGCATCGCGGTCTGGCCGCAATGGCGCCAGCAGGGCGTTGCGCGGGCGCTGGTCGAGGCCGCCGCCGCCCATGCCCGCCGGCAGGGCCACCCCGCCCTGCGCGCCGAGGTCCAGGCCGGCAATCGCACGGCGCTGGCGGCATGGCGGGCGATGGGCTTCCGGCCGCAGGATCGCCAAAGGCTGGGCTGGCCCTGGTCGGCGCCGGCCCATGTGCTGCGGCTGCCGCTCTAGCCGCCCGCCCCTTGCGACCCGTCGGCCTCGGCGCCGGCGCGGCCCAGCATGCCGGTCGCCTGCGCCAGCAGGATGAAGGCCCGGCCCGAGCGGGTCTCGGCCAGCGCGGCCAGCAATTGCGGGTCGCTGTCCTGCACCTTGCGGCTCATCAGCCGGTCGAAATGGCGCAGGAAATGATGGGCGACGTCGCGGAATACCTCGTCGCCATGCAGCATCGCCCCGGCGCTGGCCAGGGCGGCCTCGTCGCGAATCACCGCCAGTTCCGCCACGGCCTCGCCGCGCGCACCCTCGGCAAAGCGGCGCCACAGGACCGGATCGGCCTCGGGGACGGCCAGTTCGTCCATATAGACGCCCTGCCCGGCCAGCAGCGTGACCACGTCCTGCGCCGCGCGGATCAGCCGGGCCATGCCCGGATCGGCCAGCGCCAGGCGCAGGCAGCGAATCGCCTCGCGATCCTCGGGGCCATCGGGAAAATTCAGCGCATGGAACAGCTCGGCCGGCGTCAGTTCGGTCGTGGGCGGCGAATCCAGCGCCAGGCTGGCCTGCCGGGCATCCGCCGCAACGCGGGGCGCGGGGGGAACCGCACCGCGCCGTGCGGCCGGCAGAGGCGCGGAGGCGGCCGGACGCGGCTCTGCCATGGTTTCGGCTGTCACGCCCTCGCCCTGCATCCGGGCCAGCATGGCGCGCAGTTCCTCGGCCTCCAGCCGCAAGCTCAGCAGGCTGCGCGCCGACCAGACGGCCAGCCAGACCAGCGCCAAGGGCAGGATCACGCCCACCAGCCAGGTCAGCCAGCCCGCCGCACCCTGCCCCTCGCCCTCCGGGCCGAAAAGCGCAAACAGCCCGACCAGCACCAGCCAGGCCAGGCTGACCGCGGCGCCAACCGCCAGCACGCGGCTGCGGGCCTGTTCCATGGCCAGCCGGCGCAGCGGATCAAGCGATGCCATGCGCGCAGCCCCCTTGTTCAGGCCCCCATCCGTCAGACATAGCGGATCGAGATGATCTCATAGGATTTCCCGCCGCCGGGCGTCACCACCTCGACGCTGTCGCCCTCGTCCTTGCCGATCAGGGCGCGGGCCAGGGGCGAGCGGATGTTCAGAAGCCCGCGCTCCAGATCGGCCTCGGCCTCGCCGACGATCTGATAGGTGCGCTCCTCCTCGCTGTCCTCGTCGAGCAGGGTGACGGTGGCGCCGAACTTGATCGAGCCGTTCAGCCGGCTCGGGTCGATGACCTCGGCCCGCGACAGGATCATCTCCAGTTCCTTGATGCGGCCCTCGACGAAGCTCTGCTTTTCGCGCGCGGCATGGTATTCGGCATTTTCCGACAGGTCGCCATGCTCGCGCGCCTCGGCGATGGCGCGGATCACCGCCGGACGCTGGACCGAGCGCAATTCGCGCAATTCCTCGTCCAGCTGGTCGTAGCCCGCGCGGGTCATCGGTATCTTTTCCATTCCAGTCCTTCCGGTCGCAACCGTGCGACGCCAGTCAACGCGAAACAAGCTGTTGGAACGCCCCCGGCCATCGGCCGGGGGCGTCCGCTGAAAATCCCGGCGGCATCGTGGCGCGATCCGGCCCCTGTTTCAAGTCCCGCCGGATGTGATCCGCAACAGCCCGCCGAGAAAAGGTCGTAAGTCGCTTATCGTGCGTCGCGTTGCGATTGCCCGCAAGAATATTACACGCTAGGTCTTGCGCGCAGATTGTCGAGCTAGGGAAACTTGGGGGGCCGAGCCATGTCCGAAATTGAACGCGAGTCGATGGATTACGACGTGGTGATCGTCGGCGGCGGCCCGAGCGGGCTGTCGGCGGCGATCCGGCTCAAGCAGCTCAACCCCGCGCTTTCCGTGGTGCTGCTGGAGAAGGGCTCGGAGATCGGCGCGCATATCCTGTCGGGCGCGGTGCTCGACACTTCGGGCCTCGACCGGCTGATCCCGGACTGGAAGGACAAGGGCGCCCCGGTCGCCACCGAGGTGAAGGAGGACAATTTCTACATCCTCGGCCCGCATGGCCAGGTGCGCGTCCCGAACTGGCCGATGCCGCCGCTGATGTCGAACCACGGCAAATACATCGTCTCGATGGGCAATGTCTGCCGCTGGCTGGCCGCTGAGGCCGAGGCGCTGGAGGTCGAGATCTTCCCCGGCATGGCCTGCTCGCAACTGGTCTATGAGGGCGAGCGCGTGGTCGGCGTCGTCGCCGGCGAGATGGGCCTCAACGCCGACGGCACCCCCGGCCCGGCCTACGAGCCCGGCATGGAACTGCGCGGCAAATACGTGCTGATCTGCGAAGGCGTGCGCGGCAGCCTCGCCAAGGAACTCATCGCGAAATACGACCTCTCGGCCGGCCACGAGCCGCAGAAATTCGGCCTCGGGATGAAGGAGATCTGGGAGATCGAGCCCTCCAAGGCCAAGCCCGGCACGGTGACGCATACGATGGGCTGGCCCTTGGGCAAGAATGCCGGCGGCGGCAGCTTCATCTATCACCTTGAGGGCAACCAGGTGCTGGTCGGCTTCGTCGTGCACCTGAACTATGCCAACCCGTATCTCTATCCCTACATGGAGTTCCAGCGCTTCAAGCATCACCCGCTGGTCGCGGAGCTGCTCGAAGGCGGCAAGCGCGTCGCCTATGGCGCCCGCGCCATCTCCGAGGGCGGCTGGCAATCGATCCCGAAGCTGACCGTGCCGGGGGCGGCGCTCTTGGGCTGCTCGGCCGGGCTGGTGAACGTGCCGCGCATCAAGGGCAACCATAACGCCATGCTCTCGGGCATCGCCGCGGCCGAGGCAGCAGCCGCCGCCATCGCCGCCGGCCGCGCGGGCGACGAGCTGACCGATTACGAGGCCGACCTGCGTTCCGGCCCCATCGCCCGCGACCTGAAGCCGGTCCGCAACGTCAAGCCGCTCTGGTCGAAGCTGGGGCTCTGGGCCAGCCTGGCGCTGGGCGGCTTCGACATGTGGGTGGCGAACCTGACCGGCTGGAACCCGCTGGGCACCTGGAAGCACGGCAAGACCGATGCCGAGGCCACTGGCAAGGCGGCGGATTTCCAGCCGATCGACTATCCGAAGCCGGACGGCAAGCTGAGCTTCGACCGGCTGACCAATGTGGCGTTCTCCTTCACCAACCACGAGGAAAGCCAGCCCTGCCACCTGAAGCTGAAGGACGCCTCGATCCCGATTTCGGTGAACCTGCCGCTTTATGCCGAGCCGGCGACGCGCTACTGCCCGGCCGGGGTCTATGAGGTGCTGGAGGGCGAGGGCGGCCCGCGCTTCCAGATCAACTTCCAGAACTGCGTGCATTGCAAGACCTGCGACATCAAGGATCCCTCCCAGAACATCAACTGGACAACCCCACAGGGCGGAGACGGGCCGAACTACCCGAATATGTGATCGCCCAGGCGCCGGCCCGGCCCGCCGCAGCGTTGCCCATCGGCGCGGCGGCGGCTAGGGTCGCCTGCGCAAATCGCCGAGACATGGGCCCAAGCCGTGACGACAAGACTGATCCCGCTGGCGCTGATCGCGCTGATCGCCGCGCCGATGCCGCAAGGCGCCGCCATGGCCGCACCCGCGCTTGCCCAGGCCGAAAAGCCCGAGCCCCCGAACGGCGAGCGCCCGGCGCATCGCCCCGCGGATGCGGCGCCCGAGATTCGCGGCCTTTCGGGCCCCTATCTGGCCGCGCGCATGGCCGCGATCCAGAACGACTATCCCGTGGCCGCCCGCTATTACCTCCAGGCGCTGGCCCATGACGACAGCGATCCCTTCCTGCAGGACAGCGCGCTGGTCGCACTGATCTCGGCCGGCGAGATGGAGCGCGCCACCGCCCTTTCCGGCACCATGTCCGGCCAGGGCCGCGCCACGGAACTGGCGCGGCTGGTGCAGCGCGCCGAACTCGCGCGCGCCGGGCGCTGGGACGCGCTGATCGAAGCCATCGACACCGCCCCCTCGCCCCAAGGCGATGCCGGCACGCCTGGCGGCGGCATGCTGATCGACGGCATGATGCGGGCCTGGGCGCTGCTGGGCGCCGGAAAGGCCGGCGAATCGCTGACCGCCTTCAAGAAAATGGCCGAATTGCGCGGCGCGGCGCCGATGGTGAACTATCACCTGGCGCTGGCCAAGGCGCGTGTCGGCGATTTCGAGGGCGCCGAGCTGCTGCTCGCCGATCCCGTCACCGGCGCGCATATCCTGGGCGTCATCGCCCGTGCCCAGGTGCTGTCGCAACTGGAACGCAACCGCGACGCCATCGCCATGATCGAGGCGACGCCCGGCTTTGCCGAGGAACCCTACCTGGTCGCCCTGCGCGACCGCATGGCGCGGGGCGAGACTCTGCCCTTCGATTCCGCACGCGGGCCGGCCGACGGCATGGCGCAGCTGTTTCTGACATTCGGCTCGGTCCTGGCCACCAGCGACGAGCCCGATCCGCTGGCGCTGATCCATGCCCGGCTGGCCGAATACCTCGCCCCCGACCTGGGCGAGGCGCGGCTTCTGGCGGCGCAGCTCTTGCAGGGCTTCGGCCAGTTCGACCTGGCCGAGCGCGAATTCGAGGCCCTGCGCGAACTGGGCGACATGCGCCCGGTCGCCGAATTGTCGCGCATCGACGCCCTGGCCCGCGCCGAGCGGCTGGAGGATGCCGAAAAGGCCGCGCTGTCGCTGACCGCCGCCCATCCCGAACTGGCCCAGGGCTGGATCGCGCTGGGCGACATGCTGCGCCAGCAGGACAAGTTCGCCCCCGCCGTCCCGGCCTATGACAAGGCGCTGGAACTGCTCGACGACAAGAGCCCCGAGGCGCGCTGGTTTCCGCTTTACGCCCGCGGCATCGCGCTGGAGCGCTCGGGCCAGTTCCCCAGGGCCGAGGCGGATTTCCGCGCCGCGCTGAAGATCCGCCCCGATTCGCCGCAGGTGCTGAACTACCTGGGCTACAGCCTGGTGGACCGCAACGAAAAGCTGGACGAGGCGCTGGAACTGATCCAGCGCGCGGTCGAGCTGCGCCCGGACGACGGCTATATCCTCGATTCGCTGGCCTGGGCCTATTTCCGCCTCGGCCGCTACCAGGAGGCGGTGGCGCCGATGGAGCGCGCGGTGGCGGCGATGGCCAGCGATTCGCTGGTCAACGACCACATGGGCGACATCTACTGGATGGTCGGCCGCGAGCGCGAGGCCGAGATCCAATGGCACCGCGCCCTGTCGCTGAAGCCGGAAACCGAGGCCGATGCCCAGCGCATCCGCACCAAGCTGGAACGCGGCCTCGATGCGGTGCTGGACGAGGAAAGGGCCGCCGGCGGCCGCCGCCCCGAGAGCCGCGCCCCGGAACCGGCCAGGGCCGACTGAGCCATGCCCCTGCCCCGGCACGAGGCCGCGCCCGCCAAGCTGAACCTGTGCCTGCATGTGACCGGCCGCCGCCCGGACGGCTATCACCTGCTCGATTCGCTGGTGGTGTTCCTGGACCTGGGCGACCGGGTCACGGTGGCGCCCGGTCCCCTGTCGCTCAGCCTGACCGGCCCCTTCGCGCAGGGTCTCGCGGCCGAGCCGGACAACCTTTGCCTGCGCGCAGCGCGGCTGGCCGGGCGCGAGGCGCGGATCACCCTGGAAAAGAACCTGCCGCTGGCCTCGGGCATCGGCGGCGGCTCGGCCGATGCGGCGGCAGTGCTGCGCGCGCTCGACGCCCGCCCCGAGCGGCCGGAGGTGCTGGGCGCCGACCTGCCCGCCTGCCTCGCCAGCCTGCCGGTGCGGATGCAGGGGCTGGGCGAGATCCTGACGCCGCTGCCGCCCCTGCCGGATCTGCATGTGCTGCTGGTCAATCCCGGCCGCGGCCTGGCCACGCCCGCGGTATTCAAGGCCCTGGCGCAGCGCGAGAACCCGCCCCTGCCCGAGCCGCTGCCGGATTTTCCCGACGCCGGCACCCTGATCGCCTTCCTGCACGGCTGCCGCAACGACCTCGAGACGCCGGCCATCGCCCTGATGCCCGAGATCGCCCATTGCCTCGCCGCGATCCGTGCCGAGGGCGCGGCACTTGCCCGCATGTCGGGCTCGGGCGCGACCTGCTTCGGACTTTTCGCCAGCGCCGCCGCGGCCCAGGCCGCCCGCGCCCGCATCGCCGGCGCCAATCCCGGCTGGTGGGTGGCGGCATCTGGACTTGCGCCGGCAAAACTCTAACCTGCCTCAAAATCCACAAGGGGAAAACCATGCTGCGCCTCGGCGTCAACATCGACCACGTCGCCACCATCCGCAACGCCCGCGGCACGCCCTGGCCCGACCCGGTACGCGCGGCAAAACTGGCCGAGGAGGCCGGCGCCGACGGCATCACCGCCCATCTGCGCGAGGATCGCCGCCATATCTCGGACGCGGATATCGACCGGCTGATGGCGGCGCTGAAATCGCCGCTGAACCTGGAAATGGCCGCGACGGCGGAAATGCAGGCCATCGCGCTGCGCCACCGCCCGCATGCCGTCTGCATCGTCCCCGAAAAGCGCGAGGAGCGCACGACCGAGGGCGGGCTCGACGTGGCCGGCAACGAGGCTTTCCTCGCCGATTTCATCGCGCCCCTGCGCGAGGCGGGCTGCCGGATCTCGCTCTTCATCGGCCACGAACAGAAACAGATCGAGGCCGCCGCCCGCATCGGCGCCGCGGTGGTGGAACTGCATACCGGCGCCTATTGCGACCTCGACACCGAAAGACGGCTGTCCGAACGCGACCTGGAACTGGAAGCCCTGCGCAAGGCGGCGGCCCAGGCGCATCTGCTGGGGCTCGAAGTCCATGCCGGCCATGGCCTGACCTTCGACACCGTCGGCCCCATCGCCGCCATCCCGGAACTGCGCGAGTTGAACATCGGCCATTTCCTGATCGCCGAATCGGTCTTTCTCGGCCTTGGCCCGGCGATCCGCGAGATGCGCCGGCGCATGGACGCGGCCCGCGGCTGATTTCACCGTTTTCCAAATACCCATGTCACTACAGGACCAACCAGGCGCATGATTCTCGGCATAGGCTCGGACCTTTGCAACATCGACCGCATCGCCGGGGTGCTGGAGCGCCACGGCGACCGCTTCCGCCGGCGGGTCTTTACCGAACGCGAACTGGCGCTCGCCGCGCGGCGCCGGCAGGAGGCGGCGACGCTGGCCAAGCGTTGGGCGGCCAAGGAGGCCTGCTCCAAGGCGCTGGGGACCGGGCTCGCCATGGGCATCAGCTGGAAGGACATGGCGGTCAGGAACCTGGCGACCGGCCAGCCGGCCATGGAACTGACCGGCTGGGCGGCCGAAAGGCTGGCGGCGATGACGCCGCCCGGCCACCGCGCGCAGGTGCATGTGACGCTGACCGACGATCATCCCTGGGCCCAGGCCTTCGTGGTGATCGAGGCGCTTCCAGATGGCGGCGGAGCCGGCACGGCTTGACTTTGCCGCCCGCCGCGTCCCATGAACGCGCGACTTGCCGATGAAGGGAATGGCATCAATGGCCGAAAGCGAAGCCCGCAAGGATGGCGGCATCTGGGAAACCGTCAAGACCATCTTCTGGGCGCTGGTGATCGCGGGCGTGTTCCGCACCCTGTTCTTCCAGCCGTTCTGGATTCCCTCGGGCAGCATGAAGGACACGCTGCTGATCGGCGATTTCCTGTTCGTGAACAAGATGGCCTATGGCTATTCGCAGGTCTCCTGCCCCTTCGCGCTCTGCCCGATCTCGGGCCGTATCCTCGGCTCGGAACCCGAGCGCGGCGATGTCGTGGTCTTCCGCCACCCGACGCGGGGCGACGATTTCATCAAGCGGGTGATCGGTCTGCCCGGCGACCGCATCCAGATGAGGGATGGCGTGCTGTGGATCAACGGGCAGGAGGTGCCGCAAGAGCCCGCCGGCACCTTCACCGAACCCTATGCCCCGCAGGGCCCGCAGCAAAGCCTGCCGAAATGCCGCAACGAGCCGGTGCCCGAGGGCGGCGCCTGCGAAAAGGACCGCCATACCGAGACGCTGCCGAACGGCGTCACCCATGATGTGCTGAACATCTTCGACAACGGGCCGGGCGACAATACGGCCGAGTTCACCGTGCCCGAGGGGAACTACTTCTTCCTGGGCGACAACCGCGACAATTCCGGCGACTCGCGCTGGCCGGCGGCGGTGGGCGGCGTCGGCATGGTGCCGGCGGAATACCTGATCGGGCGCGCCGACCGGATCATGTTCTCCTCGGCCGGCAAGTCGCTGCTGTATTTCTGGACCTGGCGGCCGGACCGGTTCCTGAAGGCCGTGGACTAAGGGAAGAATTGCCGCGGCGCCCCGCGCCGTGGCAGGATCGCGACATGAAGATTTCCGCAGACCTGCGCGCATTCTCGGAACGGCTGGGGCACGAATTCTCGCGCCCCGACCTGCTGCGCCGCGCCCTGACCCACGGCTCGATCGCCAGCGCCACCCGGCCCGACAACCAGCGGCTGGAATTCCTGGGCGACCGCGTGCTGGGCCTGACCATCGCCGAGGCGCTGTTCGCCGCCGACCACGCCGCGACCGAGGGCCAGCTTGCCCCGCGCTACAACGCGCTCGTCAAGGGCGAGACCTGCGCCGCGGTCGCCCGCGAGATCGGGCTGGGCGAGGTGCTGAAGCTCGGCCGCTCCGAGATGCTGTCGGGCGGACGGCGCAAGGAGGCGCTGCTAGCCGATGCGATGGAGGCGGTGATCGCCGCCGTCTATCTCGACGCCGGCTTCGAGGCGGCGCGCGGGGTCGTCCTGGCCCTTTGGGCCGGGCGGCTGGCCAATGTCCAGACCGACGCCCGCGACGCCAAGACCGCGCTTCAGGAATGGGCACAGGCGCAGGGCATGAGCCCGCCGCGCTATGTCCAGACCGCGCGCAGCGGCCCCGACCATGCGCCGGAATTCCAGATCACCGTCCGGCTGGACGACGGCCGCGAGGCCGCTGCCAGCGGCAGGGGCACCAAGCGCAGCATCGAACAGGCCGCCGCCGCGGCAATGCTGGAACAGATCGAAAGAACGCCATGACCCAGACACGCGCGGGCTTCGTCGCCCTGATCGGCGAGCCGAATGCCGGCAAATCCACCCTGCTGAACCGCATGGTCGGGGCCAAGGTCTCGATCGTGACCCACAAGGTGCAGACCACCCGCGCCCGCATCCGCGGCATCGCCATGCAGGGCGACAGCCAGATCGTGTTCGTCGATACGCCCGGCATCTTTCGCCCGCGCCGGCGGCTGGATCGCAGCATGGTCAAGGCAGCCTGGGGGGGCGCGGCCGATGCCGATGTGATCCTGCTCTTGATCGAGGCGCATCGCGGGCTGACCGACGGCGCGCAGGCGATCATCGACAACCTGCGCCAGCATGCCGGCCAGACCCCGGTGGCGCTGGTCATCAACAAGATCGACCGGGTGAAATCCGAAGCGCTGCTGGCGCTGTCGCAACAGCTGAATGCGGGTTTCGACTTTACCCGCACCTTCATGATCTCGGCCGAAAAAGGCCATGGCTGCGACGACCTGCTGGAATGGCTGGCCGGGCAGGTGCCCGAGGGCCCCTGGCTTTACCCCGAGGACCAGGTGGCCGACCTGCCGATGCGCATGATCGCCGCCGAGATCACCCGCGAAAAGCTGACCCTGCGCCTGCACGAGGAAATTCCCTATCAGCTGACGGTCGAGACCGAGAAATGGGAGGAGCGCAAGGACGGTTCTGCCCGCGTCGACCAGATCGTCTATGTCGCCCGCCCCGGCCACAAGGGCATCGTGCTGGGCAAGGGCGGCGAGACGATCAAGGCCGTCGGCCAGGCGGCACGGGCCGAGCTGGCCGAGTTCATGGGCCGCCCCGTCCACCTGTTCCTGCAGGTGAAGGTGCGCGAGAACTGGCTGGACGAGGCCGAGCGCTACAACGAGATGGGCCTCGACTTCCGCGACGGCGATGCCTGAGCCGCGGCTGGCCGCCGGCATCTGGGTCGCGGCCTATCTGCGCCGGCTGGGTCTGGCCGGCATCCCGGCCTATGTCACCCGGCATGGCGACGACACCGCCGGCAGCGTCATGGTGAAATGCGCCACGCTGGACCGCCGCGCCAGCCTCTGGGTCCGGGAATGGGATTTCGAGACCGACCGGCGGCTCTGGCTGCGGCTGAACGAGGCCGGGGAGCCCGAGATCGACGCCGAGATCGCCCGCAACATCGCCCGCGACCCCGACCTGTGGGTGATCGAGATCGAGAGCCCCGACACCCGCACCCTGCTGGACGAGGACGGGCTGGCTTGAGCCGCCGGCATGAGTACCTGGAAAACGGCGAAAGCCGGGAGAGATCGGCCCGGCATGGGCCTGGCCGCGCCGCCGGCATGGGTATTTGGGGAACGAAGAAGCCGGGGGTTTCCCGCGGGACGGCCGGGCGTGCGGCGTGGCGGGCATGGCGGGGCGCCGGCAGGTGGGAAGCCGCTAAATCTTGTGGCTTTCCCGTGACATTCCCTGCCGCGCACACTATAAGATGCGGGTCCAAGGCAGGATAAGAAGACAATGACCGAACCCGCCCCCCAGACCTCCGATTACGGCGCCGATTCCATCAAGGTTCTCAAGGGCCTGGAAGCGGTGCGCAAGCGTCCCGGCATGTATATCGGCGATACCGACGACGGCTCGGGCCTGCATCACATGGTCTATGAGGTCGTGGACAACGGCATCGACGAGGCGCTGGCCGGTCATGCCGATTTCGTGCGGGTCAAGATCCACGCCGACAGCAGCGTCTCGGTGCGCGACAACGGCCGCGGCATTCCGGTGGACATGCACCCGACCGAGGGCGTCTCGGCGGCCGAGGTCATCATGACCCAGCTGCATGCCGGCGGCAAGTTCGACCAGAACAGCTACAAGGTCTCGGGCGGGTTGCACGGGGTCGGCGTCTCGGTCGTCAATGCGTTGTCGGACTGGCTGGAGCTGCGCATCTGGCGCAACGGCAAAGAACATTACGCCCGCTTCGAGAACGGCGACACCGTCGAGCACCTGCGCGTGGTCGGCGATGCCGAGCCGGGCGAAAAGGGCACCGAGGTGCGCTTCCTGGCCTCGTCGAGGGAGGACCGGGCGGACGGCACCTTCTCGAATCGCGACTTCAGCTACAAGGTACTGGAGAACCGGCTGCGGGAACTGGCCTTCCTGAACTCGGGCGTGCGCATCATCCTGGAGGATGAGCGCCATGCCGAACCGCTGCGGACCGAGCTTTACTACGAAGGCGGCGTGCGGGAATTCGTGAAGTTCATCGACCGCTCGAAGACCCCGGTCATGCCCGAGCCGATCTTCATCACCGGCGAGCGCGGCGGCATCGGCATCGAGGTGGCGATGTGGTGGAACGACAGCTATCACGAGACCGTGCTGCCATTCACCAACAACATCCCGCAGCGCGACGGCGGCACGCATCTGGCCGGCTTCCGCGGCGCGCTGACCCGCGTCATCAACAATTACGCGCAGACCAATGCCCAGGCGCGCAAGGAAAAGGTCGATTTCACCGGCGACGACGCGCGCGAGGGGCTGACCTGCGTGTTGTCGGTCAAGGTGCCGGACCCGAAATTCTCCAGCCAGACCAAGGACAAGCTGGTCTCATCCGAGGTGCGTCCGGCGGTCGAGGGGCTGGTGGGCGAGAAGCTGGCCGAATGGTTCGAGGAAAACCCCGCCGAGGCCAAGTCGATCCTGGGCAAGATCATCGAAGCCGCGCTGGCCCGCGAGGCGGCGCGCAAGGCGCGCGAGCTGACCCGGCGCAAGACGGCGATGGACGTGGCCAGCCTGCCCGGCAAGCTGGCGGATTGCCAGGAAAAGGATCCGGCGCTGTCCGAGTTGTTCATCGTCGAGGGCGACTCGGCCGGCGGCTCGGCCAAGCAGGGCCGCTCGCGCCAGAACCAGGCGGTGCTGCCCCTGCGCGGCAAGATCCTGAACGTGGAACGGGCGCGCTTCGACCGGATGCTCAGCAGCGACCAGATCGGCACGCTGATCACCGCGCTGGGGACCGGAATCGGGCGCGACGAGTTCAACCTGGACAAGCTGCGCTATCACAAGATCGTCATCATGACCGATGCCGACGTGGACGGCGCGCATATTCGCACGCTTCTGCTGACCTTCTTCTTCCGGCAGATGCCGGATCTGATCGAGGCCGGGCATCTCTATATCGCCCAGCCGCCGCTCTACAAGGTCAGCCGCGGCCGCTCCGAGGTCTATCTGAAGGACGAGGCGGCGCTTGAGGATTACCTGATCGAACAGGGCATCGACGGCGCCAGCCTGCGGCTTGGCCATGGCGAGACCCTGACCGGCGCCGACCTGGCCCGCGTGGTCGAGGAGGCGCGCACCGTGCGCCGCATCCTGCGCGCCTATCCGACGCATTACCCGCCCCATATCACCGAGCAGGCCGCCATCGCCGGCGCGCTGGTGCAGGGCCGGGTCGATGCCGATGCGCAGGGCGTGGCCAATGCCGTGGCCCAGCGGCTGGACCTGATCGCCGAGGAATACGAGCGCGGCTGGACCGGCCGCCCGACCCAGGATGCCGGCATCCGCCTGACCCGGCTGCTACGGGGCGTCGAGGAAAGCCGCACCCTGGACGGCCCGATGCTGCGCAGCGCCGAAAGCCGGCGGCTGGGCGCCATGACCGATGCGCTGCACGAGGTCTATGGCCAGACCGCGCAGCTGATCCGCAAGGATCGCGGCATCCCGATCCACGGCCCGATGAGCCTGCTGCAGGCCATCTTCCTGGAGGGCGAAAAGGGCCTGTCGCTGCAACGCTACAAGGGCCTGGGCGAGATGAACCCCGAGCAGCTGTGGGAAACCACGCTGGACCCGGCGGCGCGGACCATGCTGCAGGTGCGTATCGAGGATCTGTCCGAGGCCGACGACATCTTCACCAAGCTGATGGGCGATGTGGTCGAACCGCGCCGCGATTTCATCCAGCAGAACGCCCTGAGCGTGGAGAACCTGGACATATGAGGCTTAACGACATTCCATGATGTCGCAGAATCACCAGATTTGACACGATCTTTGGTTTTATTGTTGCTATCATGTCGCGAGCTGCGCCATAAAGCGGCGGCGCTTTCAGGCGCCGCTTGCGGCCCTCCGACCGCAAGCCTAGTTGTTGAACGATTTTGATGCCGGGGATTTTGGACTTCCCGGGCGTCACGCATAGGAGATTTGGACATGTGCGCTGTTTCTGTAAAAGCTCCCCTCACCGTTGCGGTCGCGGCGTCGCTGACCCTTGGCACAACCTTGGCCGCGAATGCGGGAGGTTTTACACCGCCGATCGTTGACAGCGACGTCACTGCCCCGGTCGTCGAAGCCCCCGCCGGTGAATGGGCGGGCGGCTATGCCGGCCTGACGCTGGGCTATGCTTTCGCAGGCGACGATGCTGTCGGCGTCAACGGCACCACCGTCGACAAGCTGGAGCTGGGCGGCGCCAATGCCGGCGTCCGCCTGGGCTATCGCTGGCAGCGCGACCGCTGGGTCATCGGCCCGGAACTGGGCTTCGAAGCCGGCAACGTGAAGGACAGCTTCTCGACCGCCGGCTATGACGCCGAATCCAAGGTCAAGAACCTGCTCGCCCTGCGGCTGAAGACCGGCTATGTGCTGAACAGCGACGTCCTGCTTTACGGGATCGCCGGCGTGGCCCGCGCCAAGGTCGAGTATTCGATCACCGGCAATGGCGCCGCCATCCGCGACGATTACTCGAAAACCGGCTATGTCGTCGGCCTGGGTGCCGAAAAGAAGCTTACCGACCGCATGTCGCTGACCGGCGAATACGAATATGCAAATTTCGGCACGGAAAACCTATCGGACGGCACTTTCGACACCAATGCCACTCCCGACTATCACAACCTGAAGCTGGGTCTGAACTTCAAGTTCTGACCCGGACGCTTGATCCGGCTCCGCGGACGGGAAAGGGTCGCCCTGGGGCGGCTCTTTTTCGTTTCTCACGACCGCCGGCGGCCCAGCGGCAGCGGGATGGCGCGGGCGCCGCAGGCTATGGCCAGCCCCTGCGGCACCAGCGCCGCCAGCGCCGGATCGTCCTGTAAAAGCCCGCCGGTATAGGCGCCGAAGGCCGGCAGCAACAGGTGATCACCGCCCAGCAGGAAGGCGCGCCGCCGCTCTCCGGCCAGCCGCACGGCGGGGTGGAAATGGCCCGATATGTCCGGCCCCTGCCCCGCCTGGTGCCGCAACGCGACCCGGCCCAGCCGCAGGCTGTCCGCCGCCCGGCCCGGCAGGCCCGCCGGCGCGCCGGGGTCATGGTTGCCGCCGATCCAGACCCAGTCCCGCCCCTGCGCCAGCCGCGACAGGGCGGCCGCGACCAGCGGGTCCAGCGCCTCGGCCGCCGCCAGGTCGTCGAAACCGTCGCCCAGGCTGATCACCGCCCGCGGGTCCAGCGCCGCAACCTCATCCGCCAGCCGCTCCAGCGTCGCCAACCCCTCATAGGGCGGCAACAGCGGGCCGCCGCGCCGGGCCATGCGCTCGGACTTGCCCAGGTGCAGGTCGGCCACGACCAGCACCGCGCCTTCCGGCCACCACAGCGCGCCAGAGGCCCGCGCCTCCAGACGCAGCCCATGGAAATCAAAGGCGTATCCGCTCATGCGATCCCTTCCAGCCCGGCCTCGGCCATCAGCGCCTCGGCCTCGATCTGCGCCAGCCGCTCGCGGCCCTCGCCGCGGATCGGCACCCGGCCGACCTCCAGCAGCAAGGGCGCGGCCATGGGCGAGACGCGGTCCAGCATCCGATGCTCGCGCCGGGGCGAGCGGTCCAGCATCTCCTCGATCCGGCCGAAATCGACAAGGCCCCGCCCCGCCTCCTCGGCGGTGATGCGCAGCATCAGGTGGCCGGGGTCGTATTTGCGCAAGGTGTCGTAAAGGATGTCGCTGGAGAATGTCGCCTGCCGCCCGCTCTTGCGTTGGCCGGGCATGTTGCGCTGGATCAGCCCGGCGACGGTGGCGACATTGCGAAAGCTGCGCTTCATCACCGCATTCCCGCCCAGCCAGTCGCCCAGGCCCGCCCGCAACCGCGCCCGGTCCAAGAGCGGCGCGGGATCGCGCACCGCGTCCAGCGACCAGACCAGCAGCGCGTAATCGGTGGACAGGAAGCCCAAGGGGCCCAGCCCCTCCTCCTCCATCTCGCGGGTCAGCAAGAGGCCCAGCGTCTGCAGGGCATTGCGCCCGGCAAAGCCGTAAAGCGCGAAATGCCACAGCCCGGCATGGGGAAAGCTTTCCGACAGCAGCAGCCCCGGCTCCGGCAGGGCCGAGACCGCGGCCTGCAAGCCCAGCCATTCCCGCGTCTGCGCCGGCAAGGCACCGTACCGCGCCGGATCGCCGATCAGCGCCAGCACGCGATGCGAAAGCTGCGTGGACATGGCCAGCTTGACGCCGGAATAGACCGCGATCTTGGGCTGCCGGGTGGGGTCTGGCGTGACCTCGATCACCATCTCGCGCATGGCGTCCATGCGCACCACCCGGCCGCCGATCAAGAAGCTGTCGCCTGGGGTCAGGCTGGCGGCGAAACCCTCCTCGACCTCGCCCAGCGGCACGCCGCCGCGGCCGCGCAGCCGGACCTTCACCATCTCGGCCTCGACGATGGTGCCGACATTCATGCGCAAGAGCTTCGCGGCCCGCGGATCGCGCAGCTGCCACAGCCCGCCCCGCAGCACCAACCGCTGCCAGCGGTCATAGGCACGCAAGGCATAGCCCCCGGTCGCGGCGAAATCCAGGCAGGCGTCGAAATCCGGCCGCGTCAGGCCGCGATAGGGGCCGGCCGTCACCACCTCGGCATAAAGCGTATCGGCGTCGAAGGGCGCAGCGCAGGCGGTAAGCCCGATATGCTGGCACAGCACGTCCAAGGGCCCCGGCCCGCGCGGATCGCCGTCCAGGTCGCGTTCGCGCACCGCCTCCAGCGCCGCGACGCATTCGATCTGCTCGAAGCGGTTCGCCGGCACGATCCGCGCCTTCGAGGGCGCATTGTAGCGATGGTTCGCTCTCCCGATGCGCTGCACCAGCCGCTTGACGTTCTTGGGCGCACCGACCTGGATCACCAGATCGACAGCGCCCCAGTCGATGCCCAGGTCCAGGCTGCCGGTCGCGACCACGGCGCGCAATGCGCCCGCCGCCATCGCCGCCTCGACCCGGGCCCGCTGCTCGCGCGCCAGGCTGCCATGGTGCAAGCCGATGGGCAGGTTCTCGTCATTCGCGGCCCAGAGCGCCTGGAAGAACAGCTCGGCCTGGGCGCGGGTGTTGATGAAGATGATGGTGGTGCGGGCCTCGCGGATCGCCGCCAGCACCTCGGGGATGGCATGATGCCCGCCGCCGCCCGACCAGGGCGCGGGCCGGGCGGTGGGCAGCATGGCGATGTCGGGATCGGGGCCGGGATCGGCCTCGACCACCGTCACCGGCGCGGCCCCGGCCATGAACCCCGCCAAAGCCTGCGGATCCTCGACCGTCGCCGACAGCCCCGTCACCCGCAACCCGGGCGCAAGCTGCCGCAGCCGGGCCAGCCCCAGCATCAGCTGGTCGCCGCGCTTGCTTTCCGCCAAGGCATGCAATTCGTCCAGCACCACCCGGCGCAAGCCGCCGAAGATCGCCGGCGCCTCGGGATAGCTCAGCATCAGCGCCAGGCTCTCGGGCGTGGTCAGCAGGATCTCGGGCGGATCGACGCGCTGGCGGCGGCGCTGGCTCTGCCCGGTATCGCCCGTCCGGTCCTCGACCCGCACCCCCAGCCCCAGCTCCGCCACCGGCCGCGCCAGGTTGCGGCCGATATCGGCGGTCAGCGCCTTCAGCGGCGAGACATAGAGCGTATGCAGACCCTTTCGGCCTTCTCTGTTTTCCAAATACCCATCCGGCCGCGCCGCCTGCGCCAGCTCCACCAGCGAGGGCAGAAACCCCGCCAGCGTCTTGCCGCCGCCGGTCGGCGCGATCAGCAGGCTGTCGCCGGTCGCCGCCAGCAGCGCCAGCTGATGCGGATGCGGCTGCCAGCCCTGGCGGGCGAACCAGTCCTGGAACTCGGGCGGCAGGATCACAGCATCGCCTCGAGCGTTTCCAAGTGGTCCGCCTCGGCCGCCGGCTTGTCCCAGCGGATGCGGCTGATGCGGGGAAAGCGCATCGCCACGCCCGAACGGTGCCGGGTCGAGCGGTTCAGCCCCTCGAAGGCCACCTCGACCACCAGTTTCGGCGCCAGCGCCCGGACGGGCCCGTAACGCTCGACGGTGTTCTGGCGCACGAAACGGTCCAGCTCGCGCAGCTCGGCATCGGTAAAGCCGAAATAGGCCTTGCCGACCGGCACCAGCTCGCCGCCATCCCACAGGCCGAAGGTGAAGTCGGAATGAAAGCCCGAGCGCTTGCCATGACCCCGCTGCGCGTAGATCAGCACCGCATCGACCACCATCGGGTCGCGCTTCCACTTGAACCAGGGTCCGCGCGGCCGGCCGGCGACATAGGCGCTGTCACGGCGCTTGATCATCACCCCCTCGATGACGGCGGCGGGCGGGTCGGCGCGCAGCGCGGCCAGATCCTCCCACGAGGCGAAATCCAGCAGCGGCGAAATGTCGATGCGGGTGCCGAAATCCACCGCCTCCAGCACCGCGCGGCGCATCTCCAGCGGCTCGGCGCGCAGGTCGCGGCCCTCCCACAGCAGCAGGTCGTAAAGCCGCAAGCCCGCCGGATGGCTGGCCAGCAACCCCTTGCCGACGGTCTTGCGGTTCAGCCGCTTCTGCAGCTCGCCGAAGGGCGCGACCGCGCCCTCGCGGCGCACGATCAGCTCGCCATCCGCGCTGCCCTCGAACTCCATCGCCTCGATGACGTCGGGAAAGGCATGCGAGATATCCTCGCCGGTGCGGGAATACAGCCGCCGCATGCCGCCTTCGCTGACCGCCTGCACGCGGATGCCGTCCCATTTCCATTCCGCGAAATACGCGCCGGGGTCCAGCGCGCGCAGCTCGTCCAGATCGGTCGGCGTGGACAGCATCACCGGGCGGAACGGCGCCAGCGCCGCGCTGTCCGGCCGCGCCCCGCCGCCCAGCCAGCCGAACAGGGCCGCATAGGGTGGCGCGAGCCCGTGCCAGATCTCCTCGATCTCGGGGACCGAGGGCGTGCCCATGCCCGCCAGCGCCATCCGCGCCATGCGGGCCGAGACGCCGACGCGCAGGTTGCCGGTGGCGAGCTTCAGGAAGGCCAGCCGCTCGGACGGGCCCAGCCGGTCCAGCATGCCGGCAATGGCGCCGGGCAGCGCCGCCTTGCCGGTGCCCTGCAACAATGCCACCGCCTGGGCCAGCGAGGGGTCGTCCTCGGCGCCCTCGGGCCAGATCAGCGCGATGGTTTCGGCCAGGTCGCCGACGAAATCATAGCTCAGCGCCAGAAGCTGGTCGTCGACCCGCTCGGCCGCCAGCCCGCGCAGAAGCGAGGGCGTAACCCGGCGCAATTCCAGGTCGCCGGTCAGCGCCGCCAGGGCCCAGCCGCGATCGGGGTCCGGGGTGCGTTCCAGATAATGCTGCAAAAGCTGCAGCTTGGCATTGCGCGCCGGCGTGAAGGCCAGCCGCTCCAGCAGGGCGGCAAAGGCTTTCATTCCGCCTCGTCCTCGTAACCCACCAGCCGCAGCGGCCGGGCCGGGATCTGCGCCAATTCGCACCAGCGGATCACGCCGTCCTCGGCGCCATGCGTGACCCAGACCTCGGCGGGCGCCAGTTCCGCCAGCGTGCCTGTCAGCGCGGGCCAGTCCACATGATCGCTGACGACCAGCGGCAGTTCCACCCCGCGCTGGCGGGCGCGGGCGCGCACCGCCATCCAGCCCGAGGCGAAGCCGATCACCGGGTCGCGGAACCGCTGCACCCAGGGGCTGGCGAATGCCGATGGCGGCGCGATCACCAGCTGCGCCGCCACATCCTCGGCGGTGGCCGGCACCAGCGCGCCCAGATCGACACCGCGGGCCGCATAGAAATCGCACAGCACCTTCAACGCGCCATGGATGGCGATGGGCGCGTCATAGCCGGCCTCTCGCATCAGGGCGATGACATGCTGCGCCTTGCCCAGCGCATAGGCGCCGACCAGATGCGGGCGGTCGGGAAACTCGGCCATGCTGGAGAGCAGCTTTTCCACCTGCACCGCCGGGTCGGGAAAGCGGAACACCGGCAGGCCGAAGGTCGCCTCGGTCACGAAGACATCGCAGGGCACCGGCTCGAAGGGCGCGCAGGTCGGGTTCGGCTGGCGCGCGTAATCGCCCGAGACGACGATACGGCAGCCCCCCGCCTCGACGGCGATCTGGCTTGAGCCCAGCACATGCCCGGCCGGGTGGAATCCCACGGTGACGCCGCCGATGCGGGTTTCCCCTTCAGCCACCTGGACCGAGCCCGCGAAGCCGTCGCCCATGCGCAGCCGCATGATCTCCAGCGTTTCGGCCGTGGCCATGACCGCGCCATGGCCGAAGCGGGCATGGTCGGAATGGCCGTGCGTGATCAGCGCGCGCTCGACCGGCTTCAGCGGGTCGATGTGAAAGCCGCCCTCGGGGCAGAAAAGGCCGGCTTCGGTCGGGAACAGGATGGAATCGGCGCGCATGACCCGAAGATGTAGAACATTTCGTGAAAATCAAGCCGGAGACAGCGGCCGGCCCTCGAAGATCGTCTCCATCGAGAAAACGCCGGTGACGCGTTCCAGATCCATGTCTGCGATCAGCTGCTTGTAAAGCGCGTCATAGCCCGCCATGCCGCCCACCACCGCCTTGGCCATGTAGTCCCATTCGCCGCCGATGCGGTGGAACTCGGTGATCTGCGGCAACGACTCGATCCGGGCGCGAAAGCGCCGCGCCCAGGCGTCGTCGTGATGGCGGGTGCGGATCATGATGAACACCGTCAGCCCCAGCCCCAGCGCCGTGGCGTCGATGACCGCGCGGCTGCCTTGCAGCACCCCGGCCTCGGTCAGCCGCTGCAAGCGCCGCCAGCAGGCGTTCTGCGACAGGCCCACCCGCTCGGCCAGCTCGCGCTGGGACAGGCTGGCATCGCGCTGCAGCAGCGCCAGCAGGCGGTTGTCGATTTCATCAATAATGAGAGTTTTATCGTTCATTTGACAACCAAAATCCGGCATATTGGCAGACATTCAGAATGATTCCTCGGCCGTTGCGGGTCAAGATTCGCGCATAAAGACGAGGAATCCGATGCCGCCTTTCGACAGCTACCTTGCCCGGCTGGGCGACGACCCGATGCAGGTAATCCATGACGGCGTGATCGGCCGCGACGCGGTGATCGACGGCCCCTTCGGGCCGCGGCGGATGATCTATGCCGATTACATTGCCTCGGGCCGGGCGCTGCGGCCCATCGAGGACTGGGTGATGGAGAATGTCCTGCCCTGGTATGCCAACAGCCATACCGAGGCCAGCCATTGCGGCGGCATCATGACCCGGATGCGCCGCGCCGCGCGCGAGGTGATCGGATTCTGCACCCATGCCGGCGCCGAACATGCGGTGATCTTTACCGGCTCGGGTGCGACGCAGGCCATCAACCGGCTGGTGTACCTGCTGGGCGCGGGGCCGGGGGCCACGGTGCTGATCGGGCCTTACGAGCATCACTCGAACATCCTGCCCTGGCGCGAAAGCGGCGCCGAGGTCGTGACCATCCCCGAAGCCGCCACCGGCGGGCCGGACCTCGCGGCGCTGCGCGCGGCGCTGGACCGCGCCGAAGGGCCGGTGATCGGCAGCTTCTCGGCCACCTCGAATGTCACCGGCACGCTGACTGACGTGGCCGAGGTCACGCGCATCCTGAAGGCGGCTGGGGCCAAGGTGGTTTGGGACCATGCCGGCGGCGCGCCCTATCTGCCGATCGACATGCGGCTGGGCATGGATGCGGTGGTGATCTCGCCGCACAAGTTCATCGGCGGGCCGGGCGCCTCGGGCGTCCTGATCCTGCGCCGCGACGCGGTGCTGGCGGACCGCCCCACCCTGCCCGGCGGCGGCACGGTGCGCTTCGTCTCGCCCGAGGGCCACGACTATGCCCTGTCGCTGGAGGCGCGCGAGGAAGGCGGCACCCCGAACGTGATCGGCGACATCCGCGCCGCGCTGGTCTTCCTGACCAAGGCCGCCGTGGGAGAGGAACGCATCGACGCGCGCCATGCCGAATGGCTGGCGCTGGGGATGGCGCGGCTGCGGAACCATCCGAGGATCGAGTTGCTGGGCAACCTGGACGCGCCGCGCCTGCCGTTTTTCAGCTTCCGCATCCGCGACGGGCGGGGCGGCTTTGTCCATCAGCAACTGGCGACGCGGATGCTGTCGGACCTTTACGGCGTGCAGGCGCGCGGCGGCTGCGCCTGCGCCGGGCCCTATGTCCATCACCTGCTGGGGCTGGGCCCCGAGGCCTCGGCCCGGCTGCGCGCCGCGATCCTGGCCGGGGACGAGATCGAGAAGCCGGGCTTCGTGCGGCTGAACCTGTGCTGGGCCGCCCCGCGTGCCGAAATCGAGGCGATCCTGGATGCCGTCTGCGAGTTGGCCGAACACGCCGCCGATCACCTGGCGCATTACCGCTGCGACCGGGCGACCGCGATCTTCACCCCGGTTGCAGCCGCGTAGCGCAGGGCCGCAAGACGTATTCCCGCACCAGGGCCACGCGGCGCGGCCGGAAGCTTTCGCCGCCCGGCCGCATGGCCTGGATGCGCGGGATGTGGAAGGTGCGGAAATCCTGCCGCAGCCGGCAATGCGCCAGCAACATCATGTGATTGTCGCTGTAGGACATGCCCAGCGGCCAGATCTCGCGCGTGCTGGCCCGGCCCTGCAGGTCCAGATAGTCGATGACCAGGCTGCGCTCCTCCCACAGGGCCTGGCGCAGCAGCGCCATGTCCACCTGCGGGCTGGGACGCTGCGCCGGCTCGCGAAACAGCCGCATGGTGGTGTGCATGGCATGGCGGCCCTGGCTTTCGGGCAGGGTGGCGATGATGCGGGCCAGCGCATCCTCGCCCGCGCGGGTCAGTTCGGGATCGCCCAAGCTGCGCAGGCCCGAGACGGCGAGCAGCAGCGCCTCGATCTCCAGCCGCGAAAAGCTTTGCGGCGGCAGGGCGGGGTCTTCGGTCAGCGCATAGCCCAGCCCCGCCTCGCCGTCGATCAACGCGCCGCCGGCGCGCAGCGTGGCGATGTCGCGGTAAAGCTGGCGGCGCGAGACGCCGGTCTCCTCGGCCAGCCGCGCGGCCGTCACCGGCGCGGGCAGGCGGCGCAGCGCGTCCATCAGGCGCATCAGCCGGTCGGTGCGGGACATGCTGTCACCTTCTGTCAGGGGGCCTGCGCCATTCTGCCCCCATCAATGCAGGAGGCCAAGATGCTGACCCTATACCACGCCCCGAAAAGCCGCTCCTCGACCATCCTCGTGCTGCTGGCGGAGCTGGGCATCCTCGACAAGGTCGAGATCCGCCAGGTGACGATCCCGCGTCAGGACGGCTCGGGCGGGCGCGACCCGGCGAACCCGCATCCCGAGGGCAAGGTGCCCTATCTGGTCAATGGCGCGGATCACGTGCGCGAACGGGGCGCCATCATGCTGTATCTGACCGATATGTTCCCCGAGGCGGGGCTGGGTCCGCTGCCGGGCGATCCGGGGCGCGGCCAGTATCTGAGCTGGCTCAGCTGGTATCAGGGGGTTCTGGAGCCGGTGGCGATCCTGAACTTCTTCAAGATCGAGCATCCGGCCCTGATGGCGACCTTCCGCGATTACGACACCGCGATCCGGCAGCTGGACGAAGTGCTGGGCCAGCAGCCCTGGCTGCTGGGCGACCGCTTCTCGGCCGCCGACCTGCTGATCGCCAGCCCCTTGCTGTTCTTTGGCACGGACATGCCGCGAACCCCCGCCATCGACGCATGGGCGCAGCGGATTCAGTCCCGCCCCTCGATGGCGCGGGCGGCAGGGATCGACGGCTGAGGCGCCGCCGCGGGCAGCTTGGCCAGCTGCACCATCAGGATGCCCGCCGCCACGATCAGCGCACCGACCACGTCCGAGGTGCCGAACCGCTCGCCCAGAAGCGCGGCGGCAATGGCGACGCCGAAGATCGGCGACAGGAAATGAAAGGTCGCCGCCCGAACCGCGCCGATGCGGTTGACCAGCCGGAACCACAGCCAGGTCGCGCCGATGCCGGGCGCGATCACCGTATAGGCAAAGGCCCAGAGCAGGCCGGCGCTCCATTCCACCGGGCGGCCCCATTCCATCAGCACCGCCGGGACCAGCAGCAGGGCGGCACCGACGGCCATTTGCAGGCCGACCAGCATCATCATGTTGCGGCTGCCCCCGGCCCCGCGCGCCGCCAGCGTGGCGAAGGTCAGCGCCACCATGCCGATCAGGCACAGGATCACCCCCGGCACGTCCAGCCCGTGCTGAAGCCGCACCCCCATGATCAGCGTGACGCCGGCCACGCCCGCGACCAGCCCGGCCACGGCGATGGAGCGCAGCCGTTCGCCGTAAAGCAGCCAGCCCAGGAAGGCGACGACCAGCGGCATCATCGAGGCGATGATGGCCGAGACCGACGCCTCGACATATTGCATGGCAACCCAGCTGAACCCCAGGTAAAGCGCGTTCTGGCACAGGCCGAACAGGATCACCGTGCGCCATTCGGCCCGGCTCAGGCGCCAGCTCTGGCCCATGGCGCGGGCCAGCGGGATCGCCACCATGGCAGAGAGGCCGAACCGGATCACCAGCGCGGTCAGCGGCGGGGCGGCCGTGACGATCATGCGCGTCGAGGTGAAGGCCGAGGCCCAAAGGACCGCAAAGCCGAAACCCATCAGAATGGCCCTGAAATCCATGTCGCCCCCCTGCCCTTGCCCCCATGGGCTAGCAGATGGGCCGGCGGGCGCAAGGGCCACGATCCAGGCAAGGCCCGGAAATGACAGAAGCCGCGCAGGTCATGCGCGGCCCCTTATGCGGCAAAAAGCCGGGATCAGGCGTTCACGCTGTCCTTCAGCGCCTTGGCGATGGTGACCTTGACCACCTTGTCGGCGGGCTTGGTCATCATTTCCTGGGTCTGCGGATTGCGGACCTGACGCTCGGGGCGGGTGCGGCAGGCAACCTTGCCGATGCCCGGCAGGGTGACGGCACCACCTTCGGCGACCGTGCGCGACACGACGGCCGAAAGCGCGTCCAGGGCCGCCGCGGCGGTCTTCTTGTCGCTGCCCATTTCATCGGCCAGCGTGGCGACGAGCTGGGTCTTGGTCATCGGTTTCGAAGCGGCCTGGGCCATATTCTGTCTCCTCGTTGTTCCCCGTTCGGGAAATTTTCGGACGCCACCTTGGCGGCACGCTTGCCGCTACACAAGCTTTTTAAGCGCAGATCAAGCTTTTTCGGCGACTTTCCCCAGCAAACGCTGCGAAATTCGCCACCCAGGGACCATTCTAGAGAAAGGCGGTCTCGTTGAACGAGCGCAACTTGCGCGAGTGGATGCGTTCCAGGGGCGTCTCGCGCAGCTTTTCCATGGCCCGGATGCCGATCAGCAAGTGGTTCGCGACCTGGGTGCGATAGAAATCCGTGGCCATGCCGGGCAGCTTCAACTCGCCATGCAGCGGCTTGTCCGAGACGCACAAGAGCGTGCCATAGGGCACGCGGAAGCGGAACCCGTTCGCGGCGATGGTGGCGCTTTCCATATCCAGCGCGATGGCGCGCGATTGCGACAGCCGCTGCACCGGACCGGACTGGTCGCGCAGTTCCCAGTTGCGGTTGTCGATGGTGGCCACCGTGCCGGTGCGCATGATGCGCTTGAGCTCATAGCCTTCCAGCTGCGTGACCTCGGCCACCGCCTCTTGCAGGGCGACCTGCACCTCGGCCAGGGCCGGGATCGGCACCCAGACCGGCAGGTCGTCGTCAAGCACGTGATCCTCGCGCAGATAGGCATGGGCCAGCACGAAATCACCCAGGGACTGGCTGTTGCGAAGGCCCGCGCAATGGCCGACCATCAGCCAGGCATGCGGGCGCAGCACGGCGATATGGTCGGTCGCGGTCTTGGCGTTCGAGGGGCCAACACCGATATTGACCAGCGTGATGCCGTCGCCATCCGGGCGCTTGAGGTGATAGGCCGGCATCTGCGGCATCTTGGCGCCGGTGGCGATGATGTCCTCGGGCCGTTCCAGAACCTGGTTGCCGGGCGCGACGAACTCGGTATAGCCCGAATGCGGATCGGCCAGCGCGCGGCGGGCGAAAAGCTCGAACTCGTCCACGTAGAACTGGTAGTTCGTGAACATCACGAAATTCTGGAAATGCTCGGGCAGGGTCGCGGTGTAATGCGCCAGCCGCGCCAGCGAGTAATCGACGCGCTGCGCGGTAAAGGGTGACAGCGGGTGGCTGCCGTCCGGGTTCGGCCCGGCGGTGCCGTTGACGATGTCGTCGTCCATCGTGTTCAGGTCCGGCACGTCGAAGACGTCGCGCAGCGAATAGTCCAGCACGCCTTCCTGCGGCACGTTCAGGTCGCTTTGCGTCGCCACGGCGAAATGCACCGGCATCGGCGTGCCGCTGTCGCCGATCGCCACCGGCACGCCGTGGTTCTTCATCAAGAGCCCGATCTGCTCGGTCAGGTAGCCGCGGAACAGGTCCGGCCGGGTGATCGAGGTCGAATAGGTGCCCGGCAGCGCGACATGGCCGAAGGACAGGCGCGAATCCGTCTTGGAATGGATCGGCACGGTCATGCGCAATTCGGGGTAGAAGGCGCGATAGCGCGCCGCCGGCCGGCCGCCCTTCAGCGTGGCCAGGAAATGGTCCAGCAGGAAATGCGAGGCACGCTCGTAAAGCGCGATCAGCCGGGCCACGGCGGCGGCCGGGTCGTCGAAATAGACGCGCTCGGCGGGCTCGGGCGTCTCGATGGGAAGTCTCCGGCTGTCGGTCATCATGCGCGCTCTCCAGTTTCGGCGGAGAGTGCCAGCGCGGCGGCGGGCTGGCAAGCCGGCACCGGACGCCTTATCTGGGATGGGCAAAGGAGTGATGCGCATGGAATTTTCCATTCTCGATCTGGCCGGGGTGGCCGAGGGTTCGGACGCGCGCCAGGCCATCGCCAATTCCGTGGCATTGGCGCAGGCCGCCGAGGGCTGGGGCTACAGCCGCTTCTGGCTGGCGGAACATCACAACATGCCGGGCATCGCCAGCGCCGCCACCTCGGTGCTGATCGGCCATGTGGCGGATCATACCAGGACGATCCGCATCGGCGCCGGCGGCGTCATGCTGCCCAACCACGCGCCGCTGGCCATCGCCGAGCAGTTCGGCACCCTGGCGACGATCCACGGGCCGCGCATCGACCTGGGCCTGGGCCGCGCGCCGGGCGGCGACGGGGCGGTGATGCATGCGCTGCGCCGGTCCCTGCAGGGCAACCAGGATTTCCCGAACGACGTGGTCGAGCTCATGCACTATCTCGGCCCGCCGCGTCCCGGCGCCCCGGTCGCGGCCCATCCGGGCCAGGGCACGAATGTCCCGGTCTGGATCCTCGGCTCGTCGCTTTACGGCGCCAGCCTCGCCTCGGCGCTTGGCCTGCCCTATGCCTTCGCCAGCCATTTCGCCCCCGGCGACCTCGAGGAGGCGCTGCGGCTTTACCGCGAGCGGTTCCAGCCCACCGAGTTCGGCCAGGCGCCACGCTTCATGCTGGCGGTGAACGTCATCGTCGCCGACAGCGATGCCGAGGCGCAGCACCTGCGCAGCAGCCAGCAGATCAGCTTCGCCCGGCTGCGGCTGGGCATGCCGGGCCTGCTGCCGCCGCCGGTCGACGACGTGCTGGAAGCGATCCCGGTGCGCATCCTGCCCACGGTCAACGCCGCGCTGGCCATCAGCGCCGTCGGCAGCCCCGAAACTGTCGCGGCCGAGCTGGACCGGCTGATCGCCCGCCACCAGCCCGACGAGTTGATCCTGGTCGGCAATATCTACGACCAGGCCGCGCGGCACCGCTCCTTCGCCATGGCGGCCGAGATCCTGCGGGGGCGTGCATGACGAGGATGCTGGTTTTCGGCCACGGCTATTCCGCCGGCTTCCTGACCCCCCTGCTGCTGGCCGAGGGCTGGCAGGTCACCGGCACCACCCGCAGCGACACCGATCGCGTGGCGCAGGCCGGGGCCCAGCCGCTGCGCTGGCCGGGGCAAGAGGATGCCGTGCGCAAGACCATCGCCCAGGCCGACGCGATCCTGGTCTCGGTCGGGCCGGACCGGGGCGCGGACCCGGTGCTGGCAGCCTTCGGCGCCGAGATCGCCGCCGGCCGCCCACGCTGGCTGGGCTATCTCTCGACCACCGGCGTCTATGGCGACCGCGACGGCGGCTGGGTGGACGAGGACACGCCCTGCACCCCCTCGACCCGGCGCGGGCGCGAGCGGGTCGCGGCCGAGCAGGACTGGCAGCAGCTCGCCGCCGAACACGGCCTGCCGCTGCACATCTTCCGCCTGGCCGGCATCTATGGGCCGGGGCGCGGCCCCTTTGCCAAGGTGCGCGAGGGCACGGCGCGGCGCATCGTCAAGCCCGGCCAGGTCTTCTCGCGCATCCATGCCGAGGACATCGCCCAGGTGTTGCTGGCCTCGATCCGCGCGCCGCGGCCGGGCGCGATCTACAATGTCTGCGACGACGACCCGGCCCCGCCCGAGGCAGTGATCGGCCACGCCGCCAAACTGCTGGGCCTGCCCCTGCCGCCCGCCGAGGATTACGCGAACGCCGAGATGACGCCCATGGCGCGCAGCTTCTATGCCGAGAACAAGCGCGTCTCGAACGACCGCATCAAGCGCGAGTTGGGCGTGACCTTGCGCTATCCCGACTATTGCGCCGGGTTGGCCGCGCTGGCCCGCGCCGAGGGAACCGAGGCTTAGGGCGCAATCGAGCAGCAGCCCGTCAGCATGCGCGACGGCTGCTCCTGCCCGTCCAGAATCACCGCGACGGCCAAGGCATAGCCGCGGTCCGACATGCCGTCCGAGCATTGTTCGGGCCGCAGGAAGGCCGTAAGCCGGCCCTTGCCGTCGCCGGCGATGATGCCGCGCGTGGGTTCGCCCTCGATGCCGCGATCCATGACCTTGCGCAGCGAAAGCTGGCGCTCGGGCGCATCGGGTTCGCTGAAGACCAACCCCTTCTGCACCGTCTTGACCGACCAGAAGGGCTCGGTTCCGCTGCAATGCAGCGCCAGCGGCAGTTCGGCGGGCTTCCAGACCGTCGCCTGCGGCTTGAGAAAGCGCAACGCCACCCAGCCCGTCGTCTCGCCCACGTTTACGAGGCCCCACTTGCCCGAGGCGTCGCGGTCCAGCAGCTCGACCCCCTTGGCGGTCGAGGCGAGCCGGCCGATGATCTTGGCCTGCCCGTGCGGTGCCTCGCGCACGTTCAGCTTGTCCCAGGTCTCGACGACGGTGACGTCGAACAGGTGCGGCAGATAATCCTGCGCCTGCACCGCAAGAGGCGCGGCAAGGGCGAGGCCGGTCAGAAGGATACGCAGCATTGTCACCTCTCAGGCACGTTTCGCCAGCGCCACGCCCAGGACGTCCAGCACCTTGGCCTCGATGTCGGGGGCGGACATGCGGGCGCAGCGATACATGGCCTCGGGGCTGGCATGGTCGATGAATGTATCGGGCAACACCATCTGGCGGAAACGCAGCCCGCCGTCGAAGACGCCCTCGTCCGACAGAAGCTGCGCGACCAGGCTGCCGAAGCCGCCGACCGCGCCCTCCTCGATGGTGATCAGCGCCTCATGCGTGCGGGCCAGGCGCAGGATCAGGTTGCGGTCCAGCGGCTTGGCAAAGCGGGCATCGACCACCGTGGGCGTGATCCCGCGCGCCAGCAGCGCCTCGCGCGCCCGCATGACCTCGGCCAGCCGGGTGCCGAAGGACAGGATGGCGACGCGCTTGCCCTCGGCCACGACCCGGCCCTTGCCGATTTCCAGCACCTCGCCGCGTTCGGGCATCTCGACGCCGGTGCCCTCGCCGCGCGGATAGCGGAAGGCGATGGGGCCTTCGTCATGAGCCGCCGCGGTGGCGACCATATGGACCAGTTCCGCCTCATCCGCGGCGGCCATGACCACCATGCCGGGCAGGTTCGCGAGGAAGGCGATGTCATAGGCGCCGGCATGGGTGGCGCCATCGGCACCGACCAGACCGGCGCGGTCGATGGCAAAGCGCACCGGCAGGCGCTGGATCGCCACGTCATGCACCACCTGGTCGTAGCCGCGCTGCAGGAAGGTCGAATAAAGCGCGCAGAACGGCTTCATCCCCCCCGCCGCCAGCCCCGCCGAGAAGGTCACGGCATGCTGCTCGGCAATGCCCACGTCGAAGCAGCGGCGCGGAAAACGCTCGGCGAACAGATTCAGCCCGGTGCCGTCCGGCATGGCGGCGGTGACGGCGACAATGCGGGCGTCGCGGCTGGCCTGATCGACCAGCGCACGGGCAAAGACCGAGGTATAGCTGGGTGCGTTCGATTTCGCCTTGGCCTGCGCGCCGGTGTGAACGTCGAATTTCGCCGTGGCATGGCCCTTGTCGGCGGCGCGCTCGGCCGGGCCGTAGCCCTTGCCCTTGCGGGTCACGACATGCAGCAGCACCGGCCCCGTCGCCCGCGCCTTGACCGTGCGCAGAAGCGGCAGAAGCTGGTCGAGGTCGTGGCCATCGACCGGGCCGATATAGGAAAACCCCAGTTCCTCGAACAGCGTGCCGCCGACGGTCATGCCCTTGAGCATCTCCTTGGCCCGCCGCGCCCCCTCTTGCAGGCTGGGCGGCAGGAAGCCGACCGCGCCCTTGGCGACGGCCTTGAGATCCTGGAACGGCCCCTCGGCGTAAAGCCGGGTCAGATAGCGCGACAGCGCCCCGGTGGGCGGCGCGATGGACATCTCGTTGTCGTTCAAGACCACGAACAGCCGCTTGCCCAGGTCGCCGGCATTGTTCAGCGCCTCGAAGGCCATGCCCGCGCTCATCGCGCCGTCGCCGATCACCGCGACGGCATCGCCCGGATCGCCGCCCAGTTCGCGCGCCATGGCAAAGCCCAGCGCCGCGCTGATCGAGGTCGAGCTGTGCCCGGCGCCGAACGGGTCATAGGCACTTTCCGAACGCTTGGTGAAACCGGAAAGCCCGCCCTCCATCCGCAGGGTGCGGATGCGGTCGCGGCGCCCGGTCAGGATCTTGTGCGGATAGCATTGATGGCCCACGTCCCAGATGATCTTGTCGCGCGGTGCGTCAAAGACCGCGTGCAGCGCCACGGTCAGTTCGACCACGCCCAGCCCGGCGCCCAGATGGCCGCCGGTGACGGAAACGGCGCTGACCGTCTCGGCCCGCAGCTCGTCGGCAAGCTGCCGCAGCTCGCGATCGGTCAGATCCTTGAGGTCGGACGGCAGGTGAACCCGGTCCAGGATCGGCGTCGCGGGGCGGTGGGAAGTTTCATCGGTCATGGCTTGCCCCTCTCCGGGCGGGCTGTCAGGCGTCGCGTTCGATAACGAAACGCGCGAGCTGCCGCAAGTTTCCTGCGCCCTCGCCATAGGCATCAAGGGCGGCTTCGGCATCTCGGACCAGCGCGCGCGCCTTGTCCCGCGCGCCCTCCAGCCCCAGCAGCGAGACGAAGGTCGCCTTGTTGGCGGCGCCGTCCTTGCCGGTGCGCTTGCCCGTCTCGGCCTCGGTGCCGGTCACGTCGAGAATGTCGTCCTGGATCTGGAAGGCCAGGCCCAGGTTGCGGGCATATTCCGCCAGCGGGCCGGGATCCTCGCCCGCCATGACCGCGCCGGCGGTGGCGGCGAACTGGATCAGCGCCCCGGTCTTGGCCTGCTGCAGCCGGGTGATGGCGGCAAGGTCCAAGGGCTCGGCGGCGGTCTCGGCGGCGATGTCCAGCGCCTGGCCCCAGACCATGCCGCGCCCGCCCGCCGCATCGGACAGGCCGCACACCAACGCCAGCCGCGCCTCGGGCGGGCCGACCAGCGGCTCGGTCAAAAGGCCAAAAGCCAGGCTTTGCAGCGCGTCGCCGGCCAGGATGGCGGTGGCCTCGGACCATTGCACATGCACGGTGGGCAGGCCGCGGCGCAGGTCGTCGTCGTCCATCGAGGGCAGATCGTCATGGACCAGGCTATAGGCATGCAGCGCCTCGACCGCCGCCGCGACCGGCAGCGATGCTGCGTCGGGCAAGCCGAACAGCCGCGCCGATTCCATGACCAGGAAGGCGCGGATGCGCTTGCCGCCGGTGCAGGCATAGCGCATGGCATCGGTCAGCTCGCCCTCGGGCAGGCCGGCCATGACCTCGTCCAGCGCGGCCTGGACCTGCGCCTTCACCTCGGCAAGGCGGTCCCGCATCACAGCCCCTCGGCCGGAACGGTCCCGTCGGGCTGGCCGTTGGCCGCCAAAGTGATCTTTTCCACCCGCTCCTCGGCCTCGCGCAGGCGCTTGTCGCAATGCGCCCGCAGGGCCGCACCGCGCTCGTAGAGCTTGATCGATTCCTCCAGCGTGGCCTCGCCATGCTCCAGACGGCCGACCGTCGCCTCCAGCTCTTTCATCGCCTCCTCGAAGGACATGTTCTCGATCTCGGTCCCGGTCACGCGGCAGTCTCCCTCAGCACATCGACATGGGCGCGCGCCGAGCGGCCCAGAGCGGCCAGATCATAACCGCCTTCCAGCGCCGATACCACCGGGGCCGAACACCCCGCCGCCGTGTCGCAGATCATCCGGGTGATGGCGGTGAAATCCGCCTCGCGCCACATCAGCGCGGCAAGGGGGTCGTCGGCATGGGCGTCGAACCCGGCCGAGACCAGCACCAGCTGCGGCCGCCAGGCCGCGACCCGGTCGCAGATCGCCCGCCAGGCCGCGCGCGCCTCGTCCCCGCCGCTGCCCGGCGCCAGCGGCATGTTGACGATCTGGCCATGCGCACCCCGCTCCGAGGCCGCGCCGGTGCCGGGATAAAGCGGCACCTGGTGGGTCGAGGCGAAGAACGCCCGCTTCTCGTCCCACAGCACGTCCTGGGTGCCGTTGCCGTGATGCACGTCGAAATCCAGCACCGCCACCCGGTCCAGCCCGTGATGGTCCAGCGCCCGCAGGGCGGCGATGGCGACCGAGGACAGGATGCAGAACCCCATGGCCTTCATGCGCTCGGCATGATGGCCCGGCGGGCGCATGGCGACGAAGGCATTGGGCGCCTCGCCCGCCAGCACCGCATCCACGGCGGCGCAGGCCCCGCCGGCGGCATGGCGCGCCGCCTCCAGGCTGCCCGGCGCCAGATAAGTGTCCGAATCGAGCATGCTCCAGCCCTCGGCCGGCAGCTTCCGCCGCAAAAGCGCCAGGTACCCGGCCGGATGGGCGCGCAGGATGTCCCTCTCCGCCGCCTCGGGCGCCTCGCGCCGCTCCAGGTCCATCCCCTCCAGCGCGGCCAACACGGCATCCAGCCGGGCCACCTGCTCGGGATGGCTGGGCGGCGTCACATGCGAAAAGCCCGAGGGATGCGTATAAAGCAAGGTCATCGGCCCAAGGATTATGGACAGCCGCCCCGCCCGGCAAGGAAATGTTCCGCAGCTTGCCGAAAATCCCGCCCCCGAACAGGGCAAATGCCCGCCAGGCCCGCACCCGCAATGGCGGCACCCCGCCCCGGCTTCTTTCTTGGTCAAATATCCTCGGGGGGAGTCCGGCGGCCGCAGGCCGGTGGACGGGGGGCAGACAGCCCCCGCGGCCACGCTGAAACGGCCGCCCTCAGGCCCTCAGCCGCTGCCCGTCATGGCCGGCGATGCGCAGCTCCACCAGCGTGCCCTCGGGCATGTCGCGGTCGAAGGCGACCTCGGTGAAATGCTCCGTCCGGCCCAGCCGCGGCCCCTCGGTCAGCACCATGCGCAGCGCGCCGAGCTCGGCCTCAAGATGCCGGGCCAGCGCCGCATCGCCCGCCGCCCGCAGCCGCGCCGCGCGCTCCCTGATCGCCGGGCCGGGCACGCGCGGCATCCGCGCCGCCGGCGTGCCCTTCCGCGCCGAATAGGGAAACACATGCAGGAAGGTCAGCCCGCAATCCTCGACCAGCTTCAGGCTGTTTTCAAACATCGCCTCGGTCTCGGTCGGGAAGCCGGCGATGATGTCGGCGCCGAAGACGATGCCGGGCCGCAGCTTGCGCGCCGCCTCGCAGAAACGGATGGCGTCGTCGCGCAGGTGGCGGCGCTTCATCCGCTTCAGGATCATGTCGTCGCCGGCCTGCAGCGACAGGTGCAGATGCGGCATCAGCCGCGGCTCGGTGGCGATGGCCAGCATCAGGTTTTCGTCCGCCTCGATCGAATCGATCGAGCTGATGCGCAGCCGCGGCAGATCCGGCACCAGCCGCAGGATACGCATGACCAGATCGCCCAGCCGCGGCTGCCCCGGCAGATCGGCGCCCCACGAGGTCAGGTCCACCCCGGTCAGCACCACCTCGTTGAAGCCGCGATCCCGCAGCCGCTTGATCTGGTCCACCACCACCCCCGCCGGCACCGAGCGCGAATTGCCCCTGCCGTAAGGAATGATGCAGAAGGTGCAGCGATGATCGCAGCCGTTCTGCACCTGCACATAGGCCCGATGCCGGCCGAAGCCGTCGATCAGGTGGCCCGCCGTCTCGCGCACCGACATGATGTCGTCGACCTGCACCCGCTCGGTCTCGCCGATCAGGTCGGGGGCCTGCATCGCGGCCCAGGTTGCCGGCTGCATCTTTTCGTGGTTGCCGATGACGCGGCTGACCTCGGCCATGGCGGCGAAGGTCTCGGGCTCGGTCTGGGCGGCGCAGCCGGTGACGATGACCGGGGCGCCGGGGTTCTCGCGCGCCAGCCGGCGGATCTCCTGCCGGGCCTTGCGCACCGCCTCGGCCGTCACCGCACAGGTGTTCACGATCACCGCGCCCTGCAGCCCGGCGGCCTCGGCCATCTCGCGCATGGCCTCGGTCTCATAGGCGTTCAGCCGGCAGCCGAGGGTGGCGAAAACCGGGGGCTTCAGATCCTTCATCCGCGCCAGACCCCGTCGAAGACATGCGCCGTCGGCCCGGTCATCCAGACCCCGTCCTCACGCCAGTCGATCTCCAGCTGCCCGCCCGGCACGTTGACCTTGACCCGCCGCCCGGTCAGCCCGCGCCGCGCCGCCGCCACCACCGCCGCGCATGAGCACGACCCCGAGGCCAGGGTGATGCCGGTGCCGCGTTCCCAGATGCGCAGCACGATCTCGTCCGGCGAGACGACCTGCACCAGCTCGACATTGGTCCGCTGCGGATAAAGCGGATGATGCTCATGCGCGGGCCCGAAGCGTTCCAGGTCCACCGCCGCCACATCGGGCACGAAGAAGGTCATGTGCGGATTGCCCATCCCCGTCGCCACCGGATCGCCTGGAATCGGCAGGTGCAGCGTATCGACATCCTCGGCCAGCGGGATCCCGGCCCAGCCCAGCACCGGCGCGCCCATGTTGACCCGCGTCAGCCGGTCCCCGGCATCCTCGGCCGCAAGCACCGCATGGTCGGTGGCGAGCCGCAGGGCCGAGGCGCCCGATTCGTCCATCAGGAAGCGCGCGACGCAGCGCGTGGCATTGCCGCAGGCGGCCGAGACCGAGCCGTCGGCGTTGAAGAACACCAGCCGCGCATCGGCATTCTCGCCGGGCAGGATGACGGCCATCTGGTCGAAACCGACACCGCGATGGCGGTCCGCGATCGCGGCCACGGTCGCGGCATCGGGCAGCGCGCCGGAGCGGCGGCTGTCGATCACCACGAAGTCGTTGCCGAGCCCGTGCATCTTCATGAAGGGCAGAGGGACGCTCTGGCCGGGGTTTTGCTGGTGTTCCATGGCGGTGACATACTCCTGCCGGAAAGATTCTGCCAGAGGCGGTGATTTTTCCGCTTGACCCTGTCAGCCGCCGACCGTAGTTAGCCCCCCGTGCGATGGGCCCGTAGCTCAGTTGGTAGAGCAACTGACTTTTAATCAGTGGGTCACAGGTTCGAATCCTGTCGGGCTCACCACTGAACTTCCTGTGTCAGGTGACATGCGAGTTGTCCATTTGTGACAGCTTTTTGTCCATTTTTGACAGATCTTCTGTCCATCGCAGCGGAATCTTATAGTTCGGTGCGGCAGTCGGCTGCGGCAAACGTGGCAGAGCCTTCGCAGCACCAGTCTGAGGTAGCCGTTCAACCGAGGTGCAGCAAGCTATCTCGCCCCGACGTCACAAAGGGCAACGAGTCGACACTCGCTGCGGATCACCCGCAGAGGGTTGACGTTTTCAGGAAAAAGAAGGATTCAGAAAGCAGTACTGGGTCTTTCTGAGATCCGTGACGGGGTTCGGCGGTGCAAACGTCTAGCCCCGTTTTCTTTTCCGAGCGGCGATGGCCACCTCGAAAGTTCCGTTGTTTTAATGGGAAGTCAGGTCACGCTCGGTCCTCCCCATTCGAATAGACGCCGGGCCAGAGCTCATCGACAGTCGAATCGAGTTCAGATGCCACATATTCGGCGACACGGCGTGAGCGGCGCTTGCCGGTCAGCACGATGGACACAATCGGTCCAGTAATGTGCAGATCATTTTGCCATTCAGCTTCTGAAGGGCCACACCAAAATGGACAGTACAGTTCGATACCTCGGCGTCGACTTTGACAATGCGTTGACACTGTCAGAGGGGATAGACCTGTAGTCCGGAAGCTGGCCGGTTGGAAATCTGTCGACTGGCCCATGGTCGCCGGTCGGGATCGCCCCAGTGCCGCAGTGCGGCTTTCCGGAAGCTACCGTTCGACTCATCACGAGGCACTATCGTACCGGTTTCCATCCGAGACCCGTTGGCCGGCTCCAGCACCACGCTCATTGCGGCGAAGAAGTTGGGCTGGCAGGCAATCGGCATCGAAAGCGATGCCGGTCGAGGAGGAAAGTAAGCGGCGGCTACGCCCCACACACTTTTAGCTTGCTGGCTTGAAGTTCCAAGGCAGCAGATCGTCGATTCTTGCCTGCGGGTGACCGGCGGCCACGGCCTGCAAGGTTGCCTTCAGATAGGCAAAGGGCTCGACGCCGTTGATCTTCGCGGTGGCGATCAGGGATGCGATGCATGCCCAGGATCTTCCGCCCTCGTCATGACCGGCGAAGAGTGCATTCTTGCGGGTCAGAGCGATCGGTCGAATTAGGTTCTCGACGCTGTTGGAGTCGATCTCGACACGGCCGTCGCGCAGGAAGGTCTGCAACCCGTCCCAGTGGCGGTGGATATAGGCCAGCTTCTCGCCGAGGCGCGACTTCATCGATATGCGCCGACACTGCGGCTGCAGCCACTCGCCGAAGGCGGCGACCAGCGGCGCACTGCGCGCTTGGCGGGCCGACAGGCGTTGGCCGGGGCCCATGCCGCGGATCTCGGCCTCGATCCGGTAAAGCTCGGCGATCCGGCGCAGCCCCTCGGCTGCGATCTGGGAGCCGTCGCGATCAACGATTTCCTTCAGCTTGCGCCGGGCATGCGCCCAGCAATGGGCGACGGTGATCGGCGCGCCGCCTGTCCGGGATGGGCGCGTCAGGCGGTTGTAGCCGGTATAGCCATCCAGCTGCAGGATGCCGTCAAAGCCCTGCAGAATGCGCTCTGCATTCTCGCCCCCACGGTCCGGCGCATAGGTGAAGACCACACCAGGCGGATCTCCCCCGCCCCATGAGCGGTCATCGCGCGCCAGGGCCCAGAGATAGCCCGTCTTCGTCCGCCCCCGGCCGGGGTCGAGCACAGGGGCCGGTGTCTCGTCCATGAACAGCTTGGTCGACGTCTTCAGGTGCTCGGCCAGTCGATCGACCACCGGACCGAGGTGGAAGGCGGCGCTGCCGACCCAATCGGCCAGCGTGCTGCGATGCAGCTCGACCCCGGCCCGGGCGAGGATCTGGCTCTGGCGATACAATGGCAGATGGTCCGCGTATTTGCTGACCAGGACATATGCGAGGGCGCCCTCGGTGGGCAGGCCGCCCTCGATCAGGTGTGCGGGCGCCGGTGCCTGAGACACCCCCTCGCCACATCGGCGGCACGCATATTTGGGCCGGACGGTGACGATGACCCGCAGCTGTGCCGGCACGATGTCCAGCCGCTCGGTCCGGTCTTCGCCGATGTGGTGCATCTCACCGCAGCCAGCCGGTCGGCGCGCTTCGAGCGGAACACGAAGATCGTGCCGGTGAAGGGGTCTTCCGCCAGCATCGACTGCGCCAGCGCCGCTAACCCGTCATGCCCCTTGCGGTTATGTGGTGCACCACATAATCGTAACTATGCGGCGATCATGATTATGCGGAGTCGCGGACGCTGACGGGCGCATTTCCGGGCCTCACGACATCTGTCGACTCCACATAACAATACGCTATCGCGCAGCGAGCATCGCGATCAATTTGTCCGGCGGGCGGAATTTGCCTGGCTTGATGCCGAGCGGCGCCAAAGCGTCGATCATCTCGAGTTTTTCGGCCGGGTCAGCGCGCAAGTAGATCTCGGTGCTCTGGAGAGTGGCATGACCGAGCCACAGCGCTACCTTGCGGATATCCCGGGTGGCCTGAAGCATGTGCATCGCGCAGCTATGACGCAGAACATGAGGCGATATTGGCTTGGCGGCAAGCGAGGGCACGACCTTCGCCGCAACCGCGGCGTGCTTTGTCAGGATATATTCGAAGCCGGCGCGCGTCATCGCCCGGCCGGCCTTGTTGAGGAAGAGCGCGGTGTCGCCATCCTTGGGTCTGACCGCGACCCAGGCCCGGATCGCGGCGGCGGTCTCCTGCCAGAGCGGCAGCACGCGCTCCCGCCGTCCCTTCCCGATAATATGGATGCTGGCCGGCGACCGTCCGTCGAACTGGTCGAGGGCGAGACCAACAAGTTCGGAAACGCGCAGCCCGCCGGCGAAGGCGAGATGCAGCATGGCCCGATCGCGAATGCCCGATGGTGTCCGCCGGTCCGGTGCGTCGAGCAGCGCTTGAACTTCGGCGCGCGAAAGGGAAGCGACCAGCGCCTCGTCGACCTTCTTCATGGGAATGGCGTGCACCCGAAGGGCCTGATCGAGAACCGCGGGGACGCGGTGCTCGAGATAGCGGAAGAAGGACTTCACGGCCGCCAGCCTTGCGTTGCGCGAACGGGCCTTGTTGCCGCGCGCCTCCTCGACATGTTCGAGGAAGGCAAGGATCATCGGCACGTCGAGATCCTCGATCTGCAGCAGGCAAGGCCTCTTGCGCAATCGTCGCGCGGCGAACGTCACCAGCAGCTGGAAGCTATAGGCATAGGCATCGCAGGTATGCACGCTGGCGCGTCGTTCGCGGGGAAGGTGTTCGCGAAGGAACGCGGTGAGATGCGGGGCGAGTTGGGTCATGCCGGCACTTCCCGATGCAAGGCCTCGCCGGCTGCCGCCATGTGCGCCATCAGCTCGGGCGTCGCCTCAAGATACCAGTAAGTATCGGTCACATGGGCGTGCCCCAGATAGGTGCTCAGGGCGGTGATATGCCGTGCTACCGCCTGGGCATCGTGCGCACAGCGTTCGAGAGCGAACGGCGAATGTGTGGCGAAGATCGTGGAGACGTGGTCCTTGCGATCCTGGAGCGCCGCGCAAGCCGATCGATCGAATGATTTGCAGGAAGACAGTTATCACTGTCGGATAGGCGGGCGGCGTTCCCTGATGCGAAATGAAGAGTGCATCGCTCTGGCTCGAGGCCTTCAGGCGAGTGGCGAAGTATCCGTCCAATGCGCGCCGGGTCGTTGAATGGAGCGGCAGCAACCGGCTCTTTTTGAACTTGGTCTGGGCAATGATTAGCCCATCGTCGATCACGTCCGGCAGCCGAATGGCAAGCGCCTCCGAAACGCGCATGCCGGTCGCCGCGATCAGCCCGAACATCGTGGCGTAGGTGATCGGTCGGATCGAACCGTCGGGACCAAGGCGATGCGCGGCATCGATCAACCGTCGGATATCCCTGGGATCGTAGATATAGGGTGTGCGGCGCCGGTGACTGGCGCGGCCGAAGAGGTCAGCCGAGGGCACCTCGTGGCGCGGATCTTCGGCATGCAGCGCGATCGCGAAGCGGCGCACTGTCAGCAGACGGTTGCGTCGTTGCTCGGGCGATGGTGCCTGCAGTGCCCACTCGCGCACGGTCGCCGTCGTGACGACACGCTCCCCGCGATGCTCGGCGAAGGCGACAAAGTTGCGCAGGAGGATGCCCGGGGTCCGGAACTTGAATCCCAGTGCACGGTGCAGCGCTGCATGATCGGTGAGGAGCTGACTCAGCATGCCAGCTCTCCCGGCCAGGGCTGGGCAATCTGCTCCAGCATCGCAATGTCGACCTTGGCGTAATGCGCGGTCATATCGAGCGAACGGTGACGCAGCACCGTGCCGACAGCCTCGAGCGTGGCGCCCGAGCGCAGCATCGAGGTCGCCGCGGAGTGGCGCAGCAGGCTGGCTCCGGTCGACGGAGCATCGGAAATGCCCGCCCGCTTCAGCGCCAGTGCTACGATCGTGGAGACGTGGCTGGACTGCGAGAATGATCGGTAGGGTGCGACCATCATGAGAAAGACCGCCTCCTGATCCACGCGCGGCCGTTCCAGCTCGATGTAGGCGAGGATCGCATCGCCGACGTCCTGCGGGAGCGGCAACCGAACCTGCCGGCGCGCTTTGCCACTCAAGCGCAGCATGCCAGACGTCCAATCGAGATCGCTGAGTCTGAGTCCAGCGACATCCCCGGCCCGCAGCCCCAGGCGTGCGAGCAGGAGCAGGATCGCACGGTCCCGTAGGCGCCCCCTGGTAAGTTGATCGCAGGATGCAACGACGCGTTCGAGATCGGCGGCAGCAAGATACCGCGGCAAAGACGAAAGGCGCCATTGCACGACCGGCGGGATGGCGTGATCGAGGTTGGGGCGACAGAGGCCGGCACCCGCGAGGAAACGGAGATAGCTGCGCAAGGTGCTCGTTATGGTCCGCAGGTCCGCCGGTCCGGTTCGCTCGCGCCACTCGCGGACAACATTGCGGACGAGGGCGGCATCATAGTCGTGGGTCGCCGTGCCGAGTTCCGGCAACAACTTATGCAGGTGGCGAAGATGGCGGGCGATCGTCCGTTCCGACAGTCCCCGGTGGATGCGCAACCAGTTCCGATAATCGTCAAGCAGGGGATATGACGAGGCGACCTTCACGGATGGTCGCGCGACACCTTTCCTTTGCAGGAAAACAACGAACCGCCCGGCGCGGCGCGAATACTTTGGTGAAACACGCAGCCATCGCCGCCCACCAGGACATCGACACCGATGTTCGGCAAAGCGACGAACGACATCGTCACCAATATCATCGATCGCGATACCTGCGCTACCAAGCCAAGCCGCAAAATGACGCGCCGAGGCCGTGTAGCCTTCAATCGTCAGCGGCGTATATCTCTGAGCGGCAAGGTCGGCCGCGAACTGATCGATCCACGACGACAACGGTCCCGGATCGAGGAACCAGTGATTACGATTATTGGCATCCATCTTTGCTCTCCTCACGATATTGAACCATCGCGAGGGAGCATAGTTATGCGGAGCGAAAGCCTGCTCTCGGGCTACTTAGGTATCTGTAAAAAAGCCCTAATCTATCGATCGGCAACGCCAACTCCGCATAATCATGGTCGCCGCATAGTTCCTGAAGTCCACCGGCTTGGTCGCCACCAGGATCCGCATGCCCTGAGACGGCATCAGCATCCGGCGGCTCCAAGAGCACGAACGATCTCGGCCAGCCGAACCGCAGGCGTGTCCGCGGCCAGCTCGAGCCTCACCTCGCCGATTACGATCCGGATCTGCTCTTCAGCCGGCCGCCTGTCGCAGGAAGGGGGTGCTGGCGCCGGATCGCAAACCACCAGCGGTGCAAAAACCGGCGCGTCAGGTGCTATAGCTGGCAGCACCAGCTTGCCCTGCTTGGCCAACCGCCGCCACGCAGACAGCTGGTTCGGCTGAGGGGCAGCATGGATCGCGCTGGCAGGCGGTCCTGTCGATTTCCGCGAAGATCGGTTGCGCGCCCCAGACCCTGAACGAGTGGGTCAAGAAGGCCGAGGTCGACAGCGGCAAGCGCGCGGGCATTCCGACCGATATGGCCGAGAAGATGAAGGCGCTGGAGCGGGAGAACCGCGAGTTGCGTCAGGCGAATGAGATCCTTCGTAAGGCGAGCGCGTATTTTGCGATGGCGGAGCTCGACCGCCGGTCGAAGTGATGGTCGGGTTCATCGACGATCAGCGTGGTGAACATGGGGTCGATAGCCGGGCCCCTCGTTGATACGCATCTCGCTCACGCCAGCGCCAACCGGCTTCACGTCTCAGGGGTTTCCGAACCGCAGCCGCTGGATGCGGCTGGCAATCTTCTGCTTGGCCCGTGTATCGCGAAGGGCAAGCAGCCATTCCCGGAAGGTGTCTGTCTGGCGGATCTCGATCATGATTGTATGTAGCTTACAGGCTACACGAAATTAAGGGCAGCAGGATGGTGCCTTGGCTGCCGCTTTCGAGGGGGCCAGCGCCAATGCATGGTAGCGGGGATGGATCGCGGCAGTGTCACCCATGGAGCAAGCGGTCAGCGGCCTCGCGAAGAACGCGCGCCACCTCGGGGTGCGAGACGGCCGCCTTGTCCTGGTAGGATCGGGCAGTCTCATGCTCGCGCCCCGGCCGCAGCAACGGCGAACTCAGGAGCAAGTCCATCACGAACGCCCGGAGCGCCTCACCACGTTTGTCGTTGCTTTCCATCGTTTCATCCCTCTCCGAACTCTGCCCGATCCTGCCCCACGGCTGGTGTGATGTGCAGGCAGCGGAAGGGCGAGACATTTTCAACGGATCTGGGGGATTTCGAAGCTTCGGTGTCGGGGAATACCTTGCTTTCAGTGTTCGCCTTCCCGCCGCTGACGCCCGTCGCGTTGGCGGTCATCACCGCGGGCGTGGTCTGAACGCTCCACTGACAGGGGTTGCTGCGGCCTGGTTGATCCCGCCTTGGGTTATGGCGTTGCGCCCCCAGCGCGTCTAATCGCGCCGGAGACGGGATGCTTCAGCAGAGCTTCTCAGCGGCCCGTGATCCGGTCTATGGACAGCGCCCCGGCACCGGTGGTCACGAGCAACAGGAAAACGAAGCAGAACAGGATGGCTGCATCGCCGCCGTTGGCCACGGGGAATACGCTCTTCGGGGCATGCGCCATCCAATAGGCGAAGGCCATGTGCCCGGACAGGACGAATGCCACCGGCCGGGTGAACAGGCCGAGGATGATCAGTGCGCCGCCGATAACCTCCAGCAGCCCGGAGACGAGCGACAGCATGCCGAGGGTCTCGGGGCCGGGGATGGGGATGCCGAACAGCTTCTGGGTTCCATGCTCGAAATAGAGCAGTCCGGCGACGATGCGCAGGGCCCCGATTGCATAGGGCTGTAGCGCCGAAAGCTTGTCAGTCATTACCGTCCCTCATCTTTGGGTTGATGCTGCGGACAGTGGATGGCCGCCTTCGTCAGAATGCAAGCAGGATGAAAGGCGGAGCGCAAAGCAATCGCATTGATCTTCGAGGGGCGCTGCGAGGCAAAGCCGCACGGTTTCAAGCCGTATCGGGCTCATCAGCCCTCATGGCCACCCCAGGCCCCGCCGCGACCTGCCCGCTTTCGAGGAACTGCACGCCCTGGGCCTCAAGGGCCTTGCGGATGGCTTCCTCGTTCTCCCGGCTTAGAGCTTTTGTGCGACCACTCTCGAAGGAGCGCAGCGTGTCATGTGATACGGCAGCCGCAGCCGCAAGGTCAGCAGCCTTCCAATCAATGAGCATGCGGGCGGCCTTGCAGACCTTCCTGTCAAGAACGGGCATAAACACTCCTTGTGTATATTAATACACGCATGTGTTGACATGCCGTGTGTCATGCTGTACATACCATGTGTAGCGGGGCGGTAAATAGATCCGCCGTCCAGAGTGCTCTCGCGCATTCGCGACAACGGTCAGCCTCAGCATCGGCACGGGGCAATGCTCTTGATCCATGCCGGATCGACGCCCCTGCGACATTCGCGACACCTGCGACAAACACGCCCTTTGTCGCGGGTGTCGCAATGTCGCAGCTTCCGTTTCCCGGCAGCCTCACACGGAAAAATCGCAACCGAATAGCAGCACGTTGCGATTCCTGGCCGTCGCAAAGACCCAGCCAGAGAGCCCTTTCTGACGACCCGAGGGCCGAGAACTGCGGAATAGCGAAAATCGCAGGAGGGCGCATGTCGGTCGCTACCGCTTTTTTTGTCACCCTACCAGTGTCCAAGATGAGCGTTCTGGATGGCGACCTTGGCTTGGTTATGGTCGCGCCCCATCTCTAATCCATCCCAGGGCGTGGCCTATCCGCATCACTCACGGCCGCAATCGGTAGCAGCCAACCGCAAATATAAAGGCGGGCGTGATGGCGGTTGTATCGCTTGAATGGAAATTTTTCTTATAAATATCAATGGAGTGTGGCGGAGACGAAGGGATTCGAACCCTCGAGACGGTTTCCCGCCTGCACCCTTAGCAGGGGTGTGCCTTCGACCACTCGGCCACGTCTCCGCCGCCCCGTATATGGGTCAAGCGCCAAGGAAACAAGGGGTTTTTAGATTGATCGTGCAGCAATGGCGGCAAGCTGCGTTTTCCCGGATTTTCGCGGAACTTCCCGAGAACTGCACGTGATTCTCGTGCAAAATCCGTGCAAGGCGTTCTGGGGTTGTTCACTGCGGCGGGCGGCCCGCTCAGTCGCTCGGCCGAGACCGCTGCCACGGGTCCAGCGGTTTGGGATACCGTGTCACATGCGGATGGTGGGCCGCGCAGCCCTTGCACACCGCTCGACCGCAGAACGCCCAGTAATCGATGCCCTCGGGCAAGTCCTGGGGATAGAACGTCTGATCGCGTTTGCACCGCCAGCATGTGACGACGACGTGTGTGGTGCCGGGCTCGAATAGCAGTTCTGTCATGGCGATTCCCTTCCGCCGCCATGAGAACAGAAAGTGAACGATGGAGTCCAGATGGCAGGGAACAAATCCGCCCTGGTCCGGGTTTCCCTGCGCCGCCGCCGCGAAGGTGGCGCCGACCGCAAGGCCGGCGACCGGGGACGCGGCCAGCGCGGTGTCATAAGGCGTTCGGTACGTCATTAAAGCCCTTTCGCATTGCAGAATCTGACCAAATCGACAGGTTGCAGCAATTCGCCTGATGGACGATATGCACGCCGTGGTTAAACGGTTATGATGTTACTCTCCTTGATCGGGCGGGCCCTCGGGTCCGCCCGCTGTGGTTTCAGCTCCCTGCCCGCTTGCACGGTCCAACCGGCACCCCCATCGCCTGCGCGGTGATCAGCGCGGCCGCCGCGAAGGCGGCGCCGACCGCAAGGCCGGCGACCAGAGACGCGGCCAGCGCGGCCTCATAGGGCGAGCGCACCTACCTGCCCCCTGCCCGCTTGATCGCCTCGCCGATCTGCTTGCCCGCGTCGAACGCCGTCCTCCCGTCCTCGATGGCCTGCACCACCTGCGCCTCCTTGGAGAGGTTGATGGTATAGGGCCGCGCCAGCCCAGAACGCTGCTGTGCGACGATCAGCGCATAGATGGGCGCCAGCGCCACCATGGCGCTGTGGATCTGATCGGGCGTCCAGCCGAAGATTTGGCCCAGCACAGCCGAGATGGCGGCCGCGACCGGCTCCTGGCCGGCATCGGTGAATGCGCGCACGATCACGTCGATCAGCGTCAGCACAGCCGGGACGATGCCCAGCCAGAAGCTGCGCGTCTTGGCGATGAAAATCGGGGCGATGGTTTTGACATCCATGGATGATGCTCCTCAGTAGGTGGAAAGCTCGCGCGCGACCAGATCGCGCAGACGGTCGCCGACGGTGATCGGATCGGCCGGCGCCGACATGCCGGGCAACACGGTGATGTCCCACTTGCTGCGCTGCACCACGCCGAGCGTGGGCTGCACCTCGGCATGCGACAGCGTGGACCATCGCGAGACCGGGATGTCATAGGTCCGGCACAGCCGCGCGGTTTCGCGCGCGAGGGCCGAGACCTGCGCCGGCGTGATCGGCGCCTTGCCCCAGGCAAACGGCCGCTCCTGGGCCCCGGCCATGGCGCAGATCGACAGCCCGATGGCGCCGCCATTGGCGTTGAGCGTGTGCGAGCGCGAGGTGGTCGGATCGACCGGCCAGCGGATCTTGCCGTCACCGCTGATCAGCGCGTGATAGGACCGCAGGTCCACGGCGTTCGGGTTGTAGCCGCCCGCGGTCCAGTGCCAGTGGATGCGCGTGATCCCCGTCGGATGCTGGAACGGCAAGCCCCGCGCCCGCTGCGCCTCGATGGCGTCGGCATAGGCGGCGCGGGTGCGCGGCCCGTCGATTCCGTCGATCGGTCCGGGCCAAAAGCCCAGGGCGGCGCAGCGCGCCTGCCGCGCGCGCACCGCGTTCATGACTGCTGTCATGTCGGTTCTCCAATGAAAAAGCCCCGCGCGAGGCGGGGCGATGTGGTAGACTTGAGTGTCCGCATATCGTGACGGCTGCGGGCGGGGCCTCCGCCGCGTGCGCAACACTGGGCGGAGGCCTTGCAGGCGCAGCCGCGGTCGCGCACATAGGCCGCCATGAAAGCGACGCATGACGAATCCACCTTCACGCTGACCGGCGAGATCTGGTCGGCCACCTATCCCCTGGACGAGCTGCCGAAATGGCTGCGGTGGTATCGCAGCCGCAAGGCGCGGTTCCCGAAGGCCGGGAACAGCTACGACGCGACCATCGCCGCGCTGGAGGGACTGGCGGCAGAGCTGGGCGTTACTGTTGACGAAGGTTGACCTAGCGCATCACGGATGCACACCGCGCTCGATCCGCGATTCGATCTTCCGCAGGCTGTCGAGGATCAGCACCATCCGCTCATCCTGTCGGGCGGTGGCCGTCTCCAAAGCCCGGATGCGCGCCTCATTGGCAGCCGCCATTGCCCTGACCGACGAAAGCTCAGCCGCCATATTGTCGGATCGCCCGGACAGATTGCCCCAAGCAACCGCGACGCTGACAATCATCCCGAGCGCGACAAGCATGTTGCCCGCGCTGATCCTGTTATCTACCGACGGCACGATGCCCATCTCCCATCCTCATATATTTCGCGCCGCCGGCGCATAAAAAAACCCGCCGAAGCGGGAACTCTCGAGCGAGCATATTTTTTTAGGCAATCAACTATTGCGCCCAAGAACCCTCGCAAGAAAAGGGACCGATGCGAGCTTATCCAATGCTCGACGCCAAATAGACTTCTTCGACACCACCCCATTCCATCGTTTCCCAAAAGATATCCAAATAGTGCGCTCTGATTTGTAATCGTCTTTCTTGGGAAGTGGCCCCACTATAATACCATTCTGGAACTGCTGTATTTTCACCCCACGGCGCAGTTTCCCGGCGAAACCGCCATCCGGTATCCTTTGCCCTATCCATTCCCACTGTCCTGGATTTCGCAGCCACGCTTCTGCAACGCCACTATAAGGCGGGCAATAATTATCAGGCAAATTTAGCTTTTTCCTTACCTCGTTCGCGTCACGAAAGACTTTTGGGGCAATAAGATCAGTGATAGCCAAAACCTGTCGGTTATTTTGATCCGATGGAAGCTGAAAAATTTCATCGAGGTCCTCCAGCCACATCACATTAGCGTTCTCATGGCGGAACAAGGATACCCGCCCAGCAGAACGGGCGGGACCGCGAGGCTCTCCTATCCCATGATTTTGGGCTACCTCATACGCCCTTTCGAATGGAGGATATACTCGATTCTTCCCGCGCAGAAACTGATCAATCCGCCTAAGCAGAAAGCACATAAGAAACCCAACCCAAAAACTCGTTATTGCCACATCAACGATTTGGGGAGTTGTCCCCAAAATGGTTGCAACTTTGCTATTCAGCAGGTCCATGAACTTTCCAATCCACTGAGAAAAACGCGCCAAGATATCGATGACCCCCAAAAGGGCCGCGACCTTCTCAACCGTAAGTTGGTTCCAGCGGATATGCATACATCCGCATATGCTACCAAGCCGGTGATTCTGCGAGTCTTATTTTCCTCGCCGGTCGCCGAACACGGAAACCACCATCTGCCTTCAGACATGCCGTTACTCCATCCCCACGATCACACCGTTGAGCACGGTGATGGTCTGATCGCCAACGATAAACGTCCCCGACGCCCCGAGCTGGCCCTCCATCGAGATCGGCCCCAAGTCGGTGGGGAACAGCCGCTTCGCCGCCGGCGTCCGAATACGGTCCGATCCGCTCGCCACCACCATGCCCGCGTCACCGTTCGGCCCAAGCCGCAGGGCCGCCTGCGATGCCTGAGGGTAGAGCGGCGACGGCGAAACCATGCCCCAATAAATCCTGACCTCGGACTGCCCCAGCGGGCGGAGCGGGTCGAGATAGACCAGGGCGCTGTGGGTGTTGTCCGGCCAGGCCGTCGCGTCGCCATCGAGCGACGCCAGCACCTTGCTGCCGCGGCACACCATGGCGCCCCAGCGCGGCGAATTGAACGACTGCGACAGGGCGCCATCGAACCGCATCCCGTCCGCGTGGCCCAGCACCATATGCGTCGCCGACCCGCCGAAATTGTTTTCGGCCTGGCCGCAGCCATGCAGCTTCGGATTGGCAAAATCGAGCAGGGATGCGCTGTCCACGACCATCTGCACGCTGGCGTTGAGGTGCCACTTGGTGCTTTCGCAGCGCAGGTTGGCAAATCCCACATTATCCGTCCGCTCCGTGATCTCGGGATAGTTGCCGATCAGGAGTTGCGGCGAGAACACCAGCAGCGCATCCGTCACGTCCTGGGCGGGCGCATGCGCCACGGTGATCGTATCGCCGCTATGGGCGGTGATCACCGTGGTCAGGGTGCCGTTGGTCGCGGGCATGTTGGCGGCCCGCGCCCCGACCAGCGTCACGGGACGGCCAACCAGACTGTCCGAGATGGCCGCTCGCATCGTCCAGGTGGTGCCCGCCGTCGAGACGCGCATCGACTCGAAGCTGGCCACGACGTCATCCACATTGGCCGCCGGGGAGGTCTCCAGCGTGATCTGCGTCGGGCTGTCCACGCTGGCGATGATCGACCAGTGGCCCATGCGGACCCCCTGATCCACCGGGCCGGCGCCGGCCAGGCAGAAGAACTTCCCGACATGGCTGGCATCGAACACCGGTTGCGTCGCCAACACCACGGGGCCGTCATTCGAGAACCGCACTGCGGCGGGCATATGGCCCGTCGCACCGCCGAACTCCGTCGGCTGATAGCCGCCCCAGAACAGGTCGAGGTTGTCGAGATCCCCGTTCTGGACGGACTCGACGTGAACCTCGGTGTTATAGAGCTGCGTGACCCTGAACGCGCGGAGGCTGGGCTTGGACACCTTCGAGACATAGAGCCCGACAGGATCGGTGGCCATGTTGCCCTCGCCCCGGATGCGCACCGAGCCCTCGATCTTCGGGAACCACCCCAGATGGCTGCGCTGCATCCAGCGGAATACCGCCTTTGGCACCGGATAGGTGATGCTGTGGGCGGCATAGTGACCGCTGGTCCGCACCGCGGCGCGGGCGATCCAGTTCTTCAGCGCGAACTCGGTGTTGTCGAACCGCATCGTCGCGCTGCCGGCGCTGGCGGCATCATAGAGCGTGTCCGCGAACGCCTCGCTGAACAGTTCGTCGTTGATCGCGAGCCGCGCCGGCGGATAGTCCAGCAGCGCCTGCCTGATGCCGCCGGCGGTCCAGTATGTGATCCAGTCGTCATGCATCTGCTGGATGGCGGCAGTGACCCGCGTCTCGTTTTGCGCGTCGATGCTCCCGGCCAGCGCCGCCCCGCGGTCGTCGGCGTGCAGGTAGTCCATCAGATCCCACCGGCCGGCATCCCGGCGGATGGCGCGGGCCTCGATCTGGGTCAGCGCGGTCTGGACGCTGCGTCCCGGCGTGGTGGTGCCGACCTGATCGGCCTGCGTCGCCGTGCCGGCCCGCCGCGACCAGTTGCCGGCATAGGTCGCGCCGCCGCCGTCGACCAGGGCGGTCAGCAGGTCGCCGGGTGCGAAGATCACGCCATCGACGGTGCCGGGGGCGGTCACATTCCACTGGTCGCCACCCGCGACCGGGCTGGCATCGGGACGCGTGGCCGGGAATGAGGCTGTGCCAGCATCCCAGTCGCCGACGACACGCGTGCCGGAAAGCAGTCCCTCGACCACCTCGGCCAGATCATCGAGGTCGGCCTGTGCTGCCTTGGTCGCCAGGCCGGCATTGGTCGCATCGATGGCGTCGTAGACCGGGTCCAGATCGACGTTTCCGAGATCCGAGAACCCAGGGCCGGTCACCAGGCGGCCAGCGCTCAGGCTGTTGATCGAGACGATATATTTCTTGCCTTGCCGAATGGTGCCGGCGGGCAAAACCGATCCGTCAACATCGTAGAGCGTCCGGGTCACGCCATCGAGGGTGATCGTCGGGTTCGGCTGGGTATTCGTTCCCGGCGCGATGAAGGTGATGGTCCCGACATTCGAAAGCGCGACCTGCGGCATGCCGGACGGCCATGCGAGGTTGATGGCATTGCCGCTGCCGGAGGCGGAGAACCTGAACAGCACGGCGTCGCGCGCTTTCTGGCGGTCGATGATGTCGGCCGAGGCGCGCCACGCCATGTCGCCCAGATCGCGCTTTGCGACATCCGCCCCGACGATCCGCCAGTGATCGCCCCAATCGCGGAAGTGATACGGCCGCCCCAGCCGCAGCGCCTGGGCTTGCAGCTCATCCCCCACCTGGTCGCGCACCGGCCGTGCGGGGCCGCCGTCGATGGAAAGGGTGACCGGCCCGGTATTGGTCCCGACAGCCGTGAGCACCACCTCGTCGAACGGCTCGACCGTCAGGCCAAGCGCGGCCAGGGCGCTGTCGACCTGTGCCGTGATCTGATCCGCACCCGACACCGACCCCAGACGGATCGCCCCTGCCCTGTGGGCAGCGGTGCGGATATCGCGCACCGACGATCCGCCAAATTCCAGCACCCAGTTGGGGCCGCTGCGGCGGGCGGCATAGGACCAGTTGTTGCGGATGTCCGCAGCCGTGAGGGCGCCGCCCGCCGCGCTGAGCAGCGGGCGCGGTTCGTCGCCGGCGACATGCAGCGTGACAGGTCCGGTATTGGTCGCCACCGCCCTGAACTTGACCGTGGACAGGGTGCCGACGCTGACCCCCATGTTGACGGCGGACAGCGCGATATTGGCCGTGATGTCGTTCGGGGTGCCCGCGACATCCACCAGCTGGATGATGCCGGAATCGCGGGTCAGGCTGGCGACAGGGGCCCGGTCCGGTATGCGCAGCACGGCGCCCCAGCGCGGGCCGGAGGGGAATTCGGCCTCGGGGAACAGCGGATCATCCGCCGTCGCCGAGGCGCCGCGCACCACCAGGTAGCTGTCCTCGCGGGTGCTGATCAGGCCCAACGCCGAAGGCAGCGCGGCCTGACCGGCGGAAACGGCTGCGGCACGGCTGGCGAACTGCTTGCCGGCGCCCGGAAGGTCGGCCTTGCCGGCCAGTTCGGCGCGGGTCGCGTCGCCCGTCGCCACACGCCAGATCGCCCCGCGGCGGTCGATGGTATAGGCGCGACCCACGACGAAGAAGCCCGCGGGCAGGCGGGCGCCGTCGGCGGTGCGCACGATCCGCGGCTCGTCTCCAGCGACATGCAGCGTCACGTCCGTTTCGGCATCGTTGGTATTGGTCGCGGCAGGGATGTAGCGAACCGACAGGCTGCCCGTGACCGTGACGCCGGCGGCGACGGCTGGGGCCGCAAGGTCGGCGGTGATCGCATTGCCGGTGCCGCCGATATTGACCAGCGGGATGATCGAGCCAGCCTCCAGCGAGCCCCGCAGGCCGTTGATGTCGGAAGCACCAACCGATTCCGACAGCCGGATGATCGCGGGATCGTTGGTGTAGATGTAGCCCGTATAGCGGAAACCGCCCACCAGGTCGCTGGGCTGGAGGTCGCCGCCATTCCTGCGACGAATCGTGTAAGGGGTGCCGCCGATGCTGATAACGGGGTCGCCTTCGGTGTTGGAGAACGGCCAGCGGAAGCGCAGCAGCTGACCCGCATTGAGCGAGATGTGGGCCTGCGCGGCCGGGACGGTCGCCACCACCAGCTGCGCCGTGCTCGCCTCGGTATCGGTCTGCAGGGCAAGGACGTCGCCAAGGTTGCTGGCGGCCACGATCCCATCGACAGACGCCCATAGGTTGCGAACGTCTGCCTTATCGACGGGCTGGCCGTTCACATAGGTCGTGTTCGCATCGCTCGCGTATGACATGCATGCCTCACATGGAAAAGCGGCCCCAGAGGACCGCTACTGTTTGCTGGATTTGCGCTTGATCAGGCGGGATAGTTGCCGACTTCGACCGGGTCGGACGCGACCTGGGATTGGTTTTCGGAGCGCAGCCAGAACCGCGCACCGGAAGGCGGAATGGAGGCCGTCATCGTCACCTGCGAAGACTGGTCGAAGGACCATTTGACCAGCGTTGCGGAGCCGAAGGGCGCCCCGGACGCGGCGCGATAAAGCCCGGTGCGGTGGTAGTTCGCGCCGAGGTCTACCCTGAAGGTGACGATCAGGTTGTCTCCCGCGCTGCCGCTGGCGGATATGACGACAGGCTCATCCGGCGGGTTACCGTTGGCCACGACGTCAACCCCGGTCACGACAACCGGGACGGACAGCATCTGCAGCTCGCGGCCACTGGACCCGTTGCTGTAGCGGCCGAAGAAGACCCGGAAATCGTATTCGGACAGGTCGCCCAGTGGCATCGTCCTGAACGAAAACCCGTTTCCGGACGTGCCCTCGCTGATCATGTCGGTCCAGGACACCAGGCTCCCCGTCCGACGATATTGCGCGATCAGCCGATCACCGCGTTGCGCCGCAAGCGTTCCCTCGATCCGGATATAAACCGGCCCGTCGTCGGTAATCAGGGTCACGCCGGAAATCGCCACATCTCGCGTCGCGACGCCCCGGTCTATATCGGTGAGGATGGCCGGCGGTTCCCCCTCCTCGCTCGCCGTCCAATCGAATGACGCTGGCTCGGCCTCGATCAGATCGACCGTGATATTGCTCCCGTCGAAGGCCAGGCCGTCGATCCAGAACGGCACCGATGCCAGGCCCAGCCGCGGCAGGTTGACGGCCACCACGCGCTCTCCGATCAGCCGCAGGCCAAAAGCCCTCAACTTGATGGACATGCGACGATCCGGGTTCATCCGTGCCAGCATTTGCTTGCAGACATGAGCGGCCTGACCGTGATGTTGCACCGCCAGCAGATCCACGCTTTTTGGCTGTCCCTCGCCCCAACGCGCGATCGCATCGGCATCGTCGACGGGATCGGCCGAGGTTTCCCGCCACCGCACCTGCGGCGCGACATAGGTCGGCACCAGGGTCGTCACCCGGTTGATGCGCTCGGTCCCGGCTCCATATTCCATTTCGACTATATGGCGCTCCTCGATGGTGATGCTCGGCGCCCGCCAGACGCCCGCTTCGACGGCGAGCTTGCCTTCCGGCGTGATCCAAGCCCGGCCGCCCATGGCATCCAGGAGCTTCTGCGCCGTATCCTTGATCGGATCGGACAGCGCGTAGCTGATGCCGGACTGGTAGCGGCTGCGCGTGCCGCCATCCGTCGGGACCAAGGCACTGCAATCGGTTCGGGCGATGGCGAGCAGACTCACATCGATGTCGGCTGGAGCCAAAGCGCCATAGACCGGGTTGGTCAGGATATCGGACAGGTGCACTGCTGGATTGCGGCCATTGACGGTCGAGCCATCCAGAACCCAATAGGCACCTGCCCCATCGATCAGCGCCGAGACCTCTGGCTCGCCGCCGGAATAAACCTCGGCGATATCCTCGCCGCCCACCGCATCGAAGGTGGCCAGGATCGTGCCGACGCCGCGCAGGCGATGCGCCTCGGTCCATTGCGAGGGGAAGGCTGCGCGAAGGTCGGCATAGTCGCCGCCGTCCCATTGATCGCCCTGGATGCCTTTCCGCCAGCGGAGACGGATATTGCCCTTGTTCCACGGTGCCGTGGTGACATAGCCGTTGGCATCGACCTCGACGGGCTCGCCGTCCAGATACCATTGCTGGACATTGCTCATCCCGCCTTGGGCTACCGCGAGCAGCTTGAACAGGCGGCGTTCACCGCCGACATAGGCCCAGTCCCAGAACATGACCGCGCCGCTGGACCGGACGCGGCCGAGATGCCGGATGCGCTGCGCATTGCTGGACCGCAACTCGGTTTGCAACTCTTGCGGTCGAGGCCCTTTCGGAGCCATGATCTTGGCGACGGCCATGTTGATCGCGACGCCAACCGCGAACTTCAGCAGGGCCGCACCCACGGCGCCGGCCGCGCTGGCTCCCGTCCAGACGGCAGCGAGCCATCCTCCTACTGCTGGCATTCAATCACCCCAGATTGCGATTGCCCTGGCGCGCACCATGGCAACGCCGCGGGGCGTCCTGATCAGCCAATGGCTGCCGGACCAGATGGCAGAGACCTGACGGCCCCGGAATTCGATGACGCCGATATCGCCCTCGGCCGGGGCATCCTTGCGCGGCAGCGGGATTTCCGGGCTGACCAGCGCGACCAGATCACCACCCACCAGCGCGTCGGCATCCTCCTCGCTGCGGCACCTGCCGCGATACCGGGCGGCGAAATCCACGCCCCAGCGCACCAGCCCCCAATCCGCGACCCAGAAGGTGCAGTTCTCGGCGGCCCAGTCCCAGGGCCGCGCGGCGGTGGCCCCGACAAAGGCCGCTAGCCGATCAGCCATCCCTTGATCTTCTTGCCGACCAGAGAAGCCGCATACTGGCAACCGAGGTCGCCAGGGTGGCGGCGCTGCTGGTCGCGGTCGGTATATTCGCCGAGGGGCGTGTAATTCCGGGTGGCGGCGATGGTCTCGGCACGGATGCGGATTTCGGCCAGGCCGACATTCTCGCGCGGCTTCACATCGACGATCCGGCCGACATGCATCACGATGGCATCGTCAGGGAAACCCCGCACCGCCCAGAGCTGGCGCACCAGCTTGTCCGACCATGAGGCCGGGTTGTTCAGCGCCTCATAGGCCAGGTCAGCGCCTTCCTTGTTTCCCACGTTCCAGACCGTGTAATAGGCCGGGTTGGCGTCGAATGGATTGGCCGACAGGCTGAGCGGGTCGGCGCCGATCCAGCCCATCGAGGGCTGCCAGATCTGGCCGGCAAAGGTCAGCGGCACCTCGGTTTCGTTAAGGTAATACTGCACCGACCCGAAATTGAGATGGAACAGTCGGACCAGCGGCACCACCTCGGGGTCGCTTTCGAGGAAAGCGGCAAGCTCTGGGCTCATCTGTCGAACGCCTCGATGAAGGAAATGGTGATGCTCTGGCCCCATTTGAGCATCTCACGGGTGCGCTGGCCCTGCATGTCGTCGACAAAGCGGCCGAAGAAGCGCGGCGGATTGGTGGTCAGGGCGGTTCCCGCAGCAATGGGGCGCCGGGCGGACGGCTCGAACTTTACCCATCCGGCAGAATTGCGTCGCACAACCCGGTAGAGGAAGCCATTGACCGAGAACATGTCGCCGATGCGCAGGGAGGGCCGCACCGGGTTGGTCAGGTCCACATAAAGCTCATTGTCCCCGGCCGCGACCACAGCCGAGGTCAGCAGCGGTTGCGTGCCCGCTGCCGGGTCGGTGAAGCCGGTTCCGTCGCTGAACCATGTTCCATCGCTGAACGGGGTCTGCACGGGGCTCACGCGCGGGCCATATTTGTAGGGATCGCAGATGCAGAGGTTCGCCACGTTGTAGCGGCCGCGCATTTCCGAGACCAAGGCCTCCAGCTCCTTGACCCTGGTCCCGTCGAAATCCCGCGGGATCGTGATATCCACCCGCCAGGCGCCCATGCTCGGCGCGAGAACCTGCGCGACGCCCGCGAGATTGGCGCCGGCGTCGCGCGAGGTCCACTGGATGAAATAGCTGACATCCATCGGCCGGGTCAGGCTGCACGGCCAGGCGATCACTTCGGGCATCAGGTATACCGTTCGTTATAGCTGGGCATGTGCTTTTGCAGCATGGGCAGGAAATTCCTCTCGTATTCCTGCCGGGCTGCGGCCATGGTCGTCGCCAGCTCGGCCTGCGTCACACCGGGCGCGATGCTGATGTTCGGAGCGAAGGTGGCGTTGACTGATCCCCCCCTTTCGTAGCGCCCCGCAACGCCGCCTGCGCCTGCGCGACGTTCAGAACAGCGCCGTTGACCGACGGCACGAACAGCTCCGGGCCCTTCTCGCCTACGCCATAGACGCTGCCAGCCTGAACGCCGCCGCCATTGGCGCGGAAGCCGCTGATGCCGCGTAGCGCGCTGGAAAGCGCATCGCTGCCGACGACCTGCTGCCCGCCGCCGAAAAAGGACTGGACAAGACCGCCCCAAAACCCACCACCGCCGCCGAACTGCCCCATCAGCGCATTGCGGATGCCGCTGTTGATGATGTCCGCCGCGATCTGCTTGAAAACCTGCGCCAGACCGTCGCGAAGGCTTTCGCCAGCCACCAGCGCGCCTGCGAAGGCGTCGGCGATGCCGTCAACGGCCTGGTCGAACTGTTCCTGCGCAAGCTCCGCCTTTTCTAGCTCGGCCGTCAGATGCCCGACCTGCGCCGCCTGCGCCTCGATGCGCGCGTTCATCTCGTCGTTGACCGGGATGCCCGCTTTCTTCGCGGCGTCCAGCATCGCCCAGCGGGCCTCGGCCGTCGCGACCTCCCGATTGGATTTGCCCAGCAGTTCGATCTGGCGCTCAAGCTGCTGAATGTCGCGGGCCGCCGATTCGAAGATATCGACCGGCTCTTTGCCGCGGCCACCGCCTCCGCGCTTGCGACCGCCGCCACTGCGCCGGGCCGCTGCCCGCTCTGCGGCCTTAGCGGCTTCTTCCTGGGCTTTTACCTGTGCCTGCCATTGACGGTCAAAATCCGTCTGCTGCGGAATGTTCATGCCGCCAGCAGTCGCCGTCAGCACCCGCCCCGACGACGCAGAGAACGGGTCCAGCGCGCCGACGCCACCAAGCCCGGCCGCTTTGTTTTGCGCCGCAATCGCTGCCCCGACCGCCGCCGCCGCCCGGCCAGCCGCAGCCGCCGCACCGTCCATATTCGCTGCAAGGTTCGCCGCCGCTGCCGCCCATGTATCGGTTGCAACCGCGCCAGCCTCTGCCGCGCCCGTGGCATCAGCGGCGGCCTTGTGCGCGTCACCATAACCAGCTGCCAGGTCGTTCGTCTGTCGGATCAAGTCGTCAACCGCCACGCCCTGCTCGAGCAGGGATGCGCGGTTAGCCTCCAGCCAGTCATGCACTGCCAGCCAGGCCTGCGCCTGCTGCTCCGGCCCCTGCGCGCTGGAAACCCCATCCATCAGGTTCTGGTATTGCAGGGCCTGCGCTGCCGTGAACCCGAATTGCTGCTCAAGATCACGCAACAGGCGGATATATTCATCGTGGCTGATGACCCCGGCATCAACCGCCTGTTTCAGGCTATCAAACCGGGTCACCATGTCAGTGAGGTCAGCCGTGGCGCCGATAGCCTTCTCAATCGAGGCGCCCATAGCCTCCAGCTCCTGCCGAGCAATCGCCAGCTGGTTCTGGAACACGCGCCCCATCTCATCCGCGAGGGCGCCATACTTTTCGATCAGCTGATCTATTGGCATGGCCGCGTTTTGCTGGGCCTCTCGAAGTATTTCCAAGCCCTCGACCAGCCCCTTGACGGCCTTGTCCAGATCGACGGCTTCTTCCTCCATGTTGATCAGCGAGGCGACGAATGGGATGCCCAAGCCGGCCACCAAGCCAAGAGCCGCTCCAAGCGCACCGAAGCCGCCGAGAAGCTGCGGCATCTGCTGGGCCAGCGCGCGGGATGCTGACGTGCCGCCCTGGATTTGCACGATCACGTCTTGCAGCTGGAACGAGACGTTCTGCAACTGACCTCGGACCTGATTCGACATTCCAGAGGTCGATCTGGCGATGCCCGAGTTGGATTTCACAAACGCTTGCTCTGCGGTCTTTGCCGACTTGATCGCGCGCGCCTCGATCCGGGCCAGTTGCTGCAAGAACTTCTGTTCGGTCAACCCGATAGGAAGTTCAAGACCCGCCTCAGCTTCTGCCATCGTTCCACCTCTCACCTAGAGCGCAGAGCGCGTCGTATTCATCGTCGGTCAGCGGATCTCCGCTGTGGGTATGTCCGCTGCCCTGCGCCCGGTTCCAGCCATCCACGCAAGCCGAGAACTCCCAGAAGGTCATTTCCTTGACTTGGGACGGCGTGAAGTTGAGCGCGGCGCCGGTGCCGTAGATGCGGGAGAAGCGGATTCTTCCATCGCCGCCCCCGCCTCGCCCTCCCCCACCGGGTCGTGCTCCTTACCGGCGAAAGCACGTGAAAGGATCGTGAACGCCAGCAGGTTGAGTTCCGAAATATCCGAGTCCTCGACGGCCTGCTTGATCTTCCGGTCGGCTTTCTGCCGGTCCATGCCCGCGCCGATCAGGCCGAGGCGCAAGCACGCCATCACCTCGCGAACCTTGACCGGGGAATAGGCCAAGCTGCCGCGCTGAACTCCCTGCGACAGCCGATAGCGCAGGTCCAGCGCCCCGGCCTCGGTCAGATCGTCCAATGCCTCAAGCTCGCCGATGCGGAGAAGGAATTCGTCCTCCCCGCTTGACCAGTTCGCCACGAACGGCTCTGCCATCAGGAAGCCCCTGCCTCATGGAAGGTCAGTTCGCCGTCAGAGACGACGGAAACCGTGGTCTGCGCCTTGTTGCCACGCTCTCCGGTCACTTCGAACCCGGTCACATGAACCTTGCCCTGCCAGTAGCGGCCATTGGTCGCGTCGTCAGGTTTGCCGATGTAGATGCGGGCGTTGACGCTCTCGGCCGTGTTGAACGCTGTCCACCATTCGTCCACCGCCTCCGCAGCGAGAATGCCCGAACCGTTGCCGCTGAAATCGAGACTTTCGACGCCGCGTTCGATCCAGGACGGCAGTTCGGGATCATCACAATCGGGCACGTTGACCTCGGTCGTGTTCTTCGTGAACGAAACCGTGTGATTGGTCAGGCCGCAGGGGCGCAGATAGGTGCCGGGAACAGTTGCGCTCTCAAGGAAGATTGCAACCGTGCTGCCAACATAAGTCGTTGGTTTTGCCATGATAGGCTCCATTTGATGATTGCCCTGCCCACGGGCGCGTGATGGGCGGCCGGGATCAATCCCGGATTTCCTCGATGCGGTCGCCCGCCCTCTCGCGGCAGGATCGCGTCAGACCAGCATGAACCTCACCGGCACGAAACGTCATGATGACGTTGGATTTTGGCATCCACTCGAAGTCCCGAAGGACGCGCCATTTTCTTTGTTTCGGCATCGCGGTATCCTGCGGCACCCATGGAGGATGCCTTGCATAAGTCCGTTCAAATTCTGATTGCCGCTGCCTGCGTCGTAATCATTGCCGCTGGATCAATCTGGCTAATAGATCGAAAGAAGCAGGCCGATGCCGAGACGGCCAAAGTCGAAGCGATGTTCTCTGCCCTTGAGCGGAAGAATGAAGCCCGGCGCAAAGCCGAGGCTGACGCATGCCGAGCCGATCTGGACGCCTATGACAACGGCAGCATCATCGCTTTTGTCCAACGCGCCAAAGGCGGCGACATGCTCGCCGAAGTGAAAAAATGCCGGGATCTGGTTAACCGCTGACCCATGCTTTGCGAACGGCCCGGGTGATTGCCGAACGGACACGGGTCCGGTTCGCTCGCCAAGCCGGATTGAAATACGGGCTGGCTGGCATGTTCTTGGTGCCGTGTTCTTGCAATTTCGCGTTCTGGAACCGACCGCCGCTTTCATTCGTGACGATAGTCGTCTCGTCCCCCGCCTTAACCACCACGCCCAGAAAACCTCTTTCGCCGCGACTGGTCGTAACTGAACTGGCATCCTCAACGCGAATGGACCGGATCAGCGCGCCATCCTCACGCGGCGCCAGGTATCGCATGGCAGAAGCCACCTGCTCACCGCCGACGCGGGCTTGGGCCTTGGCCGCCGCCGCCACCTTTGCAGCCTTGCGCCTGAACATAGCCTGAACTTCGGGAATGCCGTTAACCATCGCTTTCTACCATCGCCTCGACCTGCACCACGCCATGCACCGACACGCCGTCGGGATCGTCCATGACGCGAACCAGCGTCACGCGCAGCGGGTGCATGGTCAGCGCATCGGTGTCGGCCCAGCCATGCAGGGCGGCTTTCACCTGGCCAACGATCTTCCCGACCTCGGCCTTGCTGGTCATGCTGTGATAGATGCCGATCTGGACGGTCCAGTCCTCGGCCTCGATGCATTCCGCATCCGCCGCCACGCCATAGAAGGTGTCGAAAGCGGCATAGGGCGTCTCATCGCCCTCGGTGGCGCGATCGAAAACGCGACCTCCCAAGGCTGGCACCTGGACGATCAGCCGGGCGCGGATCGCCTGGATCAATGGCTCGATATCGATCATCCGACGCACTCCGCCAGCATTTCGAGGAAAGCCCGATCCTGCGTTTCCCGCGGATCTTCCTTCACGTCATAAGTCCGGCCGTCGATGACGACCCGCCATTCCGACGTGATCCGCCGTGATCCGGCAAAGGCCCGCACGGTAACGATGGCTGGGCTTTTCGAGACCAGCCGCGCCTGCATGACGCTCTCTCCGCCCCGCAAATGCCGGACGGTCGCCCAGATCGTGAACTGATGATCATAGCGCTGGATGCGCTTGCCGTTGGCGTCGGTCTCCTTGAACGGCGCGCTGAACGCGGCCCGCTTGGTCAGAGCACCCGCGCGGATCATGGGGTGCCGACCTGCGGCTCCGGCACCGGGTGAAACACCCGATACCCGGAAAGCAACGCGCGAACGGTCACCGGCGGCACGGCATCATCCGAGGTGCCGCCCTCGCCGCCGCGATCCTCGTACATTCGCTCAGCCAGCATCTTGACGGCCACCGTGATCGCCTCGTCCGCGACGATCTGATAGCGATCATAGCCCGGCGCGCCCGGCGCCGGCAAATCGACCGCCGAGGCATAAATGGGCCGCCCGATCCAGTTCCGCACCTGAAGTTCGGCAGCCCGGCCGAACGCAGCGATGATCGAATCCTCCTCGGTATCCGCTGGATCGACCCGTAGGTGCAGCTTCAGATCGGGCAGAGCAACGATCATTTCGAGCCCTTGCCCTTCGGGGCGTCCTTGGCCTCGGTCGCCGCATCCTCGGCAGCAGCGGCGGAAGCCACCGTCGTCTGATCCAGATCGGCATTCGCCTTCTCCCGCGCATCGAGTTCGGCCTGACGCTGTTTCAAAGAGGCTTCCAGATCGTGCAGGCGCTTGGCATCCGCCTCGAGCTGCGTGGCACGTTCCTCGAGCAGCTTCTCCCGCGCATCGAGCTCGAGACCGGCCGTAGCGCTTTCGATTGGCTGGGGCGCCTCGGGCAAGGGCGCGAAACCCGGCGTGACGCCGACCGTCTCGACCTTCAGGTATTCCTCCTGCGCCTTGGTGGCGGCCGCAATATCCTCGGCGCGGGCCGGGACGAAACGCTTGGTGGCCAGCAGCTTTTTCGCCGCATCGTCGTCAACCTCGACGATGCCGCCGGCCTTGACCCGGCCATAGGCGCCGATCGAGCCGCGGAGCGCTTTCAACTTCGGCATGTCCGTATTCCTTTCGTGAAGGGAGTTGCGGCGGGCGCAGACGATGCCGCGCCCGCAACCATGATCAGCCGCCCGGGGCGGTGTAGTAGCAGAGCGCCAGCGGGCGCTTGACCACCACGACGCCGCGCTTCTCACCGCGCACGGTCAGCATGTTCTTGTCGAAGTTGTCGCGGTTCTCCGACGACAGCAGGATCTCGATGTCCTGGCGCTGGTAGTAGGTGGCGGCCAGCTTGAAGGCTCCGGTCAGGAAATCGCCTTCCGGCATGTCCTCGGTATCGACCACCCGACGACCCCAGAGGCGCGGCGTCGGCGTCTCCATGAAGGGGTTGCCGAAGATGTAGCGCCCGGTCGTGTCCTTCAGCATCTCGGCCGCGGCCCAGTCCCAGATATTCAGGACATGTGCATCGACGACATAGCCCGCCGCCGACACCTGCAGCATGGCAAGGCGCAACCGGTCGAGGATTGTCGCGCCAGAGGGCTCGCGGGCGGTCTGGCCATAGGCCGTGGCATTGGTGATCAGGCCCGAGAAGTTCTCTCCAGTGCCGTCGCCCGCCAGGATCTGCGCGTTCTCGACCTTGTTGACCTCATAGGTCAGCGTGGTGTCGATATCGGTCCGCAGCGCCGGGATGTCGTCCAGCATGTGCTTGTGGATTTCCATCCGGCCGGCGATGGTCTTCACCTCGGCCGATTCCGAGGTCCAGGTCTTGTCGATCAGCGGCTTCACCGTGGTGCCGTCATCCGGCACGATGCCGGCGGCGCCCGTGCGCGAGACCTCGCGGAAATACTTGATCAGCGGCTGGCCCGTCTCGCCCACCGTGATCAGGTCTTTCACCACCAGCTTCTTGTCGGGCTCGGCGATGATCTCGGGCTCGCGGCGTTCGGGCAGCAGCTCGCCGGCAGAGCCAGGCAGCGAGGTGATGGCGTTGAAGAAGCCCAACGACACGTCGCCGTTCACGCCGCCCTTGGCCGCGGCCTTGATCTTCTCCTCGGCCTCGGCCACCACCAACTGGCCCAGAGACTTGGCGCCGCCGGCACCGCTGCGGCGGCCGCTGGCGAAGCGCTGCGCGAGATCACGGGCGGAAGCCTCCATCTCGTCGATGCGCGCCTTCAGCTCGCCCTGCTCGGCAAGTGCCTTATCGACATTCGCCTTGGTCTCTTCGGTCAGGCCGCCGAGACGCTTGGCCTCGTCCAGCGCGGCCTGGGCGCTCTTGTTGATATTGCCGGTAACCTTGTCGAATTCGGCTTTGAACTCGCCGAACGCCTGTTCCATGTCAAAGGCCATGTCAGTTCTCCATCTTGGCCGTTAGGGATTTGGCCCACCCGGTCAGGCTGGCCATGGTCTCGACAGCGCGCGGCATGTCGTCGTCAGCAGCGCTCGGCTTGCTGGTAAGAGCCTTGATCGCGGCGCGGCGTTCAGACCGGGTCATCCCGTCCCGGGAGAGTGCCGCCTCGATGCGCGCGATGGTTTTGGTCTGCGGCGCCTGAGCCTTGGCCTTTTCGGAAACCTCGATGGCATCCGCGGCCAGAAGATCGTCGGCGAAACCCTGGTCTATGGCCGCGCGGCCGGAGATCCAGGTCTCGCGATCCATCATCTGACCGATCTGGCCGGCATCGATCTTGGTGCGCAGCGAATAGAGTTCGGCCATCACCTCGTCGAAGGCGCCGAGCTGGCCGGCAACCGTGGCGAGGTCGTGCCGGTCACCGATGGCATAGACCCAGGTGTTGTGGATCATCAGGAAGCCGGCCCGGGCGATTTCCACGCGGTCCCCGGCCATGGCGATCACCGAGGCGGCAGAGGCGGCAAGACCGACGATGCGCACCGTCACGTCCGCCTTGTGCCCGCGCAGCATGTTGTAGATCGCCAGCCCCTCGAACACGTCGCCGCCCGGGCTGTTGATGTTGACCACCACCTCGCGCTCGCCGGCAGCGCGCAGCAGCGCCCCCACCTTGCGCCCGGTCACGCCGTAGCCGTCCCAGGTGTCGCCGATCACATCCATCACGTCGATGGCGAAGGGGCCGCTATCATCGCCCACCGCCTCGGCGCGGGCGCGCAGTTCGGGCTGCCACTTCTCGAAAGCCTTGGGCGGGGCGCATTCGGCGCGCACGTCGTCGGGCCGCACACCGAAATGCGCGACCGGCATGTGGTTCTTGGCCATCGTCACTTCCCCTTGAGAATCATGTCCATGGGCTTCATGGCGCCCTGCATCCACAGCAGATCGGCAGCGCCGCCCTCGCGCTCGATATTGAGCTTGTCGCGCGCCTCGTCCGGCTTCATGACGCCCATCGTCACCATCGCGCGGATGAATTCCGCCTTCGCCTTGCTGTCCATCTGGAGCATGGCCTCGCGGTTGAACTCGGCGTAGGTGTCGCGCTGCTCGCGCAGCGGGATCAGCTGCTTGCGAATCCGCTGTTCGACCTTCTTCAGCACCGGGTTGATGCCGAGCTGCATCCAGGACAGGAAGATCTGCTCGACCCCGGTCCCCCACATGGTCTGCCCCGCGGCCGAATGACCGATGACGATGGGGGGAACCCCGAACCAGCGGCAAACCTCCTCGATCGAGAAGCGCCGCGTCTCCAGCATTTGGGCATCGTCCGGGTTCAGCGTCAGCTGCTCGAACTCCATCCCCGCCTCGAGGATCATCAGCTTGCCGGCCTTCGTCGAGCCGGCGTATTCGCTCATCATCGCCTGCAACTGCGGGCGCTGTTCGGGCGAGATGCGCTGGTTGGTCTTCAGCACGCCCGAGGCCTGCATGCCCGAGCCGAACATCTTGGCCGATGCCTCGTCGGCCGCCATGGCAGCGCCAAGCGATTGCGTGCCCCAGCGGATCGGCGACATGCCCTCATCTCCGCCGAAGCCCCAGCCCCGCAGATGGAACATGTCTTCGCGGCCGATGACGCGCGGGCGCGACGTGCCGGGCTCGCGCACCTCGTAGAACAACTCGCCGCTCACCTTGTTGCGGAACGGCCGGACATGGGTGGCGGGCAGCGGCATCAGCGAGGATGGCCGGCCGTTGACCCGGTCGATCTCGGCATAGGCGTTGCCGGTGGCCAGCATCCAGGAGAACATGCCCTCCCAGAACTCGACCGGCGTCTGGTCGGCATTCGGCGACAGGCTGATCAGGTCGGCCAGCGCCCCGTCCTGCCGCTGCCGGCCGCCAGCGGTCTTGCGATAAAGGTCCAGCGGCAGCGAGGCCATCGCCTGGGCGCTGCGAACGATGCAGGCCCAAACCGCCGAGATGGTCAGCGCTGCCGACAGCGTCACCACCTTGCCCGAGGCATTGCTGGCGACGTAATAGCCGAGGTCGCCGCCTTGCAGGGTGAGGCGCTGTTCCTTGGTCAGATCGGACAGCGCCGCCATCGGCCTGCCGAAGCGATCGACGATGCCCCGCGGCAGGTCCATCTCAGATCACCATGATCGGGTTGGCCAGGAAGTCGCCGATCGGCGGTGCGGCCTGCGGGTTGTTGAACATCAGCATCGCCGCATCGAACGCCGCCATCAGGGGATCGATCTTGGCAGCGCCGGAAGCTTGCTTCGTCACCATGTAGTTGCTCCCCTTGAGTTCCTGTTTGGCGTTGCCGACCGCCCAGTTCATGATCGGCTGGTCGGCGTGCAGCATGCGCCGCGACTCCAGCTTCAGCGGCACCGTCGAAATCGCGGTCTGGAGCTTCCAGCCCTGCTGCACCGCCTGCACCAGGGGCGAGACCATGCCCATCTCCTCCAGCGCATCGAGCAGAAGCGCGATCCCTGCCGCGTCGAGGCCTATGCCGCCGGCCTCGGGCAGCCGCCCGGCCAACCGCACCCGGTCGCAGATCTCGGCAGCCTCGGCGGCCTGCAGCTCGGGCGAGGACACGACGCGCAGGTCGCCGTCTTCCTCAAACCCGCGCAACGCGTCGGCGATCTGCGGCCTGGACTTGAACACCGTCTCGCGTGCCCAGGCGCGAACCCAGAGCAGCCAGACCTTGTCTCGCGCCCGCCGGCCCAGCACCGCGAGCGCCGCGAGGTCGTCGGCTCCACCCCAGTCCACGCCGATGGTGCAGACCTCGCTTTCGCCCAGCAGCCGGTCGAGGGTGATCCAACCTGCTGCGGCCGGTTCCCAATGCACCGCGCCAGACCAGGCATCGCCGCCGAGACCGACCCCGATCTCGATGTTGAGATGCTGGCTGGCCCAGATCTGCTCGGCCTCCTTCGAGACCTTGCCGTTGTTCTCGTAATCGTCCTCGAGCGCCTGTTCGTCGATCGACAGGCCGAGATTCGGCAGGACCAGATGCCAGTTGTCCCGGTCGCGCCAGTATTTCTCGTTGCGCTGGAATTCCTCGGGGAACTCGTAAAGCACCGGCAGCATGATCGGCGCCGGTCCGGCCTTGCCGTCGCGGATGGCCCGTGCCTTCTTCAGTTCCGACTTCCAGATCCCCGTCGGCATCTCGTCCGACTGGGTGGTGATCATCAAGACCTTGCCGCGCACCTTGGTGATGCCGCCGCCGCGGATCTGCTGCATCACCTTCGCCGCCTTCGCCTTCTTGCCCAGCTCGTGCAGCTCGTCGATGATGGTGAGCACCGGGATTTCCCCAGTGACGATGGAGGTGTCGAAGGTCTTCACCTCCAGCTTCGAGCCGGTCTTGCGCCGGGTCACCGTCTTCAGGTGCTCCTGGACCTTGAAGATCAGCTTCAGCTTGTCGTCCAGGTTGATCATCCCCTGCGCCTGGTCGAAGCAACGCTCTGAGATGTTCTGGCTCGGCCCCACCAGCAGCATCTGCCGGTTCGGCGCCTCCTCCATGTAGAGCGCCGTCAGGCCGAGCGCCGCCACATAGGTGGATTTCGAGTTCTTCTTCGGAACCATGCAGAGCAGTTCCCAGACCAACTCGCGATGGGTCTCCGGATCCTCGCTGGCGAAGAACACCACCAGGATGGTCTTGAACCAGTCGCCGCAGGCCTCCGACATCGGCGGATTGCCTGGCACGTCCGGCAGTCGCAACCGGTTGAAGAACGCCAGCACCCGTGCCGCCTTCGCTTCGTTGACCGGCACATCGGCGATCGGCACCTCGCCGGCCTGAAGCTTTTCCCACCAATCCGGGCAAGCGAAGCGCGGCAGAGCCTCAATGGCGGACATTGCCCCCGCCGCCCTTGGTCTCCAGGTCCAGCTCTTTCATCAGCGCGGCGTCGGCATCGAGCGCCAGCACCTCGTCGAGCACCTTCTTGCCCAGCTTTTCCTTGGGCTCGGGCTGATCCTTAGGCCGCGACGCATAGGCGCGTTCCGCCTCCATCTGGTCGAACCGATCCAGCAGCCGATCCACCTGGCGCATCGCGCCGACATTGCCGGACTGGGCGGCGGCAAGCGCCAGCTCCAGCCGGCGCGCGTCGAGCATGTCGCGCGCCACCGGGCGAATCTTCAGCTCCTGAAAAAAATTCCGCCGAAAAGTCGGCAGCGACATGCGCAGCACGGCCGCGATCCGTTCATTGGACCAGCCGACCGCAAGCAACATCTTGACTTTATTGCGATCTTCCGGCGTCGCCACCTTGCGGGGACGGCCGGGCTTGCCGGACCCCGCTTCAACGGGGTTTCCGAACAGGTCGAAAACCTCTTCCATCAGAAAAAAATCTCCAGATGAGGGGGGCGCGGGTCCGGGCCGGATTGGCCCCCTGACTTTCGACCCACCCCCTCCTTTGGGGGTCCGAGGGGTCGATCTGCCCGATTTCGAGGCATTTTCGACCGGATCGGGCTGATTTCGAGGTCGGCGCGGTGATCCGCGCGGTCACGCAGCGGTCGGGCCTCCGCATCCTTGGCACCTCGGCCCCGTCACCGCCGATCCGCACCACGGGCATGGCTTCGACGGTGCCTGCCCGTTGGCCGGCTGCCTAACCCCGACCGACATCGCCGTTGGTGGCGCTATGATTGGCGGCACCTGCGCGCTCCTCTGCCTGCTTGTCCCGATTGTGGCAGGTCGCGCAAAGGCATTGCAGATTGCCCGGATCGAAGAACAGATCACGGTCGCCGCGATGCGGACGGATATGGTCGGCCACCAGTTCGCGGCTTTGACCAATGACGCCACAGCGGGCACAGGTGAACAGCGCAGACGCAAGGCAATCCCAACGGAGCCGCTGCCACTCTGCCGTCTTATACCACTTGCGCCATGGCACTATCTGGTCCCGGCGCTTGAGCCGATCCGGCCCGGCACCGATGGACGTTACGCGCGCCGACAACGAGCCAACGCGCGGTGCGAGTTGCTTGAGCCTGCCCATCGATACCCCGGAAATGACAACGCCCGCTCGGGACATGATCCCTGCGGGCGCAATTCGTGATACTATGCAATTCTGTCTCACAGACGGACTTAAGCCGTCAAGAAGTTTTTTTGCCCCGATACCCGATCATGCGGTCCAGCGCGGCGCACAGAGCCTCTGTGATGGCTTTCCTGTGCGCCCCTTTGACCGCCCACCCATGGCTCACCAGCACATCGTCCAGCGTGCAGCCCTTGATGCAGACCATGTCCACCAGCACCCGATCCATAATCGGGCCGCGCTGCGTCGCGCCCCGATTGGACGGCCGGATGCGGCGCATGGTCATTGATGCGCTGCAGCCGATCCGGTTGCGCAGGATCGTCAGCTCCTGGGCGATATCGAGATGCCGGTCCATCCAGCCCATGCTGTCGCCACCGCCACGCGACGCATCGAGCCGCGAGACCTTGGTGCCATCGGCCGCTGCCAGTTCGACCAGCGCCGCATAGCGGCGGCCCATCGCGATCTGGCCCGGCGTCAGGGGGCACGGCTTCTTGCGGCGCCGGGCCGAGGCGATCATCCGGTCGAACACGTCGGCGGCGCGGACACTGGCGCGATGCCCGTATCCTGTCGGCGCCGCCGCCCATTTCTCCAGGCCGCGATCATCGACGCCGTTCGGCACCATGGTCAGCTGACGTTCAACGACGAACGGGCCGCGCGCCGGGGCGGCAATCGTATCCGGGCCGCATTGGTCGGGGATCGCGCTGGCGTCCCGGATGGCGGCGAGCCGGGCGGCTTCCTCGGCTTTCCGGGCATCCCGAGCCTCCCTTGCGGCCATGATCAGCGACTTCCCGGCTTCGGCCTTCTGCGCCGCTCTCAACATATTGTGGTCCCTCTTGCTCATCATACTGCCTATTGTTTCGGTCGCTGTTTCTTCAGGGAGGATAGGGAGGATCGGATTATCTTGAGGGATGATTGAGGGAGGTAATTTGGAGACGATTATCTTTAGATTACAAGCAGTTGATGCCGTCAGGGAGGATAGGGAGGCAAAACCGGGTCCACGCATATGGGGCCTTCATCACCCCATACCCCTTCCCTTCTCGCGCATACGCGTATGCGGGAATTTGCCTCCCTATCCTCCCTGACGCCCCGAACCCCTTGTAATGTCGCCAGAAAACCCGGGGAGGCAGACCCTCCCTTTCCTCCCTGTAGGGAGGCAAATTCCTCCCTCCTGCCTTCATCGACAGGGGTGCGGGGATCACAGGTTGCCATCTTGGCCTCCGCTGCGACCAGCGATGGGGCGGCCGTTCGCGTCGCGCGGCGCGGTCCTGAAGCGGTGCCCGAACTCCATCGAGAACCGGATGCCGTCATATCGCATGATGCCGTTGGACTTGCGCTCGGAGAACTTCTTGCCGGTGCTGGGACTGACCCAGCGGCGCATCTTGTCCTTGATCTGGCGCTGGATCGTGCCCTGCTGCCAGACGTTACCACCTTGCTCGTCCTGCCAAAGCTGGAACGCCAGCGCGAGGTCCTTCGCCGTCTCACTGTCCTCGGGCTGCCCCGAGACAACGCAACAGGTCTCAAGGAAGAAGCCGAGCGGGTCGCTCTCCTCGCGATACTCGTTGGTGGCGCTTAGAACGGCCGGCGGCTCCTGCAGCCCGCCCTCGAGGTAGTCTATCAGGCCCTCGATCAGCCAGTTGAGGATGCCGGATCGCTCTTCCCAGAGCTTGGCACCCAGGTCCGGGTCCCGCTCCTTCGGCGGAATGGTCACGTCGAACGGCACGATCAGCAGCCTGCGCCAGATCCCGTCATCGCGGCCGCGCACCTCGGGGCGATAGTTGCCCTGGATGGTGATCTTGAATTTGGGCGTGACCTCGATCTGCTCGCCGAAGTTCGGCCGCACATTGATCGGCTCGCCGCCGGTCAGCTGCTTGATCAGGCCCTCGCGCAGCTTCTCGCCCTCTTCGGGCTCGGACGTGCGCACCATGCGGGCGAGCATGAGCGGCACGAGGTCCGGGGTCGCCGCCGAGCCGTCCTTCTTGGTCGAACCGGTCAGGGTCTCGATCCGCGCCGTTGCGGCATAGTCGCCGAACATGCGGGCGATCAGGTCCACCAGCACGGACTTGCCGTTGGCGCCGAGCCCGTAGAAGAAGACCAGCTTCTGCTCGCCGGTCAGCGCCGTCGTATTCAGGGCGAACCAGCGCTGCACGAAGCGCCTGACCTCTGGATCGGGCAGGATGCGGGTGATGAACCTGTCGAAGATCGGCCGCTTTGCGTCCGGGTCGTATCGCACCGGCATCATCTTGGTGATCAGCTGATCCCGGGCATGCGGCACAAACTGCATGTCGGCCATGGGGCTCATTCCACTTTCCGGATCGCCCGGAATGACCGAGAATCGCATGACCCCATTCTCGCAACAGACATCGAGCGGGGCGGCGTTCAGCCGCTCGAACGACACGGCCAGGCCGACACCGGCCTCCTTGATCGAAGCGTCGATCCGGGTCGTATTGCCCGAGGTCTTCGCCCAGCCGTGATGATCCTTGCGGACCGAAAGCAGCACCTTCTCGACACCCGAGAGACGGGCAAGCTTGGGCGCCATGCTATCCAGCTCCTGCTGGGCGGCCTCCGCCTCCTCGCCTCCGGCGCTTACGATGCGTCCGAGTTCACGCTCGCGTCGCCGCAACTGCACGCCGTCCTCGAGGATCTGCATCTGCCAGTCCTCGAGCCGAAGATGCGGGATTTCCCGCGAAATCAACTCGCCAAGCATCTGGGCACGGCGGCGAACCTCGATGCCGTCCTCGTCTTTCTGCCATCGCTGGCCGGTCCAGACGTGCCAGCCATAGCGGGGCACATAGATCAGTTCGTCCCGGTAATGGCGGGCATAGCGCTGACCGTTGCCATGGTCGTTGAGCGGAAACTGCGCGCAGTCCGAAAACGGATCGTCGGCCTGGCCCTCGGAAGGGGTTCCAGGGGATTGGCTATCGCCGTCACCGGCAGAGGCCTCCGGCTCCATCCCCTCGGGCAGATCGACCTCCTCGGCATTGCTCATCACGGCCCGGACCTGCCCGAGCGCGTCGTCATCGCTCCTATCGGTCATTGCAACCTCTCCGGATCGATCCGGGCGTCACCCACCGCACGCAACTGCGCGATCTTCGAGCGGATCAGGTCGAGGAACGGGTCGGTCTCATCGCTGTAGCTGACGACGATTTGCGCAACGATGTCCGAAAGCGCGATGAACAGGCCGCGCGCCTCGGAAATCGACAGACCTTCAAGGCGCGCGATCCCCCGAAACATCACCTCGAACCTGTTCGCGGCTTCAACAATCTCCTGCTCGTCAAGCATCTCTCTGTCCCATCAGAATGTCGTTGAGATCGCGGCCGTCGCCCGCATGGACGATGTAGCCGCGCAGGCCCGGCCGCTTGATCTTGGCGCGCCGCAGACCTGCTAGGAGCTTGGCGCGCGTCAGTTTCGGATCGCTGTCCCCGTCCTGGACGAAGATCAGCGTCTTGACCCAGGCCGGCGGCAGCCAGGCCTCGGAATCGTCCATGTCGGGCAGGCCGGCATATTTCAGGCCTGGGCCGCGCCGCATGCGCCCGGTCATGTTGCCCAGGTCAACGCCACACCAATAGGCGCAGCGCCGGGGCATAGCCTCCGCGATCAGGGCGGTCAGCGTCGTCTCGATCCCCTCGGCCACGACCATGGTGTCGCTGCCCTGCGGGGTCAGGAACCGGATCGCGCCGCCCTTCTTCGAGCCCAGCACCTTCTTGGCCGGCAGCGTCTGGCCCGGCTTGCGCGGATCGGGCAGCACGAGCTTGCCCTTGGGATGCGACAGGTCGAGCCAGGTGCGGTGCACCGCGGTCAGCCAACCCTGGGCATCCAGGACACCAGCGACCATGGCCGGGCCGACATGCAGGGTCTGCCATTCATTGGCCTTGCCCTCGACAGGAACAGTGTAACGAGCTTCGGGCTCAAAGCGCAGGGCGTCGGGCATGTCTCGAAAAAGGACGGGATCAATGCCGCGCAGCGCCAGGTAATCCCGCACCAAGGTGCCCTCGGCCGGGCGGGCACTGGCCCAGATCTGGTGCGCGGCCCGGATCGATTTCTCGCGCGCACGGCGGGCAATATCGTCCTGCTTGCGCCGATTCGCTTCGGCCTTGCGCCGCCGCTCGGCGCGCTCGGCATCGGAAAGGCCATGCGCCGGGCCGCACAGCCATTCCAGCGCGGCCCGGAAATCCATGCCGAGCGTATGCTGGACCAGCGCGATCTGATCGCCCTTGGCATGCGGCCCGCAATCCTTGCGGCACTGGAACAGTCCGGTCTGCAGGTTGACGCCGAAGCGATCCCGGCCGCCACATTGCGGACACGGCCCGACCAGCTCGCCGCCGGTGCGGACCAGGCCGGATAGCTCCAGCCGCGCAACGACATCAGCGATGGGCATGGCCTTGGCTTCATCGAGGCGGTGATCGTCGCGCGTCATGGCTTGGCGGCCTCGCGCTTGCGGACGATCTTCCGAAACTCCTCCTCGGCCTTGGTGACACGCGCGACGCGCTGAAGGTCATCATGCGCGGCCGCCGGGGTTATGGCCATCAATCGCTCGATGACGCGCTCGATCCCGCGATGTGCTCCAGCACAATAGGCATTGTGGTGACGCTGGCGGTGCGTTCTCATTTCGCGCCCCGCGCGCGGTCCCAGGCATCGGCCAGCCGGCGGCGATCCCATTCGTTCATGACCTTGCGCGCCCGATCATGCAGGCCGCCATAGCAGCCCGGCACCGAGACGCGGCAGGAAAGAAACTGATCGGCCGTCTGGATCAGGCCCATCAGCTGCGGGTTTTCGCGGGTTACGCCCGGCATCAGGTCGCGCAGGATGCCGACGACCAGATCGAGATCGCTGCGATCCGTGATCGGCGGCCGCGACAGCACGCCCAGGGCGTGGATCATCGCATGATCGGCGAGCGAGAGGCGCAACTGGTCAGCCATGGATATCCGCCCTCCCATCGGCATCGGGCCAGGTGGTGCGCTCGACCGCCCGGATCAGCCGATCGCCAGCCTCGGCCAGATCGGGCACATGGCGGCGCAACTCGGGCAGGCGCGCGACGAAGCCCAGCATCTCCTGCGCCAGGTCGTGATCCCGGCCGAATACCGAGGTGATCCGGTCCACGGCCGAGTGGACATCATGCATGTTCACCGCGCCGAGCCGGGCCGAATAGGCCACCGACAGCATCGACATCCTGGCTCGGATCGCCGCAATCGACATGATCCGCGCCGTGGTATTGCTTTTCAGATCCGGGGGGCTAACGCGCATGGTCAAATCCTCTTGGCGCGATGATCGGCGGGGCGGCCAGAGGAGGATGCCGCCCCGCCCGACACGCCGGGACCCGCGCCAGATATCCCGGAGTGTATTTTCGCCCCGCCGCCACAAGACGGCTCTCGGCCGGGCCAGCCGCAGGTTCCACGATCCCGGTCTAGTCCCGCCCGAGGCGGCCGGAATCGTGACGGGTGGACCAGGTGCTGCGCCCCGGCTGTCTCCCCCGCCCCGGGCAACCTGAAAGCCCGATCTCCATCACTGCCCCCACATGATTTCGGCGTAGCGGGGCAGCGTCTGCATGGCGAAATCCACCGCATCGCCGCAGGGTCGATGCGTGCCCTCGCGCCAGTTGCAGCCGGTCTGCTTGGTCACGCCGAAATGCTGGCCGCAGGCCTCGGCGGTGGCGAAGCTGACGATCATCAGCATCGACCAGCGCCGCAGGAAATCGTCGGTATCGCGCTGCGCGTGGACATGCGCACGGCGCCGGGCAGCCGCCGAGCGGCCGCGCCCGCCGACAGGAGCCGTGAAGGACATTTGCCGCGCGGGCAGGTCAGATCGTTTCCGATCCGGAACTTTGCAGATCAGGGACATGAGGATGCTCTTGGGGTTGTGCCGCCGTGGCGGCGGGTTGGGAGTTCACGGAGCCATCATGACCAGAGCGATCTGGTGCGTGATGAAGCATCGCGATGGCGCTCGCCGTCACCGGAAGAAGTCGCCACGAAGCAGCATTTACGATTGCTTGGTGGTATCTTGCCGCAATCGAACCCTGCTGCGCCCACTTGTGGACGCGGTCCAGGGTCATGACGAACCCTTGCCGCTCAAGATCCTCCATAAGATCCTTGCGAGACGGCCAGAGCGCGATCAGTTCGCGGACGGTGTTTGGCGAGTTGCTCATGCTGTAAGTTGGTAATGGAGATTATCTCCATTCGTCAACATGGAAATTTCTTCTATGGCGAAAATCTCCACAGGCACCATTGTGCACCAATGACCAACAAACTCCTAAACGCACTGATCAGTCGTGAAAGCACCCCCGCCAAGGTCGGGCCAAGGATCGAAGCGGTCCGAGAGGCGCTGGGGATGACCAAAGCGGACTTCGCAGACTCGCTGGAGTATGACCGCAGTTCCCTCACCAAAGTCGAAAAGGGAACCATGGGCTTGGATATCGCGGTAGGCGAACGAATCTCTGCGATCTATGGTGTTGGTCTGGATTTCATCTATCGCGGCGACCTGTCAGACCTGCCGTCTGACCTGCGCCCCAACGTAGTCCAGGAACTCGCAAGGCTCCGGAAGACACTGTAACAACGCGCAACTTTCCAACCAGTCAGCCTAGCCAAGATCAGCACAGCTAGAGTGCGCGCGTTGTAACTCATTCCAACCTCCCATCGCTTCAGCACCTAGGTTATGTTCTCCGTCTGTTCTGTAAATGGATTTTTTCTCCATTTTTATGTTGACAGTGGAACTTTAATCCATAGCTTTAGCCCCATCCACAACCCTTGGATGGAGCGCCTGATGCAACTCCCCTCCCTCACGTTGACCCCCTGCGCGGTCTCTGCGGCGCGCGCCATCATCTCCAATGCCGATCTGGCAGCCGACGCGCCCGAGAGCCTGCGGCGCCTCGCCTACATGGTCGCCGCCAGCGCGCATGGCGTGATGCAGCGGCAGCGCCATCGGCCGGCGAACACGCGGAAGGATGCGTGATGGCTGCCATCGCCAACATCGACTTCCAGCTCCGGGACTTCGCCCGCCGGGTGCCCGCCGAGCGAGACCGGCGCACCTGCGCCGCCTGCTGGTTCGTCCGCAGCCTGTTCATCGCCGGCATCGTCTTCTGGCTCATCCTTGCAGGCTTCGTGCTGTGGTCGTCTCTGCCCGATGTGGGCGCGATCCTGGACTTCCTGTCGCCGACGGCCGCGCAATCGCTGGACGCGGGCTGGGTGGCGCTGTCCGAGGGATCGGGGGACCGGCCGTGACGATCCTCGACCCGGAATTGATGGCCGCCCGTGCGCCGGCATTGATCGAAGAGAACCTGCGCCTGCGCGACCTGGTGCGGCGCATGGCCGACCAGCTGAGCCATCTTGGCAACACCGAACTGCTGGTCGAGGCCCGCAAGATTTTAGCCTCGGCCTGACCTGACGCCTTCACCTTCCCGAGTTCCTGCCCGCGCGACGCGCCTGTCCCGCCGGCATCACTGGCCCCCGGCTTCTGCTCGGGCCGGGGGCTTTTTTCTGCAATCCGGCCGGTTCGGCCAAAGTTTTTGAGGCCACCATGACCCTGATGGAGCCCATCAAGCCCGCCACCAGTGCCGGGATCACCTGCACCGTCGCGGATCTGCGCCGCGCGGTGATCGCCGCCGCCTCGATTGTCCAGCGGCGCAACACCATCCCGGTCCTCAGCTGCCTGCGGATCACCCCGCGCGACGGCCTGCTGGAGATCGAGGCCACCGACCTCGACAGTTGGCTGACGGTCGACTGCGATGCCACCTGCGCGGCGGCCGATCCGTTCCTGCTGGACGCTTTCGTGCTGCGCGCCCTGCTGGTCGGCGCCGAGACGAGTGACAGCATCAGCATCGACCGGGCCGCCGATATCGTGACCATGCGGATCGGCCCGACCACGATCCGGCTGCGGCTGCTGATCGATGCGGCCGACTGGCCGGCCGAGCCCGGCACCGACGGCATGATCTGGTCCGACGTGCCCGAAACCGCGCTGGCCAAGATGATCGACAGCGTCCGCTGGGCGATTTCGACCGAAGAGACGCGCTATTACCTGAACGGCATCTACATGCACGGCCGCGACAGGCGGTTGGCGGGGGCCGCGACGGATGGCCATCGGCTGGCCCTGTATCAGACCGATGCCGACTGGCCTCTGCCCGATCTGATCTTCCCGCGCCACTCGGTCGCGGCACTGCGCAGCCTTCTGACCGCCGGCGGCAACCGGCACATTCGCGTCGGCGGATCGACCAAGCCGGCCATGCGGCTTGTCGGCAGCGGCTGGACGCTGTTCGCCAAATGCATCGACGGCACCTATCCCGATTACACGCGGGTGATCCCGGTTCGCAGCGCAATGCGCGGGCATGCCGTCATCAACCGCGCGCTGCTGCGGCGCTTTCCGAACCCCAACGTGTTCCGCCACGTCCGCGATGGCATCAAGTTTGACCTGGAGAATCGCATAGCCAGCCTGTCGTCCGTCTCCTTCGGACCGGAAGTCGAGGCCAGGATTGAGGCCGACGGCGATTTCAGCATCGGCTTCAACCAGAGCTATGTTCGCGAGGCGGTGCAGAACTTTGGCACCGTGCGCATCGAAGCCAGCACCTCGCGCGACGCCGCCCTTCTTCTGACCGAGGATCCCGACCTGACCGTCGTCCTCATGCCGTTGAGGATGTGAGGCGATGAGACAGCAGCCCTCCTATGACGAGTTTCTGCGCGCCAAGGCCGCCATCGCGCCACGTTTTGGCGGCATGCAGGTGGATGAGGCGACGCTGAACCCGGCGCTGAAACCCCATACCCGCCGCATGGTGAGCTGGGGCCTGCAGGGTGGCCGTCGCGCCTGGTTCGCCAACTTCGGCCTGCACAAGACCGCGACGCAGCTGGAGGCGATGCGCGTTCTGACCGAGACGACGGGCCAGCCGACGCTGATCACCGCCCCGCTCGGGGTCCGCCGCGAGTTCATGCGCGAGGCGCAGGAGCGGTTCCGTGGCAGCTATGCCGTGGACCTGAAATTCATCCGCGACACCGACAAGGTGGACGGCCCGGGCATCTACCTGACCAATTACGAATCGGTGCGCGAGGGCAAGGTCGCCCCCGATCCGTTCATCGGCGTCAGCCTCGACGAGGCGGCGATCCTGCGCGGGTTCGGCGGCACCAAGACCTTCCGCGAGTTCATGGCGCTCTTTGCCGGCGACGACCGGCGCGACCAGTCGAACAGGGTCAAGACCGCCGGCGTGCCGTATCGCTTCGTTGCCACCGCCACGCCCAGCCCGAACGATTATATCGAGTTGCTGTCCTATGCCGGCTTCCTCGACGTGATGGATATCGGCCAGGCCAAGACCCGGTTCTTCAAACGCAACTCGGAAAAGGCCGACCAGCTGACCCTGATGCAGCACAAGGAACGCGAGTTCTGGCTGTGGGTCGCATCCTGGGCGCTGTTCGTCACCAAGCCCAGCGATCTGGACCCGTCGTTTTCGGACGAGGGCTATGACCTGCCGCCGCTCGACGTGCGCTGGCACGAGCTGCCGGTCGATCACCTGGCCGGCTCCGCCATCGAGAAGAGCGGCCAGAAGCGCATGTTCAAGGACGCGACGGCGGACCTCTCGGCCGCGGCGCGCGAAAAGCGCGAGAGCCTGCCGGCGCGGGTCGAGAAGATGATGGAGATCCGGGCCGAGGACCCGGCCGCGCACCGGATCATCTGGCACGACCTCGAGGCCGAGCGCGCGGCGCTGGAGAAGGCGATCCCGACCATCGCCACCGTGTATGGTTCGCAAGACCTCGATCAGCGCGAGGAGCTGATCGGCGATTTCGCCGACGGCCGGGTGCGGGAACTGGGCGCCAAGCCGGTGATGCTCGGCTCGGGCACCAACCTGCAGCGGCACTGCGCCTGGTCGGTGTTTCTCGGGATCGGGTTCAAGTTCAACGACTTCATCCAGGCGGTCCATCGCCTGCGGCGCTTCGGCCAGACCGCCGACAGCGTGCGGCTCGACCTGATCTACACCGAGGCTGAACGCGAAATCCGCCGCTCGCTGGAGCGGAAGTGGCGTCAGCACAACGAGATGGTTCAGAAAATGATCGACATCATCAAGGAATTCGGCCTGTCCGAGGTCGCGATGCAGCAGGCGCTGGTGCGCGCCCTGGGCGTCGAGCGGGTCGAGGCCTCGGGCCCCGATTACCGCTGCGTGCACAACGATTGCGTGGCCGAGACCCGCAGCATGCCCGATGCCTCGGTGCAGCTGATCGTCACGTCGATCCCGTTCAGCACCCAGTATGAGTATTCCCCGAACTATGCGGATTTCGGCCATACCGACGACGATCCGCATTTCTGGCAGCAGATGGGGTTCCTGATCCCCGAGCTTCTGCGGGTGCTGGAGCCGGGCCGGATCTGCGCGATCCACGTCAAGGACCGGATCATCCCCGGGGGCATCAACGGCTTCGGTTTCCAGACCCTCTCGACCCAGCACATGGATTGCGTGCGCGAATTCCAGCGCCATGGCTTCGCCTATCTCGGCATGAAAACCATCACGACGGACGTGGTGCGCGAGAACAACCAGACCTATCGCCTGGGCTGGTCGGAACAGTGCAAGGACGGCTCGCGCATGGGCTGCGGCGTGCCGGAATACCTGCTGATCTTCCGTCGGCCGCCCAGCGACACCAGCAACGGCTACGCCGACCGGCCGGTGAAGAAGGCCAAGAAGGAATGGGACCCCGAGGCCAAGAACTGGAAGCACGAGCTGGGCTATAGCCGGGCCCGCTGGCAGATCGATGCGCATGGCTACATGCGGTCGAATGGCGACCGGACCCTGCTGCCCGAAGAGCTGGAGGGGCTGGACGCCGATCAAGTCTACAAGGTCTGGAAGGCCTACAACCTTCAGCAGGTCTACGATTTCGAGCACCACGTCCAGATCGGCGAGGCGCTCGAGGTGAAGGGCCGGCTGCCGCCGACCTTCATGCTGCTGCCCCCCCACAGCGCGCATCCCGACGTCTGGACCGATGTCGCGCGCATGATGACCATCAACGCCGAGCAGGCGCGCAAGGGCAACGAGATGCACCTGTGCCCGCTGCAATACGACATCGTGGACCGGGCCATCGCCCAATACACAGAGCCGGGCGAATGGGTCTACGACCCGTTCGGCGGGCTCATGACCGTGCCCTTCCGCGCCGTGAAGCTCGGCCGCAAGGGCATCGGGGTCGAGCTGAATAAGGGCTACTGGCTCGACGGCTGCAAATACGTCGAAGCCGCCTCGCGCGAGGCCGGCATGCCCAGTCTTTTTGACCTGCTCGACGCCGATCAACCCGAAAACCAGAAACTGCGGAGGACCGCGTGATGAAGAAACTGTTTCTTATCCCCGCCCTGTGCCTGCCCTTGATGGCGGGGCAGTGCGAAGACGATGCGACAATTGCCGCGCGGAACGTCTCCAAGGCCGCCGACAATTTCGAGATCAGCCGCCGCGTCGTGTTCTACAACGGCGTCACCGACAGCTACATCCTGACGGTCGAAGGCCGCTGCTCGATGGACCTGAACAGAGCCGGCACCGCGTTCAACGTCATCTGCAAGACCGGGCCGAGCGATTACAAGCGCCACACCCTGGTGCTGTCGGACAACACCAGCGCCTTCGTGGAGCAGCTGGAGCCGGCCACGGTCAGCGCCTACCACTACCGCGTCACCTTCAAGCCGCAGTCGATCATCCCTGACGTGGATTTCCGCGGCGATGCGGGCGAACTGGTCACCAATTCCAGCGAGGCCATGCAATGAGCACCGATTCCTATGACTGCACCTCGGCCGATGTGCCGTGGGAATGGTGGGCCGGCAAGGACGAGGAATATTTCACAATCGGCCCCCGCGCGACGCGAGAACAGGCGATCCAGGAGGCTATCGATGACGGCATTTGCGAGTGGCCTGTCGACGGGAGCGATCCAGAGGAATGGGAACACCGCATCTGCCTGATCGAAGCCCAGCAGGCGCCGCTGCGCCTGGCGGACTGGATCGACGCCGACACGGTGCTTGAGCGTGCCGACGAATCTGTTTCCGACAGCAACCGCGCCACGGAATACGACGAAGGTCCTTGGTTCGAAGCCACGCCAGAGCAAGAGGCCGACCTGGTCGCCAGACTGCGGCGCGCCTGCGACGAATGGCAGGCCGCGCACAAGTTGACCTTCAACGCACAGTCGTTCAGCGCCGTGCGCACCCGTGATTTTGTCGTTGTCCCGGCCGGGCGTGGCGAGATGCCCGAGGAAGGCGGTGCAGCATGACCGGCCCCATCGTTTCCGTCGAGATCGGCCGCAGCACCTGGCAGGGCTTCGCCGAGGATGCGCCGCTGCGGGCGGCGCCCATCACTATGACGTATCGCAACTATCGAGGGGAGGTGGACAATCGCACGGTGCTGCCGATCCGGGTCTGGTTTGGGAGCACCGATTGGCATCCCGAACCGGGTTGGCTCTTGTCGGCCTATGACCTGGCCAAGGATGCGCACCGGGATTTCGCGCTGGCCGATTGCCAGTTCGCCGACCTCTGCGCCTCGGGGCAGGTGCGGGCGCTGTGGCCGCGATGGCGTGAAATGCTGCTCGATGAAAGCCCAATTCCCGGAGCCGCGATCCAGGAGATGGACGAGGTATTCGCAGCCCTGACGCCAGACCCGCAGCCCGAGGGGCAGGACGCGCTCAAGATCAGCCCGGAATATCAAGCCTTGTTTGACGAGGTGAAGCAGCGCGCGCAGCCCGAGGAGGATTTCCCGCAACCGAGCCGAAAGGATGGCAGAGAACCCTGCGGAGAATGCCGCCTGCCTGCTGGCGAGACCTGCGACATTTGCGGCGCGATCTCTCGAGTGCCCGCGCCCTCTGCCGGAACCCCGACCGCGCAAGAGGCGGTGCCGGTGGGGTGGATTACGGACAAGACGCTGCACACGCTTCTATCCGAAACCTCCGGCATTTTCAGGATCAACCACGGCAAACGCCGTGGCACCGAATGTCCTGTCCCGATCTATATCCACCCGCCCCAGCCCAGCGAGACGGTCGCGGAGGCGGCAACCCATGCGCTCGATGCATGCCGCATCATCGACGCGGCAGTTTTGGAAGGGCACGACAACGTCAGCGACCTGATCTGTCATCTGCTTGAGGCCGTCGAACCGGCCCGCGCCGCCCTGCGCGCCCTGAAAGGAGGCGCCCATGGCTGACCAGATCCTCCCCATCATCCACCGTGGCATCGCGATCCGTCAGGCCGAGGTGCCGGGTGCGCCCTTCGAATGGACGCACGAGGAGACCGATGCGCACGGCATGGCCCCGACGCTCGACGAGGCCAAGCGGCAGATCAATACCCACCTGGGCGGGCCTGATCCGGACTGCCGGCCGGAGGAGGGAGAATGACCTTCCACCCGCACCTCCCCCTGATCATTGACAGCTTAGCCGGCGGCGGGGCTTCGGAGGGCTTGGCATGACGACTCCCCTCCGTGTCGGCGTCCTGTGCGAGACCTCGGGCGCCATGCGCCGCGCCTTCGCCGCCCTCGGGCATGATGCCACATCCGTTGATCGTCTGCCGGCCGAGGACGGCAGCAACCATCACATCATCGGCGACGTGCGGGACTACCTCGACTATGGCTGGGACCTGCTGATCGTCTGCCACCCGCCCTGCACGCGCCTGTGCAACAGCGGCGTGCGCTGGCTGTCGGACCCGCCGAAGAACCCGCCCGACGATGCGACCCCGGCCGAGAAGGTGGCATGGCCGATCCTGCCGCGCGAAGCGCGGCTGGCCATCATGTGGCGGCTGCTGGACGAAGGCGCCGAACTGTTCGCTGCCTGCTGGCAGGCCCCGGTCGCGCGCGTGGCGGTCGAAAACCCGGTCATGCACAAGCACGGCCGCGCCCGGATGCCGGCGGATTTGCCCAAGCCCCAGATCGTCCAGCCCTGGTGGTTTGGCGAGCCGGCCTTCAAGGCGACCGGTTTCTACCTGCGCGGGCTGCCGCCGCTGACCGCGACGAAGCGGCTGATCCCGCCCAAGGCCTCGACCGAGCCGGAGCGGCACAAAGCATGGTCGGCAATCCACCGGGCCAGCCCGGGCCCCGACCGATGGAAAATCCGTAGCAGGACGTTCGAAGGCATCGCCCGTGCCTGCGCAGAGCAATGGGGCGGATACGCCCTCGATCAGATCAGGAGGATGGCGTGATGGGCCATCAGCCGATGAACAGAACTGACACAAGAGGTTGAAAATGAAGAACTCCGAAGGACGCCTGGGGGAATTTGAGCGGCATCTAACCGGCGGATTTGAGCACGGGAAGCTGATGTTCCTGGAGAACAGCGACCCGAGCATAGGCACCGAGTTGGTCTTGTTTTTCATGGACGTCGAATATGATCCGGTTCGGGTCACGTTCGACTGGGAAGGCATGGCGAGTATCCATGCCGATGGTCACGAATGGCACATGCTTTCAGCCGAACAGCTCATGATGCTTTCCGACATGTGCAAGGAGGCGGTGAGAATGTGGGGGGAGTGGAATGAAGAGCACCAGGACGATGGATGATCCCGCCGTTGCCGAAGATCTCCTCACGACAGACGAGGCGCTGGATTTCCTGCGGCGCAGGAAGATATTCACCAGCCGCAGCGGCCTTGACAGGGCCTATCATGAGGGCAGGCTGGCGCGGGTGGCCGCGCACGGCCGCGTCCGAATCCTCTACCGGCCCAGAGACCTTCTGGACGCCTTCCTGATCGGTGAACAGAAATGCCTCTCAAGCTCATCAAGCGTGGTGAAATCTGGTATATCCGCGGCACCGTCGCTGGACAGCGCGTTTACGAGAGCACTCGAATTGGCGACAAGCGCCAGGCGGAAATCCTCCGCGCGCGGCGCGAAGCCGAGATCATCGAACGTCGTGCATATGGCAAGGCCGTAACCTATACCTTCGCCGAGGCCGCGCTGGCCTATATGGAATCGGGCGGCGAGGGGAAGTATCTGGCGCGGATCATCAAGCACTTCGGCCCGCGCTGGCGCCTGGTCGATACCGACAACGATGCCGTCAGCCGCGCGGCGGCCGCGCTCTACCCGGATGCGGGCCCGGCGACGATCAATCGCCAGCTCATCACACCGATCAGCGCCGTCTACCGGCTGGCAGCCGAGGACGGCAAGGTTCCGGATCGCAGGTTCAGGCGCCGCAAGGAGCCCGGGACCCGGTTGCGCTGGTTGACGCCCGAGGAGGTCGAGGCCCTGCTGGCGGCCTGCGACAGGCGGCTCCTGCCCATCGTGGCGTTCCTGCTCGGGACGGGCTGCCGGACCGGCGAGGCATTGGGGCTGACCGTGCAGCACCTGCATCTCGACACCTGCGAGGCCTATGTCGGCGCGACCAAGAACGGCGACGGCAAGATGGTGCAATACCCCGGCAGGACGCGCCGCATCATGGTCGCCAGCGGACTACCCGAGGCCGGTGCTGTGTTTCGCACGCCGAAGGGCAAGCCCTATCGCCTCACCAATTCCAGCGGATCGCGCCTCGGCGGTCAGATCAAGGGCGCATTCGACAAGGCGCGGGATGCAGCCGGACTCGGGGAAGATGTGACCCCGCACACGCTGCGCCACACCTTTGCGACCTGGCACTATGCGGTGAACCGCGACCTGATCCTGCTGATGGAACGAGGCGGCTGGCGCAAACCGGATATGGCGATCGGCTACACCAAGCTTGCGCCGGCAGACCTGCCGCGTCGGCTGTTCGAGCACGGATGGGACTTCCGTGCAAATCCCGTGCAGGACGCTGCATTGCCCGATAATTTCGGAAAGAAAATCAAAATCATGCGGGAAGTGTAAGGAAACTTAGCAGGGGTGTGCCTTCGACCACTCGGCCACGTCTCCGCCGCCTCGTATATGGATCAGGAGCCGCGGAAACAAGGGGTATTTCGCAGCCGCGACAAGATGGCGGAACTGGGCAACTTCCCCTGGTTTTCACGGCATCTGCCGCCCGCGAAACCCTGCCGGCCCCGCAAGACCAGAAGGCCGGGAGGCCGGGAGGCCGGGAGGCCGGGAATCCTTCCGGTCAGGCGTTGAACAGGAAATGCAGCACGTCGCCGTCCTGCACCACGTAGGACTTGCCCTCGACGCGGAACTTGCCGGCCTCGCGCGCGCCGGCCTCGCCTTTGTACGCCACGTAATCGTCATAGGCGATGGTCTCGGCGCGGATGAAGCCGCGCTCGAAATCGCCATGGATCACGCCCGCCGCCGCCGGGGCCAGCGTGCCCTTGTGGATGGTCCAGGCGCGGGCCTCCTTGGGACCGACGGTGAAATAGGTCTCCAGGCCCAGAAGCTTGTAGCCCTCGCGGATCAGCCGGTCGAGGCCGGCCTCGTGCAGGCCCATCTCCTCGAGGAACATCGTCGCTTCCTCGGCGGGAAGCTGGCTGATCTCCTCCTCGATCCTGGCCGAGATCACCACATGGCCGGCACCCTGCTCGGCCGCCATCTGCGCCACGCGCTCGGACTGGCTGTTGCCGGTGGCGGCCTTGTCTTCCTCGACATTGCAGACGAACAGCACCGGCTTGGCGGTCAGCAGCTGCAGCATGTCCCAGGCCTTGCGGTCCTCGTCCGCGACTTCGACGGTGCGGGCGGGGCGGCCGGATTCCAGCGCGGCCTGCGCGGCCTTGAGCAGCTTTTCCTGCGCCACCGCCTCCTTGTCGCCGCCCTTCAGCTTGCGCTGGATATTGGCCAGCCGGCGCTCGATGGATTCCAGGTCGGCGATCATCAGCTCGGTCTCGATGGTCTCGGCATCGGCGATGGGATCGACGCGGCCCTCGACATGGGTGACATCGCCATCCTCGAAACAGCGCAGGACATGGGCGATGGCGTCCACTTCGCGGATATTGGCCAGGAACTGGTTGCCCAAGCCTTCGCCCTTGCTCGCGCCCTTCACCAGCCCGGCAATGTCGACGAAGGTGATGCGGGTCGGGATGATCTGCTTGCTGCCCGCGATCCCGGCCAGCTTGTCCAGCCGCGGATCGGGCACCGCGACCTCGCCCACATTCGGCTCGATGGTGCAGAAGGGAAAGTTCGCAGCCTGCGCGGCGGCGGTTTTCGTCAGCGCGTTGAACAGCGTCGATTTGCCCACGTTCGGCAGGCCGACGATCCCCATGCGAAAGCCCATGATGCACCCCTTTTCCCGGATTTCCGCGCTTATTATGGGGCGATGACGCGCAAGTCCAGTGGCGGGCCGTTGATCTTGCCCCTCAAGCCGGGCTAGGGCTGGGCGGACCATGAGGGAACGGGGCGCATGAGCAGAATCGACGACACTTTCGCGCGGCTGGCCAAGACGGACGGCAAGGCCTTCGTCGCCTATATGATGGGCTGCGACCCGGATTTCGACACCTCGCTGCAGATCATGCGCGGCCTGCCCGGCGCCGGCGTGGACATCATCGAGCTGGGCATGCCCTTCACCGACCCGATGGCCGACGGCGCCACGATCCAGGCGGCGGGCCAGCGCGCGCTGGCGGCCGGTGGCAGCGTGACCCGCGTGCTGGACATGGTGCGCGCCTTTCGCGCCGATGACGACGCCACGCCGATCGTGCTGATGGGCTATTACAACCCGATCTATGCCCGCGCGGGCGGTGTCGACCGCTTCCTGTCCGAGGCCGCCGCGGCCGGCGTGGACGGGCTGATCGTCGTGGACCTGCCGCCCGAGGAGGATGCCGAGCTGTGCCTGCCGGCGCGCGAGGCCGGCCTGAACTTCATCCGCCTGGCGACGCCGACCACCGATGACCGCCGCCTGCCCGCCGTGGTGCAGAACACCTCGGGCTTCGTCTATTACGTCAGCGTCACCGGCATCACCGGCGGTCCTGCGGCGAACGCGGCCGAGGTCGCGCCCGAGGTGGCCCGCATCCGCGCCAGCGCGAAACTGCCGGTCGTCGTCGGCTTCGGCATCTCGACCCCCGAGGCTGCGCAGGCGGTGGCGGGCGTGGCCGATGGCTGCGTCGTGGGTTCGGCCATCGTCAAGCTGATCGGCGAGGGCCGGCCGGTGCCTGAGATCCTGGCCTTCGTCGCCGACCTGGCGCGGGGCGCGCACAGCGCCTGAACCGATCCTCCGCCCGGCGCGTTCGATGATGCAGAACGCCGCGTTCCCGCCTTTGCCGGTGGGGGAAACGCGGCGCGGCGCTATCTTGGACGCATCGCAAGACGGAGGATTTCATGCCCACCCTGTTCTACCATGCCGGCGCCTGCTCGCTCGCGCCCCATATCGTGCTGGAATGGACCCGCGCGCCCTATCAGGCGGTGGCGGTCGAATTCGGCTCGGCCGAACTGCTGGCGGTGAACCCGGCCGGCGCCGTGCCGGTGCTGCGCGAGGATGACGGCTGGACCCTGACCCAGGCGGGCGCGATCCTGCACCACCTGGCGCGCAAGCATCCCGAGGCCGACCTGGCCGGCGGCGACGGCCTGCGGGCGCAGGCGGAACTCGACCGCTGGTCGAGCTTCTTCACCGGCGACCTGCATCCGGCCTTCTTCCCGCTGTTCACGCCGCAACGCTATACCACCCGCCGCGATGAGGCCGACCGCGAGGCGGTGCAGGAGGCCGCGCGCAAGCTGGTCCGCAAGCGGCTGGCGCTGCTGGACGCGCATCTGGATGGCCGCGACTGGATCCTGGGCCGCCGCTCGGTGATCGACGCCTATGCCTTTCCGATGCTGCGTTGGGCGGCGAAGCTGCTGCCCGAGGGAACCGATGGCTGGGCCAATGTGCAGGCCCTGCATGACCGCATCGCGGCCGATCCGGCCGTGCAGACCGTCCTTGCCCGCGAAGAGGGCGCATAAAGGGGAAAAAATCATGCCCACCGGCATCCATCACGTCACCGGCATTACCCGCCGGGTGCAGGCCAATGTCGATTTCTACGCCGGCTTCCTGGGCCTGCGCCTGGTCAAGCGCACCGGCGGCTTCGAGGATGCCGAGCAATTGCACCTGTTCTATGGCGACGCGCTCGGCTCGCCCGGCTCGCTCGTCACCTTCCTGGTCTGGGAGGACGGGGCGCCGGGCCGGGTCGGCCATGGCCAGGTGGCGGAAATCGCGCTGGCCGTGCCGCCCGCCAGCATCGGCGACTGGCTGACCCGCGCCATGACCGCGCGCGTGCCGGTCGAGGGGCCGCTGCGCGAGCGGGGCGAGACGGTGCTGCGGCTGAAGGATCCCGACGGCGTGATCGTCAAGCTGGTGGGGGCGGACCTGCCCGCCACGGCCCCCTTGCCCGATCCGATCGCGCCGACGCGGCTGCGCGGCGTCACCATCCTGACCGAACAGCCCGCAGCGACGCGGGATTTCCTGACCCGCTTCGGCTATCGCCCCGGCTCGACCGAGGGCGCGGCGCAGCGCATGGAATCGGACACGGATGTCGTCGACATCCGCGATGCGACCGGCTTCTTTCCGGGCATTCCCGGTACCGGCATCCTGGATCACGTCGCCTTCCGGGCGCCGGACGCCGATGCCGTGCGCCGGATGCGGCTGGCGCTGAAGGATACCGACGCGACCAGCGTGCATGACCGGAAATATTTCCTGTCGCTCTATGTGCGCGAGCCGGCGGGAACGCTGCTGGAATATGCCACCGACGCCCCCGGGTTCACCGTGGACGAGGCGGCCGAGCACCTGGGCGAGACGCTGTTCGTCCCGCCCCATGACGCGGCCCGCGCCGAGGACCTGCGCGTGATCCTGCCGCAATTCGCCCTGCCGGGCGAGGAAAGGAGCCCGATGCGCGAGTTGCATTTCATCCACCGCTTCCACCGGCCGGAAAACCCGGACGGCAGCACCATCGTCCTGCTGCACGGCACCGGCGGCAACGAATCCGACCTGATGCCGCTGGCGCATCGGATCGCGCCGAACGCCACGCTGCTGGGCGTCCGCGGCCGCTCGACCGAGGAAGGCATCAATCGCTGGTTCCGCCGCTATGACGCGGTGACCTATGACCAAGAGGACATCCGCGCCGAGGTCGAGGCCTTTGCCGGCTTCATCGCCGAGGCGGCGCGGGCCTACGGCCTGGACCCCGCGGCGCTGACCTATCTGGGCTATTCCAACGGCGCGAACCTGCTGGGCGCGGTCATGCAGCTGCATCCCGGCCTGATCGGCCGGGCGGTTCTGCTGCGCGCCGTGCAGGTGCTGGAGGAGCCGCCGGCGCTGGAGACGCAGGCCCTGGCCGGCAGCCGGGTGCTGATGCTGACCGGCGCCCGCGATCCCTTTGCCCGCATGGCCCCGGCGCTGGAGCGCGCCCTGCAGGACGGCGGCACGGCGCTGGAGGCGCGCACGCTCGATGCCGGGCACGAGCTTCGGCCCGAGGATGCGTCGCTGACCGCTGGGTGGCTGGGTCACGGCTGAGGGCCGGACCGGCAGCGCGGCGCCCCTCCGCGCTGCCGCATGGGTATTTGTAGAACAGAGAAGATGGACAGGCGGGTCGCGAGGCCCGCCTGTCCTTTCGTGATTCCGGGCGATGTGTTTCCGATTCCCGAACGCCGTTTCCGATTCCGGTTGGCTTGCCCGAAAGCCTGGCAAAGGCCAGTTTGAGGCCGACGCATTCAACCGGAAGGGCCGCGCCCGGCCCGCCAAATCATGACGAAGGATCAGATCATGACCCAGAAACCGCATATCGCCATCATCATCGGCGCGACCCGCGCCGCGCGCTTTGCCGACAAACCCGCAGCCTGGCTGCTGGAAAACGCGCAAAAGCGCGAGGACATGAGCTTCGAGCTGGTGGACCTGCGCGACTACGACCTGCCGCTGTTCGACGAGGTCGCCTCGAACCTCTGGGTGCCGTCGCAGGATCCGCGGGCGGTGAAATGGCAGCAGAAGCTGGCCGGGTTCGACGGATTTATCTTCCTGACCTCGGAATACAACCATTCGGTCAGCGGCGCGCTGAAGAACGCGCTGGACCAGGCCTACAAGGAATGGAACCACAAGCCGGCGGCGGCCATGGGCTATGGCGGCGTCGGCGCCGCCCGCGCCATCGAGCACCTGCGCGGCATCGCTGTCGAACTGCAGATGGTGCCGCTGCGCAATGCCGTGCATCTGGGCGGCGGCGATTTCTTCAAGGTCTCGCCGCTGGGCGCCAATGGCGAGATGGCCGAGGTCGAGGCGAACCTGCTGCCGGCGCTGAACGCCATGCTGGACGAATTGCTCTGGTGGGCCGAGGCGACCATGGCGCAGCGCGCCAGGACCGCCTGAAGCAATCAGCTCAGCCGGCAGGACGGGGCGGTCATTTCGACCGCCCCTTTTTCTTGCTGGCCGTGTTCAGCGCCACGGCGGCGCGGATCAGCGCCTTCAGCGCCCCGGCATCGATCCGCTCGCCCTCGCGCAGGTCGATGGCGCGGCGGGTATTGCCATCCAGGCTGGCGTTGAACAGGCCCGCGGGATCTTCCAGCGCCGCGCCCTTGGCGAAGGTCATCTTCACCACCTGCTTGTAGGTCTCGCCGGTGCAGATGATGCCGTCATGCGACCAGACCGGCACGCCGCGCCATTTCCATTCCTCGACCACCTCGGGATCGGCCTCGTGGATCAGGGCGCGCAGCCGCGCCAGGGTCTCGCCGCGCCAATCGCCCAGTTCCTTGATCCGCGCATCGATCAGCTGCGAGGCGGGCTGTTCCGTTGCCGGCTGGCTCATGCCGTGTCGCTCCCTTCCGTCCTGCCGCGGTCAGGAGCATGGGGCGAAATCGCCGATGCGGCAACAGGCCCGCCGGCTGCGGGCGGATTCCCGCGCGCATGAAAAAGGCCGCCGGATCGTTCCGGCGGCCTTTCCTTTCGGTTCGGCAGGGCTCAGTCCAGCGGCTTCAGCCGCGCCTCGATCTGCGCGCGCTGCCCTTCCAGGAAGGGCGGCAGCGACAGCGTCTCGCCTAGGCTCTCCAGCGGCTCGTCCACGGCGAAGCCGGGATCGTCGCTGGCGATCTCGAACAGGTTGCCGCCCGGCTCGCGGAAATAGAGCGAGCGGAAATAGTAGCGTTCGACCTCGCCCGAATTGGGCACCCGCATCCCGCTCAGCCGCCTGGCCCATTCGTGAATGGCCGGCTTGTCGGGCACGCGGAAGGCGACGTGATGCACCCCGCCCGCGCCCTGGCGCGCCGTGGGCAGGTCGGGCTGGACCGCGACATGCAGCTCGGCCGCGGGGCCGCCCTGGCCCATCTCGTAGACATGGACCGTGCCGTGCCCGTCGGGGCTGGCATAGTCGCGGACCTTGCGCAGGCCCATCACCTGGGTCAGCACCAACTCGGTCGGGGCCAGGTCCGGCACCGAGATGGTGATCGGCCCCAGCCCGTGGATCTGGTGCTGCACCGGCACCGGGCTTTTCGCCCAGGGCGCGGGCTCGGCATCGGGCGCGTCCGCGGTCAGGCGGAAACGCTGGCCCTCGGGATCCTCGAAATCGAGGCTGGCGCGGGTGTCGATCTCGGCGATCCGCCCCACGGTCAGGCCGCGGTCCCGAAGCCGCCCGGCCCAGTAGTCGAGGCTGTCGCCCGCGACCCGCAGCCCGGTGCGGCTGATCGAATGGGTGCCGCGCCGCTCGGGCGCCGCCGGCCAGTCGAAGAAGGTCAGGTCGGTCCCGGGCCGGGCCAGCCCGTCGGCATAGAACAGGTGATAGGCGCTGGTGTCGTCCTGGTTGACGGTCTTCTTGACCAGCCGCAGCCCCAACGTGTCGGTATAGAACCGCTTGTTGCCGGGCGCATCGGCGGTGATTGCCGTCAGGTGGTGAATTCCGGTCAGCTCCATGATGGGCCTCCTTTCTCTTGGCATCAATATCGGGCATCGCGGCCGTTTCCGCCACCGGAGCGGCCGCGAACCTTGCGTTCGCCGATTGCGAACGGCGCGGGACCGGGTAAGCTTGGGCCATGCGTTACGACCTGAACGATCTGGAAACCTTCCTGACGGTGATGGAGCTGGGCACCGTCACCGCCGCCGCCGCGCGGCTGAACCTGTCGAAATCCGTGGTCAGCAAGCGCATCACCGACCTGGAGGCGACGCTGGGCGCGGCGCTGTTTCGCCGCAATGCCGGCCGCATCACCCCCACCGAGGCGGCGCTGCGCCTGGCCGAGCGGCTGCGTCCCGCGCTGGCCGAACTGGTCGCGGCCGCCGAAAGCACCGCCTGGGACATGGACGGGCTGGCACCCCTGCGCGGCAGCCTGGCCATCGCCGCGCCGATGAGCTTTGGTGTGATGCATCTGGGGCCGATCATCGCCCGCTTCGCCGCCCAAAACCCCGAGCTGGAGATCCGCGTCGATTACGACGACCGCAGCCGCGACCTGGCGCGCGAGGGCTTCGACATCGGCATCCGCATCGGCAAGATGCGCGACAAGGCGCTGATGCAGCGCAAGCTGTGCGAGGATGCCAGCATCGCCTGCGCCAGCCCCGCCTATCTGGACCGCAGGGGCCGCCCGCAGACCCTGGCCGACCTGCGCGAGCATGAGGTGATCGGCTACAGCCACCTGCCGATGAGCCAGCTGTGGCAGTTCCAGGATCGCGACCGCTTCGTTTCGCCCTTCGTCCAGGGGCGGCTGTCGATGAACAACGGCGAGGCGATCCGCGACATGGCCATCGCGGGGCTGGGGCTGGCCATCCTGCCCGGATTCATCGTCGCGCCGGCGCTGGCCGAGGGGCGGCTGGAGCGGGTGCTGACCGGCTTCGGCACCAGGCCGCTGCCCATCGTCGCGGTCTGGCCGCCGGTCCTGCCCATGCCGGCCAAGCTGCGCCGCTTCATTGACCATCTGGCCGCGGAACTGCACAGCCCGGCATGGCAGGCAGGCTGGGCATCCGCCCGTCCCGACCCCATATCCCGGGAACCCGCAGCCCCAAAGGTCGCCCCGTGATGAGACATGGCGTGAAGAAGATCGGTTTTCTGTCCTTCGGCCATTGGTCGGACGAGCCCGCCTCGCAGGCCCGCAGCGCCCAGGACACGCTGCTGCAATCCATCGAGCTGGCCGTCGCGGCCGAGGAACTGGGCGCGGACGGCGCCTATTTCCGCGTCCATCACTATGCCCGCCAGCTGGCCTCGCCCTTCCCGCTGCTGGCGGCGGTGGGGGCGCGCACCAGCCGCATCGAGATCGGCACCGCCGTCATCGACATGCGCTATGAAAACCCGCTCTACATGGCCGAGGATGCCGGAGCGGCCGACCTGATCGCGCAGGGGCGGCTGCAGCTTGGCATCTCGCGCGGCTCGCCCGAGCAGGTGATCGAGGGCTGGCGCTATTTCGGCTATTCCCCGGCCGAGGGCGAAAGCGATGCCGACATGGCGCGGCGCCATGCCGAGGTGTTCCTGAACGTGATCGAGGGGCATGGCTTCGCCCGGCCGAACCCGCGGCCGATGTTCCCGAACCCGCCCGGCCTGCTGCGGATCGAGCCGCATTCGCCCGGCCTGCGCCAGCGGATCTGGTGGGGCGCGGCCTCGAACGACACCGCCCGCTGGGCGGCGCGGCTGGGCATGCATCTGCAAAGCTCGACGCTCAAGACGGACGAGAACGGCAAGCCCTTCCACGTCCAGCAGGCCGAGCAGATCCGCGCCTATCGCGGGGCATGGGCGGCGGCAGGGCATGGGCGCGAGCCGCGGGTTTCGGTCAGCCGCTCGATCTTTCCGCTGATGGATGACCGCGACCGGATGTATTTCGGTCATGGCGGCAAGGAGGCCGACCAGATCGGCTTCATCGAGAAGACCCGCTCGATCTTCGGCCGCGGCTATACCGCCGAGCCGGACCGGCTGGTCGAGGAACTGCGCGAGGACGAGGCCATCGCCGAGGCCGACACGCTGCTCTTGACCGTGCCGAACCAGCTGGGCGTCGATTACAACGCCCATGTGATCGAGGCGGTGCTGAAACACGTTGCCCCCGCGCTTGGCTGGCGCTGAGCGGGGGGCTTTGTGATCGCGGGGACGGGGTATAGGCTGGCCCCAAGGAAACCAGCGCGAACGGGGACCGGATGGCGACAGAGGTGACGGCCGCTGCCGGGGCGGCGGCACATGGCGGCGGGGTGCCGCTGCTCAGCGTGGTCGTGCTGCTGGCGGCCGCGGTTCTGGCGGTGCCGCTGTTTCGCCGGCTGGGGCTGGGCTCGGTGCTGGGCTATCTGGCCGCGGGACTGGCGATCGGACCCTTCGGGCTGGGCTTTTTCCACGACCCGCAGGCGATCATCCATGTGGCCGAGCTGGGCGTGGTGCTGTTCCTGTTCGTCATCGGGCTGGAAATGCAGCCCTCGCGGCTTTGGGCGATGCGGGGCGAGATCTTCGTGCTGGGCCTTGCCCAGGTGCTGCTGGCCATCGCGGCGCTGACCTGCGTCGGGCTGGCGCTTGGCTTTCCGGTCGCCGCCAGCTTCGTCTCGGGCACCGGATTCGTGCTGACCTCGACCGCCATCGTCATGCAGATGCTGGCCGAGCGGGGCGAGATGGCGCTCCCCAAGGGCCGCCGCATCATCGCCATCCTGCTGTTCGAGGACCTGGCCATCGTGCCGCTGCTGGCGCTGGTCGCCTTTCTCGCGCCGGGGGGAGAGGAGGTCACCCTGCCCGCCCGGCTGATCGGCATCGCCGTCGGGCTGGGCTGCATCGCCGCGCTGGTGGCGGCCGGGCGCTATCTGCTGAACCCGATGTTCGGCCTGCTTGCCCGGTTCGGCGGGCGCGAGGTGATGGCCGCCGCCGCGCTGCTGGTGGTACTGGGCGCGGCGCTGCTGATGCAATGGGGCGGGCTGTCCATGGCGATGGGCGCCTTCCTGGCCGGGGTGCTGCTGTCGGAATCCAGCTTCCGCCACCAGCTCGAGGCGGATGTCGAACCCTTTCGCGGCCTGCTGCTGGGCCTGTTCTTCCTGGGCGTCGGCATGGCGCTGGACCTGCGGATCATCGCCGCCAACTGGGCGCTGATCGCGATCTGCGTGCCGGCCTATATGCTGCTGAAAATGCTGGTGATCTATACCGTCGGCCGGGTGCTGCGCGCCAGCCGCGCCGAGGCGCTGGAGCGCGCGGTGCTGATGGCGCAGGGCGGCGAGTTCGCCTTTGTGCTGTATTCCAGCGCCATGCAGTTCGGCATCATCAGCGGCCAGGACAATGCCGTGCTGACCGCCATCGTCATCGTCTCGATGGTGCTGACGCCGCTGATGATCATCCTGCACGACCGGCTGGCGCCGAAACCCGCGCCCTCGCTCGACGGGGTCGAGGCGGCCGAGGGGCTGGAGGCGCGGGTGCTGATGATCGGCTTCGGCCGCATGGGCCAGATCGTCAGCCAGCCGCTGATCGCGCGCGGCCATTCCATCTCGATCATCGAAAGCGACCCGCAGACCATCCGCGATGCCGACGAGTTCGGCTTCAAGGTCTGGTATGGCGACGGCGCGCGGCTGGACATCCTGCACGCCGCCGGGGCCGGCAATGCCAGCCTGATCGTCGCCGTGCCCGGCGACCGGCAGGCCGTGACCCGCATCGTCGCACTGGCCAAGCACGAATTCCCGCTGGTCCCGGTCATTGCCCGCGCCTTCGACCGCGAACATGCGCGGGAACTGGTCGAGGCCGGCGCCGACTATCAGCTGCGCGAGACGCTGGAAAGCGCCTTCGCCATGGGCCGCGAGGCGCTGTTGCAGCTTGGCGACGACCCCGACGCGGTCGAGGCGGTCATGGCCGAGATCCGCGGCCGCGACATGGAACGGTTTCAGATGGAATGCGTCGGCGGCATCTTCGCCGGCCGCGACCTGCTGCTCGGCAATCGCCGGGACTAGGCGCGGGCGATCTCGATCAGCCAGACATCCGGGGCGGGACCGGCGGGCAGCGCGGCCTCCGGCCCCTCGCAAAGCAGCGCGTCAAGCTGGTCCAGCGCAACGGTGCCGCCTGCGAAATCCAGCACCACGGGCGCGGTGGCCAGCAGCAGCCGCCAATCGGGCGCCCCCTCGGCCGCCTGGGTCAGCCGCGACAGCCGGTGGGTGAAGGCGCCGCGCCGGGTCATCACGTTCAGGTCGGTGATCGGCCCCGCCAGCAGCCGCGCCGAGGTCGGCAGATCGGCCGGGAAGGCCAGCGGCGCGCTCTCCGGCGTCAGCCGCCGCATGGGCCGCCCCTGCACCTGAAGCGCGATCCCCGCGCCGGTCAGCACCGCCAGCGTGCGGTCGATCTGCGGAAAGATCGAGAAATCGCCGTCCTCGGTCACGCCCGCCATGCTGACGCGCCAGCCGAAATCGGCAAGGCCCGCGCCCGCGGGATGGACGGCAATCTCGACCGTCTCGCCGCGGCCGTTCTTCCACGGCATGCGGCGATGGTCGGCGGCTTTCAGGATGCGATGGCTCATGCAGCTCTCCTCTTGGTTCCCTCGCCTCAGCCGCCGCGCCGGCCCAGCACCTTGCCCACCACCGGCCCCAGCACGATCACGATGACCATGCGCAGCAGATGATGGCTGACGACATAGGCGATATCCGCCCCGGCGATCAGCGCGATCACCACCATCTCGGCCTGCCCGCCCGGCAGGAAGGCCAGGAAGGCGTCCAGTGCCGGCGCCAGCCCCAGATGCACGATCCCCTCGATGAAGACCAGGCTGACCGCCGCCAGCAGCAGCGCATAGACGATACCGGCCGTCACATGCAGGCGCAATTCGCGCAGGGTGATGCCGGCATATTTCACCCCGACGGCGATGCCGATGAAGAATTGCGCGGCCTGGATCATCTCGGCCGGCGGGCGCTGGGTGATCAGCCCCGACAGCGACAGCGCCGCGGTCAGCACCATCGGCCCCAGGATCGAGGCGCCGAAGACGCCCAACCGCTCGGCCCCCTTCCAGCCCAGCAGCCCGGCGGCGACCATCAGCGCGATCTCGGCCGCATCCGTGGCACGCATCGGCGTGCCGGGCGGCTGCGACAGGTCCACGCCCCACCAGGCGGTCATGATCAGCGGCGCAACGGTGACGATCACCAGAACCCGCGTCGCATGGATCAGCGACAGGGCACGGACATCGCCGCCCGCCTCCTCGCCAAAGACCAGCATGTCCTGCAAGCCGCCTGGCATGGCGCCATACCAGGCCGTCGCATGGTCGAAGCCGAAGGCGCGGCGAAACAGCGGATAGCCGACCAGCGCGATCACGCCGATGAAGCCGGGCACGAACAGCAGCGATGCCGCCACCTCGGGCAGTTCCGCCAGCACGCCGGGCGTGATCGAGGCGCCCACCGCCACCCCCAGGATGGTGCGCATGAAGATGCCGAACTGCCCGGCCCCGGCCAGCGGCGCGCCGGCCAGCGCCGCGACCAGGCAGGCCAGCATCGGTCCCAGCAGCATGGGCAGCGGCAGGTGCAGCAGCAGAAAGGCCGCGCCGCCCAGGGCGGCCAGCGCGAAGGTCAGGATGCGGCGGTTCAGCAGGTTCATCGTCATTCCCGGCGGGCGCCCGTCACCCGGGCGCCATGGGCCGAATTGGCACAGCCGGCCGGGAAATGTCAAAGCGACTCGGCCGATTCGCGCCAAGGCCGCGCCATGGCCCGGACCCGCCCTGCCGAAGGCCACCGCCGGCCGGCCCGAGAGCGTCCCAGCTCAACCCTTCCGGGGCCTTGCAACCTGCCCGCTCCTGCGACAATTAGGCGCATTGGAAGCCCGTTTTTCGGGCGGGCGCGAAAGGCAAGCTCAGATGACCAGACCCGCCGGGGCCGTGCTGCACCAGATCACGCAGGCGCTTGGCCCGGCGATCGCGCCCGGCTCGCCGCGCGAGGCGTTGCGGGCCGGCCTGGGGGCGCTGGTGGGGCTGGGCATCTCGGGGCTGTTCCTGCTGTCGCCCGCGACCGACCTGCGGCTGGGGCTGTCCATGATCGCGCCCTTCGGGGCGACCTCGGTGCTGGTTTTTGCGGTGCCCAACAGCCCGCTGGCCCAGCCCTGGTCGGCGGTGGTCGGCAATTCCGTCGCCGCCGCCATCGGCGTGCTGGCCTGCATGGCGACGCCGCATTCGGCGCTTTGCGTCGCGCTGGCAGTGGGCGTCACCATCGCCGCGATGATCCTCTTGCGCGCCGTGCATCCGCCGGCCGGCGCGGTCGCCATGACCGCCGCGCTGAACCCCGAGGCGATCGGCGCGCTTGGCTTTCACTTCGTGCTGACGCCGGTGCTGGTCGGCACGCTGGCGCTGGTGGGGCTGGGGATGATCTATGCCCGGCTGACCGGCCGGCGCTATCCGTTTCGCCAGTTCGAGGAACCGGGGCCGCATGGCACCGCCGACCACCCGGCGATGGAGCGGCTGGGCCTGTCCAAGGAAGAACTGACCGAAATCCTGCAACGCTATCGCCAGTCGCTGAACCTGGGGGTCGAAGACCTGGCGCGCCTGATCGGCGCCGCCGAATTGCAGGCCGCCGCCCATCGCACCGGACCGCTGACCGCGGCGGACGTGATGTCGCGCGACCTCGTCACCGTGGCCCCGCATACGCGGCTGGTGCGGGTCGCCGACATCTTCCGCAAGCACGGCTTCACCTCGCTGCCAGTGGTCGAGGCCGGCGACCAGTTCCGTGGCGTGATCTTCCAGCTGCACCTGATCCGCCGCGCCCGCGAGGACGCCTTTCGCCACAACCGCCGCTTCCTGGCCGCCCTGTCGGACCTGATGAACCCCAGGCGCGGCGCAGCCCCCCGCGCGCGCGAGATCATGCAGACCGACCCGCCGCATGTCGCGCCCGACGCGCCCATCGGGGCGCTGCTGCCGATGCTGGCCTCGGGCGAATGCGAGGCGGTGCCGGTGCTGGACGGGCCGCGCATCGTCGGCATCGTCACCCAGACCGACCTGATCTCGGCGCTGGCGCGACAAAGCCTGCGGCAGCCGCCGCCGAGGCCCTGAACATGCCGATAACGACAGGCCGCGCCGCATTGCCGAACGCGCCGCGGCGGGGATAGGCTGCCCCTGCCGGAACAAGCACGAGGGCAGACATGACCCGTCCCACGCTGGGCGCCGTGGCCATCGGCCGCAACGAGGGCGACAGGCTGAAGGCCTGCCTGCGCTCGCTGGTGCCGCTTTGCGCGCGGGTGGTCTATGTGGACAGCGGCTCGCGCGACGACAGCGTCGCCTTTGCCCGCAGCCTGGGCGTCGCCGTGGTCGAGCTGGACAGCTCGGTTCCCTTCACCGCCGCCCGCGCCCGCAATGCGGGATTCGAGGCACTGCAGGCGGAGGGCGCGCTGGATCTGGTGCAATTCGTCGATGGCGACTGCCGGGTCGAGCCGGGCTGGCTGGAGGCCGGCGCCGCCGCCATGCAGGCCGATCCCGGACTGGGCCTCGTCACCGGCTGGCGGTCCGAGATCCACCCCACGGCCACGGTCTATAACCAGATGTGCGAGGTGGACTGGCACCGCCCCGCCGGCCCCATCGTGGCCTGCGGCGGCGACATGATGGTGCGTACCGCGGCCTTTCGCCAGGTCGGCGGCTTCGACCCCGCGGTGATCGCGGCCGAGGATGACGAATTCTGCCTGCGCCTCGGCAAGGCCGGCTGGAGGCTGCAGCGCCTGCCGGTGCAGATGACCTGGCACGATGCCGCCATGACGCGATTCGGCCAATGGTGGCAGCGCACCATCCGCAACGGCCACGGCTTCGCGCAGGTGGGCCGCATGCACCCGCCGCATTTCCGGCGCGAGCAGATGCGGGTCTGGGTCTATGGGCTGGCGTTGCCGCTGCTTTTCCTGCTGGGGCTGGTCCTCAGCCCCTGGCTGTCTCTGGCGGCGCTGGGACTTTACGCGCTGTCTTTCTGGAAGACCCTCACGGGGCTGCGCGGCCAGCCGATGGCCGGCCGGCAGGCGGCGCTGCTGACTCTGGCCAAGATCCCCAACCTTTTCGGGATGCTGACATATTTCCGTCGCCGCCAGCGGGGCGACGCCATGCATATCATCGAATATAAATAGGAGCTTGCCATGACCTCGGACCTGCGCGTCGGTATCGTCGGGGCCGGCTACATCGCCTCGTGGCACGCCGATGCGATCAAGGCCGCGCCGGGCGCGCGGCTGGTCGCGATCTGCGACCCCGCCATCGATGCGGCAGAGGCGCTGGCCTCCGGCCATGGCGTCGCCGCCTTTGCCGACCTGGACCAGATGATCGCCGCCGGGGTCTGCGACGTGGTGCATATCCTGACGCCGCCGAACCTGCATCGCGACCTGGCGGTGAAATGCCTGGGCGCCGGCCTGCATGTGCTGGTCGAGAAGCCGGTGGCGCTGTCCGTCGCCGAGATCAACGAGATGGAGGCGGCCGCCACGGCCGCCGGCCGCCAGCTGGGCGCCTGCCACAACTTCCTGGGCCTGCCGGGTTACGAACGGCTGAAACGGGCGGTGCAGGCGGGCGACCTGGGGCTGGTCTCCAGCGCGCAGGTCAACTGGGCGCTGCCCTTGGTGCCGCTGCGCTCGGGGCCCTACGGGCTGTGGATGCTGCGCGAGACGCAGAACCTGCTCTTGGAGCTTGGCCCGCACCCCTTCTCCTTCGCGGTGGACCTGTTCGGCCCGCTGGAGGTCGAGCATGTCAGCCTGGGCCAATGGATCACCCTGCCCGGCGGCGAGCGGCGGCCGCAAAGCTGGCGCATCTTGGCCCGCGCCGGCAAGGTGGACCTGACCATCGCCCTGTCGCTGGTCGAGACCTTCGACGACCGTTCGGTCAGCTTGCGCGGCTCCTCCGGCATGGCGCGGCTGGATTATGCGGCGGATGCGCTGGTGGTCACGCGCGACAACACCGCCGATCTGGTGCTGAACCCGCTGATCAAAGAACTGTCCCGCGCCGGGGCGCATCTGCGCGAGGGGCTGCGCAACGCCTTCCGCCAGGCCGCCTCGCTGAACCAGAAAAGCCCCTATGGGCTGAGCTTCCGCGCCACCATCGCCGCCTTCTACGACGGCATCCGCGCCGGGCAGCCCGACCCGCGCTTTGCGCCCGCCTCGGCCCGCGCGGTGATGCAGGGGATCGAGGATGCGCTGGCCCGCCTGCCCGCCCTGCCCGCGGTTCCGGCCCGGCCCCACGGCACGCCGCGGCCGCGCGTCATGGTGATCGGCGGCACCGGCTTCATCGGCCGCAACCTGACCCGGCGGCTGGTCGAGCGCGGCCACGACGTGCGGGTGCTGTCGCGCGGACACAACGGTCCCTTTCCCGACATCGCCGACCATGTCGAAACGCTGGGCGTGTCGCTGCGCGACGAGGACAGGCTGGCGGCCGCGATGCAGGGCATGGATTGCGTCTTCAACCTGGCAAAATCCACCGACAAGAACTGGCAGGCGGCGCTGGAAAACGACGTGGCCACGACCGAGCGCATCGGCCGCGCCGCGATCCGCGCCGGCATCGGGCGGCTGGTCCATACCGGCACCATCGCCTCATACGACATGTCCGACCCGGCCCGCACCATCACCGAGGCCACCGATTTCGGCGAGATGGAAACCCGCAACATCTATGCGCGGTCCAAGGCCGAGGGCGAGCGGCGGCTGATCGCCATGCAGGCGCAGGGATTGCGGCTGGTGATCGCCCGGCCCGGCATCGTGCTGGGCGACGGCGGGCCCCTGCAGCATTGGGGCATCGGCCGCTGGCACGGCGCCGGGGCGGTGCGGCTGTGGGGCAATGGCCGCAACATCCTGCCCTTTGTGCTGGCCGACGACGTCTCGGACGGGCTGATCGCGATGATGGAACGCGACGAGGCCATCGGCGAAAGCTTCAACCTGATCGGCGAGCCGATGTTTTCCGGCCGCGACTATTTCGACGCCATCCATCGCCGCACCGGGGCGCGGCTGAAGGTCAGCGGCTCGAACCTGACCGCGCTCTGGGCGGTCGATGCGGTCAAGCAGGGGCTGAAGCGCCACGTGCTGCGCCGCAAGGGGGCGTCCCCGGCCTCGCTGGCCGACTGGAAGTCGCGCGGGCATCTGTCGCGTTTCGATAATGCAAAACCCAAGCGCCTGCTGGGCTGGGCGCCGGAATCAGACCGCGACGCCTTCTGGCGCCGCGCCATCGACGAGGCGCATCTGTTCTGGTGATCAGAGCAGCCCGTCCAGCAGCAGGAAGCCCGGCAGCCAGCCGGTGAAGATCCCGGCCAGCAGCGTGACCCAGGCGGTCTGCCGCTGGATCGGGCGGCCAAGCGCCAGCAGCAGGAAATACAGGAACCACAGCACGCCCCAGACGGCCCAGTTCGCCGCCAGCCAAAGCTCGGTCGCGGACCCCGCCGCCACCAGCGCGCGCAGGCAGACCGGCACGGTCGTCACCGCGACGAACAGGCTGAACCAGCCCAGGCCGCGCCCATCCGCCCCGCTGAGCCGGTTATAGGCGACCCACAGATAGGTGGTGCAGAACAACAGGCTCAGCGCGCCGTTGCGGATGCTGGCGGCGCTGGCCCCGGCGCCGAAAGCGTCGTGCAGCACCGCGGCGCCCGAAACCAGCGCGGCGACGATGTTGATGACGACGATCTCGCGATCGGCGATCCGGCCCATCAGCCAGAGCCCGTTCAGAAACAGCACGGCGCCGACATAGAACAGCACGAACCCGGTAAGCATCGGACCTCCTCAGCACGACCGACCGCGGATCGGGCAATTGCCCGGAATACGATCAGCCCATGCCTGCCAAGAAGGCAAATCCAGCGCCGGATCAATCGAAATATTTTCAACAATCCGTAAAAACAGCGTTCGGTTTTCCTGCGGTCACAGCCCGGTCAGCGGGTTGGTGCTGACCACCTCCCAGACCACCTCCTGCATGCGCCGCGCCAGTTCGGGCGAGGGCGCATCGGCGGGACTGCCATCGGCGCGCATCAGTTCATGCGGCAGGCCGACCGGGCTTTGGCCGTAAAGCACCGCGTAATGGGTCAGCGCCACCAGGTAGACGCCCAGGTCGTTCGGGTGGATGGGGTCCAGCGTGCCGTCCGGGCTACGGCCGAACAGATCCTCGCGCGATGCCAGCTCGGCGATGCCGCCCCTGGCCTCGGCCTCGGCCACCAGCCGGGCCATGACCTGCCCCACGGGGATCAGCCAGACCGGCTTGCCGGCGGCACGCGCGGCGGGCCAGAGCAGGCCGGGCTTCCACATCGTCTCCAGGTCGTCGGGCAGGCGCGACAGCCAGTCCGGCTGGTCATCCAGCGCGTGCCAGCTTTCGTAAAGAAAGACCTGCCCGGCCGGATTGCCCGCCGCCGCCTCGGCCGCCCATTTCCCGGCATAGAGGCGGCTTTCCTTGTATTGGATCGCATCCTGCAGCCGCACCATCTCGGTCATGACGAAGGCGTCGTATTCGCCGCTTTGCAGCGCCTGATGCGCGTCGCGATAGCGGGGGGTGGCGTTTTCCTGGTCGAAGCCGGCGATTGCCTCGCGGCCCTGGTGATGCTCGCGCAACGCGGTGCCCCAGCCCAGTTGCAGCGCATAATCGTGCCCCTGCCCGGCCAGCTGCGCCAGCATCGCCGGCATGTCGCGGCCGACCAGGCTGTGACCCAGGTGATAGACCCGCAGCGGCCCCTGCGGCAGCGCCCGGCCGGCCTGGTAAAGCGCCTGCACGTCGGCGCCGTCATCCTGCGCGGCCCCGGCCCTTTGCGCATGGCGCCAATAGAACAGCGCCGCCACGGCGGCGACGACCAGCAGGGCAAGCAGGTAACGCATGACTGTCCTCGTTCCGAACCACGGGATCAGGGATAGCAAAAAGGCCGCCGCCCCGAAAGGCGGCGGCCGTTCCTGTCGCTTCGGAGGGCTTACGCCTCGACCGCGTGGTTCTTGCGGTTCCAGCGGATCGAGGACCAGAACGAGATACCGATCAGCGTCGCGCCGCCCAGGCCGGTGATGACCTCGGGGATATGCACCAAGGGCTGCACGAACATGATCACCGACAGCGCGATGATGGCATAGAAGGCGCCATGTTCGAGGAAGCGGTATTCGGCCAGCGTGCCGCGCTCGACCAGCATGATGGTCATCGAGCGCACATACATGGCGCCGATACCCAGGCCGATGGCGATGACGAACAGGTTATGGGTCAGCGCAAAGGCACCGATCACGCCGTCGAAGCTGAAGGACGCGTCCAGCACTTCCAGGTAAAGGAAGGCGCCGATGCCGCCCTTGGCGCCGGCCTGCATCGCCTCTTGCGAGCTGTCCAGCAGGCCGCCCAGCACCTCGACCAGCAGGAAGGTCAGAAGGCCCCAGATCGCGGAATGGAAGAACACCTGCGAATCGGCCCCTTCCAGGAAGCGCGAGAAGATCAGCACCGTGACCAGCACCACCGCGACCTCGATGCCGCGGACGGTGGCGTAACGCTGCATGCGATGTTCCAGCCAGCGCACCCAATGCACGTCCTTTTCATGGTCGAAGAAGAAGCTCAGGCCGACCATCATCAGGAAGGTGCCGCCGAAGGCCGCGATGGGCAGATGCGCCTCGTGCATGATGCGCGAATATTCGTCGGGCTGGCTTGCGGCCAGGACCATGGCCTGCCAGGGACCGATATTGGCGGCGATGACCACGATCAGTAGCGGAAAGACGATCCGCATGCCGAAGACGGCGATCAGGATGCCCCAGGTCAGGAAGCGGCGCTGCCACTTCGGGGTCATCTCTTTCAGCTTGTTGGCGTTGACGATGGCGTTGTCGAAGGAAAGCGAGATTTCCAGCACCGCCAGCACGGCGCAGATGAAAAAGATCGTCAGCGTGCCGCCGACGGTTCCGGTCGTCTGCCATCCCAGCACCGCGCCCAGGGCGAGGCCGAGCACGGTGACGATGAAGGACCATTTGAAATAGTGCAGGGTGGGACGATGGGTTCCATTCGTCGAGCCCCCCAAGGGCGGGTTGTTTCCTTGCTGCATGTTAAGAACAAGTCCAGGCGGCTGGTCAAAGATGGATGCCGACATCACGAACGTGCCGCCACGTCCGCCAGAGGGGCCCGGCCATCAAACTGCGTTCACGAAGGCGCGAACGCGCAAAAGATGGCGAATCCGGGTCACGATTGCAAGGGTTCCGTGCCAAGCCCGGCATTTTCTTGCACGGACCGGGCCGGGGCCGCCGCCGGCAGGGTGATGCGCGCCAGAAGCCCGCGCCCGCCGGCCCCCGCGTCCAGCACCAGCCGGCCGCCGAACAGGCCGGCGATCTCCAGCGCCACCGGCAGGCCCAGGCCCATGCCGGGCCCCGCGGTCTCGCCCCGCGCGAATCGGCTGACGGCGGCGGCGCGCGCCTCGGCCGGGATGCCGGGGCCGCTGTCCTCTACCTCCAGCACCGCCTCGCCGCCCGCGCGCCAGACGCGCACCGTCACCACCGCCGCACGGCCGGCATGCAAAAGCGCGTTCGAGATCAGGTTGCTCAGCGCCTCGCCCAGCAGCAAGGGCTCGGCGCGGACCGTCACCGGCCCCTCGCCCTCGAAGCCCAGGTCGATGCCGGCCTCGGCGGCGGCGGGGATATGCTCGGCGGTCAGGTCGCGGGCCAGCGCCGCCAGGTCCAGCGGCGCGGCCAGCGCGGCGCCCTCGGCGGTATCGACCCGCGCCAGCAGCAGCAGTTGCGCCAGGATGCGCTCGGCATGGGCCACGGCGGCATCGCCCTTGGCCGCGGCGGCCTGCGCCTCGGGCAGCGTTGCCGCCCGCGCCGCCAGCGCCAGCTGGGTGCGCACCACGGTCAGCGGCGTGCGCAGCTGGTGCCCGGCATTGCCGGTAAAGTTGCGCATCCCGTCCAGCGCCGCACCCAGCCGCCGCATGAAGCCGTTCACAGTGCCGACCAGCCCGCGCACCTCGGAGGGCACCGGCGTCCCGATCGGGCTCAGGTCGTCGGGGCTGCGCGCGGCGATCTCCTCGCCCAGCCGGTAAAGCGGGCGCAAGGACAGCGTCACCGCGACCCAGACGATCAGCGCCGCGCCCGCGATCATCAGCGCCAGCCGCAGGGCCGAGCGCATCAGGATCGCCCGCGTCAGCTCGCGCCGGGCATTGGTGGTCTCGGCCACGGTGACGACGAAGGGCACCTCGTCGATGCCGGTCGAGGCGGCGCGGGCCAGGCTCGCCACCCGCACCGGCTCGCCCCGGAACACGCCGTCGGCATAGGCCGGCCCGCCCCCCGGCCGCGCCGGCGCCATCGGCAGGTCGCCATAGCCGGTGACGATATGGCCGGGCGGGCCGTCCACGCGATAGAAGACCCGGTCCTGCGCGGCGGAGCTCAGCATCTCCAGCGCGCCATAGGGGATCTCGATGGCGATGCGCCCGTCCTCGTCCAGCGAGGCGCGCTCGGCTATCACCAGCGCCGAGCCGGCCAGCACCCGGTCGGCCAGCGCATTGGCCATGCGCACCGCCTCGCGCCAGGTGTCGATCAGCGCGGCGGTGCCCAGCGCCAGAGTTCCCATGAGCAGCCAGCCCAGCAGCCGGCGGCGCAGGGAAAACGGCCGCCGGATCACGGCACCGCCCGGTCGAGAAAATAGCCGATCCCCCGCGCCGTCCTGACCGTCAGCCCGGCCGGCGCCAGCCGCTTGCGCAGCCGGCTGACATATTGCTCGATCGCGTTGGCGGACAGGTCGTCCTCCAGCGAGGTCAGCGACTGCACGATCGATTCGCGCGCCACCACCTTGCCGGCGCGCATGATCAGCAGCTCCAGCAACCCGCGTTCGCGCGCCGGCAGGTCCAGCGGCTGCCCCGCCAGCAGGAAGCTGCGCGCGGTCTGGTCCAGCACCAGATCGCCGAAGCTGACGGTGGAGTTGCGCAGCCCCGCCTGCCGGCGCAGAAGCGAGCGGATGCGCGCCTCGAACTCGCCGATGTCGAAGGGCTTCACCATGTAGTCGTCGGCACCCAGGTCCAGGCCGCGCACCCGTTCCTCGGGGGCGCCGCGCGCGGTCAGGATCATCACCGCCGCCGGATTGCGCCGCGCCCGCATCGCCCGCAGCACCTCCAGCCCGTCCATCTGCGGCAGGTTCAGGTCGAGGATCACCAGGTCGAAGCTTTCCGCCGCCGCCAGCGCCTCGGCCGAGGCGCCGTCATGGACCACGTCCACCGCATAGCCCGACTGCCGCAGCAATGCGGTCAGCCCCTCGGCCAGAGACAGGTTGTCCTCGACAAGCAGGATGCGCATGTTTCCCCCTTCCGCCCGCAGCCTAGCGGGGCGGCGCGGGCTTGTGAACGGGCTGCCGCTTTGGCAAAGTCGCCGATCATGCGCCCGCTTGCCCGCCTTTTGCCAGCCATCGCCGCCGCAGTCGCGCTGTGGCCCGGCGCGGCATCGGCGCAGCTGACGCTGTTTCCCGCCCCGCAGGGCGACGGGCGCGAGCTGTCGGTCTATTCCTCGCTCGACGACGATCTGGCCGCGCCGCTGGTCGCCGCCTTCCAGCGCATCCATCCCGGCGTCGCCGTGCGTTACGAGAACCTGCTGACGACCGAGCTGCACGACCGCATCGTCGCCGAGACGCAGGCGGGCGGCGCCACGGCGGATTTCGCCTTTTCCTCGGCCATGGACCTGCAGGTCAAGCTGGCCAATGACGGCTTCGCCCGGCCGGTCCAGACGCCGCACACGCCCGGCTGGCCGGACTGGGCGAACTGGCGCGATACCGCCTATGCGCTGACCTTCGAGCCCGCAGTCTTTGCCTATCACAAGCCCAGCTTCGCCGATCACCCGCCGCCCGCCACCCGCGCCGACCTGATGCAGTGGATGGCCGAGCACCCGGACGAGGCGCAGGGCCGGATCGGCACCTATGATGTGGCACGCTCGGGCGTGGGCTACCTGTTCCTGGCCCGCGACCAGGAGCTTTATCCGGGCATCTGGTCGGTGGTGCAGGCCATGGGCCGGGCGGGCGTGCGGCAATTCCCGACCTCGGCCGAATTGCTGGAACAGATCGCCGACGGGCGGCTGGCGGTCGGCTACAACCTGCTCGGCTCCTATGCCTCGGACTGGGCGCGCCGGCATCCCGACCTGGGGGTGATCCTGCCGCGCGACTTCACCGTGGTCGTCTCGCGCGTGGCGCTGGTGCCGGCGGCAGCGCGCCAGCCGGGGCTGGGGGCGGATTTCCTGGCCTTCCTGATGTCGCCCGAGGGGCAGGGCCTGCTGTCGCGCACCCTGCGGCTGTCGGCCGTCAGCCTGGAGGTGGCGGGCCAGCCCGGCCCGGCGGGCGGCATGCAGGATCTGGCCGGGCTGCGGCTGAAGCCGGTGCCGGTCAGCCCCGGCCTTCTGGCCTATCTGGACCAGGCGACGCGGGCCAGGCTGCTGGCGCGCTGGAACAAGGCGCTGGCCGGGGAATAATTTTCACCGCGATGTCAGGTCCATGACAGCTTTCTGTGCTGGAAAGGCACAGGGCCCGCCTGCGCGCGGGCCTGCGGAGGACGTCCGCATTCCGGGAGAGATGCGGGCCAGAGCCAGAAAAACGGATAACGGGACCGGCGCAGATGCGCCCGGTTCGATGCGGAGGAAGACCATGAAGCAATTCGTTCTCGCCAGCCTGTTCGCGGCGGCCACGGCCCTGCCGGCCATGGCCGATTACACCATCATCGCCCCGGCCAACCCCGGCGGCGGCTGGGACCAGACCGCCCGCACCATGCAGACCGTGCTGCAAGAGGAAGGCATCTCGAAATCGGTGCAGGTGCAGAACGTGCCCGGCGCCGGCGGCACCATCGGCCTGGCGCAATTCGCCAGCCAGAACAAGGGCAACCCGGACGCGCTGATCGTCGGCGGCTATGTCATGGTCGGCGCCATCCTGACCAACAATTCGCCCGTCTCGCTCAAGGACGTGACCCCCATCGCGCGGCTGACCGGCGAATACGAGGCGATCGTGGTTCCCGCCGCATCGCCCATCCAGGACATCAACGGGCTGATCGAGGCGCTGAAGGCCGATCCCGGCGCGGTCAGCTGGGCCGGCGGCTCGGCCGGCGGCACCGACCATATCGCCGTGGGCCTCATCGCCAAGGCGGCGGGCGTCGATCCGACCAGGATCAACTACATCGCCTATTCCGGCGGCGGCGAGGCGCTGGCGGCGATCCTGGGCAACCAGGTGACGGCCGGCATCTCCTCGCTGGGCGAGTTCGAGGCCCAGATCCAGGCCGGCACGCTGCGGCTGCTGGCCGTCACCTCGCCCGAGCGGCTGGAGGGCGTCGATGCGCCCACCCTGCAAGAGGCCGGGCTGGACGTGACGCTGGAAAACTGGCGCATGGTCGCCGCCGCGCCGGGCCTGTCGGACGAGCAGAAGGCCAAGGTCACCGCCGATATCGAGAAGATGGCCAAGTCGGAAAACTGGCAAAAGCAGCTTTCCGACAAGGGCTGGATGGATACCTATCTGGCCGGTCCCGAATTCGAGGCCCAGCTTGAACAGGATGTCGCCGCGACCGAGGCGATCCTCAAGGACATCGGTCTGGTGAAATGAGCGGCAATCGCCATGAACCGCCGCGCCGCCGGGATACGGCGGCGCTGGTCATCGCCGCCGGGCTGGTGGTGGTTGGGGCCGTGATGCTGTGGGACAGCGCGCGGCTGGCCGATCTGGGCGGCTATTCCGGCATCGGCCCGGCCAGTGTTCCGCGCGTCGTGGGCTTCGCACTGATCGGCCTGGCCGCCTGGACCGCCATCGAGGCCCTGCGCGGCGATTTCCCGCAGCGCCCGCCCCAGAATGCCCTGCCGATCCTGTGGATCATCGCGGGCCTGGCTTTGCAGCTGATGCTGCTGCATGCGGCGGGCTTTTCCATCGCCACGGGCATTCTCTTCGCCTTTACCGCGCGGGCCTTCGGCAAGCGCAACCTGGCGATGACCATTCCCATCGGCATCGTCTTCGCCTTCGTGGTCTGGGCGATCTTCTCGCAACTTCTGATGCTGCATTTGCCCGCCGGGCCGCTTGAGCATCTGGTCTTTCCGCGGGGCTGAGCCATGAGCGCATTCGAATTCCTGATGCAGGGGCTCGGCACCGCCGCCGACCCGATGATGCTGCTTTACGCGCTGATCGGCGTGACGCTGGGCACCGCCGTCGGCGTGCTGCCCGGCATCGGCCCGGCGCTGACCGTGGCGCTGCTGCTGCCTGTCACCTACCGGCTGGACCCGGCCGGCTCGCTCATCATGTTCGCCGGCATCTATTACGGTGGCATGTATGGCGGCTCGACCACCTCGATCCTGCTGAACACGCCGGGCGAAAGCGCCTCGATCATCACCGCGCTGGAAGGCAACAAGATGGCCCGCAAGGGCCGCGGCGGACCGGCGCTGGCCACCGCCGCCATCGGATCCTTCATCGCCGGGCTGATCGCGACGCTGCTGCTGGCCTTCCTGGCGCCCAGCATCGTCAAGCTGGCGCTGGTCTTCGGTCCGCGCGAATATTTCGCGCTGATGGTGCTGGCCTTCGTCACCGTCTCGGCCGCCTTCGGCGATTCGGCCTTGCGCGGGCTGACCTCGCTGTTCCTGGGTCTGGCGCTGGCCTGCGTCGGTATCGACCAGCTGACCGGCCAGGCGCGGCTGTCCTTCGGCATGCCCGAACTGCTGGACGGGATCGAGGTGACGACCATGGCCGTCGCCATGTTCGCCCTGGGCGAGGCGCTGTATATCGCCGGCCAGCGCGTGCAGGTCGATGACGAGGTGACGGCCGTCAAGGGCTCGGTCTGGATGAGCCGCCGCGACTGGGCGCGCTCGTGGAAGCCCTGGCTGCGCGGCACCGCCATCGGCTTTCCCATCGGCGCCATGCCGGCGGGCGGGGCCGAGATCGGCACCTTCCTGTCCTATGCCACCGAAAAGAAGCTGACCAAGCATCCCGAGGAATTCGGCAATGGCGCCATCGAGGGCGTCGCCGGCCCCGAGGCCGCGAACAACGCCAGCGCGGCCGGCACGCTGGTGCCGCTGCTGACGCTGGGCCTGCCCACCTCGGCCACGGCGGCGATCATGCTGGCGGGCTTCCAGCAGTTCGGGCTGCAGCCCGGCCCGCTGCTGTTTGCCACCAACCCGACGCTGGTCTGGGGGCTGATCGCCAGCCTGCTGATCGCGAACGCGATGCTGCTGGTGTTGAACCTGCCGCTGATCGGGCTGTGGGTGAAGCTGCTGACGGTGCCGAAGCCCTGGCTTTACGCCGGCATCCTGCTGTTCGCGACGCTGGGCACCATCGGCGCCAACCCCTCGGCCTTCGAGCTGGGGATGCTCTTGGCCTTCGGCGTGCTGGGTTATGTGATGCGGCTGTTCGGCTATCCGATCGCGCCCATCGTCGTCGGCCTGATCCTGGGCCCGATGGCCGAGCAGCAGCTGCGCCGGGCGCTGTCGATCAGCCAGGGCGACTGGACGACGCTGGTGCAATCGCCCATCGCCGCGGTGCTGCTGGGCATCGCAGCCCTGGCGCTGATCGTGCCGCTGATCCTGCGCGCCCGCGGCAAGGGCGAAATGCTGAGCCAGTTGGCCGGCGAAGAGGACTGACCCCCGCCCGGCCCGACAAGGGCCGGGCCCGCCATGTGCTGGCGTCATGGCCGCCTTGCCGTTTTGCCGCGTTGCAGAAAGGCCGGGCGAGGCCCATCTGTCTGTCATCGAAATATTCGATGAAACCTAGAAGACAGGCAGAAAAATGCACCGCGCTTATCATTCGCTCACCTCGGCCCTTTCGACCCTGCGGGCCGCCATCGCCGTCGCCTCGGCGGCCGAAGCGCATCGCCGCCCCGCCGCAGCCGACCTGCGCCGCCTGGGCATCGACGAAAAGAAATTCGCCGCGATCCATCTTTGATCCGGGCTTGGCAGGCCGCGCCTGCCCCTGCGTCGAAGCGCCCCGATGCGTTTCGGCGCTTTTGTCGGGATCCCGCCAGGCTTTTGTCTATATGGTCTGCTTCGTAGATGCGCGAATCAGTGCGCACAGGCATGCAAAGCAATGACAGGCGGCGACCGGCCCAAAGAATTCCCGCATATTCGACGGACCTGCGCGACAGCGACGGCCGCAGTATGGGTGTCCTGATCGTCTCGGTGATGGTGGCGACGCTTTCCGTCCTGGCGGGATGCCTGTTCGGAATTTGCGGCCTGGTCAGCAGCCCGGCGCTCTATGCCGGATCGGGCGTGGCGGCGGTCTTCGTCCTGGCCCTGCTGCGCTGCAAATCCGATGCGGGCTGAGCGCCGGCCCGGACATCCGGCTGCCCCGCGCGCCAAGCTTTCAAGGGCGCGCGTGGCAGGCCGGTTCTACCACAGATGACGGCGCAACGCCTCGCCGTCCTGCGAGGGGGTGGCCGCGTCGCTGCGGGTATCCGTCACGCCGATGTCGCGCAGCAGATGCTCGGGCAGATCGGCCAGCGCCCGGCGCGTCGCCGGATGGTCCAGCGCCGCCATCCGGTCCAGGCAAGGCGATAGGCTGGGCTTATCGCGCCGCAGCAGGGCGAACAGCCGCGGCAGGACCGGCAGGAAAGGGCGTTCACGGTCGCATGCAGGATGGTCGGACATTTTCAGCCCTCCTTTCGGTGTCATGGTTGATCCATGACGCGATCATGCTAGTCTGGCGCCGGTTTGACCAACAAAGCCTCGGCAAGCACCCATAAGGCAGCCTTATGTCCATCCCGCCCCTCGCCGCGCTGCGCGCCTTCGAGGCGGTGGCGCGGCACCTGAGCTTCACCCGCGCCGCCGAGGAACTGGGCATGACCCAGGCCGCCGTCAGCTACCAGATCCGCCTGCTCGAAGAACGGCTGGCGACGCCGCTGTTCCTGCGCAAGCCGCGCGGCATCGTGCTGACCGAGACCGGGGCGCTGTTCGCCCGCCCCACCATCGACGCCTTTGACATGCTGCGCGAGGCCTATGCCGACCCTTCGGCGGATTCGGTCTCGACCCTGTCGATCTCGACCGTGCCGACCTTTGCCGGGGCCTGGCTGTCGCCGCGGCTGGGCAAGTTCCAGATGAACAACCCGAACCTGGCCGTGCGGCTGGAGACTGCCGACAACCTGGTCGATTTCGGGCGCGAGGACATCACCGTGGCGATCCGCGCCGGCGACGGCAACTGGCCGGGGCTCGAGACGCATTTCCTGATGCCCATCGAATACACGCCCATGCTGTCGCCCGAACTGGCGAAAAGGCACGATCTGCACGAGCCGACCGACCTGCTGAAACTGCCGCTGCTGGACCGGGTGGACCCGAACTGGGCGGTCTGGATGCGCGAAGCGGGGGTGGATTTCTGGGAAACCCCGCCCCAGCCGGGCCTGACGCTTTCGACCGACCTGCACGAGGCGCGGGCGGCGCTGGAGGGTTACGGGGTCGCGCTGCTGACGCCGCGCTTCTTCCGTTTCGAACTGGCGACCGGAGGGCTGATCCAGCCTTTCCCGCTGGTGGCGCAGAACGGCCGCAGCTATTGGCTGGTCTATCCCAAGGGCCGCCGCAACCGGCCCAGCATCCGCAGGTTCCGCGCCTTCCTGCTGGACGAGATCGCCCGCGATCCCGGCTAGGCCGGCTGCCCGCGCGGCATGTCGGGCAGCGGAAAGATCCGGTCATAGGCGATGTTGAAGACGAAGTTGTAGACCAGATAGAAGGCCACGATGAACAGGTCCAAAAGCAGCGTCTGCCACAGCGTCATGCCCAGATACCAGGCCATCGGCGGCAACAGCATGACCAGCAGCCCGCCCTCGAACAGCACCGTATGCAGCAGCCGGTGATGCAGCGCCTTGCGGGTATGGCCATGAAGCCGCCGCATCGCATGGTCGAAGCCCAGGTTGAAGACAAAGGTCCAGACCGTCGCCAGCGTCGCCGCCCCCACCCCCACCACACCCATGTCCAGCATCGGCTTGTCGTAAAGCCAGGCCGTCGCCGGGGTGATGATCGCCAGGCCGATGGTCTCGAACATCAGCGCATGCCGCACCCGGTCGGGGAAACTGCGCATCGTCATGATCCGATTCTTTCCGTTGTTGCGTGTTGCGCCGTTTCTATCTTGATTCTCCGCAGAGCCAAGTTAGCTTCCATCTGAAAACGAGATGGATCGATGACCGTATCGCTGGACCAGCTGGAAGCCTTTGTCGCCGCCGCGCAGCACGGCTCGTTCTCGGCGGCCGGGCGGGCGCTGCGCAAGGCGCAGTCGGCGATCAGCACCCAGGTCTCGAACCTGGAGGACGACCTGGGCGTCGCGCTGTTCAGCCGCGAGGGGCGCAACCCGGTGCTGACCCCGGCGGGCGAGCGGCTGCTGGCCGAGGCCCGGGTAGTGCTGGACCGCCGCGAGCACCTGATCGGCGTCGCCGCCAGCCTGACCGCGCATGTCGAGCACCGGCTGGTCGTCGCCATCGACGAGCTTTACCCCGAACAGCCCCTGGGCACGCTTTTCGCCGATTTCGCCGCGCATTTCCCGCATGTCGAGCTGGAACTGCTGTTCCCGATGATGGAGGATGTCAGCCGGCTGGTGCTGGACGGCAAGGCCGATATCGGTGTGATGTGGCGCCAGGAAATCCTGCCGACCGAGATTGCCTTTCACACCTTGGGCTGGGTGCCCCTGAAGCTCGTTTGCGGCAAGGATCATCCGCTGGCGCATACGCTCGTCGATTGGGAAGAACTCAAGCGCCACCGCCAGTTGATGGTGGCGGTGCGCAGCGAGGGGCCGGAAAAGCAGCGCCTGCGCACGGCGGCCGAGGTCTGGTGGGTCGAAAGCCACTGGGTCATCCTGCAAATGGTCCGGCAGGGCATCGGCTGGGCGCTGGTCCCGGACCATATCATCGAGAGTTCTCCGGTCCGCGACGACCTGGTGACGCCGCCGCTGCAATTCGACGGCGCCGACTGGCCGGTGGCGCTGGAACTGGTCTGGCACAAGCAGCGCCCCAGCGGCCCAGCCGCGCGCTGGCTGCGCGCGCGCTTTGCCGCCATGCGGATCAACGGCCTGCCGGGCCCGGCCCCGTCTAGAGCAAATTTGACGAACACCGGGTCGCTTTGAGGATTCACGCGATGAACAATGTCTGATTCACTGCTCCTGTGATTTGCCAGGAGGAGATGATGACGAGGAGCCTGAGACGAGGAGCCTGAGCGGAGACCTTCGCGGTCGGGTAATTGCCGCGATCGAAGATGGGGTTTCGACGCGGGAGGCGGCACGACGCTTCCGCATCGGCATCTCGACGGCCGGGGCCTGGTATCGCCGCTATCGCGAGACCGGCGAGATGGAAGCGCGCAAGCAGGGACAGCCGTCGCGCTCGAAGCTTGATACGCACGCGGCCTTCATTCCGGGCCTCATCGAGAAGACACCGGACATCACTCTTGCTGAGATCGGCGAGCGCCTTGCTGGCGAGCGCGGCGTGCGGGTGGCGCCCTCGACGGTCTGGCTGTTTCTTGACCGGCGCGGCATCACATTCAAAAAAAGACGGCCAAAAAAAGACGGCGCATGCCTCAGAGCAGCAGCGTCCCGATGTCTTGCGCCGCCGCATAGCCTGGTTCGACGGCCAGCTCGATCTCGATCCCGAGAGGCTCATCTTCATCGATGAGACCGCGGCATCCACGAAGATGGCGCGGCTGCGAGGACGAGCGCCATGTGGCGAGCGATGCCGGGCGCCCATTCCACACGGACATTGGAAGACCACCACCTTTACCGCAGGCCTGCGGCTATCTGGCATGGCGGCACCGATGCTGCTCGATGGGCCAATGAACGGACCAGCCTTCCTCGCCTATGCCGAGCAGGTGCTCGCACCAGAGCTGCGCCCCGGTGACGTCGTGGTCATGGATGTCGTGGTCATGGATAATCTGCCCGCCCACAAGATCAGCGGCGTGCGCGACGCCATCGAAAAAGTTGGAGCACGGCTCCTGTTCCGCCCGCCATACTCGCCGGACTTTAACCCCATCGAGATGGCTTTCTCCAAGCTCAAGGCACTGCTCAGAAAGGTCGCTGCCAGAACCGTTGACGATCTCTGGTCAGCCGTCGCCGACTGTCTATCCGCCTTCACCCCCGAGGAATGCCGGAACTACTTCGAGCCCGCCGGATATGACCCGGACTAAGTCGAATCCGCTCTAGCCGGGCAAGACGGTGATGGTGCTGCTGCATGACATCGCCTTCACCTCCTGCCGGTCCGACCGCATCGTCGCGATGCGGCAGGGCCGCAGCTTCGCCGCCGAAGCCCCGACCCGGATCCTCGCCTCCGAACTGCTGGGAGAGCTTTACGAGACGCGGATCGCCATGCGCGAGATCGACGGCCTGCGGATCGCGCTTCTCTACGGCAGATCTCAAACATGCCACCGCATGTTCAGGCCGGAGCCGATGGCCGGCGATGGAAAGCCGGGGTCGCAAACCTCGGCCAGCCTTTCCCGGAACAGAGCTGGCCGATGGCCGGACCTTTTTCCCGCCCGATCATCGCCCCCACCCGGGAGACCGCGGAAACCATGGTGCTGCTGGACCCGATCACCCTGCGGGCACTCGCCGCCGACCGCAACGCCGGCCGATATGTCGCCGCGGCCGAGCTCGAGCGGGTAACGGGCGGCGGGCAAGGCAGGTGGTGTCCCCGCCAGGCCCGCGCGGGGGCGGGTCGCGCCGATCGCCTCAATCCCGGCCTCCCGCATGCAGCCCGGCCGCAAAGGCCGCCTCCAGCCGCTTGCGATGGGCCCGCGGCACGGTGACGGTGGACCCGTTCCAAAGCGTCAGCAGCAGCCTGCTGTCGGGCAGAGGCGCATGGTCGACGATGGCGTCGTAGCTGAGCCAATAGGACCGATGCACCCGCATCCCCGCATCCTCGGGCAGTTGCGAGACCGCGTCCGACAGGCGATAGCGCACCAGCACCTCCTGCTCCTTGGTAATGATACGGATGTAATGCTCCTCGGCCCGGATCAGCCGCAAGGCGGATACCGGCCAGCTGTAGCTGCCGAACCGCACCGTGCGCGGCGGGGGCGGCACCGGCGGCGGGGGTGGCTGCCGCAGCATGGGCACCGGCAGTTGATGCGCCGCGGGCCCCTGCTGCGATGTGGATGGCATCGGGGCCGGCAGTTGCGGCGCTGCCTGGAGCGCCGCTTGGGGCGCCGCCTGCGGCGGGGGCAACCACGGCCGCGCCTCGGCCGGATTGGGCGCGGCCGGTTCGGCAGGCGCTTCCGAACGGATTCGGTCCCAATGGGTCCAGCCGCTCTGGGCGAAGGCCCTGGTGCGGGGCAGCACGAAGATCGAGAACAGGATTTCCAGGTTCAGGATCACGAAGTAGATCAGGACGAATTCTTCCGTAAGCGGCTTGAAATTGGACCAGGCCGGCCCGACCATGACCAGATTGTAGACCCGCGAAAAGCCCAGCGTGGCCAGCAACGCGATCAACGTGATCAGCGGCACCGGAACGACCAGCCGCGGCCAGCGACGACAGGCCTTTTCCATCAGCAGCAGCACCGCGACCAAGACCACGTAAAAGAACAATACCATGGCCCCGAATACGATCACGAATTCCCACCACGGCGGCTGCGGTTCGATGGGAACCGGGTAAAGATAGGGATCGTCTGAACTACCGCTTCGGCTTCGCGGATTTTCGGGCAGAGGCGGTCTGACGAGGGCACGTCGACCGGGTATGCCGACGATTTCCGGGTATCGGCCCGTTCGAAGGGCCGGGATCGGCACCTGTGGGCAGACTCCACCTCATGCCAGCAGCCTTCGTCGGACGAGGAACAGGTTGCCGAGGGCGAACAGGGTGAAGAGCTGAGCACGGTTCTTTGCAAGCCCGCGGTAGCGGGTCTTGAGATACCCGAACTGCTGCTTGATTACCCGGAAGGGATGCTCGACCCGAGCGCGCACCCTGGCGATGACCCGGTTGATGTCCGCGTCGACGGGATGCAGCGCACCGCCCCTTGGCGCCTTGCGCATGACGCCCCAGAACTTGCCCGGCCCGGAGAACGCGGCCTCCCGCGCCGCGCTGACATAGCCCCTGTCCGCCCAGACTGATGTCTCCCCGCCGTGCAGGAGCGCGTCCCAGACCTGGCTGTCATGGACCTTCGCCGTCGTCGTCTCGAGGCTGTGCACGATGCCGCTGTCAGCATCGACGCCCACATGCGCCTTCATGCCGAAGTACCAGGTATTGCCCTTCTTCGTGGATGACATCTCGGGGTCGCGGGCCTTTGCCTCGTTCTTGGTCGACGAGGGCGCGTCGATGATGGTTGCGTCCACCAGTGTCCCGGAGCGCAGCGTGATCCCCTGATCGGCCAAATGGCTGTTCACCTCGGCGAACAGCTGCTCGGTCAGTCGGTGCTTCTCCAGCAGGTGGCGGAAGTTCAGGATCGTGGTCTCGTCGGGGATCCGATCGTCGCCAAGCTCGATGCCCGCGAACTGCCGCATGGCGTCGCTGTCATACAGTATCTCCTCGGCCAGCGGATCGCTCAGGGCGTACCACTGCTGCAGGAAGTAGACCCGCAGCATCGTCTCCAGCGGCATCGGGGGTCGCCCGCCCTTCGGCCCAGCCTTGGGGTAGTGCGGCTCGATCAGTGAAAGGAGGCGGCTCCACGGCACCACAGCCTCCATCTCGGCGAGGAACTTCTCCCGCCGCGTCTGCTTCTTCTTCATCGATTGGCGGAGGCCGGGAAAGGCAGGCTGCTTGGGCATCGGGGCGCATCCTCTGATGTCCCGCCCAGTCTACCTCAAGGCGCGCGAGGCGCGAGGTTTTTCAGACCTTCCATAGGTAACCAAGACGCCGGAAATCGCATAAAAAATCAGGAAATGACGGTCCGTCACTACACTCCAGCTCTGTGCCGATGTCACCGAAAGCCTACGTCCCGTCAACAGGACGACATTGATTCGAGAATCGGCCAGGCGGCTGCTTCGCATGTCCCGCGCCGATGGAGCCGAATTCGACATGTCCGTCTTTACCCGATCCGTCTTTTCGTTGATCATGGACGGGCTATTTAACCACTTTACGCCAGCACTCAACCCAGGGGCAGGGTCGGCCGGGGCCTGGAGCTGGTTTTTTGGCAGCCCTGCCAAGGGATTCGCCCCGGAACCACTGTCGGAAACCTCGTCTGATGGTAGGGAATGGGGCATCTTTCACCACCATATGCTATTTCACGCTACGCCAGCTGTATCAGGGAAGTGTTAATTTCCCGTTAATGTCATTCCATGACAATCGAGCTGCAATCGACGACATTTTATTCATTTGTCATGTCGCTCCACGGCATCGCGCTGGGAAGCGCGCCCCCCCTCGGTTAGCAAGCTTCTACCCTAGGCTGGACGCAATCCGAATGCGGCCAGCCTTCAGTGTGCAAAATGGTTGGAGCCCGCCGTGTCGGAAGTTGGTGTGTTTTTTAAAGTTTACGGGCAGCCCGCCCTCGTTTTCCCCGGTGTTCGCATCGTGAAGGCCCGGATCCATAGCGGAGATAAGAAATGACGAATCGGATCAACAACGTCTTCTATATCGGAAACCGGCCCATCCTGGACACGGTGCAGGGCAACGGCATCATGGAAGGCGCCGCCGAATTGCTTGGCCGCTATGATCATGGCACTGGCTTTCAATACTACAATCTTCAGACCCAGCACGATCCATTGAACGTAGATGCGGTGCTGTGGACCAATGACTATCTCGCCGGCATATATCCTGGTGGACTCTATAACGAAGGTTTCGCGAATACGCCCAGCGGTGGTTTCAGCGAGCTGGATTCGCAGCAGCTTTTCTGGGCCGATGTCACCTATGTCGATATCGACGGGTTGACCAAGACCATGACCAACGTCGCCATGAACGTCTATCAGACCGAGAATGGCGACACCTTCATGGTGCCCACCGCCGAGATCGTCGGCGGACCGGATCGGGCGGTGGTGGGCGACCCCGGCGAGACCATCCCCAGCATCCTGAGCGGCAAGAACATCCTTTCGGTCGAACTGACCTCGATGCGCAACGACCTGATTGGCCAGGACAACGCGATCTACGACTGGGAATCCGTCCATGACACGGTGAAGGTGTTCTACCTTGGCAACAAGGACATCCTGGATACCATCCAAGGCAATGGCACGTTGGAGGGCGCCGCATCCTTGCTGGGCGGCTACAAGGCCGTCAACGGTGTGCCGGGCAACGGGCAGTTCACGTTCCACGAATTGTGGGTGGCACAAGACCCGCTCGCGCTGGACGATCTGATGGCGACCAACGATTACGGCGCAAGCGCCCTGGTCCCGGACGGCACCTATGACGACGGTTTTGGCAATGCGCCCTCCGGCGGGCAGGGTGCCAGCAATTTCAGCGAAATCGACGGCCAGCAGCTTTTCTGGGGCAACGTCTATTATATCGACGGCGCCGGAAACGAGCAGGTTCTGACAAACATCGCGCTCAGCGTCTATCAGCTGGAAAATGGCGACGTGTTTGCCGCACCCTCCGGCGACATCGTTGGCGGGGACGGCACGTTCGGCGATCCGGGAGAGCTGCTGCCCAGCAAGCTGGCCGGGCTCAAGATCTCGCGCATCGAACTGACGTCGCTGCGCAACGACGCGATCGGCAAGGACAGCCTGCTTTTAGACTGGGAATCGCTGGACAGCACCACCACCCTGCATCCGGTCGAGGCAGCCACCGGCGATCCGCTCCGCAACACCAGCGACCAGAACGACCAGATCACCGGCCAGGTCGGCAGCACCGCCGTGACCGGCGGCCACGGGCTGGCGTTCTACATCGGCAACCGGCCCATCCTGGACACGGTCCAGGGCAACGGCGTGATGGAAGGGTCGTCGGCTCTGCTCGGCTATTATGGCCATGGGACCGGTTTCACCTATCAAGGTGTCCAACCCGTCCATCAGGTCATCGACCACCTGGTCGCGTCGAACGACTGGGGCGCCAGCGCCTCCGCGCCCGATGGAGCGCTGGACGAAGGTTTCCTTGGCGCCGACGGCACCTTCAGCGAACTCGACTCGCAGCAGTTGTTCTTTGGCAATGTCTATTACCGCGACATCGACGGAATCGAGAAGGTTCTGCAGAATGTCGCCTTCAACGCCTACCAACTTGAAAACGGCGACACCTACGTCGCGCCGACCGCCGAAATCGTGGGCGGCGAGGGCAATCTGGTCGCCGGCGACGGCGGCATCATCCTGGCCAGCATCCTGAGCGGCAAGGACATTCTGGGTTTCGAACTGACCTCGGTCCGCCCCGACGCCATTGGCCAGGACAACCTCGTTTACGACTGGGAGGCGACCCATGATGTCGTGAATACCTTCTACCTTGGCAACAAGGAAATCCTCGACACCCATCAGGGCGACGGGACGATGGAAGAGGCAGCCCGGTTGCTGGGAAGCTATACCGGCACGGCGGGGATGCCGGGCGACAACCAGTTCACGATCCATCAGCTCTGGGTCCGCCACGATCCTCTGGCGAATGACGGGCTTTTGGCTACGAACGACTACGGCGCCACCGCGACCAACCCCGACGGACTCTATGACGAGGGCTTCGCCAATACCCCCTCTGGCGGCCAGAACGGATCGAGCTTCAGCGAACTCGACTCGCAGCAGCTGTTCTGGGGCAACGTCTATTACATCGACGGCAATGGCCAGGAAAAGGTTCTGAACGATATCGCGCTGAACGTGTATCAGCTTGAAAACGGTGATGTCTTCGCGGTCCCGACCCACGAAATCGTTGGCGGAGACGGCACGTTCGGCGATCCGGGAGAGCTGCTGCCCAGCAAGCTGGCCGGGCTCAAGATCTCGCGCATCGAACTGACGTCGATGCGCAATGACGCGATCGGCAAGGACAGCCTGCTTTACGACTGGGAATCGCTGGATGCCGGCACCACGCTTCAGGAAGGGCGCGACGGCATCGTGGATGGCACCCCAGGCGACGACAACATGGGGCCCGGCTATACCGACCACCAGGGCGATCAGATCGACGGCACCGACGGGCTGGACGACATCATCAAGGCGGGTGCGGGCAACGATACCGTCAACGGCGGCCTGGGCAACGACCACATCGAAGGCGGCGAGGGCAACGACAGCCTGGACGGCAGAGATGGCAACGACTCGCTCTATGGCGGCGCCGGCAATGACTCGCTCTATGGCGGCAGCGGCGACGACTTGCTCGATGGCGGCGATGGCGACGACTACCTGACCGGCGCCACTGGCAACGACACGCTGATCGGCGGTGCGGGCGACGACACGCTGGAGGGCGGTACGGGCGACGATTCTCTGGACGGTGGCCTGGGCAACGACACCTTGCGGGGCTCCGACGGCAACGACACGCTGATCGGCGGCGATGGCAACGACAGCCTGCACGGCGGGGCCGACAACGATATCCTGGACGGCGGTGCGGGCGACGACACGCTGACTGGTGGCACGGGCTCGGATACGCTGACCGGCGGCGCGGGCGCCGACCGCTTCGTGGTCGACGCCGACGGCGACGTGATCACCGATTTCGACGCCGTGACCGGCGTCGGCGACGGGTTGGAGGACAACAACGACTTCGTCAACCTCAGCCCCTGGTACAATCCCGACACGCTGAAAGCCTGGAACACCGCCAACCCGGGACAGACCTATGCCACACCGCTGCAATGGCTGCGGGCTGACCAGAGCGACGGCAGCCTTGCGGCGGTGGGCGGACTGCGCATCATGAACGGCGGCAACCCGGTCCCCGCCAGCCTGCTGACGACCGAGAATACCGGCGTCGTGGACACCGATGGCATCGTGGATGGCACCCCAGGCGACGACAACATGGGGCCCGGCTATACCGACCACCAGGGCGATCAGATCGACGGCACCGACGGGCTGGACGACATCATCAAGGCGGGAGAGGGCAACGATACCGTCAACGGCGGGGCCGGCAACGACCGCATCGAAGGCGGCGAGGGCAACGACAGCCTGGACGGCGGCGAAGGCAACGACACGCTCGATGGCGGGGCCGGCAATGACACCCTGATCGGGGGCGAAGGCAACGACTCTCTCGATGGTGGCGACGGCGACGACCTGCTCGATGGCGGGCACGGCAACGACTCGCTGGAGGGTGGCGAAGGCGACGACGTCCTGCTGGGCAACGACGGCAACGACACCTTGATCGGCGCTGGCGGCAACGACACGCTCAATGGCGGCAACGGCCATGACTCGCTGGAGGGTGGCGAAGGAAACGACCTGCTGGACGGCGGCGACGGCAACGACACCCTGCTGGGCGGTGACGGCAACGACACGCTGATCGGTGGCGACGGCGACGACTCGCTCGATGGTGGAGCTGGCGACGATTCGCTCGGTGGCGGCGCGGGCCATGACACCCTGCTGGGCGGCGACGGCAACGACACGCTGCACGGCGGCGACGGCAACGACCTGCTCGAAGGCGGCACTGGCGATGACTCGCTCGACGGCGGTGTCGGCAACGACACGCTGATCGGCGGCGACGGCAACGACACGCTGGTCGGCGGCGAGAGCGAAGACTCGCTGGTCGGCGGCGAAGGTAACGATATTCTCGTGGGCGATTCCGGTCATGACACCTTGCTCGGCGGCGCCGGCAAGGACTCGCTCTATGGCGGCACCGGCAACGACTTGCTCGATGGTGGCGATGACGACGACTACCTGTTCGGCAGCAATGGCAACGACACCCTGATCGGCGGTGCAGGCAATGACCTGCTGAACGGCGGTGCGGGCGACGACTCGCTGGACGGCGGCCTGGGCAACGACACCTTGCTGGGCGGCGACCACAATGACACGCTGCGCGGCGGCGAGGGAGACGACTCGCTCGATGGTGGCACTGGCGACGACCTGCTGGAGGGCGGTGCCGGCAACGACACCCTGCTGGGCAACGATGGCAAGGATACGTTGCTGGGTGGCAACGGCCACGACCTGCTGGATGGCGGTCTGGACGATGACTCTCTGGACGGCGGTGACGGCAATGACACGCTGATCGGAGGGGCCGGCAATGACACGCTGATCGGTGGCAATGGCGACGATTCGCTCGACGGTGGTGAAGGCAACGACCAGCTTTTCGCTGGCGAGGGCAACAACACCCTGACGGGCGGCGCCGGCAACGACACGCTGATCAGCGGCAACGGCAACGACACGCTTTACGGCGGCGAGGGCGACGATTACCTTGATGCCGGCCATGGCAACAACCTCATCGATGGCGGGGACGGCGACGACTACCTGATCGGCCGCTCGGAAAACGACACGCTTTACGGCGGCGCCGGCAACGATACGCTGTTCGCGGGCACCGGCGACGACTTCCTTGACGGCGGCGAAGGCGACGATGTCCTGGATGCCAGTGGCGGCAACGACACGCTGATCGGCGGCGATGGCAACGACAGGCTGCACGGCGGGGCCGACAACGATATCCTGGACGGCGGCACCGGCAACGACACGCTGATCGGCGGCAAGGGCTCGGATACGCTGACCGGTGGTGCGGGCGCCGACCGCTTCGTCGTCGATGACGGCGGCGACCTGATCACCGATTTCGACGCCGTTACCGGCATCGGGGACGGTCAGGCCGACAACAACGACTTCGTCGACCTTGCCGCCTTCTACAACGATACCACGCTGGCAGCCTGGAATGCCGCCAATCCGGGGCAGACCTACAAGAACGCCCTGCACTGGCTGCGCGCGGATCAGGACGACGGCGTGCTGGATGCGGTCGGCGGGCTGCGCATCCTGGACGGTGCCGGCAATCCCGTCCAGGCCAGCCAGCTGACCACGGAAAACACCGGCGTCGTCTGCTTCCTGCGCGGCACCCTGATCAAGACCGAGGATGGCGAGATTCCCGTCGAGAAGCTGGAACCCGGCATGAAAGTCATGACGCTGGACCACGGCTACAAGGAGCTTTCCTGGATCGGCAAACGCGTGCTTTCGGCCGAGGAACTGGCCGAACAGCCCAAGCTGCGCCCGATCCGCATCCGCGCCGAGGCCCTGGGCGAGAACCTGCCCGAGCGCGACCTGATCGTCTCGCCCCAGCACCGGGTGCTGCTGCGCTCGGTCGTGGCGCGGCGGATGGTCGGCGAGGCCGAGGTCCTACTGGCCGCGCGGCACCTGCTGGGTCTGGACGGCGTCGAGGTGGTCGAGGACATGCAGGAAGTGGAATACTGGCACTTCATGTTCGACCGGCACGAGGTGGTCTTCTCGAACGGTGCGCCCACGGAAAGCCTGTTCACCGGCCCCGAGGCGATGAAGGCGCTGGGGCCGGAGGCGCGGGAAGAGATCTTCACGCTCTTCCCGGAACTGGCCCGGCCCGAACGCGAGGCGCCGATCGCGGCCCGGCTGCTGCTGCGCGGCCGGCAGGGGCGGCACCTGGTGCAACGCTTGGTCACCAATGGCAAGCAACCGTTCACTTGGGGCAAGGTGGGCTGATGCTGACCGGGGCGGGCCTGCGGCCATGCCCCGGACCATGGCGACCAGGCGGTCGGAGGGGACGGAAACAGCCGTCGCGCCGACCGCAAGGCCCTGGCGGTGGCCGAGCAGCGCCGACAGGGCCCCAATCCCCGCAGCGGCAGGACCATCTTGCCGTTTGGCGCAAGAACAAGAAGGCCGGCAGCCCCGCCCCGCGCGGGGCGGTGCTGGATCGGATGCTTTGACACGTCACGGTGCGAACCGGTTGCGGCGCCTCGCTCGCATCGCCTCGGGGCGGCGAGCGACGCGGCGTGGCGGACCGCGGCCGGAAGGGAACAGATCCGCAAAGGCGATACGGAACCGGAGGCAACCATGCTTGCAGAACACATCCCCGTTCAGGTCCGCCGCAGCGGGACCATGGTGCCCGTGCAATCCCTGCGCGTCGGAGATATGCTTTTCGATCCGCTTTCCGGCGATCATGTCGAGATCCTTGACATTTTCTGCAACTGCTCGCCGGACATGCCGGGCCTGCTGTTCGGCATCGCGCAGGGTCGCCTGGGGTCGGGCCGCTCCTCGCACGGGGTTGCGGTCTCGCTGCACTGGCAGGTTCCGGTTCCGGGAATGCCGGACGGGGACGAGAACCCGGCCTGCCTCGACAGGCCGACCGCCGAGCGGCTTGACATCCGGCTGCCAGAGGATGCCACGCTGTTCGCCATCTTTCCCGAACGCGACTGCTTCATGATGTCCTGCGGTTTCTGTTTGCGCGTGTTGGCGCCCTATCCATCCCCTTTGCACTGAAGGAACCGCGCCATGGAAAAGTGCTTGCAGGATCCTCTCTGCCGATACGAAATCATTCACGAGGGCGGCTTTCCGACCGGGATCGTCATCCTTGCGATTCTGACGGCCCTGGCGGCCGCAGGGCTGGTCTGGCTGGTGGGCGGGGGGCTGCTGTGGATCATCGCCACCTATTGCCTGACCGGATCGGTGGCGCTGCTGGCGCTGGCCTGGTATCACGCCAGCCATTCCCCCGGCGATCACGCCTGCCCATGCGGCAGCCTTGAGGCCGAAGGCCCGCCCTGCCGCACCCTCGCCAGGGGTCGATCCCGCTAACGCACCGCCAAGCAGGGTCAATGCCCGGCGCTGCGCACGGCTTCGGGTGCATCGGCCCGTGACCCGGCACCGGGCGCAGAGCCTTGCCCCCGCCCTGTCTTCCCCCTGCCCCATCACGGGATGCGCGATCCTCGCAGGGCCCCGGCCCGGTCAGCCCTTGTCCCCGGCCGCTGCACGCAGCTTCGGCCCCCGGAAAGCCGCAGGGCCGAGCCGAGACCCGGCCCGAAGGTCGCGCCGATATCCCGCACCAGCTTTTCCCGAGCGGCCAGGGCCGTATTGATGCTGCTGGCGCCCCTGCCCGTCGCGGCGGCGGCGGACAAGGCATTTCGCGCCGCCTTTCACCCAAACGGGTGAAGACAGGCCCCGTGCCCGGCCCTGTAATCGGCACTGGGCCTTGCGCCCGTAGTTCCAGATTTTCATGGAGGGTTTCATGCAGATGGCCAAAATCTTCAGCGGCGTCCTGGTCACGTCAATCACCCTTGCGCTGGCGGGCTGCGGCGGCGGCAGCGGGTCCGGAAGCGCCGGCGCACCCGGCGGGGGCAGCGGCGGCGGCGGCGGCGGTGGGGGTGGTGGCGGCACAGCCGACGGCCAGACCTTCCTTGACCATGACGGGCCGATGATGGAGATGGTGGAACGCACCGAAAGCCTTGCACAGACGGGCACCGGCGCCATGCCGACGACCGGCAGCGCGACCTATGACGGCTATGCCTTCGTGGAAATGAACATGACCGGCGGCTCGGTCGATGTCGGCGATCCCGGATACGAGGCCGCGATCGGCAAGATCGCCCTCAATGCGAATTTCGCCAACAGCAGCGTTTCCGGGCAAATCCACGAGGTCGGCGTCGAGGACGGGCCCACCCTGACCGGTAGCCTGCCGATCACCGGCGGCAGCATCAGCGGCAGCGGCATGTCGGGCCGGGCGGCGGGCACCCTTGGCGGTGGCGACCGAGGCGACATCGGCCTTGACCTTGTCCTGGATGGGACGTTCCGGGGCAGCAATGCCGAGGTCGTCCGGGGAAACATCACCGGCACGGTCGAATATGACGGCGCCACCGGCACGGTCTTTGGCGACAGCGGCTTCGTCGCTGAACGCTGACCCGCCGAATGCCGCGCGCATCGCGAAAGGCTGGCTGGCGAACCTGGGCCTTGGCAGCCTGCCTGTTGCCCTGCCTGGCGTTGCCGGCCTGGGCGCAGCAGCCCGACCGGACCGAGGCAGCCCTGCTGTCCGGTTCCCCCCGGCTGGCGGCCTTTGCGCTGATGCGCGACCGTCCCGCCGGGCAGGCGCCGCTGCTGGCACGGTTGCTGCACCAGGAAGGGATGCTGCGCGACGGGCGCCCGGCACCGGCCCTGCTGTCGCGACATCTCACGGCCCGGCCGTTGCTGCGATGGGATGACAATATCAACGGCGGCATTCCCGGCGAAACCCTGACCGTCGGCGGGATCGACCTGACGGTCAGCCCGGAAAGCCGCGCCCGCGGCGGACTGGTCCTGGGCCTTGCCGCCTCTGGCAACGCCCGGTACCGGCTGGCTCCGGGCCGCGTGCTGCGGCTGGCCGGTCAGGCGACGGCGGTCTATTCGCCGCGGCATGACCTTTCGCGCCAGGATCTGGGGCTGGGGGCCTGCGTGGCGCAGCACCTGGGCGAATGGCGCTTTGTCGATCTGTGCGGCGGCTACGCCTTTGGCCGGACGGATCTGTCCAACAGCCACCTGGCCTGGACCGGCCTGCGCGGCAGCGGGCTTTTCGAGATGGCGGGCGGTCTGCACGAGCTGTCCCTGGGCCTGCGGCAGACCTGGCGCAAGGATTATCGCCAGGCCTTTGCGGATCTGTCGCTCGATAGCGCCCTTTCCGGGATCGGCGCGGTCGGGCTTCGGCTTTCCGCCGGCGAAAGGGTCGACGGCCATAACGCCATCCGCTACCGGGCGGGGCTGTCGCTGACCCGCCCGATCAGGAAGCGGCCCGTGACCTTCGGCATCGGCTGGCAGCGGGAAGAGGGCTCCACCCTTTTCGGAACGCCGCGGCGGGACGATATTCGCACGCTGGGCATCGAGTTCGGGCTGACGCCGAAACTCACCCTGCTGCTTGCGGGCCAGCATCGAAGCTCAACGGTTCCGATGTATGACGAAAACCGGATCATGCTGGATATGCGCTGGCGCTGATCGGCCGCCAAAGCACCACGGCCCAGCGCCTCACGAACCGCTGAAAAGCCTTCGGCGCCAATAGCCCAGGAAAATGCGGGCCCGTCGTAGCGCCGATTCCCGGCGCTGCATGTAATATCGTGCATTTTCGTAAAGGTAATCGTCCTGGTATCCCTTCAGGAACGAAGAAATCCCATGTCCTTTCCGAAAGGAATCGCGGACGCGCAGCAATCGCAACCCCCATTCCTGACAATGAAAGACACGAATGTCGTCACGATTGACAAGGCGCAATCCCCATAGATCGTTTTCCGCCACATAATCCTCGGCAGCGCCTTCGACCAGGAACCTTCCGTATTTAGATTCGGACTCCTTGGTTCCGGCCTGAAGCATCTTCCATATTTCAGGCCGGATGATCAGAAAACAGTTGCTGATGCTTTGCGTCAACATGAACCCCGGCCTGGTCGTGGGCCGGTCTGCGCGATAAGGTAATGTGCTGCCGGTGATGAAGCAGGCCCCCGTCTCTTTCATCAAGCCAAGGGCGGCATCCTGCCAGGCCTTCTGCCCGGCGCGATATGGGATGGTATCCAGGCGCACCACGCATCCAAGATCGGCCGTGACCGCATCGAACTGCTCTGCCAGAAGCTGCTGTTCCGCCTCGGTGGTTTCTTGTGGCGTCGTCATGCCCATGTCATGCAGGCGAATGCCATGCGCCTCGCATAACTGCCGAACGCGGGCCGCAATGCCGGGATCCCCACCAAAATGCACAACCAGCTCGGCGATCGGATGGTCAAAAAAGGCGATCCAATCCTCGAGAATCACGCAATGATGCTCTTCAAGGACAAAGGTCAACAGCGCGATTGACGGGATATACGGCGCCTTGTCGGACATCAGCATGCAGCATTTCCAGTTTGCGAAAGCAAATTACGCTTGCCAATCCCAAAGATACCGACACGGCATGCGGGTGAAAAGGGGGTGATGACAATCCGCGCCGGCCGCCTGTCCGATGACCATGCATTCCAGCGCCAGGGTGCGGTTCGCCAGCGCGCAAGCGGGTCTGCGATCCCTGTCGGCGGTATCACTGTACCAAGCCGGGCCGGGAAAACCGGCCGCCCTCACCGGTGCTCCATTGACTCGCGTTGCTTTCTTCAACATGTTTTCTGGAAATCAGCTTCCCGGGTGCCATGGTACGTCGCTATCTCTTCCTTTGTCCCGACACCCAAACGGCATCGGGGGGGATCGCCGTCATCTATGATACAGTGGCTGCGCTGTGCCGGGCGGGCTATGACGCCGCCATTCTGCACAACAGCCCGGCCGCCGGCTATCTTGATCATCCGGACAAGCCGCCGCGCTATTATACCTACGACTATTATATCGCCCGGCAAAGACTGGGGCTCGACGGAAAACGGGCCCGGCTCATGTCGCCGTTCATGCTTCTGGGCCAAAGGTTTCGCGGCGGGCCTCTGGAGCCATTGCGGCCCGGCGCAGACGATATTCTGGTCATACCGGAATTCATGATCACGGCCGCGATGACGGCTTTCCCAGGTTCCCGTCTGGGCGTATTCGTACAAAACCCCTTCGCCTTCCAGGAGGCCCATGCAGAAGCCATGGAGAAAGGGCTCGACATCCGCGAGCGCGCGGAGTGGTTCCTGGGCGTGTCGAAAATCTGCCTTGATCAGTTCGACCTTCTGAATATCGAAACCGGCTATCATCTTCCGGTCTCCATGAAGCCCGAGGATTTCCCCTTTCGCGAGAAAAAAGAGCGGTTGATCACCTATATGCCGCGCAAACGGTCGGCAGAGGCACGGCAGATCGTTGACGTGCTGGAGCGTCGAGGTCGATTAAAGGGATACCGGATCGAAGAAATCGACAACATGCCGCGCCTGGACGTGTCGGATTACTTGCAACGCAGCCAGTTTTTCATCTCGCTGCTGCGCATGGAATCAATCGGCTTTCCTGCCGCCGAGGCAATGGCGGCGGGCTGCATCGTCGTGGGCTACACGGGGCTTGGCGGGCGGGAATATTTTACCCCCGAAACCGGCATTCCCGTGACCGAGGATGATACCCTGGGTCTGGTGCATGCTCTGGAAGCCACGGTGGCTGAATATGCCACTGCGCCGGCACGCCTTGATGCCATTCGCCGCCATGCAAGCGAGGTGGTCAATGCCAGTTACAACAGCGCCACCTTCGAAGCGGCGCTGCTGAGGATTTGGCGCGACCTTGATGCGCGTTGAGGAACATGCCTTGCGGGGAAGACGTTATCCGGAGCAAGGCCAGGCGGGGATTCCCCGGTGCCGCGGTGTTCTTGCGTCGGCGTTTTCCTGCGGCATGCCTGCCGCAATCACCGCACCGATGGTCCTGACGCAGAGGACATGAGGCTTCGCCACCGCAGCCGGCCTCTGGACGAAAGGGCGAAGGCGTGTTCCATCTGGGCTTCGAGATGCTCGCCACCTTGGCCGGGAACGACGGGTTGCGCCGCTGGCGCGCCCGGTCGACAGGCCGGGCGGCCGCATGCGGGAGGACGGAATGAAGATTGACCTGAACTCTGACCTTGGCGAAGGCTTCGGGCCCTGGACGATGGGGGACGATGCCGCGATGCTCGATGTCGTCACCTCGGCCAATATCGCCTGCGGCGGCCATGCCGGCGACCCCGAAACGATGTTCGCCACCCTGCGGCAGGCGGCGGAACGCGGCGTCGTCATCGGCGCGCATCCGGGCTATGCCGACCGCGAGGAGTTCGGGCGCCGGGTGATCCCCATGCCGCCCGCCCGGATCGGGCGGATGGTCGCGGCGCAGGTCGGCGCCTTGCAGGGCATCGCCGCGCTGGCGGGGGCGCGGGTGCGCTATGTCAAGCCGCATGGGGCGCTTGGCAATCTTGCCGCGGATGATCGCACCGTCGCGGATGCCATCGTCGCCGCGGTATCGGCCTTGCCGGGAAATCTGGCGGTGCTGGCGATCTCGGGGACCGATCTGGAGCTGGCGGCGCGCGCGGCAGGAGCCGAGGTATTCTCCGAGATCTTTGCCGACCGCGCCTATCTGCCCAACGGCAGGCTGGTTCCCCGGTCACAGCCCGGCGCGGTGCTGCATGATGTCGAAGAGGTCGCGGACCGCCTGATCCGCTTTCTGGAGACCGGGCTGATGCCGGCGATCCAAGGCGCGCCGATCCCGCTGGCCGCGCAATCGGTCTGCGTTCACGGCGATACCGCGGGCGCGGTTTCCATGGCGCAAGCCATCCGGGCGCGGCTGGGCGCGGCGGGAATCGCCGTCGCACCCTTCCTGCAGGTCGAAGGCCGGGCGTGACATGGGCGCTGCCGCCAGCCCTGGCCGCTGCTTTCCGGTTTTCAGCCCCGTGGCCGAGCATGGCATCCTGGTGGAGTTCGGCGACAGGATCGACCCTGGCATCCACGCCCGGGTGCTTCAACTGGACCGGGCCCTAGCTGCGGCGCCCTTTGACGGTTTTCTCGAGGCGGTTCCGGCCTATGCCGGGATTCTGATCCGGTTCGACCCCCTGGTCTGCGATCACGCCATGGCCGAAAGCAAGGCCCGGCAATTATGCCAGCAGGCCGCGCCGGCCGGGGAAAGGCCAGGCTTGCGCGAGGTTCTGGTCTGCTATGACGACGGTCTTTCTCCCGATCTCGCGGCGGTGGCCCAGGCCGCCGGCCTGTCGCAAGAGGCCGTGATCGCCGCACATCTGGCCGGGCAATACGAGGTCTTCATGTACGGCTTTGCGCCGGGATATGCTTATCTCGCCGGCGTGCCGGAGGCGATCCGCATGCCCCGCAAGCCCACCGCGCTGCGGGGCGTCGCGGCGGGCAGCGTCCTGATCGCGGGCCCGCAATGCCTCGTTTCGACCATCACCATGCCGACCGGCTGGTGGAATATCGGCCGATCCCCCACCCGCATCCTGACCGACGACCCCGAGCGGCCGTTCCTGTTCGACATCGGCGACCGGGTGCGGTTTCGCCGGATCGGCCGTGCCGAATACGATGCAGAGGTCGGGAAATGAGCGGGACGGTTCTTTCGGTCGGTTTCGCCGGGCCGCATGTGTCGGTGCAGGACGGCGGACGGCCGGGGCTGATGCGCTATGGCGTGCCGGGCTCGGGCGCGATGGATCGCCGCTCGTTCGCCGCGGCGAATATCGCGCTTGGCAACCCGGCCGGCGCCCCCGGCATCGAGATCTCGCTGGGCGGGCTGGCGCTGGAATGCCTTTCGGGCACGGTCAGCTTCGCGGTCGCGGGCGGTGGTTTCATCGTCGAGCATGCCGGCACCAGGCGCAGCTCATGGACCGTCGCGACCTTGCGGGCCGGGGAAAGGCTGACCGTTCGTCCGGGGCCATGGGGAAGCTGGTGCTATCTGGCCTTTGCCGGGCTGCTCCGATCGCCGCGCTGGCTCGGCAGCGCGTCCACCCATGCGATTTCGGGCTTCGGCGGCGGTCGCCTGGCGACCGGCGCGCGCCTGGTGATCGCCGATGCCGCGCGGCGGGAAGAGCGCGAGGGCAGCATCCCATGCCCGGTCGCCGCCCGGCCCCGCAGAGAGCTGCGCGTCACCATGGGGCCGCAGCAGCGTTTCTTCAGTGCAGAAGCGATCTCGGCCTTCCTTTCCGGCACCTGGCGCATGACCGATGCATGGGACCGCATGGGGGTCCGGCTGGCGGGGCCTTCCATTGCCCCCCATGCCGCCTTGGACATGCCATCCGAACCCATCGTCAGGGGATCGGTCCAGATTGCGGGCGACGGCGTGGCCACGGTTCTGCTGGCCGATCACCAGACCACGGGCGGCTATCCAAAGATCGCGACAGTGCTGGATTGCGACCTCGATTCCTTTGTCCAGCTGCGGCCGCGGGATGCGGTGGCATTCCGCCCCGTCAGCCCCGAGCAGGCGATCAGCCTGTCGCGCACGGCGGCAATAGGCGCAGCCACCTATTTCCGCGCCCTCTCGAACACCAGGCAGAAGCCTCGCGCAGCGGCCCGAGGCGGATAACCCGGATCCGCGCGCCATCCCAAGCCGCCCGCCGGACGGCACGAGGCGCCTGCCGGCCGTCATGCTGCGGCGCAGAATGCATGGCTGCTTTGCCGGGATCGCGACTACTGCCCGCGCTGTGCCCGGACTATATCCGCCTTGTCCGAAACATGCCCGCTGGATGGGCAAGATGAAAAAGGTGCCAAGATGTCCGCTGTCGAACTGAGCCATAACCATGCCGCCGGTAGCCTGGGTCAAGTCTTTGCACGCCTGACCGCACGGATCGCCGCCTGGAACGATGCCCGCATCACCCGCCGCGAGTTGAGCCGGCTGACGGATCGCGAACTGACCGATATCGGCCTGACCCGCGGCGATATCGAGCATGTCGCCCGCGGCCTCTGAGACTCCCCATCGATGAACGGACCCCGCGGCGATGCCTCGGGGTTTTTTCATGCGCGAGGCCGAAATCCGGGGCGCGGGCGCCATGTCCGCGACGGGCGAACAGCAGCGGCCCAAGATGTCGCCCAGCCGGCCCCGGCTGGCCCGGATTCGCACCGCGGCCCGCACCGTTCCGGGCCAATTCCCGATAGGGGGAACGGTTCAATGCGGCCTCATTCGGCGGTCCAGCCTCCGTCCAGCATCATCGCGCTGCCGGTCATCAGGGCAGAGGCGTCGGACGCCAGATAGAGCGCGGCACCCGTGATGTCGCCCACCTGACCCAGGCGGCCCAGCTTGATCATGCGCAGGCAATGGTCGCGAAAGGCCGGGTTTTCGAAATAGGGTCGCGTCAGCGGCGTTTCGATGAAGGTCGGGCAGATCGTGTTCACGCGGATGCCGAAGGGCGCAAGCTCGATGGCGCTGGCCTTTGTCAGCCCCTCGATTCCCCATTTCGTCGCGCAATAGACGGAACGGTCCGCCGCGCCGATATGCCCCATCTGCGACGACATGTTGATGATCGACCCGCCCCGCCCCAGATCGCGCATCCGCCGCGCCACGCTTTGCAGCGCAAAGAAGGCCGCGCGCAGGTTGAGGCCCGCGATGGCATCGAAATCCTCTTCCGTGACCTCGACCAGCGGGCGCGGGCGGTTGGTGCCCGCGTTGTTGACAAAGATGTCCAGCCGCCCCAGCCCCTCGGCCAAGGCACGGAAAGCGCCCACGTCGGTCACGTCGCAGGGGATGGCGCGGGCCTTGAGGCCCTGCGCCACCAGCGCCTCGGCCGCATCGGAAATCTCGGCCGCGCTGCGGGCGCAGAGGATGACCTCGGCGCCGGCCTGCGCATAGACCTCGGCGATGGCGCGGCCGATGCCTCGGCCCGCGCCCGTGACCAGCGCGACACGGCCGTTCAGCGAGAAATCGGGCATCGGGTTCATCGGGCAGCCTTTCCGTAGCGGATGGCGTCGCCGGCATGGCGGCGGACGCGGATTTGGGCCTGTTCGGCATGACCGGCAAGGCCCTCGATCATGCGCCGGCGCAAGCAAGGGCGCGCTGGCGTCGACAGGGCGTGATCGGTCCCGATGGCCCTGTCGCCGCCTGCGACATGGGAGTGCGGGCCAAGGAACGGCGCGCCGTAAGTGAGCCCGTGCGCCGGATACAGGCCGTCGCGGTCGGTCATCCGCACATGCCGGTTGGCGATGTCTTTGGCGGCCCGCAACATCCCGTCACGGATTGCCCTGCCATGGTCCCGCCACCAGGCGGTCGCCTCGACCCTGTCGCGGAGGCGGCAGGTGTCCCCAGTGCGGGCGGCGGCGGCGCGACCGGGTTCCAGATCGGTGATTGCCATGATTTCCCCTAGAAATTGACCTGATCGCCGCCCTTCAGCGCCAGAAATTCGCGCGCTTCGGCGGGCGTTGCGACCTCAAGGCCCAGCCCCTCGACGATCTGCCGCGCGGCGCGGACCTGCTGGGCATTGGTTTCCGCAAGGCGGCCCTTGCCCGCCCAGAGATTGTCCTCCAACCCGACGCGGATATGCCCGCCCATCGAGGCCGACATGGCGGCGATGTTGAGCTGGTTGCGCCCGGCGCCGAGCACCGACCAGCGGTAATCCTCGCCAAACAGCCGGTCGGCGGTGCGCTTCATGTGCAGCACGTCGTCGGGATGCGCGCCGATGCCGCCCATCAGCCCGAACACGGTCTGGATGAACAGCGGCCCGCTGACCAGCCCGCGATCGTGGAAATGCTTGAGGTTGTAGAGATGCGAGGTGTCGTAGCACTCGAACTCGAAGCGGGTGCCGTTCGCGCCAAGCGTGGTCATCACATGTTCCACATCACCGAAGGTGTTGCGGAAAATGATGTCCTTGTTGCCCAGGTAATCCCGCTCCCACTGGTGCTTCAGCTGGGATTGATAGCGGCCGAGCATGGGAAACAGGCCGAAATTCATCGTACCCATGTTCAGCGAGGCGAGTTCGGGGCGATAATGCTGCGCGGGCTGGATACGCTCGGCGATGCTCATGGTCGGCGCACCGCCGGTGGTGATGTTCAGCACGGCATCGGTTGCCTGCCTGATGACGCCAAGAATGGGGTTGAAGGCCTCGACGCTCTGGTCGGGGCGGCCGTCGCCCTCGGCTCGGGCGTGCAGATGGACGACCGCCGCGCCCGCCTCGGCCGCGCCGATGGCCGCCTCCGCGATCTCGGAGGCCGAGACCGGCAGATAGGGCGACATGGACGGGGTGTGGATTGCCCCGGTCACGGCGCAGGTGATGATGACTTTGCCTTGAAGGCTCATGGCTTGCTCCTGAGGGTCTTATCGTTGGGACTGGTCGGCCAGATGGCGGGCCAGGGCGGCTAGGCGGCCGTCGCGCCAGTCCTGGCGGGCGCGGATGGCCTGCGGGGTCGCGGCGTCCGGGAAGGCCGCGCCAAGGATTGCGGCGGCCTCGGGCGTGAAGGCCTCGGCGCGGGCGGCGGTTTTCGCCAGGTCGGCCATCATCTGCCCGTAGCGGCTCAGATAGTCCCCCGCTCCGCCGGGCGCGTTGAGATTGATCGTCTCCATCGGGCCCATGAAGGCCCAGCGGCGACCAAGCCCGTGGCGGATCGTGTCGTCCAGGCCCTGCGCATCGACATAGCCCTGTTCGATCAGGCGCAGGCTTTCGGCCAGCACCACCGCTTGCAGGCGGTTCAGGATGAAGCCGTCGATCTCGCGCTTCAGCACCACGGGCACCTGGCCGGCACGGGCATAGATGGCGCGGGCGCGGGCGGTGACAGCCGGGTCGGTGAAGGGGGCGGGGGCGATCTCGACCACCGGGACCAGATGCGGCGGGTTGACCGGATGGCCGACGAGGCAGCGCGACGCCCCCGGCAGGCCCTCGGCGAAGGCCGAGGCCATGAGGGCCGAGGAACTGGAGGCGAGGATCACCTCGGGGGCCGCCAGCCCGTCCAGCCGTGCGAAAAGCTCGCGCTTGACGGCCAGAACCTCGGGGCCGCTTTCCTGTACCAGTTCGGCCCCCTCCAGCGCCTCGGCCAGGTCCGGCACGGCGCGGATGCGCGCGGCGGTGGCAGCGGGATCCGCGCCCGCCTGCCCGAAGGGCGCGGTCTGCGCGATCATGGCGGCGATATCGCCGTCCAGCCGCGCCAGCACCTGCGGGTCGTGGTCCCAGACCCGGACCTCGAACCCGGCGCGGGCAAAGACGAAAGCCCAGGCGCGGCCGATCAGGCCCGCGCCGACGATGGCGATATGAGACATGCGCCCCCCCTACATCCACAGCATTTCGCGCCGCAGCTCGATATCCTCGGCGATGCGGCGGGATTCGATTTCATGCAGCACGCGACCGCGCTCCAGCACGATGGTGCGGTCCGACAGCGCCAGCGCCAGGTCGAGGTTATGGTCCACGATCACGATCGACAGCCGGTCGCGCAGCTTGTCGAAGGTACGGAACAGCTGCTCGACCACCGCCGGGGCCAACCCCTCGAAGGGCTCGTCCAGCAGCAGGACGCGGATGTCGCCCGACAGCGCGCGGGCCACCGCGGCCATCTGCTGCTCGCCGCCCGACATGCTGTCGGCGGGCGTATCCAGGCGCTCGCGCAGGCGCGGGAAATATTCCAGGATTTCCTCCAGCGACCAATGCGTGCCCTCGCCCGTCTGGCGGCGGATGCGGCCCAGTTCCAGGTTCTCGCGCACGGTCATTCCGGCGAAAAGCCCCCGGCCCTGCGGCACATAGCCGATGCCGAGCCGCGCGATCCGGGCGCTGGACAGGCCCGCAAGCTCGTGCTCCATCAGCCCCACCGAGCCCGAGGACGGCGCCACGATCCCCGTAACCGCCTTCAGCACCGAGGATTTCCCCGCGCCGTTGCGGCCCAGCAGCGCCAGGATCTCGCCCTTGTGCAGATCGAAGCTGACATCCTGCAGGATATGGCTCTTGCCGTAATGCAGGTTCACCTTGTCGAGCCTGAGGATCCGTTCCGCCGAGAATTGCCCCTGCCGCGCCGAGGCGGCGACCGCGCTGGTGCCCGAGCCGATATAGATGTCGCGCACCTCGCGCGAGTTGCGGGCATCGTCCACCGTGCCATCGACCAGCACCTTGCCGTCGGCCATGACGGTGACGTGGTCGGCAAGCTCGAACACGCGGTCGATGTCATGCTCGACCAGCAGCACCGGCAAGCTTTTCGAGACGTCCTTGATCAGCAGGCCCACCCGCTCGCGCTCGGCCACCGAAAGACCGGCAAGGGGTTCGTCCGCCAGCAGGATGCGCGGCTCGGTCGCCAGCGCCAGGCCCAGGTCCAGCAGCCGCTGCCCGCCATAGGACAGCGAACCGGCGCGGGCATTCTCCATTCCGGCCAGACCGACCCAGTTGATCATCTCCTCGACCTTTTCATGGACCTGCGCAACGCTGGCGGTCGAGCGCAGCATGGAGTTGCGGCTGGGATCTCGGGCCTGAACGGCCAGGCGGATATTCTCGCGCACGGTCAGCTCGGGGAAGAGGTTGGTGATCTGGAAGGATCGTCCCAGCCCGAGGTTCGATATGCGGTCCGCCGACTGTCCCGAAATGTCCTGCCCCAGCAACGAGACCCGGCCCGCACTGGTCGGAACGATCCCCGACATCAGGTTGAACGCCGTGGTCTTGCCGGCACCGTTGGGACCAAGCAGGGCGTGAAGCGTGCGGTCCCTGACCCGCAGCGAGACATCGTCGACCGCCTTGATCGCGCGAAAATTCTTGGAGATTCCTTCCGCCACCAGCACGTCGCCGCCGCCGCCATCGCGCCCGGCGATGGCACGGGGCAAGGGATAGTCGCCGGTCCTTCGGTCGGCCATGGCCGCCCCGATCTCGGGCTCGGGAAAGAAGCGGCGGCGGAACTGCGCGCCGATGCCGATCATGCCCTGCCGCGCGAAGATCACGAAGCCCAGGAAGATCAGGCCGAACCAGAGCAGCCAGTTCTCGGTATACATCGACAGGTATTCGCGGAAGAGGATATAGAACAGCGCGCCGAGCGCCGGCCCCAGATAGCCGCGCATTCCGCCGATCACGACCATGGCCAGCAGCTCGCCCGAGAAGATGATCGACATCGGCTCGGCCGAGGTCATGCGGTTCTTGTAAAGCAGAAGCGCCCCGGCCAACCCGGTGATCACGGCCGAGAGGACGAAGGCTTTCAGCTTGTAGCGGCGCACATCGTAGCCAAGCGCCTGCGCGCGGCCATCGTTTTCGCGGATCGCCTCCAGGACCGAGCCGAAGGGCGATTGCAGCACCCGCTGAAGCAGCACGATCACCGCAAAACCCAGCAGGGCCACGAAGACGTAGAAATTGAGGTTGTTGTCCAGCAGCGCCGGGCGCTCGATCCCGCCGAGGCCGTTCTCGCCCCCGGTCACGTCGGTCCAGCGAAAGGCCAGTTGAAAGCCCATCGCCGAAAGCGCCAGCGTCATCAGCGAGAAATAGACCCCGCGCCGCCGCAGCACCAGAAAGCCGACAAGCGCCGCGACCAGCGCCGTCGCGGCCACCGCGACGATCAGCGCAACCGCCATGCTGGCATTGCCCAGCGACCGCGCGGTCAGACCCGCGACATAGGCCGCCGTCCCGAACCAGATGCCATGTCCGAAGGACACCAGGCCGGTATAGCCCACCAGCACGTTGAGCCCCATTGCGGCCAGCGCGAAGATCACCACCTCGACCGCGGAATTGGCACCCAGCCCGATCCGGCTCAGCAGGACCGGCAGCACCACCAGCGCCAGCGCCACGATCAGCAGGTTCTTCACCGCCAGGAATTTTTGGGAAGTCATCTGAAACCTATTCAAAGCGGGTGATGCGTTCGCCCAGCAGCCCGCGCGGCCGCAGGAACAGCACGACGAACATCAGCAGGTAGATGGCCAGCATCGAATATTGCGTATAGCCGATGCCGATCATCAGCCCCTTGACCAGCCCGACCAGCAGCGCGGCCACGACCACGCCCCAGAACGAGCCCAGCCCCCCGATCACCACGACGACGAAGGCGGCCGTCCCGACCTCGACCCCCATCATCGGGTGGACGGGCTGCAGGGGCGCCATCAGCACGCCCGCGAGCGCCGCGATGGCAATGGCGATGGCCACCACCGCCGACAGATAGGGCCGCAGCGAAATCCCCAGCGTGCCGAGGATGTCGGGGTTCTGGATGCCCGCCCGCACGATGCGCCCGAAGGCGGTCCTGTTCAGCAGCACCCAGACCGCCGCCACCGTCGCGATGGCGATGCCGATCAGGAAGAAGCGATAGCGCGAATAGACGAAATCGCCCATGAAGACCTGCCCGCGCAGTTCATTGGGCATGGAATAGGCGCGTGGCGAGGCGCCGAAATACCAGCGCAGGCTCTGTTCGATGATCATCGAAAGCGCAAAGGTCAGCAGCAGCGAATAAAGCGGATCCTCGCGGTAGAAACGGGCGAACAGCGTGCGCTCGACCACCATCGCGACGCCCGCCGCGATCAGCGGGCCGACGATCAGCGCGCCGAAGAAACCGATATGCGGCGTCAGCACCAGCGCCAGATAGGCGCCAAGCGTGAAGAACGCTCCATGCGCAAGGTTGACGATCCCCCCAAGCGAAAAGATCAGCGACAGCCCCAGCGCGATCAGCATGTAATAGAAGCCGTCAAGCAACCCGTTCAGAAGCTGCGAAAGAAAGACCAATGTCATGAAGCATCCCCGTTATCATGCGAGATGATCGGGCGCGTCGCCCGGACGCGCCCTGCCCTTGCGGGTTTTTCCGGGATCAGAAGGTGCAGTCGCCGCCGACCGCGCCCTTGATCAGCTCATCCAGCGGCACCTCCGCGCCGGGCAGCGCGCCCGAGGTGGTGAAGATGTCCCATTCGTTCTGCGCCTCGGACGGATCGAGGGCGGTGACGGCATAGACCTCTTGCAAAAGCTGGTGCGTCGCGGTGTCGAAGCGGCCCTTGCGATCCTTGAGGATGTCGAACTCGGTCGCCGGGTCTTCCAGAAACTCGATCAGCGCCGCAGTGTCGGTGCCGCCGGTCTTCGCGATCGCCTCGGCAGCGATGCGCACGGCGATATAGTCGGAATAGGCCTGGTTTTCCGCGGGCTTGCCATATTTCGCCTGGAAGGCCTGCGCAAAGGCCTGCGAGGCATCGGTCTGCACCTGGTGGGTCCAGATGCAGGGCCAAGTGCCCTTGAAATCCTGCGGCCCGGTCGCCCATGCGATGCTGCTGTTATAGTCGAAGCCGCCCAGCGGGATGTCCAGGCCGAACTCGCCATATTGTTTCATGAAGCTGGCCCCCGAAGTGCCGGCCAGGTTCACGACGATCAGGTCGGGCTGGACATTGCGGATGTTCAGCAGATGCGACGAGAAATCGGTCGCATCGGTCGGGATCAGCTCGTCGCCGACCGCCTGCCCGCCGTTCCGTTCAAGAAAGCCAAGCGCACCGTGGCGCAGGTCGTGCCCGAAAGCGTAGTCGGAGCTGAGGATGAACCATTTCTTGTCCTTCACCATGTCGTTCTGAAGGAAATACTGGCCCTCGGCGTTCACATACATGACGTTCTGCGCCTCGGTATGGAACATGGTGCGCTTGCAGTCGCTGCCGCGCAGCGTGTCCGAATTGGCGCCGGTGTTGATGAACAGCTTGTTCGCCCGCGCCGTCACCTGCGCGATGGACAGCGCCGAGGCCGAAGAGATCTCGCCGATGATCATCGCCAGATCGCCGCGCTCGACCATGCGCTCGGCCTTGGTGGTGGCGGTCTGGGGGTTGACGGAATCCTCCTTCACCACGGTCAGCGGACGGCCGTTGATGCCGCCCTTGGCGTTGATCTCCTCGACCGCAAGATCCACGGCCATCACCGCATATTCGCCCATCGGGCCCAGGAAACCCGTGCGCGGGGTCAGATGGCCCAGGACCACCGGGTCGCTTTGCGCGCGCAAAAGCCCCGGCGCGGCCAGCGTCACAAGCCCCGCCGCCGTTCCGGTCTTGAGCAGCTGTCGCCGGCCAATCGTTCTGATCATGTCTTCTCCTCCCATGAAACCGCGGGGTGATTGCCTGCACAGGCTTGACTTTTCGCCCCATCAGTGTGATCACAGATCATACTGGAATCGAAAGCGGCCCTTTGTCAATGACCGAACTAAGCAGCCCGCCCCGCCCATTGAAAACCGTGTCCCTGACCGGGCAAGTCTATGATGCCATTGCGGAAATGCTGCTGGACGGCACGCTGAAGCCCAGCAGCCGCACCTCGATCCGCGAATTGGGCGAACATCTGGGCGTTTCGACCATGCCGGTTCGCGAGGCGATCGGACGGCTGATCGCACAGGGCGCGCTGGCGATTCAGCGCAACAAGGCAGTGATCGTGCCGGCCATGGCGCCCGAGGATCTGCGCGACCTGGTCCGCACGCGCGTGCTGCTGGAATGCGAGGCCGCGCGGCTGGCAACCGACCGCATCCCCGAATCCGCCATTCACCGCATCCGCGAATTGCACGAACAGTTCAGCCGTGAACTCAGCGCCAACAACCGGGCCGAGGCGCTGACCCTGAACCGCCGCCTGCATTTCACGCTTTATGACGAGGCGCGCTCGCCCAGCCTGCGGCAGTTGATTGCGATCTCATGGCTGCGGGCCGGGCCGATGATCTCGCTGGATCTGGGGCCACATAACGCGATCGAACGCGCCAGCCATTCCGTCGATGCCCACGGCCAGCTGGTCGAGGCGCTGCAAGCGCGCGACCGCGAGGCGGCGGCGGCGGCGATCCGCCTAGACATCACCACGGCGGCCGAGATCATCCTGGAACATCTGGCACATGCGGGGGAAAGCCAACCATGACGCATCAACTCGAAGGCCAGCGCGCCATCGTCACCGCCGGGGCATCCGGCATCGGGCGCGCCATCGTCGATGCGATGACCGAGGCCGGCATGACGGTGGCGACCTGCGACATCGACGCGGCGGCGCTGGCATCGCTGCCCGCAGGGGTTTTCGCCCGGCAGATCGATGTCGCCGACGAAGCGGCGCTCACGGGATTTGTCCGCGATGCCATCGCCCATCTGGGCGGGCTGGACTGCCTGGTCAACAATGCCGGGATCGCCGGGCCGACCGCCCGGATCGAAGACATCGACCCTGCCGATTGGCGGCGGACGCTGGACATCGTGCTGACCAGCCAGTTCCTGAGCGCCGCCGCCGCGGTGGGCGCGCTTCGGGTAAGCGGAAATCCCTCGATCATCAACCTGTCCTCGGTCGCGGGCCGCGTCGGATTCGCGCTGCGCACCCCTTATGCCGCCGCGAAATGGGGCGTCATCGGACTGACGAAATCGCTGGCCATCGAACTGGGCGAGAGCGGCATCCGGGTCAACGCCATTCTGCCCGGGCTCGTCGCCGGCGACCGGCAGCGCCGGGTGCTGGAAGCCAAGGCACAGCAGCGCAATATCAGCTTTGCCGAGGTCGAGGCGGAAGCCTTCCGCTATACCTCGATCAAGGAATACGTGCCCGCCGAGGCCATCGCCGCGCAGGCAATCTATCTTGCCTCGCCGCTCGGACGCCATATTTCGGGACAGGCGATCTCGATCTGCGGCGATACGCGGATGCTGGCCTGAAAAAGCCCGGCCGGCGCCCGCTGCCCCAGACGCTGCATGACAAGGGGCCGGAGCCGGAAACAGCCGCCAGACGTGACGGGTTCTAGGACCGGCCGGGGGATCGCAAGATGTCCAGCCATCCCAGCGTGGCCTCGGTCGGTCCGCCGGGACGGTATTCGGCGCCGACCGGCCGCGTCCAGCCCAGCTCGTCCAGAACCGCGCAAATGTGGCGATGGTCCAGCTCGCCCGAGTCGGGCGGACCGCGATCCGGGACCGAGGCGATCTGCACATGGCCCAGGATGTCGCGATGCGCCCGCAGCCGGCGCGTGATGTCGCCCTCCATGATCTGCAGGTGATAGCAGTCGAACATCAGCCGCAGGTTGTCATGCCCGGCCGCCTCGATGATCCGTGCCGCCTGGTCCGAGCCGGTCAGGAAGTAGCCCGGCGCATCGTAGCGGTTCAGCGGCTCGATCAGGATAGTGATGCCAAGCGGCCGCGCCAGCCGGCAGGCATGATCCAGGTTGGCGCGAAAGACGCGCTCGGCGGCCGGCCCCTCGGCCTGGCCCGCCATGACATGCACCGCACCGCAACCGATGGCAGCGGCATAGTCGACGCTGCGCCCGATCTCGGCCCGCGCCTCGGCCTCGCGCCCCGGCAGCGCGGCAAGCCCGTTTTCGCCCGGCCGGCCGCGCCGGGTATTCAGGCCCAGCATCGGCAACCCGGTCTCGGCCAGCGCAGCAGCCAGATCGGCGGCAGGCAGGTCATGGGGCCAATGGCATTCGACCGCATCGAAACCGGCACGATGGGCGGCGCGGATCGCCTGCGGCAGCGGCAGATCGGTCCAGAGAAAGCCCAGATTGGCAGAAAACCGCGTCATGCATCCCCCCAGGCGATATGGTGCGGCTGCAGCAATCCATCGACCCGGGCCGGTGTCAACAGCCTGGGCATGGCGGCATGGTCCCACGCGGCAGCCGCGCCGTCACCTCGAGGATCGCGCCGGGCGAAAGGCCGGCACGGCTTCCTCGGGACCGGATGGCGACCGCACGACCCGCGGCGCGCATCAACCCTGCGGCCGATCGTTCATGCGCGAATCGGCGGCATCCGACGCGGAGCGCAAGCTGCCCGCCGGCCTGAAGTCAGCGGCCAAGGGCATAGAATTCGTCGTTGGGACGCATGCTTGTCACATTGGCCAAACGGTTGGACATGCCGAAAAAGGCTGAAATGGCCGCGATGTCCCAGGCATCCTCCTCGGTGAAACCATGTGCCTTCAAGGCCTGCAGATCGCTTTCCCCCACATCATGGGCCTGTTGCGACACCCTGACCGCAAAGTCGAGCATCGCCTTCTGGCGCGGGGTGATATCGGCCTTGCGATAGTTGACGGCGACCTGATCGGCGATCAGCGCGTTCTTGGCGCGGATGCGCAGGATGGCCCCGTGAGCGACGACGCAATACTGGCATTGGTTGAGACTGCTGGTCGCCACGACGATCATCTCGCGCTCGGCCTTGCTGAGATTGCCGGGCTTGTCCATCAGCGCGTCATGATAGGCGAAGAAGGCCCGGAATTCGTCGGGACGATGTGCCAGTGCCAAGAAGACGTTCGGAATGAAGCCGGACTTTTCCTGCACCGCCAGAATGCGATCGCGGATATCCTCGGGCATTTCCTCGATTGTCGGGACCGGAAACCGGCTGATGGCGGGTTGACCGTTGCTCATGTGCTTTCCTTTCTTGGAATGTCAGGGATTGGCGATCGGCACGACGACGCGGCCGCGCATGGCACCGGCGATCAGCTGTTCGGAAACCCCGATCACCTCCTCGATTGCGACATGCTGCGTCATGCCATCCAGAAGCGCCGGATCGAGATCCTCAGCCAGCCGCCGCCAGGCCTCGCGCCGCTCGTCCAGGGGGCACATGACGCTGTCGATCCCCGCAAGGGTGACACCGCGCAGAATGAAGGGGGCGACCGTGGCCGGGAACGCCATGCCCCCGGCAAGGCCGCAGGCCGCGACAACGCCCCGGTATTTCATGGAGGCGCAGACATTGGCCAGCACATGCCCGCCCACCACGTCGATCGCACCCGCCCATTGCTCACTGGCAAGCGGCTTGCCCTGCTGGTTGAAATCGGACCGGGGCAGGATGCGCTTGGCGCCCAGCCTGGCCAGATACTCGCTCTCCTCGACGCGCCCGGTCACGGCGGCCACCTCGTAGCCCAGCTTGGCCAGCACCGCGACCGCCACGCTGCCCACGCCCCCCACGGCGCCGGTCACCAGCACTTCGCCGCTTTCGGGCCTGACGCCATGGCGCTCCAGCGCCATCACGCATAGCATCGCGGTATATCCCGCGGTGCCGATGCTCATTGCCCGGGAAAAGCTGAACGCGGGCTCCAGGGGGATCAGCCAATCGCCCTTCACACGGGCAAGCTCGGACAACCCGCCCCAATGCACCTCGCCCAGGCCCCAGCCATTCAAGACCACCTTGTCTCCGGGCCGGAAAAAGGGGTCGGTCGATTGTTCGACGACACCGGCGAAATCGATCCCTGGCACCATGGGAAACCTTCTGACCACCGGCCCCTTGCCGGTAATCGCCAGCGCATCCTTGTAGTTCAGGGTCGAGCAGGCGATGCGAACCGTGACGTCGCCCTCGGGCAACCGGCTTTCGTCCAGTTCGGACAGCGAGACCCGCTGCCCGTTCTCATCCTTCTCGATCAGTATCGCTTTGAACATGTCGGCTGTCCCTTGGAGGTTTCGGATCCGGACCGCAGCATGGCCAGAAAGCCCTCTGCGAAATCGTCAAGCGGGGCCGGGCTTCGCTCAAGCTTCGCCCGCAGGACCGCGCCTTCCCAGCCGATCCAGAAGAACCTGGCAAGCCGGTCGCAATCCGCATCCCTTGCGATCTGGCCTGCCGCCTGCGCCGCCCGAAGACAGGTCGCGGTCCGTCCTTCCCAATCCCGGAACACCGCGGCCAGGCGCTCGCGGAAGGCGGCCGGCAGCACGCCCATTTCCTGCCCGAGATTGCCGATCAGGCAGCCCCGCCGGTAATCGAAACGCGCCATCCCCGCCTTTGCATCCGCAAAGAAGTCGCGCAACCGTTCCAGCGGCGGGCGATTTTCTGCGCCCAGCCAATGATCGAGCTTGCGGGCGAAAAAATCCGCATAGGCATCGACCAGCGCCAGGCCGAAGGCATCCTTGCTGTCGAAGTAATGGTAGAATGATCCCTTGGGCACCCCGGCCGAGGAAAGGATCTCATCGATGCTGACGGTGCTGAACCCCTTTTCCGTCAGGACCGCCAGGCCGGCCCGCACAAGCAGCATGCGCGGTGCATCCGGCCGGCTCTGGTCTTTTCGGGGACGGCCTCGCCTGCGCGGCAGACCTGCGTTCCTTGTTTCTTCCATATGCTTTTTTAGACCGGAGTCCTCCTCAAATCCAAAATAATTAGACCAGTCGTCTTGAAAAATTCCCGGCAGGACCGCGCCCTTCTGGTCATGCTTGCGGGGCATGGAATGAAATCGTTTATATTCCGATCCTTGCGTATTACCCTGCCCCGGGAATGCCCACGGCCGCGCGGCTTTCCCCGTCATGCTCGCCCAGATGCGGCGGCGACAGCCGATAGCTGACGGCGGTGCGCGGGAGCTTCAGGGGCTTGCCGATCATCGGCACCCGGACCCCTTCCGGCCCGGTCATCTCGATGCGCATCTCGCGGGTTGCGCCAGGATCACATGGCCATCCGCGACCGCATAGACCTGGCTGGCGCGATGTTCGGATGCGCATTGCCGCATCTTGGCGGCATCCTGCCCGAAATCAGGCCGTTCATGCCCGCGTTGCTCCGCCAGGCGACCCGGCTGTCCACCAGGGCCAGTTCGACATGCTGTCCCTCGCCGCTCCGGGCGCGATGGCGCGGCGCCGACAGGATGCCCACAGCCGCATGTGTCGGTGATTTCGCGCCCGACCATCGTCTGGACGATCTGGTCGCGCGTCACGTCCCGCGCCGGCGATGCCAGGACGGACCTCATCGGGGCCACGTGATCCGCGGCGGCATTTCCGGCGTGCTGCGCGCGATCCGTGAAAGTTCGGCCGAACGGCGAAAGGAAGATCCGCATCGTCTGCCGCGATGTCGGCTCCGAGGCGCGCAAGGGCCTGAACGCAGGCCCGATCGCCGCGGTCCCGTATCATCCGCGCGGGCAGATCTCGCAGGAGCAGATCAGCACCATGCTCGAGGCGCTGGGGCAGAAACGTCGATCCCCGATGATCCTGCGCATCGTGCCGTTCCAGATCATCACCCCCGAAAACATCTGGCCCGAAAACATCTGGGGCCAGGGCTTCGGCGGCGGGGCTGTCCCGGTCAGGCGGCTTTGCCCATGCCGGATTGGCCGCCTGCGGCCAAGACCGCCCTGGCCGCCCGGTTCACGCCTTTCCGCCCCATGGCCCGTGATGGCTGTCCTGGCCGTCCAGACGGTCGAAGCCATGCGCGCCGAAGAAGTCGCGCTGCGCCTGGATCATGTTCGCGGTGCCGCGGCCGGTGCGCATCATGTCGAACCAGCCCAGCCCCGAGGCCAGCGCCGGCAGCGCGTGGCCGGCCATGATCCCCTGCGCCACCACCTGCCGCAGCGCCGGCATCGCGGTCTCGAGCTTCTCGGCGAAGAAGGGCGCCAGCGCCAGGTTGCGCGACGGATCCTCGGCCAGCGCCGTGGCCATGTCGTTCAGCATGGCCGAGCGGATGATGCAGCCCGCCCGCCAGACCCGCGCGATCCCCGGCAGGTCAAGCTGCCAGCCGAAGGCGCGGCCGGCGGCCTCGATCATCGCGAAACCCTGCGCATAGCACAGGATCTTGCCGGCGATCAGCGCCGCCTCCAGCTCGGGCAGCGCCAGGTCCAGCGCCTGCGGGGCGGCGCCGAAGCGCGCCTCGCCCGCCTTGCGCTCGCCGAGGCGGGCCGAGACGTTGCGCGCCATCACCGCCGCCTCGATCACCGGGATCGGCGCGGCGAGGTGCTGCGCCTCGATCGCGGTCCAGCGCCCGGTGCCCTTCTGCCCGGCGGCGTCCAGGATCACGTCCAGCATCGGCGCGCCGGTCAGCGGATCGGCGGCCCCGGCGACGGCGGCAGAGATCTCGACCAGGTAGGATTTCAGCGCCCCCCCGTTCCAGCCGGCGAAGGTCTCGCCGATGGCGGCGGCCGGCAGGCCCAGCCCGTCGCGCATCAGCCCGTAGACCTCGGCGATCATCTGCATGTCGGCATATTCGATGCCGTTGTGGACGGTCTTGACGAAATGGCCGGCGCCGGCCTCGCCCATCCAGGTGGCGCAGGGGGTGCCGTCCTCGGCCCGGGCGGCGATGGCCTGCATGACCGGGGCGACGCGGTCCCAGTCGGCGCGGGCACCGCCGCCCATGATGGCGGGGCCGTGGCGCGCGCCCTCTTCGCCGCCCGAGACGCCCATGCCCAGGAAGCGCATCGGCAGACCGGCGGCGGCGCGGCGGTTGGTGTCGTGGAAATTGGCGTTGCCGGCGTCGATCACCAGATCCTCGGGGCCGAGCAGCGGCGCCAGCGCCGCGATCTGGTCGTCGACGGCCTGACCGGCGGGGACCATCAGGATGATGGCGCGAGGAGGCGCGATGGCGGCGACCAGATCGGCCAGGCTTTCGGTCGGGACCACGCGCTCCGCCAGCGCCCCGGCCTCGGCATGGAAGCGGCGGGTCACTTCGGCGGTGCGGTTCCAGACCGCGATGGGAAAGCCCTTCTCGGCGATGTTCAGCGCCAGCGCCGCACCCATCGTCCCCAGGCCGATCAGGCCGATCCTAGTGTCAGTGTTCATTATTCTTCTTTGCTCTGGACAGCGCATCCCCGAGGGACGCCGATTGATGATCGAAATGCAGCTGCGCGTTAGGCCGTGGCATGGCGCCTCTGATAGCGCCAACGGAACGGGCAGTCAAAGCTGACCTGCATGGCGCCCCGACAAGAAGGCCAGGGCGCCACGCCCAAACGGGATCAGCCCAGCAGCAGGTCGGGCAGGAAGGTGACGATCCCCGGAAACAGCGCCAGCATGATCGCAAAGCCGATCATGATCAACAGGAAGGGGAAGGTGACCCTTGCGATATAGGCCGTGCTTCGGGCGGTGATGTTCTGGATGACGGCGAAGTTGAAGGCTACCGGCGGCGTGATCTGCGCCATCTCGACCACCAGCACCATGAAGATGCCGAACCAGATCTTGTCGAAGCCCGCGGCCTCGACCAGCGGCAGCACCACCGGCAGGGTGGTCGCGATCATCGAAAAGCCTTCAAGCGCGGTCCCCAGCACCAGATACAGCACGATCAGCGCCACGATCAGCAACATCGGCGACAGGTTCCAGTCGGTCACGACATTTGCAACCGCGGCAGGAATGCCAAGGGTCGAGGTGATATTGCCCAGCACCGATGCGCCAAGGATGATGATGCCCATGACCGAGCAGGTCTGCACCGTCCCCAGGATGATGTCGCGCAGCACCCGCAGGTTCAGCGCGCCCTGCGACAGCGACACGAGGAACGCCCCGACCACGCCCAGCGCCGCGGCCTCGGAAGGGGTCGCCAGCCCGCCATACATCGAGCCCAGCACGCAGAGGATCAGGAACATGACCGGGCCGAGATCCCGCAGGGCGGCAAGACGCTGGCGGAAGGGCATGTGGCGCAAGGCGCGTTCGTTCTCGGGCACCAGGTCGGGCTTGGCGCTGGCGCGGATCATGATGTAGGCGGCAAAGACCAGGGCAAGCAGGACGCCCGGAATGAAGCCGGCGGTGAAAAGCCGCAGGATCGATTCATTGGCCAGCACGCCATACATGATCATCACCGTCGAGGGCGGGATCAGGAATCCCAGCGTGCCGGCACCTGCAAGGCTGCCGATGGCCAGGTCGGGCGAATAGCCCCGCGCCAGCAGTTCCTTCAGGGTCATGCGGCCGACGACCTGCGTCGTCGCGGCCGAGGAGCCCGAGATCGCCGCAAAGATCGAGCAGCCGACGACATTGACATGCAGCAGCCGGCCCGGAAGCAGGCCCGCCCAGGGCGCCAGGCCGCTGAACAGGGTCTCCGACAGGCGCGTGCGAAACAGGAACTCGCCCATCAGGATGAAAAGCGGCAACGCGACCAGGTCGGGCGTGGTCAGGATGTTGAACAGGTATTGCGGAAACAGCCTGTCGACGGGCAGGCCGGTGAACATCATTGCCAGGCCGATGGCCGTGGCCAGCAAGGCGATTCCGATCCAGGCCCCGATGGCCAATGTGCCGAAAAGAAGCCCGAACAGGCTTGCGACGATAGCGCCCATGTTTCTCCCCGATATTCCTGGTTTCGCGCGCAGGGGCGCGGTGGCTTACTCGATGGCGCTCGCGGCACCGAGGCTGGGTTTGTCGACAGTGTTGCCGCTGATGGCGGTGACGAGTCGGGCAACCATCTGCAAGGCCAGCACGGCCGCGCCGATGGTCAGCACCAGCTGCGGGATCCACAGCGGCGTGAAACTGTCCTGGGAAACCTCGCCATAGCTCCAGGTGCGATGCGTGAACTGCGCAAGCCAGACCGCCAGGGGAAGCGTGACAACAGAGCCGAGGATGGCAGCGAATATCTCGAACATCCGGGCGTAGCGGCCCTTGCCCATCGACAGCAGCAGCTCTACCCGCAGTTGCAGGCCCGCGCGCAGCGTCATGCCCGAGCCGAGCAGGAAGGCCGCGCCCATCAGATAGGCGCTGTATTCCCAGCCGATCCCGGTGCCCGTGGGAAAGGACGGGACATAACGGCTGATCAACGCCATCGCGGTGTCGATCAGCACGAGCAGGGTCAGGCCCAGGACACAGAGACCGGCAAGCCAGGCCGCGACCAGCGAGGCAAAGTCCGCCGCCCTTTGCAGGGCAGCGACAGCACCGCGTTCAGCGACGGCCTCGGAGGCGACATGCTGCTCTCCGGCCATCTCAGTTGCCGCCTTTCGACGCGAGATAGGCATCGGCGATCGGCTTGGCGGCGGGAACGCGGCTGAAGAACTCTGCCTGAACCTGCTTGGCTTTCTCGGCGATCTGGGCCTTCAGCTCGTCCGAAAGCTCGACCAGCCGCATGCCGTGGCCGGTCATGATCTCGATGCTGTTCTTGTCGCTCTCAAGCGAGCTTTCCCAGAATTGCGGCTCAAGCTCGGCCGCGACCTTCTCGATGGCGGCCTGCTGTTCCGGCGTGAGCCTGCTCCAGGACTCGAGATTGATCGTCACCGCGTTCGACCCCCAGGTATGGTTGGTCGGATAGATATGGCTGAGAAATTCCCAGAACTTGCCGTCCACGCCCGAGCTGGCCGAGGTCGCAACGCCGCTGACCCGGCCCGAGGCCAGCGCCGGCAAGAGTTCGCCCCAGGGCATGGCGATGCCGTCCATGCCAAGGCTGCTGACGATATCGACGGTGTTCTTGTCGGCGCCGCGCACCGTGATGCCGCGGAAGTCGCCGATATCGTCGATCTGGGTCTTCAGATAGACATACTGGGCCGGCGACGGCACCATATAGAGGATCTTCTGGTTGTATTGCTCGGCCAGCTTCTCGAACTCGGGACGCAGGAAGGCGTGGTATTCCTTCAGTTCCTCCATCGACTCGACAAGGAAGGGCACGCCCTCGGCGCCGAACAGCGGGTTCATCCCGACCTGCTGGCTGATGTTGATATCGGCCATGTCGGCAAGCCCGTCGCGAACCGCACCCAGCTGGTCGGGCCCCTTGAAGCCCAGCGACCCCGAGGAGGCGACATTGATGACGACCTCGCCATCGGTGGCCTCCTTGACGGCCTCCGCGAATCTCTTGGCGTTTTCCGTCATGAAATTGCCGTCCGGCAGCACTTCGGACAAGCTGAGCCGGGTTTGCGCCACAGCGGCGCTTGCAAGGGCAAGCGCAGCCGCAGCCCCCAACGCGATCGGCTTGAGGAACATCAATCTCTCCCTATCCTGGCGCTTACCGCAAGCGAGCCGGACCAACGGCATATCGCTGCGGAGCGACCGTTTTGCAGTTTTGTGACCGTTGCACCTGCCACCCTAGCGACCGGGCCGTCGCCGCGAAAAGAACAGTTCGGTCTGACATGATCGCGAATGCTTATACATCGGTGCGCAGCAGGCGCCGACCCAATAGAATGGCCGCCGCGGCCGGAAGAATCGCGCCTCAGGGAAATGTTATCATGGACATACGCAGGCTTTACGCCTTCATGAAGATCGTGGACATCGGCAGCATCACCCGCGCCTCGGCGATCCTGCACATCGCCCAGCCGGCACTGAGCCAGCAGATCGCCGCGCTGGAAACCCATTTCGGCAAGCCGCTTCTGCTGCGCTCGAAGCGCGGCGTCATCCCGACCGAGGCGGGCAAGGTTCTGTATCGCCATTGCCAGATGATCATCCGGCAGATGAACCAGGCCGAGCAGGACATCGCCACCTCCTCCGAGGAGATTACCGGCGCGGTCAGCGTCGTGTTCGCGCCGCTGGGCCTGGGTTCGCTGGTGGCGACGCAGCTGATGCGGACCATCCGCGAAAAGCACCCGGGCATCCTGCTTTATGCCAATGAGGCAGTCGGCGGCGGCGTGATCAGCGAACAGATCATGACCGGCAAGACGGACATCGCGCTGATCTTCGATCCCGGCAAGATCCCCAGCCTCAGCTTCGAGCCGATCTCGACGGAAGAACTGCATTTCATCGGAACGCAGATCGCCGAACCGGAGGATGGCGAGATCTCGTTCGCCGAGGCCGTGTCCCAGCCGCTGATCCTGCCAAGCCCGATCCACACCGTCCGCCAGGTGATCGAGACCACCCTGTCGCGCGTCGGGACCAGCGCCCAGGTCGTCGCCGAGACCGAGTCGATTTCCTACCTGTCGAACGCGCTGGCCGAGGGGCTGGGCTGCACCATCCTGCCCGCATCGGCGGCGCAGGCCGTGCAGCGCCGCGTCGCGGGTGCCCGAAGCTACCGCATCCGCCGCCCCAACATGAAGGTCGCGATGGCGATCTGCGTCTCGGCTCAGCTGCCGCTTTCGGAAGCAGCCGCCGTGGTGCGCGATCATCTGGTGCGGCTGGCGACCGAGGCGGCGCGGTCCCCGGCGGCCTCCGGTTCAGGCCAAGGCTGAGGCCTCGGCTCAGGCGAAGAGGATCTGCGCCTTGATCGCCGCCGAACGGTCCGAGGCCAGCCGGAACGCCGTTTCGGCCTCGTCCAGGGCGATCTCGTGGGTAATCAGCGGCTTGACGTCGATCCGACCCGCCAGCATGGCCTGGACGCCGGTCGCGAATTCCGGGTGGAAGCGGAAGGAGCCGCGCAGGTCCAGCTCCTTGGCGGTGATCGCCGTCATCGGCAGCGGCATGTCGCCGCCCAGCCCAAGCTGGACGACCACGCCGCGCGGCCGCATGGCCGCGATGGCCGGCGCGATGGCCGCGGCAACACCCGTGCATTCGAACAGCACGTCGAACCCGCCCTTGCCGGCGGCAAAGGGCGACAGGCCGTCGGGCGCCGTGCCCATGTTGACGACCGCGTCCGCACCGCATTTCCGCGCCATCGCCAGCGTGAAATCCGACAGGTCCGTGGCGACGATCTCGCCCGCGCCCGCCAGCCGCGCCGACAGGATCGACAACAGGCCGATGGGCCCGCAGCCGGTGACCAGCACGCGCTTGCCCAGCAGCTCGCCGGCCCGGCGCGCGGCGTGCAGCGTGACCGCCAGCGGTTCGGCCATCGCCGCCTCGCCCGGCGTCAGGCCGTTGGCCAGCACGCATTGCGCGGCATCCGCCACCAGTTCCTGCCGGAACGCGCCCTGGATATGCGGGAACGGCATGGCCGAGCCGTAGAAGCGCATGTTCTCGCAATGGTTGGGCAGCCCCTCGCGGCAATAGCCGCAGCCCCCGCAAGGGCGCGAGGGCGAGACGGCGACCAGATCGCCGGGAACGAGCCCCGCCACGTCCGGCGCGCATTCGACCACATGGCCGGAGACCTCATGGCCCAGGATCATCGGCTCGCGCAGCCGCACCGCCCCGAAGCCGCCATGGTTGTAGTAATGCAGGTCCGATCCGCAGACCCCGCCGGCCGCAAGGCGGATGCGCACCTGTCCCGGGCCAAGCGCCTCGGGCTCGCGTTCCTCGATGCGCAGATCCTTGGCGGCGTGGATGACAATCGCTTTCATGACGGCCTCAGACAACCGGGGTAAGCAGGGGCTGGCCGGCGAAATGCGCCGCCAGGTTGTTGCGGACCAGTTCGCCCATCGCCTTGCGGGTCTCGACGGTGCCCGAGGCCTGATGCGGCTGCAAGAGCACGTTCGGCAGCTCCAGGAAGCGCGGGTCGATCTGGGGTTCGTTATCGAAAACATCCAGCGCCGCCGCGCCCAGCCGGCCGTCCTGCAACGCGGCGATCAGCGCCGCCTCGTCGATGTTGGAGGCACGCGAGACATTGACCAGCACGCCCTCGGGGCCAAGCGCCTCGATCACCTCGCGATTGACGATGTGCCGGGTCTGGCCCGAGGCCGCCAGGGCGACGAACAGGAACTCCGAATGCCGCGCCAGCGCGACCGGATCGGCGATGAAGGTCAGATCGGCGGCATAGTCCTTGGCCGCGACGTCGGAATAGGCGATATCCATGCCAAAGCCGCGCAAACGCTGCGCGATCTCGAAGCCGATCCGGCCCAGCCCCAGGATACCGGCCTTCTTGCCCCAGATGCGGCGCTGCAGCGGATAATTGCCCTTGGCCGCCCACTGGCCGCCCCGCACCCAGGCTTCAGCGCCGACGATGCCGCGCGCGACGGCCAGCATCATCGCGACACCCAGATCGGCCACGTCCCCGGTCAGCACGTCGGGCGTGTTCGTCACCTGAATCCCCCGCTCGCGGCAGGCTTCCAGATCGACCGCGTCGAAGCCCACGCCATAGATCGAGATCAGTTCGAGATTCGGGCAGGCCTCGATGATCTTGCGACTGGCCCCCAGCTCGCCGCGGGTGGCGATGGCCCGCACCTCGGCGCCGCATTCGGCCAGGAAGGCCTCCTTGTCCGCGGCCTCGAAATAACGGCGCAGATCGTATTGCGCGCTCAGCGGGACTTCGTTCCATTCGGGATAGGCCCCCATCTGCAGGACCACCGGCTTGCTCATCGTGTTCTCCATTATGGTGCGGGATTTTCCGGTCGCCCTTTCAGCGGGCCCTTGACTCGGATAGTTATCGATAACAAAACACGAGTCGAACGGATTTGTCGAGACCCAAACGGAGGAACGGGATGGCCGGGACGAATGGATTTGTTGAAAGCCTGTTCGGGCTGGCGGGCCGCCGCGCGCTGGTCACGGGGTCGTCGCAGGGCATCGGCCATGCGCTGGCACGGGGGCTGGCGAAAAGCGGTGCCGCAGTGGTGCTGAACGGTCGGGATCCGAAACGGCTGGAGGAGGCGCGCGCCGCCTTGCAGGCGGAACTGCCCGAGGCCGAGATCCGGGCCCTGCCCTTCGACGTGACCCGCCATGACGAGGTCCGCGCCGCCATCGACGATTTCGAAGCCTCGGTCGGCCCCATCGACATCCTGGTCAACAATGCCGGCATGCAGCATCGCACGGCGCTGGAAGATTTCCCGGCCGACCGGTTCGAGGCCCTGCTGCAGACCAATATCGCCTCGGTCTTCCATGTCGGGCAGGCGGTGGCGCGGCACATGATCCGGCGCGGCCGCGGCAAGATCGTCAACATCTGCTCGGTCCAGACCGCATTGGCGCGGCCGGGCATCGCCCCCTATACCGCCACCAAGGGCGCCGTCGGCAACCTGACCAAGGGCATGGCCACGGACTGGGCCCGCCACGGGCTGCAATGCAACGCCATCGCGCCGGGATATTTCGACACGCCGCTGAACGCCGCGCTGGTCGCGGACCCCGATTTCTCGGCCTGGCTGGAAAAGCGCACCCCTGCCGGGCGCTGGGGCCTGGTCGAGGAACTGGTGGGGGCCTGCGTCTTCCTGTCCTCGGACGCATCGAGCTTCGTGAACGGGCACACGCTCTATGTGGACGGGGCGATCAGTGTCTCGCTCTAGGCTTGCGTCATCCCGTCATGCCGGGCGGGCGGCGGACGGCCTGCCGCGGCCTCCTGTCCCATGCCGCCGGGGTGTTGTGGCCGCATCCCGCAGCGTCTAGCCTGCCCTTTCGGCAGGGGCATGTGGCGGCATGAGCAGGGACGGATTTCACAGCGGAACCGTGAAGATGGCGGATATCGCCAAGGCGGTCGGCGTTTCCGCGATGACCGTCTCGCGGGCGTTTCGCGGCGACGAGGGCGTCAACCCGCAGACACGCGCCCGGATTCTGGCCAAGGCCGAGGAACTGGGCTATGTCTTCGACGCGACCGCCGCCAGCCTCCGGCAGAACCGCTCCGGCTTCGTGGCGGTCACCGTCCCCTCGATCAATAACGCGAATTTCGCGGAAACCGTGCGGCAGCTCTCACGCGGGCTGTCGCGGAACGGCTTGCAGATCCTGCTGGCCAATACCGAATACGACCCCGAGGAAGAGGAAAGGCTGATCGGCCAGCTGCTGCGCCGCAAGCCCGAGGCGCTCGTCCTGACGGTGGGCGACTACACGCGCAGGACGCGGCAGATGCTGCGCGCGACACGGATCCCGGTGATCGAAATCTGGGACCTGCCCGCTCAGCCGATCCGGCATGTCGTGGGCTTTTCCAACACCGCCTGCATCGGCAGGCTGGTGGATCACCTGGTCGCCTCGGGCTATCGCGACATCGCCTTCATCGGTGGTGAATCGCCGCGCGATCCGCGCGGCGGCCAGCGCCGCCGCGGCTTTGTCGAGGCGATGCGCCGCCACGGGCTGGACGACACGCGGCTGGTTCCCGCCGGCACCGCCCCGGTCGGCATGGCCGAAGGGGCGCAGGCGCTCGGGGCCTTGCTGGACAGCCAGCCGGAGACCCGGGCAGTGGTCTGCGTCTCGGATCTGGTGGCTTTCGGGGTGATCTCGGAATGCCAGAGGCGGGGCATCGGCATCCCTGGCGACCTGGCGGTGGCCGGCTTCGGCAATTACGAGATCGGCAGGATCAGCGTACCCCGCCTGACCACGATCGATGTCCATGCCGGCAGCATCGGCAGCAAGGCCGCGGATCTGATCGTCGCCCTGCTGCGGCAGGATTCCGACGCGGCGCCGGCCCGGATCGAAATCCAGACCGACCTGATCGTACGGGAATCATCGGCCTGATCCCGCACCGCGGCAGGGCGCGGGGCGCATCCTCAGCAAGATCTCGTCAAAGATCGGTGGTCAGGCCCTTGGCCTTCAGCACCGCCTCAAGATTGCAGACATCGATCACCGTCCGGCCCGATTTGTAGGCCTCGATATAGCCGGCCTCGTCCGCTTCGCGGGCAGCGGATTTGCGCGCCACCTCGGCGGCATCCTCGCGGCGCACCACCACCAGGCCGTCGGCATCGCCGCGGATCACGTCGCCCGGCCGCACCACCTGCCCGCCGATGACGATGTCGCCGTTGATCTGGCCCAGGGTTTCCTTGACCGTGCCCTTGATGCAGACGCTCAGCGAGAACACCGGCAGGCCCAGCCGGATCAGTTCCTGCGTGTCGCGCACCCCGGTATCGGTGACCACGCCGGCGATGCCCTTGGCCAGGCAGGCATTGGCCAGCACGTCGCCGAAGCACCCCGCCTCCTCGTATTCCCCGGCCGAGACGATGACGACATCGCCGGGCTGGGCGTAATGGATCGCCAGTTGCAGCATGATGTTGTCGCGCGGCGCGCTTTGCACGGTGAAGGCGGGGCCGCAGACCGACATGGCGCGGTCGACGGGCTTCAGGCGCGCGCTCAGCGCGCCCAGCCGGCCCTGCGCCTCGTGAATCGTGGCGCTGCCGAATTTCGACAGGGCGGCCACATCCGCCGGCGCGGCACGTTCGATCCTGGTGATGATATGGGGCACGTCGTGCTCCTCCTTGCTGGAATGCCGCGGCCGGGGCCGGCGGTGATCGGCCGGAAGCATAGGAAGAACGCGGGGCGCAGGCATAAGAGCGTCTGCATCTGATGTGATCGGGTTTCGCGATGCCCCCGGACGGGTCATGCGAAACCGCTCTGACATCATTGCGAAGCGGCGGTGCTACCAATCGCAAGAGAACGCAACTTCGCACAGGGACAACGCCCTTCGCATGCCGATCACCATCGACTCCATCATCTCGGGGATGGAATGGGCCGCCGAAAACCATCTGGCCGAGTTCGCCTTTTCGGCCGAGGGGCACCGGATCACCATCCGCCGCGGCGCGGGCGACGCCCCCCTGCCCGCGCAACCCGCCATCGAGGCGGCGCAGGCCGCCCCAGCGGCGCCCGAGGCAGATGCCGTCACCGCCCCGCTGGCGGGCCTGTGCCACCTGCGCCCCGAATCCGGCGGGACGGCCTTTGTCGAGGTCGGCGCCCGCGTCGAGGCCGGCCAGACGATCTGCGTCATCGAGGCGATGAAGATGATGACCGCCATCCCCGCGCCCCAAGCAGGCACCGTCGAGGCCATCATGGTCGGAGACGGCGCGACGGTCGAGGCGGGCGCGCCGCTGATGAGGATCCGCTGATGGCCGCGATCGACATGGACTGCCTGCTGGTCGCCAACCGGGGCGAGATCGCCCTGCGCATCATCCGCGCCTGCCGCCGGCTTGGCCTGCGCGTCGTCTGCGCGCATTCCGAGGCGGATCGCGACGCCGCCTGGCTGCACCTGGCCGATCAGGCGATCTGCATCGGGCCCGCACCCGCCGCCAAGAGCTATCTGAACATCCCCGCGCTTCTGGCCGCGGCCGAGGCCAGCGGCGCGGGCCTGATCCATCCCGGCTATGGTTTCCTCTCCGAACGCCCGGAATTCGCCGAGGCCGTCGAGACCGCGGGCCGGCGGCTGGTCGGACCCAGCGCCTCGGTCATGCGGATGATGGGCGACAAGGTCGAGGCCAAGCGCGCCATGATCGCCGCCGGCGTGCCCTGCGTGCCCGGCCCGGACAGCGTGCTGCCGGACGATCCCGACGAGATCGGCCGGATCGCCGCCGGGATCGGCTATCCCGTCATCCTGAAGGCGGCCGGCGGCGGCGGCGGGCGCGGCATGCGCGTCGTGCGGACCGAATCCGAGCTGGCCGATGCCTTCATGGTCACCCGGCAAGAGGCCGGCCGCTTCTTCGGCAATGCCGACATCTATATCGAGAAATTCCTCGAAAGGCCGCGCCATGTGGAGATCCAGGTTCTTGCCGATGCACATGGACATGCGCTGTGGCTGGGCGACCGCGACTGCTCGATGCAGCGCCGCCACCAGAAGCTGATCGAAGAGGCGCCGGCGCCGGGCATCGACCGGGCGCTGATCGCGGAAATCGGCGAACGCTGCGCCGCCTCCTGCCGCCGGATCGGCTATGTCGGCGCCGGCACCTTCGAATTCCTCTACGAGGACGGGCGGTTCTATTTCATCGAGATGAACACCCGCATCCAGGTCGAGCACCCGGTGACGGAAATGGTCACCGGGCTGGACATCCTGGCCATGCAGATCGACGTGGCGCGCGGCAAGCCGCTGCCGATCACCCAGGACCAGGTGCGCAGCCTGGGCCATGCCATCGAATGCCGGATCAATGCCGAGGATCCGCAGAGCTTCGCCCCCAGCCCCGGCCGGATCACGGCGATGCACGTGCCGGGCGGGCCGGGCATCCGCATGGATACCCATGTCGGCGCCGGTTCGGAGATCCCGGCGAGCTACGATTCGATGATCGGCAAGATCATCGCCCATGGCGCCGACCGCGACGAGGCGCTGGCCCGCGCCCGCACCGCGCTGGCCGAGGCGCGGGTGGAAGGCGTCTCGACCAATATCCCCCTGCACCGGCAGATGCTGGCAGAGCCCGGCTTCTCGGCCGGGGGGGTCAGCATCCACCATCTCGAACACTGGCTCGAAACCCGGAAATCCCGCCATGCCTGACGCGAAGCTTTCCATGATCGGCAGCCGGGCGGTGCTGTTCCAGCCCTCCTGCCCCTTCGACCTCGCCAACCAGCAGCGTATCTGGGCCGTCGCCGACGAGGCCGCCACCTGGAAGGGCGTGCGCGAAGCCGTGCCCGGCATGACCAATGTCACCCTGCTTCTGGACCATGTCCCGATCGAACTCGACCGGATCGAGAAGGACCTGACCGCGCTGTGGGAAAGCGGCATCCGCAAGCAGGTCGAGGGCCGGCTTCTGGCCATCGACATGGCCTATGACGGCCCGCATCTGGCCGAGGTCGCCGAGATGACCGGCCTGCCGGTGGACAAGGTGGTGCGCCTGCATGCCGCGCCGGAATACACGGTCTATGCGGTCGGCAGCCATGCCGGCTATTGCTATCTGGGCGGCCTGGATCCCCGGCTGGAAACACCGCGCCGCAAGGTGCCGCTGCCCCGGCTGCCGGGCGGGTCGCTGTCGCTGGCGGGGCTGCAGACCGGGGTCTCGGCCTCGGCCGGCCCCAGCGGCTGGAACACCATCGGCAGCACCGGCCTGTCCTTCTTCGACCCCGAATGCAGCCCCGCCGCGCTGCTGCGGCCCGGCGACCGGATCCGCTTCAACCCCGTCGAGGTCAAGGCATGATCGAGGCTCTTTTCATTCCGCCGGGCGCGACGGTGCAGGATCTGGGACGCGACGGCTACTGGTCGCAAGGGCTTGGTCGCGCCGGGGTCATGGACGCCCTGTCGCATGGCATCGCCAACATGATGCTGGGCAATGACGAGGATGCCGCGACGCTGGAAATCCCGCTGACCCCGGCACGGTTCCGGTTCCGGCAGGCCGGCGCATTCGCGCTGGCGGGCGCGGCCTGCGGCGCGACGCTGGCCGGCCGGCCGCTGCCGCGGGTCTGGGCGGGCATGGCGGACGAGGGCGAGGTGCTGGAGCTTGGCCCGATGGCCTCGGGCGCCCGCACCTATCTGGCCCTGCCCGGCGGGATCGACGTGCCGGCGGTGCTGGGCTCGCGCAGCACGCAGCTGCGCGAGGGTTTCGGCGGGCTGGAAGGCCGCGTCCTTGCCGCCGGCGACCTGCTGCACGCCGCGGCGGATACCGCGCCGCTGCCGCTTGCGGGGTTCAGCCTGACCATGCCCGCGCTGCGTGCCCCCGGGGTCGCAGAGATCGAATTGCGCGCCCTGCCCTCGGCCGAGCACGGGAGTTTCGCCCCGGCCTCGCGCGAAGCGTTCTGGACCACGCCCTATGCGGTCAGCCAGCAAAGCAACCGCCAGGGCTATCGGCTGGAGGGCGAGCCGCTGGCCTATGCCGCGTCGGGCGAATTGCGCTCGCACGGGATCGCGCCGGGGATCGTGCAGGTGCCGGGTGGCGGGCAGCCGATCATCCAGCTGGCCGATTCCGCGACCATGGGCGGCTATCCCAAGATCGCGGCGGTCATCGAACCCGACCTGTGGCGCATCGCGCAGGCGCGGCCCGGCGACCGCCTGCGTTTTCGCCGGGTGACGCCGGCCGAGGCGGCCGAGGCCGCAAGGGTGCAGCAGCAAAGCCTGGCCGGAATCCGCGCCGAGCTGGAAGCATTCCGCGTCCGGCAGGGGGGATGGCAGTGATGTTCGACAAGCAAGACCTTACCCGGCTTCTGGACGCGATGCGCGCGCATGGCGTCGGCGCGCTGGAGATCGAGGGCGGGGACATGTTCCTGCGCCTGGTCCTGCCGGCCGGACCCGCACCGTCCGCCATAACCCCGGCGCAGCCCGCGACGGCGACCGCAGCCGCGCGCAGCCCCGATATCGGCCGCTTCCTGCCGCGCGGCAGCGACGACGGCCTGCCCGCCCTTGCGCCCGGCCACGCCGTCCGCACCGGCGAGCTTCTGGGCTATGTCGCGCAAGGCGCCGTCCGCGCCCCCGTCATCGCCCCGGCGGATGGCACCATCGCGTCGCAGATCCCGGAACCCGGCACCCTGTTCGGCCACGGTGACACCGTCCTGACATTGGAGACCAAGCCATGATCATCGACATCAACTCGGACATGGGAGAGGGCTTCGGCCCCTATCGCATCGCCGATGACGAGGCGCTGATGGCGCAGATCAGCTCGGCCAACGTGGCCTGCGGCTACCATGCCGGCGATCCGGTCATCATGGACCGCACGATCCGGCTGGCCAGGGAGCATGGCGTCGATCTGGGCGCGCATGTCAGCTTTCCCGACCGCATGGGCTTCGGGCGGCGGCGGATGGACATGGACCTGCCGGAACTGGAATGCCATGTGCTTTACCAGCTGGGCGCGCTGGCCGGGCTGGCGGGCCGCGCCGGGCATCGCATCACCCACATGAATCCGCATGGCGCGCTTGGCAATCTCGCCAGCTCCGATCCCGCCATCGCGGCGGCAGTGGCGCGCGCGGCCATGGCCTTCGACCCCGAGATCGCCTTCCTGGTCCTGCCGGGCAGCGCCCTGGAAAAGGCCGCGCTGGAGATGGGCGGCAACGTGGTCCGCCTGTTCCTGGCCGACCGCGGCTATCTGGCCAGCGGCCAGCTTGCCCCCCGCAGCCAGCCGGGGGCGGTCATCCATGATGCCGAGCTGGTCGTGGCCCGCGTCATGCGGGTCATCCGCGACCGGCAGGTCGACACGGTGGAGGGCCAGGTCATCCCGATGCCGGTGCAGTCCGTCCTGGTCCATTCCGACACGGCGGGCGCGGTCGAACTGACGCGGCGGCTGCGCGAAGGCATCACGGCGGGCGGCGCGACCATCGCGCCGCTGACCCGCCACATCTGACCCCCCGGCCCATTCACGAGAAGAAAGACAGAACCATGGCATTTTCGGATTACAAGACGGCATTGGTGACGGGCGCCTCGGGCGGAATGGGCTGGGCCATCGCCGAGCGGCTGCGCGCCAAGGGGCTGACCGTCCACGCCCTGGCCCGCAACGCCGACAAGCTGCAGGAACTGGCGGACCGATGCGGCGTCATCCCGCATGCGGTGGACGTTTCCGACACCGAGGCCGTGACCGCGCTGGTGAAGGATCTGGAAATCGACGTGCTGGTGAACAATGCCGGCGTGTCGCGGCCCGGCAGCATCCTTACCTCCAGCGCCTTCGACATCGACGAGCAGATCGACGTCAACCTGCGCGCCGCCCTGCACCTGGCCCGGTTGCTGCTGCCGGGCATGATGGCGCGCGACCGCGGCCATATCGTCAACATCACCTCGATGGCCGGGCATTACGAGTTCGGCGGCCATATCGCCTATCACGCCACCAAGGCGGCGATGCATACCGTCTCGCGCCAGTTGCGGGTCGATGCCTTCGGCCGCCGCGTCCGGGTGACCGAGATCAGCCCCGGCCGGGTCGAGACCGACATCTTCGCCAAGGTCGAGAAGATCGACCCCGCCGAGGCGAAACGCAAATATTACGAAGGCTTCGAGATGCCGCAGGTCTCGGACATCGCCGATGCCGTGGAATATGCGGTCGGGACGCCGCAATATGTCAACATCAACCTGATCGAGCTGCTGCCGACGCTGCAGGTCCCCGGCGGCCTGCGCACCGCAAAGCGCGTGGGCGACGACGTGATCCTGACCGGCAACAAGTAACGCGCCGCCCCGCCGGCATCCGAACAATCCGCACCGATGGAGATTGCCTTGAGCAACATCAAACTGGCCTCGCGCGTCACCAGCATCCGCGTCTCGCCCAGCACCGCCGCCGCGCAGAAGGTCCGCGACCTGCAGGCCGAGGGACGCAGGATCCTCAACCTCACCGTGGGCGAGCCCGATTTCGACACGCCCGACCACATCAAGGCCGCCGCCATCCGGGCGATGGAAGGGGGCGAGACGAAATACACCCCGGTCAACGGCACGGTCGCGCTGCGCAAGGCCATCCAGCGCGACTTCGCGACGCGGCTGGGCATCGACTGCGAATTGAACGAGATCTGCGTCGGCGGCGGCGCCAAGCAGGTGCTGTTCGTGGCGCTGATGGCCACCGTCGAGCCCGGGGACGAGGTCATCGTCCCGGCGCCCTATTGGGTGTCCTATCCCGACATGGTCATCGCCAATGGCGGCACCCCGGTCGTCGTTCCCTGCGGCGAGGAGGTCGGCTTCAAGCTGACCCCCGAGGTGCTGGAGGCCGCGATCACCGCCAACACCCGCTGGGTGATCCTGAACTCGCCCTCGAACCCCACCGGCGCCGCCTATGGCGCCGACGAGCTGCGGGCGCTGGGACAGGTGCTGCTGCGCCATCCGCATGTGATGGTGCTTTGCGACGAGATCTACGACCGAATCTGGTTCGCCGATTTCGAGCCCTGCAGCATCCTGACCGTCCTGCCCGAGCTGAAGCCGCAGGCCCTGGTCGTCAACGGCGTCTCCAAGTCCTACGCGATGACCGGCTGGCGGATCGGCTATGGCGTCGGGCCGCTGGCGCTGATCGATGCGATCAACAAGCTGCAATCGCAGATGTCGTCCTGCCCCTCCTCGATCAGCCAGGCAGCCGCCGCTGCGGCCCTGACCTCGGACCAGCATTCGGTCGACGAGGCCGTGGCGGTCTATCGCCAGCGGCGCGACCGCGCCCATGCGCTGATCAATGCCATCCCCGGCCTTGCCTGCCGCCTGCCGGACGGCGCCTTCTACCTCTATCCCAGCTGCGCCGGCCTGATCGGCAAGAAGACGCCGGACGGCAGGACGATCAGGAACGACCTGGACTTCAGCCTGTATCTTCTGGAGGCGGCAGGCGTCGCCTCGGTCCATGGCGGGGCATACGGGCTCGAACCCTATTTCCGCATCTCGACCGCGACCTCGATGGAGGTCATCGAACAGGCCTGCGCCGCCATCGCCCAGGCCTGCGCGGCCTTGGACTGAGGACAGGGATCACCGGCCGGCATTCCGGCGGCGATTGCTCGCTGAAGCGGTCGAGGAACGCGTCCCCGGCCCGCGCGATTGCACGGGCCGATCCGACCACCTTCCCCGGTGCTTGGGGCGATTGCCGCATCGCCGATACGGCTGCGCGGCTTGCCGGCAGCGGCATTCCGGATGGCGATGCCGCGGCTTCGGCTTGAAGGGATCACAGTTGCGGCATGGTTTCGAGCCCCGGGCGAGCAGCAGGCGCAGCCGCCCACCCGCTTGCGGCCTGCAGATCGATACCGCTTGTGCAGCCCGCGATTCTTGCGGGCTGCGCGGCGTCGTGATGTCTTGGGCTTTTTCCGATCAGCCGGGCGCGTAGCCGAAACTCGCCGGCGGTTCGGCCGCGGTCTCGACCCAGACGCTTTTCGTCTGGGTATAGGCCAGCAGCGCCTCCTGCCCCGAAGAGCGGCCGTAACCCGAGCGGCCGAAGCCGCCGAAGGGCGAGCAGACATTGATCGTCTTGTAGCCGTTCACCCAGAAGGTGCCGGCGCGGACCGCCGCCGCCATGCGATGCGCCCGGCCGACATCGGCGGTCCAGACCGCCCCGGCAAGGCCATAGGGATTGTCATTGGCCAGCGCGACGGCCTCCTCTTCGCTGTCGAAGGTCAGGACCGATACGACGGGGCCGAAGATTTCCTCGCGTGCGACGCTCATCTGCGGGGTTACGTCATCCAGGATCGTCGGCGCGAAGTAGAAACCGCCGGTCGCCTCGAACGACGCCGGCCGTCCGCCGCCGGCAGCAATGCGCGCCCCCTCGGTCACGCCGGCGCCGACCATCTCGGAGATCTTTTGCCACTGCCGCCGGTTGTTGATCGGGCCGACATGGGTCGCCTCGTCGAAGGGATGGCCCAGCGCGATGCGCCCGGCCGCCTCGGCATAGGCGGCGACGAAACGCTCCTTGATGCTGCGATGCACCAGCAGGCGCGAGCCGGCAACGCAGCTCTGCCCCGCCCCGGCAAAGATCGCCGCCTGCGCGCCGATGATCGCGCGCGGCAGGTCGGCGTCGGGAAAGACGATATTGGCCGACTTGCCGCCAAGCTCCAGCACGCAGGGCACGGTGTTCCTTGCCGCCGCCGCGGCGATGGCCGCGCCCGCCTGCGCCGAGCCGACAAAGACCACCAGCCCCGTCCGGGGATGGGTGACGCCGGCCTGCCCGGCCGTCGGCCCGGCCCCGGCGATGACATTGACCAGCCCGCGCGGCGCGCCGCCCAACTCGCACATCCGGCCCAGGATCAGCGTGGACAGCGGCGTCAGTTCCGAGGGCTTGATCACCACGCCGTTGCCGGCGCAGATGGCGGGCGCGATCTGCCAGCCGCCGGTGAACAGCGGCGCGTTCCAGGGGGTGATCTGCATGACCACGCCGATCGGCTCGTGGCGGGTATAGTTCAGATGGCTCGACGGCACCGGGATCACGTCGCCGTAAAGCTTGTCGCACCAGCCGGCGTAATATTCGAACATCTCGGCCACGCGCAGCGCCTCGCCGCGGATGTCGCGGATCGGGCGTCCGGCCGAACGGCTTTCGATCTCGGCGATCAGGGGGGCATGGGCGCGGATCTGGCCGGCGATGGCCCACATGATCCGGCCACGCGCGGCGGCGGGCATCGCCATCCATTCGCGCTGCGCGCGCGCCGCTGCGTCCATGGCGGCGTCGATCTCGGCCGCGCCGGCATCGGCATAGCGGGCGAAGACCTGGCCCGAGGCCGGGTCGGTCAGCTCCAACTGCGCCCCCGAGCCGGGCAGGATCTCGCCGCCGATCAGGCTGCCGATGTCGGCGCCCGGAAAGATCTCGCGATAGAGCGTCAGGATCCGGTCGGCCTGTTCGGCGGCGTCGATTGTCGTCACGTTCATGTCGTTACCTCATTTCGCCCGGAAATCGCCCATGCGGGTAAAGTCGTCGTCGCCGGCATAGGGCGCATCGGCCCAAAGCTGCGCGGCCTTCTCGGTCAGCGGCAGCCGGGCGCCGCATTCCTCGGCCAGCTGCCGCGCCAGCCGCACGTCCTTTTGCATCAGCGCCATGGTAAAGCCGCTGTTGAAGGCGCCGTTCATCACCCAGGCCGGGAAATGCACCTCGCTGAGCATGGTCCGCCCGGAAGCGGCGTTCAGCACCTCCAGCACCGATTGCGCGGGAATGCCCGCCGCCTCGGCCAGGCGCAGCCCCTCGGCCGTGGTCAGCATATGGGCGGCGCAAAGCAGGTTGTTGACCAGCTTGGCCACATTGCCCGCACCGCTGTCGCCGACATGGATCGCCCTGGCCGACAGCGCCTCGATGACGGGCCGGGCATCGGCCAGGTCTGCGGCGGAACCGCCGATCATCATGGTCAGCGCGCCCTTGGCCGCGCCGGCCGGCCCGCCCGAGACGGGCGCGTCCAGGAAACCGTGCCCCATCGCCGCCAGCCGGGCCGCCAGCGCCCGCGTCACCGCGGGTTCCGAGGTCGAGGTGTCGATGACGACGACCCGAGAACGTCCCTCGAGAACCCCCGAGACCTGGTCGATGACGCCCGCGACATCGCGCGCCGTCGGCAGCGAGAAGACCACGCGATCGGCGGCAAAGACCTGGGCCAGATCGCCCGCCGGCTCGACGCCTTCGGCGCGCGCCTGCGCCAGCCGTTCAGGTGACAGGTCGAATCCCAGGGTGCGGAAGCCGGCCCTGACAGCAGAGGCTGCCATGCCAAGGCCCATCGCGCCCAGGCCCACGATGCCGACGGTGGATGTTTCTGTCATGTGATCCTCTTCTGTTGATGCATGACAGTTTCCGCAACCGGGGCATCGGCGCTAGCGGTCGGATCACGAACGAGGTGTTGCCCCCAGCGGAACATCGGCAAAGCTGGCCATGCTGCGTTCCAGATGTCCGGCCAGTTGCGCCACGGATGCGGGCAGCCGCCGCCGCGCCCGCACCATCAGATGCGCCGTCGCCCCCAGAAGCGCCAGGTCGGCCAGTTCGCGCACCACCGCCGCGCCCTCGGCCAGGTCCATGGCGACCGAGGCCCGGGGCAGGAAGGCCAGCCCCAGCCCTGTGGTCACGAAGCGGCGCAGCGCGTCGATCGAGGTGGTCATCAGCTGCGGCGCCAGCGCCAGCCCGCTGTCCGAGGCGACCCGTGCCAGCAGGTCGGTGGTGCCATGCCCCCTGGGCAGCAGCGCCAGGGGATAGTCCAGGCAATCGGCCAGCCGGACCTGCGGCAGGCCGGCCAGGGCATGGCCGGGCGGCATCACCACGCAAAGCGGATGGCCGGCCGAAACGATGCTGCGCACCGATCCCGTCACCGGCGGGTTGTAGGCGATGCCGATGTCGCTTTCGCCATTGGCCAGCGCCGCGACGACCGCATCCGTCGAGCCGATCAGCAATTCGTAGCGCACATGCGGGCTGTGCGACATGAATCCGGCCAGGCCATTCCGGATGAAATCCGCCAGGAACCCCTCGCCGCAATGGATGCGGATGTTGCGCTGCTGGATGCCGCGCAGATCGGCAAGCTGTTCCTGAAGGAAGCCCGCCTCCTCGACGACGTGGCGGGCATGTTCCAGCACCAGGTTGCCGGCATCGGTCAGGCGCACGCCTTTCGAGCTGCGCTCGAACAGGGTCACGCCCAGCTGCGCCTCGATATCGGCGATCTGGCGCGACACCACCGAGGGCGCCAGCCCAAGCTGGTCGCTGGCGGCGCGGATCGAGCCATGGCGATGCACGGCCAGATAGATGCGGATGTCGCGGCGGTCGAGGGTCATCATCGCCTCACGATGAGGACCGTCCGCCTCGCGAGTCAAGGCGCGCGAAGCTCGGCCGCCGCCAGGTCCAGCCAGAAGCCGACGGCCAGCGGGATCAGCGCATCGTTGAAATCGAAGCGCGGCGAATGCAGGCCGGGATTGTCGCCGGCCTCGCGGCCCGCGCCCATCCAGAAATAGCAGCCGGGCAGCTCGTTCAGCATGAAGGCGAAATCCTCGGCCGCCATGCTGGGCGGGGCGTCGACGACCGAAAGCCCGCCCGCCGCCGCGACCTTGCGCACCAGGGCAGCGTTTTCCGGGGTATTCAGGGTCGAGGGATAGCGCCGTTCATAGACGATCTCGGCCGTGCAGCCGAACCCTTCGGCGACCGATGCGGCCAGCTTGCGCAGCCGCGCCTCGATCAGGTCGCCGACCGCCGGATCGAACCAGCGGGTCGTGCCGCGGATGACGGCGGTTTCCGGCAGGACGTTCCAGGCATCGCCGCCATGGATCTGCGTCACCGACACGACCGCGCTGTCCAGCGGGCTGACATTGCGCGCCGCGATGGATTGCAGCGCCGACACCAGCTGCGAGGCGGCGAGCAGCGTATCCGCCCCCTCGTGCGGCATGGCGCCATGCGCCCCCTTGCCGGCAAGCCGGATCTCGAAGGTGCCGAAGGCCACCATCATCTCGCGGTCGCGCGCAACCAGCGTGCCGAGCGGCAGGCCGGGCCAGTTGTGCAGCGCATAGACAGCATCGACCGGGCAGTCGCGAAACAGCCCGTCCTCGACCATGGCCCGCCCGCCGCCCTCGTTCTCCTCGGCGGGCTGGAAGATGAAGCGGAGCGTGCCTTCGAAGGGCATATCGGCCAGCAGGCGGGCGGCGGCCAGCGCCACCGCCGTATGGCCGTCATGGCCGCAGGCATGCGCCCGGCCGGGATTGCCCGAGGCCCATTCGGCGCCGCTGGTCTCGGTGATCGGCAGGGCGTCGATATCGGCGCGAATGCCGATGGCGCGGTTGCCATTGCCTTTGGTCAGGCTGCCGACCACCCCGGTCCGGCCGATGCCGCGCCGGACCTCATAGCCGAAACCGGCAAGCTGCCCGGCGATGAAGCCGGCGGTCTCGTGTTCCTGGAACCCCAGTTCGGGATTGCGGTGCAACCGCCTGCGCCAATCGATCGCATCGGCCACCACCTGTGCCGGCAGGTCGCGCATCAGAAGAACCTCAGCGCCAGGTCGGCGATCACCACCGAGCCCAGATAGGTGCCCAGCATGACGCAGATGGCGACGATGACGATCTTCCAGCCCGAGCGCCTGGCGATGTCGAACTCCTTGGCCGACAGCGCAAGACCGCCATAGGCCAGGGCCGGCGTGGCCAGCGACAGGAAGTTGATCTTGTCGGCCTGTTGCACCACCCAGCCCGAACCGGGAACGCCGGGGATCGTGGCGACGATGGCGATCAGCGACACCCAGGCGACGGCCGGCAGGTAAAACGGCACGAACCGGGCCAGCATCAGCCCGACGACCGAGCAGAGATACAGGAAGCCCATCCCCGGCAGGGCTTCGAGCGCGCCGATGCCGGTCGAGACATAGTTCGAGATCGTGCCGATGACGCAGGCGATCAGCAGCAGGATCGCGGTTTCGCCGATGCGAATCCGGCGCTCGTCCAGTTCCTCATTGCCCAGGGGCAGGTTGTCAGCGGTCTTGCTCATGATCTCATCCCTGGTTGTAAAGCTCGGGCCGGGCCTTGCGGAACAGCCATTCGGTCAGCGGCAGGGCGACGAACATGCCGACATAAAGCCCGGTGGCATAGGTCAGCACGTTCGAGGCACCCGCCAGGCCAAGGATCAGATCCTTCTGCTCGGGAACGACATTGACGAGGGCGCCCGTGCAGGCCGCCAGCATGGATCCCGACCCGACGCCGCAGGACATGGCCAGGGCGCGGACGTCGAAAAGGCCAAGCGCATGGATCAAGGGCGGCATGATGGCGAAGACGAAGGTGCCGATGAGCGTGCCGGTGGCATAGACGCCCATGACGCCCGCGCCTTCGGGACTGTCGAGGCCGTATTTCTCGGCGATCAGGGCCAGGTTCGGCTCTCGGTCGATGGAATAGACCGCGCCAATGGTCTCGCGTCCCATCCGCAGCAGGAAGACGGCGACGGGAAAGGCGATGGCGATGGTGCCGAGGTTGCCGATCTCTTGCAGGATCAGGGCGGGGCCGGCGTCGATGATGGCCTGGATCTGGGGGCCGACCGTCGTGCCGAACTTGGCGACGAAGGGGGTGATCGCGATGGTGATCATGCCGCCGGCGAATTTCTGCACGCCGGGCGTCAGCAACCGCCTCGTCGCGCGGGTGATGTTCGGATTCAGCACGATGCCCATGGCAAAGGCATAAAGCATCGGCAGCAGGATGATGGCAGCGATGCCGATGGGCAGCCTCAGGACGCCGATCGCCTCGGCGATGCAGACGATGATAAGCACCAGGCCGTGCAACGCCCAGGTTCCAGGGCTGAAGGCAGGGGTTTCCCGCATGGGATTTCCTCTCTGTTGTGGCGGTTTTTGTCGGACTATGAAATCTTCGTGAAGGATCGACCAGCCCGCGAACTGGAACATCGCGTTGCCCGGACAGCAACGACATGCAGCGGGCCGCGGCGTTCCGAGCAGATCGAGCGGTCGGAAGCGCCGCCCGTTTCAGCACGCCCCCGCAGGGCGAATGCCGCGGCTGCGACGGCCTTCAACCGGTGCGCCCGGTCGCCGGGAGCGTGGCGAGGCGCCGGCTTCCCGGACCCTGCCGCCTGGCCCGCCCTGGCCCGCTGCCCCAAAGGCATCAGGCCGTGATCGCCGGCGAAATTCGCCGCCGGGACCGGCGGGGCGAGGCCGTTGCCGGCGCGGCCCGCCCGCGGGCGCGGCGGCGCGTAAAGGAAACGCCCGCTCTGGTTATTGACATCCCCGGCCCCGCTTCGCATGCTGCGCATCTCACCAGGGGTGTCCCGACAAGGGGCTGAGATACTGCTGGGCCGCGAGGCAGCGCAGGGACCCTATGAACCTGATCCAGTTCATGCTGGCGTAGGGACGGTGCGGATGCCTTGCCGGTCGCTGCGACCAATGGGGCATCCTTTTCCTTCCCGTCAGTGCTGGGTCTCCAATGCTGCGACGCGAGGAGCCTCGACATGACATCCAAAGAAACCCTGACGGTCACGACCGGACCGCTGCCCGCCTCGACCAAGGTGTTCAAGCCCGGCGTGCTTCATCCCGACATTCGCGTGCCCATGCGCGAGATAGCCTTGCATCCAAGTGCCGCGGAACCGCCGGTGACGGTCTATGATTCCTCGGGGCCCTATACCGATCCCGCCGCCGAGATCGCCATCGAACGCGGCCTGCCGCGCCTGCGGGACGGTTGGATCGCGGCGCGTGGCGATGTCGAGGCCTATCAGGGCCGGCATGTGAAGCCCGAGGATAACGGCTTCGTCGCCGGCGACCGGCTGACGCCGGAATTTCCCGTCCGGCACCGGCCCTTGCGGGCGCGGGACGGGAGCGCCGTCACCCAGCTGGCCTATGCCCGCGCGGGCATCGTCACGCCGGAAATGGAATTCGTCGCCATCCGCGAAAACCTGGGCCGCAAGGCCGCGAAAGAGGCGCTGGCCCGCGACGGGCAGGATTTCGGCGCCGCGATCCCCGATTTCGTCACGCCCGAGTTCGTGCGCGACGAGGTGGCGCGCGGGCGGGCGGTCATCCCGGCCAATATCAACCACCCCGAGGCCGAGCCGATGATCATCGGCCGCAATTTCCTGGTCAAGATCAACGCCAATATCGGCAATTCCGCCGTCACCTCGTCCATGGCCGAAGAGGTGGACAAGATGGTCTGGGCGACGCGCTGGGGCGCGGACACGGTGATGGACCTGTCCACGGGCCGCAACATCCACAACATCCGCGAATGGATCATCCGCAATTCGCCCGTGCCCATCGGCACCGTGCCGATCTATCAGGCGCTGGAAAAGGTCGGCGGCGTGGCCGAAGACCTGACATGGGAAGTCTTTCGCGACACGCTGATCGAGCAGGCCGAACAGGGCGTCGATTATTTCACCATCCATGCCGGGGTGCGGCTGCGCCACATCCCGCTGACGGTGGACCGCGTCACCGGGATCGTGTCGCGCGGCGGCTCGATCATGGCGAAATGGTGCCTGCATCATCACCGCGAAAGCTTCCTCTACGAGCATTTCGAGGAGATCTGCGACATCATGCGCGCCTATGACGTCAGCTTCAGCCTTGGCGACGGGCTGCGGCCCGGCTCCATCGCCGATGCCAACGATGCGGCGCAATTCGCCGAACTGGAAACCCTGGGCGAGCTGACGAAGATCGCCTGGGCCAGAGATTGCCAGGTGATCATCGAGGGCCCAGGCCATGTGCCCATGCACAAGATCAAGGAGAACATGGACAAGCAGCTGGAGATCTGCGGCGAGGCGCCGTTCTACACCCTCGGGCCGCTGACCACCGACATCGCGCCGGGTTACGACCACATCACCAGCGGCATCGGCGCGGCGATGATCGGCTGGTTCGGCACGGCGATGCTGTGCTATGTCACGCCCAAGGAACATCTGGGCCTGCCCGACCGCGATGACGTGAAGACCGGCGTCATCACCTACAAGATCGCCGCCCATGCCGCCGACCTGGCCAAGGGCCATCCGGCGGCGAAGATCCGCGACGACGCCCTGTCGCGCGCCCGGTTCGAGTTCCGGTGGGAGGATCAGTTCCACCTCTCGCTCGACCCCGAGACGGCGCGGGCCTTCCACGACGAGACCATGCCGAAGGAGGCGCATAAGCTCGCGCATTTCTGCTCGATGTGCGGGCCGAAATTCTGCTCGATGCGGATTTCCCACGACATCCGCGCCGAGGCGCAAAAGGAGGGCATGGCCGCCATGGCACAGAAATACCGCGAGGGGGGCGACCTCTACATGCCCGTGCGCGAGGGGGTCTGACCTGCCCTTGGGCAGGATGATGGAGGGGGAGGGCCGCCGGCGGCGGCCCCCGTCGAGGAAACTGGTCGCTTGGACCGCTTCCCGAGCCCGTGGCACCGCACCCCGTCGGGCGGCAGAGATCGCCCGGCGGAAACGCCGCGCCCGGGATCGGATCAGCGGCTATTCCGCTGCAAGCGCCGCCAGGACGGCATCCGCGCTTTTGCTGTTCACGGCAAGACGCACGTCGTAAAGGATCGCCAGCCGCAGCAGCGACTTCACGTCAACGTCATGGGGCAGGGCCGACAGCGGATCGATGAAGAAGATCAGGTTCTTCAGCCGCCCTTCGGAGATCATCGCCCCAAGCTGCGCGTCGCCGCCCAGCGGTCCGCTGAGCAGTCGGCCCACTTCGAGCCCGGTCGCGGCATGGATCCGCGCCCCGGTGGTACCGGTAGCGATCAGCGACAGGGGACGAAGCCGGTCGATCCGGTTCTCGACCCAGGCGATCAGGTCGTCCTTCTTGCCGTCATGCGCGACCAGGGCCAGATCGGCGCGATTATCCATGCAGGCTCTCCACAAACATCTCTGTTAGCGCAATCATATCGACCTGCCGGCCGCAAGTCGAGTTGGCGATGCGGCGGCGCAGATTTTCTCCCGAAACAGCCGACGGGCCCGCAGCATGGGGCGGCAGGCCCGGAACCCCGGCCCGGCACCGGGGTCGAGGATCTGCCTGTTTGATGGGCCGTTCCCGGAAAAACCGGCTGAAAATCCGTCAGACCATGCCGGCCGACGCGACGGCGCGGCATGAGGATTGGTGGCGCGCGGCCGATGCCCTCTAGTGCCCCTGAACCACTGGAAGGATAGAGGGAAGGGATACAGGGATGAACAGGATCATCGGCGCAGCCGCCGCTCTGGCCATTTCGACCGGGCTTGCGGGCATCGCGCAGGCGCAGGAAGGCGAGCCGATCAAGATCGGCGTGCTGCATTCGCTTTCGGGCACGATGGCGATTTCGGAAACCACGCTGAAGGACACCGTCCTGATGATGGTCGAGCGCCAGAACGCCAGGGGCGGGCTGCTGGGCCGCCCGCTGGAGGCCGTGGTGGTCGATCCGGCCTCGGACTGGCCGCTGTTCGCCGAAAAGGCGCGCGAACTGCTGACCGTCAGCGATGTGGACGTGATCTTCGGCGCCTGGACCTCGGTTTCCCGCAAATCCGTGCTGCCGGTGCTGGAGGAACTCAACGGGCTGATGTTCTATCCCGTGCAATACGAGGGCGAGGAAAGCTCGAAGAACGTCATCTATACCGGCGCCGCCCCGAACCAGCAGGCGATCCCGGCGGTCGATTACATGATGGAGGAACTGGGCGTCGAGAAATGGGCGCTCCTGGGCACCGATTACGTCTATCCGCGTACCACGAACAACATCCTTGACGCCTATCTGAAGGACAAGGGCGTCGCCGCGGCAGACATCTTCGTCAACTATACCCCTTTCGGGCATTCGGACTGGTCCAAGATCGTCGCGGACGTGGTGGCGCTTGGTGCGGACGGCAAGAAGGTCGGCGTCGTCTCGACCATCAACGGCGATGCCAATGTCGGCTTCTACAAGGAGCTGGCGGCGGCAGGCGTCTCGGCCGAGGACATTCCGGTCATCGCCTTCTCGGTCGGCGAGGAAGAGCTTTCCGGCCTGGATACCGCGAACCTGGTCGGGCATCTGGCCGCCTGGAACTATTTCCAATCCGCCGACACGCCGGAAAACGCCGCCTTCATCGAGGAATGGCACAAGTTCATCGGCGACGACAAGCGCGTGACCAACGACCCGATGGAGGCGACGATGATCGGCTTCAGCGCCTGGGTCGCGGCGGTCGAAAAGGCCGGCACCACCGATGTCGATCCGGTGCTTGACGCCATCGTCGGCATCGAGGTGCCGAACCTGACCGGCGGCACCGCGACGGTCCTGCCCAACCACCACCTGACCAAGCCGGTGCTGATCGGCGAGATCCGCGCCGACGGCCAGTTCGACATCGTCAGCCAGACCGATCCGGTGCCCGGCGACGCCTGGACCGACTACCTGCCCGAATCCGCCGTGCTGGATGCCGACTGGCCGGGCAAGCAATGCGGCATGTTCAACACGCAGACCAACAGCTGCGTGCAGGTCCAGTCGAACTACTGACCGGCCTTTGGGGGCGGTGCTGCCGCCCTCTTGCGCCTCCAGACGGGAATGCCCATGACCTGCCGCCTGATCGCCCTGCTGCTGAGCCTGTTCCTGGCCTTGCCCGCCGCCGCCAATCCGGCGCTGGAAACGGTCGTCGCCGACAACCTGGACCAGATCCAGCACCCCTCGCGCCGCACGGTCGAGCCGGTGGTGGCCCGGATCGCCGCCACCGGACCCGAGGGGCTGGCGCTGCTATCGGCCTGGGTGGACCGCGCGCTTGGCCTGGCCGACGGGCGGCTGGTGATCGTCACGGGCGACGGTGCCACGGACGCGGTGACGGGGCAGGCCGTCACGGGCGCGAAGCCGAAGATGCTGCGCCCCAATGCCGGGGTGCGCGGCGTGATCGAATCGGCGCTGGTCGCGGGCGAGATTGCCAGCCCCGACCCGGCCCGCCGCGCCGCCGCGCTGGCCAGCATCGCCCGCGACGGCACCGCCGCGCATCTGGCCGCCCTGCGCGCCGCCGCACCCGAGCCGGACCCCGCGCTGGCCGCCCGCCGCGCCCGGATCGAAAAGCTGCTGACCATCCGCTTCGACGCCGACCCCGCCGCGCGGGTGGCAGCCATCCAGGACATGGCGGGCGACGTGAGCCTTGATTTCCGCGCCGCGCTGAACCCTTTGCTGGCGACCTGGCGCGTGGCCGCGGCCGAGGAGCCGCAGGGCGCCAATATCGCCCGCGAATTGCGCCTGGGCTCCGACGATTTCCCGCGCGAGGCCGCCGTCGCCCTGCTGACCGCGCAGGGGCTGATCCAGCCGCGCCTGACCGCCGCCGACCAGCGCAATGCGCTGGCCGCGCATATCGTCGATGGCAAGGTGGGCGGCATTGCCGTCGCCGAGCTGTCCGACCCGAAGGCCCGCGACCGCGCCTATGAGGCGCTGGAGAGGGCGGGAACCGTCCCGCCCGCCGCCACCGAGGCCGAGACCGAGGCGGCGCTGGCAGGCACCCGCTTCTTCGATGTCTATGCCGAACCGGATGCGGCCGTGACCGACGCCGCCCGCGCCGCGCAAAGGGGCGCGGAATGGCGGCTGGCGGCGATGAAGGGAATCGATCTGGGGCTGGATGCGCTGTCTCTTGCCTCGATCTGTTTCCTGGCCGCCATCGGGCTGGCGATCACCTTCGGGGTGATGCGGGTCATCAACATGGCGCATGGCGAATTCATCATGATGGGCGCCTATACCGGCTATGTCGCGCAGACCGTGATCGCGGATCGCACCCTGTCGCTGGTGGCGGCGCTGCCGCTGGCCTTCGCTGTGACCTTTGCCGCCGGGGTGATGCTTTACCGGCTGGTGATCCGGCACCTGGCGCATCGCCCGCTGGAGACGCTGCTGGCGACCTTCGGCGTGTCGATCGCGCTGCAACAGCTTGCCAAGAACGTCTTCGGCACGCAGGCCCGGCCGCTGACCGCGCCCGCATGGCTGGAAGGCGCGATCACGCTGAACGACGTGGTCTCGATATCGACCATCCGGGTGGCGATCTTCGGGCTGGCACTGCTGTTCCTGGGCCTGTTCCTTATCATCATGAAGCGCACGCGGCTGGGGCTGGAAGTCCGCGCGGTGACGCAAAACCCCGGCATGGCGGCCAGCATGGGGATCAACCCCGACCGCATCGCCATGCTGACCTTTGGCCTCGGCTCGGGAATCGCCGGGATCGCGGGCGTGGCCATCGGCCTGTTTGCCCAGGTCACGTCCGAGCTGGGCCAGCAATATATCGTGCAAAGCTTCATGACGGTGGTGGTGGGCGGCGTCGGCAACATCTGGGGCACGCTGGCGGGCGCCGGGCTGATCGGGGTGCTGTCGAAGGTGATCGAATCCTTCAACCCCTCGAACACGCTGGCGGCGCAGACCTTCATGATCCTGTTCATCGTGATCTTCATCCAGTTCCGGCCGCGCGGCATCATCCCGCAGCGCGGCCGTGCGGCAGAGGCGTGACATGACCCGGCAACCCTTCATCCTGCGCAACCCCTCGGTGCTGGCCGTCCTGGCGCTGCTGGCCGCCTTTACGCTTGCCGTGACGCTGATGAGCGCGGCCTATGGGTCGGGCGTCATCCCCACCTCGACCGTCAAGGTGCTGGGCAAGACGCTGTGCCTGGCGCTGGCCGCCCTGGCGATGGACCTGGTCTGGGGCTACCTGGGCATCCTCAGCCTGGGGCAGATGGCCTTCTTCGCGCTTGGCGGCTACATGATCGGGCAATGGCTGATGTATGCCCGCACCGAGGCCATCGTCGCCGCATCGCTTTCCGGCAACCCGATCCCGCCCACCGCGCAGGAATTGCGCGAGGCGGTGGCCAACCAGATCTTCGGCGTCGTCGGCTCGGCGGACCTGCCGCTGGTCTGGACCCTGGCCCATTCGCTGACGGCGCAGCTGGTCCTGGTGGTCGCGGTGCCGGGGCTGCTGGCGCTGGTCTTCGGTTGGCTGGCGTTCCGGTCGCGGGTCAACGGCGTCTACCTGTCGATCCTGACGCAGGCGATGACGCTGGCGCTGGCCCTGTGGCTGTTCCAGAACGACAGCGGCTTTCGCGGCAACAACGGGCTGTCGGGATTGCAGAACATCCCCGGCCTCGATGGCGTGTCGCAGGCGCGGCTCTCGGTCTGGTTCCTCTGGGCCTCGGCCGCCGCGCTGGCGTTGTTCTACCTCCTGGCCGCATGGGTGGTCGGCGGCAAGTTCGGCAGCGTCATCCGCGCCATCCGCGACGACGAGACCCGCGTGCGCTTCCTGGGCTATCCGGTCGAGGGCTTCAAGCTGGCAGTCTTTACCCTGGCTGCGATGATCACCGCCATCGCCGGCGCGCTCTATTACCCGCAGGCCGGCATCATCAACCCGGCGGAGCTGATGCCCATCGCCTCGATCTACCTGGCGGTCTGGGTGGCGATCGGCGGGCGCGGCCGGCTTTACGGCGCCATGATCGGCGCCATCGTGGTCTCGCTGCTGTCCAGCTGGTTCACCGGCGGCCGCGCGCCCGACCTGAACCTGCCGGGCTATACGGTCAAATGGGTGGACTGGTGGCAGGTGGCGCTTGGCCTTTCCTTCGTGCTGGTGACGCTTTTCGCCCCCAAGGGCATCGCGGGGATCGTCGACCGGCTGGCTGGCATCCTGCCGCCGCGCCGCCACGGCCGCGCCCTTGGCCCCGATCAGGGCGCATTGCAGGAACAGGAGGCCAAGGCATGACCGCGCTTCTTGAAGTGGACGGGATCTCGGTCAGCTTCGACGGGTTCCGGGCGATCAACAACCTGTCTTTCAGCATCGGCGCGGCGGAACTGCGCGCGGTGATCGGCCCCAACGGCGCGGGCAAGACCACCTTCATGGACATCGTGACCGGCAAGACCCGGCCCGATTCCGGCGATGTGAAATTCGGCGAAAGCTCGCGCTCGCTGCTGCGGATGAACGAGGCGCAGATTGCGCGGGCCGGCATCGGCCGCAAGTTCCAGCGGCCCACCGTCTTCGAGGACCAAAGCGTCGCCGCCAACCTGACCATGGCGCTGAAGGCGCACCGCGGCCCCTTTGCGGTGCTGTTCTGGAAGCCCTCGGCCGCGTCGCGCGCGCAGGTGGCGGAACTGGCGGCCGAGGTCGGGCTGGCCGAGCACATCCACCGCAAGGCGGGCGAATTGAGCCACGGCCAGAAGCAATGGCTGGAGATCGGCATGCTGCTGGCCTCGGCCCCGCGCCTGCTGCTGGTGGACGAGCCGGCGGCCGGCATGACCCTGGCCGAGCGCGAGCAGACCACGGCGCTGCTGGTGCGGCTGGCCAAGACCCGCGCCGTGGTGGTGGTCGAGCACGACATGGACTTCGTGCGCCGGCTGGATTGCAAGGTGACGGTGCTGCACCAGGGCTCGGTGCTGGCCGAGGGCAGCCTGGACCATGTGACCCGCAATCCCGACGTGATCGAAGTCTATCTGGGGCGCTGAGACATGCTGGAAGCCAGGAACCTGACCCTTCACTATGGCGGCAGCCAGATCCTTCACGGCATCGACATCGACGCCCGGCCCGGTCGCGTGACCTGCGTGATGGGCAATAACGGCGTGGGCAAGACCTCGCTGCTGAGCCTGCTGGCCGGACGGCACCCCCGCTCGGGCGGCACGATCCGCCTTGACGGGCGCGAACTGGGCCGGGTGACGGCGCAGCAGATGGCGCGGCTGGGCGTGGGCTATGTCCCGCAGGGCCGGGCGATCTTTCCGATGCTGACCGTGCGCGAGAACATGGAGACGGGTTTCGCCTGTCTGCCCCGCAACCAGCGCCGCATCCCGGACGAGATCGTCGACAGCTTTCCCGTGCTGGCCGAGATGGCGCATCGGCGCGGCGGCGACCTGTCGGGCGGCCAGCAGCAACAGCTGGCTATCGCCCGCGCGCTGATCACCCGGCCGCGCGTCCTGCTGCTGGACGAGCCGACCGAGGGCATCCAGCCCAACATCATCGCCCAGATCGGCCGGGTGATCGCCGCGCTTCGCGAGCGGGGCGACATGGCCATCGTGCTGGTCGAGCAATATTTCGACTTCGCGTGGGATCTGGGCGACGACTTCCTGGTGCTGGAACGCGGCAGGCCGGTGGCCCAGGGATCGAAGGCCGATCTGCGGCGCGAGGATCTGCATGCGCGGCTGGCAGGCCACGCGGCATGATGGCTCCAACCCCTGCCGGGTCAAGAAATCGGGCACGCGAAGCCGGCCAGCCCGGTGAAGCGTATTTCCCCGGTTCCGGGCCGGTCCTGGCCGGCAAGCGCGGGTGGCGGGCAGGGTTTCGGCCGGGTCCGCTCAGGCCCACCGGCGGCACAGGACCAGTTTCGCCGCAAGCCCCTGTTCGGCCTGGAAGAACTCCAGCCGCCCGCCATGCTGCGCGGCGATGGTCGAGACGATGGCCAGCCCCAGCCCCATGCCCGAGGCCGCGCCGGCATTGCCGCCGCGCTGGAAGGCGCCGGTCAGCCGCGCCAGGTCTTCGCCGGTCAGCACCGATCCGCGATCGGTGACGGTGATCCACGCGTCATCCGCATCGCCATCCACCATCACCGCGGCCTCGCGGCCGTATTTCAGCGCATTGTCGATCAGGTTCGACAGCGCGCGGCGCAGCGAGGTGGGCTGGCCGCGCATCAGGATCGCGTGGGCCTCGACCGGCTGGCGCGCCTGCGCGCGCGAAAACAGCGTGCCCGCGCGGGCGGCCCGGATCGGCGCGGGGATCAGCCGCACCGGCATGCCCACGTCCTGATAATCGGCCACCACCGCCTCGGCCAGCGAGGTCAGCGAAAGCTGCCGGAACGGCTCGGCCCCGATCTCGGCGCGGGTATAGGTCAGCACGCCGTCGATCATCGTCGTCATCTCGTCGATGTCGCGCTCGAGCTTGCTGCGCAGGGCGTCATCCTCGATCAGCGCGCTGCGCAGCCGCAGGCGCGTGGCGGGGGTGCCCAGATCATGGCTGACCCCCGACAGGACCAGCGCGCGGTTTTCCAGCGCGGCGCGGTCCTGCGCGACATAGGCGTTCACCGCCTCGGCGGTCTGGCGCAACTCCTCGACGCCCCCCACCGGCAGGGCGGCATTGCGCGCCCGGTGATCGCGCAGCGCCGCGGCGAAGCTGGAAAAGGCGCCCGACACCTCGGCCACCCAGCCCAGCAGCAGAAGCAGCGCGCCCCCCAGCACCGACCCCGCCAGCAATCGCCGGTCCGGGGGCGCGGCGTCGCAGCCCCAGATCGCGGCGCCCTGGATATGCAGCCACGGGCCGGTGTCGGATTGCACGAACAGCCGGGGCGTGCTGCAAAACCGCGCCAGCGTGCGCGTGACCGAGGCCAGCCCCGCCGCCTGGCTGCCGCCGCCATAGCTGCGCACCTCGGCCACCGGATATTGGATGTCGGGCGATTGCACCCGGATCGACAGCCGCGCGCCGCGCGACAGGTCGGGGCGCCCGCCGCCGGTCAGGGTCAGCAGCGTCTCGTGCCAGCCGGCGGGCAGGGTGGGCGCGGCCCCCTGCTGCACCAGCGTCACGCCTTCGGGCAGGGCGCTGCCGTTTTCCAGCGAATCATGCAGCGCCAGCCCGGCGATATAGGCGCGGTCCAGATGCGTCTTCCATGCCGCCTGGCTGGCCATCCACAGCCAGACCCCACCGCCGCCGGCCGCCATCGCCAGCACCACCCAGAGACTGGCCAGCCAGCGCAGGCTGAGGCGGCTAGGCATCGTCGCGGCTGACCTCGGCCGCCAGCACATAGCCGGTGCCGCGTTCGGTGCGGATCAGCGCCGGGTCGGTCTTGTGGCGCAGCCGGCCCACCAGCATGTCGATGGCCCGGCCCCCGGCGGCCTCGTCATGCTCCAGCGCCGCGGCGATTTCCTCGCGCGTCAGCGGGATCAGCGGATTGGCCAGAAACACGCGCAGCAGCGCGGTCTCGCGCGAGGACAGCGAAACCTGCCACCCGCCCGGCGCCGTCACCTCGTCGCGGCGCGCGTCATAGCGCCAGCCCTGAAAGCGCAGGATCGCGTCGCGGCGGCGATGGCTCAGGCTGGGCGCGCGGCGGGCGCGGCGCAGCACGGCGCGGATGCGGGCCAGCAGCAGGTCCGGGTTGAAGGGCTTGGCGATGTAGTCGTCCGCGCCGACCTCGTAGCCGGCCATGCGCTGATGATCCGCCGACAACGCCGAGACCATGATGATCGGCACATCCTGCGCCGCGCGGATCTCGGCGCAGATCTGCACCCCGTCATCCTTGCCCAGCGACACGTCCAGCAGGATCAGGTCGACCCGGCCCGTCCGCAGCGCCTCCAATGCGCCGGCGCGGCTGTCGGCGCGGCTGACATGGAAGCCCTGCCGTTGCAGATAGGCGGCCAACATCGCCGCCATCTCGGCATCGTCCTCGACCAGAAGCAGGCGGTGCAGGCTCATGTCTTCCTCCCTGCCCTCGGCATATCACTTCGTAACAGTTTGTAACATAAAGGTGCGAAATCCGCCCGGCGCATGGCCGTGTTGCGTTGCGCGAATGGCAGCGGCTTTGGCATGATCCTTTCACGGCGCGGTCCCTGCAAGGTCCGCGCGATCAAGATCTGGGAGGATCCATGACCATGAAACCCCTTCTGGCGGCGTCGACCGCCGTGATGCTGGCCGGGCCGGTTCTGGCCGAGCCGCAGGCCGAAGTGCTGCACTGGTGGACCTCGGGCGGCGAAGCGCGTTCCGTCGCGGTGCTGCAAGAGCAGTTCGCGGCCGAGGGCGGCACCTGGACCGACATGCCCGTGGCGGGCGGGGGCGGCGACGCGGCGATGACCGCGCTGCGCGCCCGCGTGCTGTCGGGCAATGCGCCGACCGCCGTGCAGCTGAAAGGCCCCGCCATCCAGGAATGGTACGAGGAGACCGGGCTGGCCGATATCGGCGCGGTCGCCGAGGAAAACGGCTGGGAGGCCGTCCTGCCCGCGCGCATCGCCGAGCACATGCAATGCGAAGGCCACTGGTGCGCCGCGCCGGTGAACGTCCATCGCGTGAACTGGATCTGGGGCAACAAGCAGATCCTGGACGAACATGGCATCGCCATGCCGACCACGTGGGAGGAGTTCAACGCCGCTGCCGAGGCGCTGAAAGCGGCGGGCGTGACGCCCCTGGCCCATGGCGGGCAGAACTGGCAGGATGCGACGGTGTTCGAGACCGTCGTGCTGGGCCTGGGCGGGCCGGAATTCTACCAGCAGGCGCTGGTCGACCTGGATCCCGAGGCGCTGACCTCGGACACCATGAAGCAGGTCTTCGACCAGATGCGGGTGATCCGCGGCTATGTGGACGACAATTTCTCGGGGCGCGACTGGAACCTTGCGACCGCGATGGTGATGAACGGCGAGGCCGCCTTCCAGATCATGGGCGACTGGGCCAAGGGCGAGTTCCTGGCCGCCGGCAAGCAGCCGGGCGTGGATTTCGTCTGCGCCGAAACGCCCGGCGGCGGCTTCCTGTACAATGTCGACAGCTTCGCCTTCTTCAATGTCGATGGCGATGACCGCCAGCAGGGGCAGGCGCTGCTGGCCCGGCTGATCATGGGTGAGGATTTCCAGAAGACCTTCAACCTCAACAAGGGCTCGATTCCCGCGCGTACCGACGTGCCGCTGGACGAGTTCGACGATTGCGCCCGGCAATCGGCCGAGGCGATGAAGGCGGGCGCCGAAGACGGCTCCTTGCTGCCCTCCTATGCGCATGGCATGGCGCTGCGCGGCGGGCCCGCCGGGGCGATCACCGACGTGGTGACGGCGCATTTCAACAGCGACATGACCTCGGACGAGGCCGTGGAGCAGCTGGCCAACGCCGTCGCGAGCGCGATGTAAGGCCGACGGCCCCGTCCCCGGCAGCAGGTCCGGGGACGGGGTTTCCTTTCTGGGGGAAATCGGGAAATGGAATGGCTTGAACGCAACGTGCCCAAGCTGGTCTTGGCGCCGTCCTTCGTAGCGATTCTGGTGTTCGTCTATGGCTTCATCGCCTGGACCGCCTGGATCAGCCTGACACGCTCGCGCCTGATGCCACGCTATGAATTCGAGGGGATCGGGCAATACGAGCGCCTGTTCGCCGCGCCGCGCTGGGACGTGGCGATGCACAACCTCTTCGTCTTTGGCGGCTTGTTCATCGTGATCTCGATGGTGATCGGGCTGATGCTGGCGATCTTTCTGGACCAGAGGATCCGCGCCGAGGGCGTGTTGCGCACCGTCTACCTCTACCCGATGGCGCTGTCGCTGATCGTGACGGGAACGGCGTGGAAATGGATCCTGAACCCCGGCCTGGGCATTCAGGCCACCGTGCGGGGCTGGGGGTTCGAGAATTTCACCTTCGACTGGCTGATCCGGCCCGAGATGGCGATCTATACCATCGTGCTGGCCGCCGTCTGGCAGGCCTCGGGCTTCGTGATGGCGCTGTTCCTGGCCGGGCTGCGCTCGGTCGATACCGAGATCATCCGCGCCGCGCAGGTCGACGGCATCCCGACGCACCGCATCTATTCCGCGATCATCATCCCGACCATGGCGCCGATCTTCCTGTCGGCCTTCATCGTGCTGGCGCATCTGGCGATCAAGGCCTTCGACCTGGTGATCGCGCTGACCAATGGCGGCCCCGGCTACGCGACCGACCTGCCCGCGACCTATATGTATGCGATGGCCTTCTCGCGCGGCGATCTGGGCCAGGCGGCGGCCAGCGCGATGGTCATGATGATGGTGATCTTCGCCATCGTCGTTCCCTATCTCTACAGCGAATTGAGGCCCCGCCGTGACCAGTAACACCATGCTGCGCTGGGGCCTTTACGCGGTCCTGGTCCTGTTCGCGCTGTTCTACCTGATGCCGCTGTTCGTGATGCTGACCACATCGCTGAAAAGCCTCGAGGAAATCCGCACCGGCAGCCTCTTGTCGCTGCCGCGCGAACTGACCTTCGCCCCCTGGGCCGAGGCCTGGTCCAGCGCCTGCGCGGGCACGCAATGCCAGGGTCTGCGGCCTTTCTTCTGGAACTCGGTGCTGATGGCGGTGCCCGCGGTGGCGATCTCGACCGTCGTCGGTGCGCTGAACGGCTATGTCTTCGCGCAATGGCGCTTCCGGGGCGCGAACCTGTTCTTCGCGGCGATCCTGTTCGGCTGCTTCATCCCGTTTCAGGTCGTGCTGCTGCCGATGGCGCAGATGCTGGGGCTGATGGGCATCGCGGGGACGATTCCGGGGCTGATCTTCGTCCATGTGATCTATGGGATCGGCTTCACCACGCTGTTCTTCCGCAATTACTACGTCACCATCCCGCTGGAACTGGTGCGCGCGGCCAAGGTGGACGGGGCGGGCTTTTTTCGGATCTTCTTCGCGATCTTCCTGCCGCTGTCGCTGCCGATCATCACCGTCTCGGTCATCTGGCAGTTCACGCAGATCTGGAACGACTTCCTGTTCGGCGTCAGCTTCAGCGGGCCGGGCAGCCAGCCGGTCACGGTCGCGCTGAACAACATCGTCAACTCCACAACCGGCGTGAAAGCCTACAACGTGGACATGGCCGCCGCGATCATCGCCGCCGCGCCCACGTTGCTGGTCTATGTGATCGCCGGGAAATACTTCATCCGCGGCCTGACCGCCGGCAGCGTGAAAGGGTAAGCCATGCCGATCCTCGAAATCGACCATCTGCAGAAAGCCTATGGCGAAACGCATATCCTGCACGACATCAATATCAGCATGGAGCCGGGCGATTTCCTGGTCCTGGTCGGCCCCTCGGGCTGCGGCAAGTCGACCCTGCTGAACTGCATCGCCGGGCTGGAGCCGATCACCGGCGGCACCATCCGCATCGGCGGGGGCGACGTGACCGGCGTGTCGCCCAAGGACCGCGACATCGCCATGGTGTTCCAGTCCTACGCGCTTTACCCGACGATGAGCGTGGCCAGGAACATCACCTTCGGGATGCAGGTGCGCGGCGTGGACAAGGCGACGCAGGCCGCCAAGCTGGCCGAGGTCGCCCGGCAATTGCAGATCGAGCCGCTTTTGGCCCGCAAGCCCGGCCAGCTGTCCGGAGGGCAGCGCCAGCGGGTGGCGATGGGCCGGGCGCTGGTGCGCGACCCCAAGCTGTTCCTGTTCGATGAGCCGCTGTCGAATCTGGACGCCAAGCTGCGCGTCTCGATGCGGACCGAGATCAAGAAGCTGCACCAGGATCTGAACGCCAGCATCGTCTATGTCACCCATGACCAGATCGAGGCGATGACGCTGGCCACCAAGATCGTCGTGATGAAAGGCGGCGTGATCCAGCAGATCGGCACCCCGGCGGAAATCTACAACCGCCCGGCCAATATGTTCGTGGCCGATTTCATGGGCAGCCCGGCGATGAACCTGATCCCGGCGCAGGTGCGTTCCGAGGGTGGCCAGACCCGCATCGAGATCGCGCGCGAGGGCGCGGCGCCGCTGGTCATCACCGACCCGGTGGCCCGCGAGCTTCCGTCCCAGATCGTCCTGGGCGTCCGCCCCGAGGATATCCACGAGGCCACCGGCAGCGCCCATCTGCCGAGGCTGGCACAGGGCGCGGGCGGCGACGTGATGATCGAGATCGTCGAGCCTGCGGGCGCGGATACCTTTGCCGTCACCCATCTGGGCGGCAAGCCGGTCACGGCGCGGCTGCGCGCGGAAAGCGCGGTCCGGGCGCGGGCGCTGTTTCCGCTGGCCTTCGACCTTTCGAAAGTGTCCTATTTCTCGCCCGAGAGCGGAGAGCGGTTGAACTAGGCCAAGGACGATCGCGCTGCCCCGGCGCCTTTCTGCCGGCCGGGCCGAGGATGCGTCCCTGCCGACCGTTCTGATCTATGGTCACGGCGAGGTGGTGACCGGCGTGCCGGAAAAATGGCCCGCCGGCCTGCCGCCGTTCCGGATGACCGAGCGCGACGGGTGCTGGCATGGCCGCGGCACCGCCGACACCAAGGGCCGGCACTCGGTGAATTTCACCGCGCGCAAGGTGGTCCTTGCCGTCAACGGCAAGCTGGGCTTCGACCTGAAAGGCCTGATGTTCCTTACCCCAAGATCGTTCATCCGCGCCGACAGGAAGATGCGCCCGGCGACCGCAAGCCGCGCCCCGCCCTGTCGGCGCGAGCCGGCCCTCAACGCTCCGCCGCCCCGTCGTAAAGCCCGGCGAAACGGTCGCGCAGCAGGTTCTTCTGCACCTTGCCCATGGTGTTGCGCGGCAGCTCGTCCACGAACAGCACGCGCTTGGGCTGCTTGAACTTCGCCAGCCGTCCCTCCAGCGGGGCCAGCACATCGGCCTCGGTCAGGGCGGGGCTGCCGGTCGGGACCACCACCGCCGTCACGCCCTCGCCGAAATCGCGATGCGGCAGGCCGATGACGGCGGATTCGACCACGCCGGGCAGCGCGTCGATCTCGGTCTCGATCTCCTTGGGATAGACGTTGTAGCCGCCGGTGATGATCAGATCCTTGCCGCGGCCGACGATGTGCAGATAGCCGCGCTCGTCGAATTTCCCCAGGTCGCCGGTGATGAAGAAGCCGTTGTCGCGCAGTTCGGCGGCGGTCTTTTCCGGCATGCGCCAATAGCCCTTGAACACGTTCGGGCCGCGCACCTCGATCATGCCGATCTCGCCCCGCGGCAGTTCGGCGCCGGTCTCGGGGTCGGTCACGACGATCTCGGTGCCGGGCAGCGGCAGGCCGACGGTGCCGGCGATGCGCTCGCCGTCATAGGGGTTCGAGGCGTTCATGTTCGTCTCGGTCATGCCGTAGCGTTCCAGGATCGCATGGCCGGTGCGGGCCTGCCATTCGCGATGCGTCTCGGCCAGCAGCGGCGCCGAACCCGAGACGAACAGCCGCATGGTCGCGGTGGTTTCGGCGTTCAGCATGTCGTCCTGAAGCAGGCGGACGTAGAAGGTCGGCACGCCCATCAGCACGGTGGCGCGGGCCATCGCCTCGAAGATCCGGTCGACGTCGAATTTCGGCAGGAAGATCATCGAGGCGCCCGAGAACAGCACCACGTTGGTGGCGACGAACAGGCCGTGGGTGTGAAAGATCGGCAGGGCGTGGATCAGCACGTCCTGCGCGGTAAAGCGCCAGGCCTCGCGCAGCACCTGGGCATTCGAGACCAGATTGCCATGGGTCAGCATCGCGCCCTTGGAGCGGCCGGTGGTGCCCGAGGTGTAAAGCAGCGCGGCCAGGTCGCCGCTGTCGCGGGCCACGGTGGCAAAGGTTTCGGGGGCGGCATCGGCGGCGTCGGTCAGGCTGCCCCGCCCCTCGGCATCCAGCGTGACCATGCGGGCGCCGGCGGCCTCGGTGGGCGCGCGCAGCGCCTCTTGCCGGGCGGGGTCGCAGACAAAGACCCGCGGCTCGGCATCGCCCAGGAAATAGCCGATCTCGGCGGGGGTATAGCCGGTGTTCAGCGGCAGGAACACCGCGCCTGCCCGCAGGGTGGCGAGATAGAGGATGATCGCCTGCACCGATTTCTCGACCTGCACCGCCACCCGGTCGCCGGGCTGGACGCCAAAGGCCGCCAGCGCATTGGCCATGCGGCCGCTGCGGGCGATCAGGTCGGCGTAGCGGATGCGCTCGCCGGCCTGCGTCTCGATGGCCACGGCCTCGGGGTCGGTGATGCCGGCGGCGAGAAGGTCGAACAGATTGTCACTCATGCGTTGTCCCCGTGATTCATGGGTTGGAGGCCGGCAGCGCGCGCTTGACGCTGTCCGATGCGGCGATGGCGCTGCGTTCGGCGAAGGCTTCGTGGTTCGCCTCGATCCGGTCGAGATCGTAGAGATAGTTCACCATCAGCCCATGCGACTGCTTCAGCCCGTTGGCCGAGACATCGCCCAAAAAGTTCAGCCGTTCCAGCCGGGCGCCGTTGCCCAGGTGGAAGCGCGCCACCGGATCGACGATGCGGCCCTTGCCGTCGCGGGCGCGCAGGAAATAGGCCGCGGCGGCGGCCAGAAGCGGCGGGCGCAGGCTTTCGGCCTTGGCCGGATCCTTGTGCCAGCCGGGATCGTCCAGCAGGGCGAAGGCCAGGCGCTGGTCGGCGTCGATCAGTTCCGACATCGCGTCCTTGCACTGCCCGGCCAGCCAGGCGGCAAAGCCCGGCACCGGCGACAGCGTGACGAAGCTGCGGATGTTGGGCAGTTCCGCCTTGAGTTCCTCGACCACCTGCTTGATCAGGAAATTGCCGAAGGACACCCCGGCCAGCCCGCGCTGGGTGTTCGAGATGGAATAGAACACCGCGGTGCTGGCGCGCTCCGCTTCGATCGGCTGGCGGTCGAGGTCGAGCAGCCCGGCGACATTGTCCGGGATCTCCTTGGTCAGCGCCACCTCGACGAAGATCAGCGGCTCATCCACCAGCTGCGGGTGAAAGAAGCCGTAGCAGCGCCTATCGGTCGGCTGCAGGCGGTTGCGCAGGTCGTCCCAGTTCTGGATGGCATGCACCGCCTCGTAGCGGATGATCTTTTCCAGGATGCTGGCGGGTGTGTTCCAGTCGATATGACGCAGCACGAGAAACCCCCTGTTGAACCAGGACGCGAAGAGATGCGCGAAATCGCCGTCCACCCGGCGCAGCGCGGGGTTGCCCTTCAGATGGCGCAGCAGCTCCTCGCGCATCCGCACCAGCGCCGCCGTGCCGCCGGGCGCCAGGTTCAGGCGGCGGAACAGCTCCTGCCGGCGCGGCTCGGCGGCGTCGTGCAGCGCCTCGATGGCCCGCCCGTCCTCGGGGTCGCGCTGCACCGCCTCCAGCGCCGCGCGGACCGCCGCCGGATCGGGACCGAAACGGTCGGCAAGGTTTTGCAGGAAGGCCAGCCGCGTCGCCTCATCGGCATCCTCGAAGGCGGCGAGCAGACCCTGGGCGATGGCCACCCCCGAGGCCTCGCCCCGCCGCGACAGCAGCGCCTCGCCCAGCTCGCACAGGTCGGGCGCCTCGGGGGCGGTGCCGGCGCCGCGCCGCCCCAAAAGGCGGCGGCCGCGCTCTGTCAGCACCTCGAACAGCTCGCCCAGAAAGGCCGGGCGTCCGGGGCGCGGGGTCTCGACGGTCTTGATCATTTCGGGCCTCCGAAAAGCGGGTGGCCTGCCGGGATCACCCCGGCAGCACGACGAAGATCAGCCACAGCACGACCGGGGCGACCAGCGTCACCAGCGCGCCATAGCTCAGCAGTCTGCGGAAAAACACCTGGCGGTCCACCCCGCGCGCATTGGCCAGAACCAGGGCGCCGTTGGTCGAGAAGGGGCTGACATCGACGATGGTCGAGGCGACGGCCATGCCGGCGATGAAGCCGATGGCGCCGACGCCGGTATCGCCCTGCAGGAAGGGCACCGCCAGCGGGATCAGCGAGCCCAGCACCGCCGTGGACGAGGCGAAGGCCGAGACCACGGCGCCGATCAGGAACAGCATCAGCGCCGCCAGCAAGGGCGAGGCCATGCCCGCCACGCTGTCGCCGACGAAATCGATGGTGCCCATGTGCTCCAGCACCGCGACATAGGTGGAAACCCCGGTGATCAGCATGATCTCGGGCCAGGCGACCTGGGCCATGGCGCGCCTCTGCATGGTCGGATCCCACAGCGCCAGGGCCAGGCCGATGGTCAGCGAGACGAAGCCGATGTCGAGATTGAAGGCCAGCACCAGCACCGCCAGCAACGCCAGCCCGGCCAGCGTCACGATCTGATAGAGCGTGCCGTCGGGCTGGTCGCCCTCCTCGACCTCGGCGACGAGACGGTTCGATTCCCCGCCTCCCTCCTCGCCGATGCGGCGGCTCAGCGCCTCGGCCTCGCTGTCGCCGAAGATCTGCGGGCCGGTGGCGGGGCGGGCAATCTCGACATGCGGCACCGCGACCGGCTCGATCCGGTCCTGCCGCGCCTGCATCAGCTTGCGCCCGCCCAGCATCATGAACAGCAAAAGCGCCACCGCCGCGTTGACGAAGAAGCTGGCGGCAAAGGTGGTCATGGGCGACAACGGCAGCCCGGCCTTGGCCACCACGCCATTGGTGATGCCGCCATAGATGCTGATCGGCGAAAAGCCCCCGGCCTGGGCGCCATGCACCACCATCAGGCCCATCAGCAGCGGCGAGATCTGGTAGCGGAAGGCAAAGCCCAGCGCGATGGGCGCCACGATGGCGACGGCGCCGGGGCTGACTGCACCCACCGCGGTCAGGACGGCCGAGATGCCGAACATGATCCACGGGATCGCGCCGATGCGGCCCTTGACGGCGCGCACGGCCATGCGCACCAGCCAGTCGATGGTGCCATTGTTCTGCGCCAGCGCGAACAGCCAGGTGATGCCGACCAGCGTCAGGAACAGGCCGCTGGGAAAGCCGGCGATGATTTCCTTGGCGGCCTGCCCGGCCAGCAGGGTGCCGACCAGGAAGGCGCCGACATAGGCCAGCACGCCCATGTTGATTGGCCAGATGGTGGCGACGACGAACATCGCCGCCAGCGCGTAGATCGAAAACAGATGCGGGGTCATGCGCGGCTCCTCTCCATGCAAACCTCCTTGCGCCGGCGAACCGGCGGCCGATTCCCGCGCCCTCCTCCGGCGCGCGAATCCTCACCGGGCTGTTATACGTTTCTTGTTGCTTGTTGTATATATCAAATCCGAAGATGGATAAATGCCGGGAAACTGCTTATCTTTCGGGCAAGGAGCAGAAGGAGGCTTTCCATGGCGACGATCCCCAACACGCTGCGCATCCGCAACGCGCTGGAAAACGCCATCGTGGAAGGCAAGTATCCGCCCGGCGCCCGGCTGGATCCCGAGGCGCTGGAGCGGGAGTTCGAGGTTTCGCGCACCCCGATCCGCGAGGCGCTGCACCAGCTCGAGGCCTCGGGCCTGGTCCGGGTGGTGCCCAAGCGCGGCACTTTCGTCACCGAATGGAGCGCCAGCGAACTGGCCGAACGCTTCGAGGTCATGGCCGAGATCGAGGCGACCTGCGGCCGACTGGCCGCCCGCCGCATCACCGAGGCGGAACTGGCCGATTTCGAGGCCGTTCACGAGATCTGCCGCCGACTGGCCGAGGCCGGCGAGGTCGAGGCCTATTATGCCCGCAATTCGGATTTCCACCATTGCATCTATCGTGCGACCCATAATGCCTTTCTGGCGCAGGAGGCGGCGCGGCTGCATGCCATGCTGCAACCCTATCGCCGCATGCAGCTCAAGGTGCGCAACCGGATGATGCGGTCCTTCGCCGAACATGACGCGGTGGTGGCGCGCATCCGAGCCGGCGACGGCGAGGGCGCGGCCAAGGCGCTGCGCAACCATGTGATCGTGCAGGGCGACCGCTTCCACGACCTGATCGCGGCCTTGCGGCAAGGGCGGGGCTGAACGGGCGGGCACCGGTCATCGGAAAACCCCACCGGCGGATCGCCGCGACGCGACGGGATAATGGGTCATGGACCGCCCGGCGGGCTGGTTGCCCATATCGGGGCGAAGGCGACCGGGCGGCCGCGATCACCGGCCGGACAGTGGACCTTGCGGGCCCGCCACCGTGCGAACGGCCGACCGCTGCCAGCCGCCCTCCCTTTGCCAAGCCGGCCGCCGGGCGGCGTGCTTTCCCATGCGCCGCCCCTGGCGCTGCGATCTTCTCGAACAGGCGCTGGCAGATGCGGTGCGGCAACCCGCGATTGCAGCGATCATGGGGCGTGACCGGCAGTCCCCAGGCTGCCGGAACATCGCGCCGGCGGCGCCCGGTCCGGGGGATATGCGGAATGCCGGAAATCGCTGCCCGGTCATCGACTTGCGACATGCCCGCCGCGGCAAGAACCCGCAGACATGGAGCATTTGTCGCGAACCACCAGCAAGACATGCCGGCTCTCGGCCTAGCCGTCCTGGATCCGCAGCACGCGCGCCGGGCGCACCGACAGCGGCCGCAGCGCAAAGGCGATGCCGGCCAGCATGACGGCCGCCACCCCGCCCAGCACGATCGCCACCGCCGAGACCGGCTCGAACACGTAGCGCGCCTCCATCACGAAGGTGATCACCGCCCAGCCCGCGAGCCCTCCGGCAAGGATCGCCACAAGGCCCGCCGCAGCCCCCATCAGCGCCGAGCGCAGCGCGAAGGAGGCAAGGATGCGTCCCCGCGTCGCGCCCAGCGTGCGCAGGACCGCCGCCTCGAAGACCCGCGCCCGCTCGCCCGCCGCGGCGGCGCCGATCAGCACCATGAACCCGGTCACGAGCGTCGCCCCCGCCGCCCATGCCGCTGCCGAGGCAATGGCGCCGAGCGCGTCGGTCACGCGGTCCACCGCGTCGCGCACCCGGATCGCGGTCACGTTCGGGAAGGCGCGCGCCAGGTCACGCAGGATGCGGCCCTCGGCCTCGGTCCCGGCATAGACCGTGGCGATATGGGTATGGGGCGCGCCGCTGAGCGCGTTCGGGCTCATCGACATGACGAAGCCGAGGCCGCCGGTCGAGAAATCGACCGCGCGGAAGCTGGTGATCCGGGCCTCGATGTCGCGGCCCAGGATGTTCACCGTGATCCGGTCGCCAAGCGCCAGCCCCAGCTCCGCGGCCTCCTCGGCCCCGAACGAGACCTGCGGCGGACCGTCGTAGCCCTGGGGCCACCAGGTGCCGGCTGTGACCGTGGTGCCCTCGGGCGGCGTTTCGGAATAGGTGACGCCGCGATCGCCACGCAGCACCCAGTGGTCGCCCGCGACCTCGGCGGCGGGCCGGCCGTTGATGCGGGTCAGGATGCCGCGCAGCATCGGCGCGCTTTCCACCCGCTCCACGCCGGGATCGGCGTCCAGCCGGGCGTTGAACGCCGCCATCTGGTCGTTCTGGATGTCGAGGAAGAAATAGGCCGGCGCGCGGGCGGGCAGGTCGCGGTCGATGGCGGCGCGCAGGTTGGCCTCGATCTGCCCCACGCTGGCCAGCACCGCAAGCCCCAGGCCCAGCGAGAGAATGACCGAGGTGGTTTCCTGCCCCGGCCCGCCGATGGCCGATAGCGCCAGCCGCAGCGCCGGCCGCCCGCGCAGGGCGGGCCGGCGCGCCAGGAACCGCGCCGCGCGGCGCACCAGCAGGGCCGACAGGACCAGCACGCCCAAGGCCGCCACGATGCCGAACGCCGCCCCCAGCGCCAGCCGCGGCACGCCGGAAAACAGCACCGCACCGCCGATCAGCACCGCGGCAAGCATGGCGGACACCGCCCACCATATTGGCCGGGGCCAGCCTTGCGCCGCACCCGCCGCCTCGCGGTAAAGCGCCGCCGCCCTAATGCGCGCGGTGCGCGCCAGCGGCCAGAGCGTGAAGAGCAGCGCGGTCGCGATGCCGTAGAACGCCGCCTCGGCCAGCGGCGCGGGCCAGGGCGCAAAGACCGCCGGCACCGGCAGCAGGCGCGCGATCATCGGCGCAAGCGCCAGCGGGACGGCCGCGCCAAGGACCAGCCCCGCGCCGACCCCCAGGGCGGTCAGCGCCGCGATCTGGAACAGATAGGTCAGGAACACCACCCTTTGGTCGGCGCCCAGGGTGCGCAGCGTGGCGATGGTGGCCGTCTTGCCCGCCAGATAGGCGCGGATCGCCGCCGAGACGCCGACCCCGCCCACCGCCAGGCCGGCCAGCCCCACGATCACCAGGAAGGCCCCGATCCGGTCCACGAAGCGTTCGATCCCCGGCGCGGCGCGGCGGCTGTCGCGCCAGCGCAGGCCGGTATCGGGAAAGGCGGCCATCGCCTCTTGCCGCAGGGCGGACAGATCGGTGCCCGGCGGCAAGAGCAGGCGGTATTGCGTGTCAAACAGCGTGCCCGGCCCGATCAGCCCCGAATCCGCCAGCGCCGGGCTGGCGACCAGCGTGCGCGGGCCAAGGCCGAAACCGCCCGAGGCGCTGTCGGGCTCGGCCATCAGCACCGCTGCCAGGCGAAAGGATTGCAGGCCCAGCCGGAAGGTGTCGCCGATGCCAAGGCCCAGCCGGTCGACCAGTACCCGGTCCATCACCGCGCCGGGCAAGCCGTCCCTGCCGGCCAGCGCCTGATCGAGCGGCATCGGCGGGTCAAGCTCGACCGTGCCGACCAGCGGATAGGCACCGTCCACGGCCTTCACCTGGGTCAGGCCATGCTCGGCCGCGTCGCCCTCGCCGGCGACGGCCATCGAGCGGAAATCGATCACCTCGGAGATGCGCAGCGCCACGCGGTCCATGAAGGCGCGCTCGGCCTCGGAGGCATGGCGATAGGTGAACTGCATCTGCGCATCGCCGCCCAGCAGAACCCTGCCCTGCTCGGCCAGCCCCGCCTGGATCGAGGCGCGCACGATGCCCACCGCCGCGATGGCCGCGACGCCCAGGATCAGGCAGGCCAGGAAGATGCGAAAGCCGCGCAATCCGCCGCGCAGCTCGCGCCGGGTAAGGCGCAGGGCCGTGCGGGCGCTCATGGCCGGACCGCGCGGGCGGCGGCGGTTTGCGCGGGGCCTCGGCCGCGAGCCGGCATCCGCGCCGGGCGGCAAGGGGATGCGGCCGTCATTCCGCCGCCCTCTGCCCTGCCGCCTCGCCCTCGATCCGGCCGTCGGCCAGATGCACCACCCGGTCGCAGCGCGCCGCGAGTTCGGGCGCATGGGTGACAAGGATCAGCGTCGCGCCGTGCCGGTCGCGCAGCCCGAACAGCAGGTCCATGATCGCCCTGCCGTTCTTGCCGTCCAGGTTGCCGGTCGGCTCGTCGGCCAACAGGATCGCGGGCCGCGTCACCGCGGCGCGGGCCAGGGCCACGCGCTGCTGCTCGCCCCCCGACAACTGCGCGGGATAATGCCCGGCGCGCTTTTCCAGCCCCACGGCAGCCAGTTCGGCGGCCGCGCGTTCGAAAGCGTCCCGCGCGCCCATCAGTTCCAGCGGCACGGCGACGTTTTCCAGCGCCGTCATCGTCGGGATGAGGTGGAAGGACTGGAAGACCACGCCCATATTCCCCCTGCGGAACCGGGCAAGCGCATCTTCGCCCAGGGCCGTCAGATCGCAACCCAGCGCCCGGACGCTGCCCCCCGTGGCCCGTTCGAGCCCGCCCATGAGCATGAGGAGAGAGGACTTGCCCGAACCGGACGGACCCACCAGCCCCAATGTCTCGCCCCGCGCCACGTCCAGGGTGATGCCTCTCAGGATGTCCACCGGCCCGGCGTTTCCCATCAACGTGAGCCGCGCTTCGCGCAGCGAAACCACCGGCTCCGTCATCGCCCGTCCTTCACCTGACCGTCCTGCCTGGGGATATGGGGCCGGGCGGGATTTCCGCAACCGCATGATGGCTACGATGTCCGCGGTTTTCATCGGCCTGGCCATGCTGGCGCTGCCGGCGGCGGCAGGGCCGCTGCAGCTGGTGGCCCTGGGCGACAGCCTGACGCAGGGCTACGGCCTGCCGCCGGACCAGGGCTTCGTGCCGCAGCTGGAGGCCTGGCTGCGGGCCGAGGGGCGCGAGGTGACGGTGCTGAACGCCGGGGTCTCGGGCGACACCACCGCGGGCGGGCGGGCACGGGTCGGCTGGGCGCTGGCCGACGGGGCGGATGCGATGATCCTGGCCCTGGGCGGCAACGACCTTTTGCGCGGCATCCTGCCCGAGGTCAGCCGCGCCAATCTGGACGCCATCCTGGCCGAGGCGGCCGCGCAGGAGGTGCCGGTGCTGCTGGTGGGCATGGAGGCGCCGGGCAATTACGGCCCCGAATACCGCAGGGCCTTCGATGCCATCTACCCGGAGCTTGCACGGGCGCATGATGTGCCGCTGGCGGGCAGCTTCCTTGCGCCGCTGCTGGAAGGCACGGGCGATCCCGCGGGTCTGGGCGCCTATCTGCAACCCGACGGCCTGCATCCGAATGCCGAGGGCGTGGCGCGGATCGTCGAGGGCCTCGGCCCCGAGGTGCTGCGGTTCCTGGATGGTATCGAAGGGAAGGAATGACATCGGCGCAAGGGGTGCAGGGCAGGATCCGCACCGGCTTACCCGCCCGCGGAGGTTCCGGCATTGCCCCGGCGCCCTGCCCATGCGGACCACCAGCGCCGCGCCCAGATCCGCCTCCGAGATCCGGCGATCGCGCAAGGGGCGGCCCGTGGCCGGTCCTCGCCATGCATCCAGGTATCGGGAAAGGCGCCGATCCCGCCCTTTTGCAGCCGATTCATGCGCTCGGCGTTCGGGGCCGCCCCTTGCGGTCGCGTCCAGCCTGACCACACCGCGGCCGCAGCCCGGCATCGGTCCTCGCCGGAGGCGCAAGGGGCGCGGCAGGGCGGCCAGCCCTGCTGCCGCAGGCCGATCCCGGTCGCCCGGTTGCGGTCTGCATGCCTCTGGCGGAGGCGGGAAAACCCGCGGCCTCCTTCAGCCATCCGATCACCCGCAGCCGCGCCGGTCGGGGCCATCCGCAGCCGCCAGCAAATCGGCCAGCGCCCCGCTCAGCCCAAACGCGCGCCCTATCCTCGGGTTCCGGCATCCGGCGCGGCGCGGCCATGGCGCTCAGCCCATCCGGTAGCCGGGGGTGGATTCGGAAAGCGCGCGTTCCTCCTCGTCCATGTCCTCGGGGATATCCTGGAACAGCGGTGTGGAGAGATAGCGCTCGCCGGTATCGGGCAGCATGGCAAGGATCACCGTACCGGGCGCGGCCTTTTCGGCGATGCCCATGGCGGCGGCAAAGGTCGCGCCGCCCGAGATGCCGGTCAGGATCCCCTCGCGCGCGGCCAGCTTTTTCGCCCAGGCGATACCCTCCGCGCCGGGCACCGTGACCAGCTCGTCATAGCCGCCCTTGTCCAGCGCCTCCTGCAACACGAAGGGGATGAAATCCGGGGTCCAACCCTGGATCGGATGCGGCTCGAAGGCCGGATGGCTGACCGCCGGCGCGTCCGCCGCACCCCGCTCCTGCGCGATGCCGCTGGAGACCAGGGCGGCATTGGCCGGCTCGGCCAGCACGATCCTGGTCTCGGGCCGCTCCTTGCGCAGGACGCGGGCAAGGCCGGTCACGGTGCCGCCCGTGCCATAGCCCGTCACCACGCAGTCGAGCCTGCGCCCGGCGAAATCGCCCAGGATCTCGCGCGCCGTGGTCGCCTCGTGGATGTCGGCATTGGCCGCGGTCTCGAACTGGCGGGCCAGGAACCAGCCGTGTTCCCGCGCCAGTTCCACGGCCTTGTTGTACATTCCCGTGCCCTTATCGGCGCGGGGCGTCAGCACCACCTTGGCCCCCAGCAGCCGCATCAGCCGCCGCCGCTCGACCGAAAAGCTGTCGGCCATGGTGACGACCAGCGGATAGCCCTTTTGCGCGCAGACCATGGCCAGCCCGATGCCGGTGTTGCCGCTGGTCGCCTCGACCACCGTCTGCCCCGGCTGCAAGGCGCCCGAGCGTTCCGCCGCCTCGATGATGTTCAGCGCCAGCCGGTCCTTGACCGAGGCGGCGGGGTTGAAGAACTCCGCCTTGACGTAGAGATCCACCCCTTGGGGCGCCAGGTTGTTGACGCGGATCACCGGCGTGTCGCCCACCGTGTCCAGGATGCTGTCATAGAGCCGCCCGCGACCGGCGGTCGTCCTTGTGCCTTGCGTCGTCATGGTCCAATTCCCTTGGTTGCAGATGAAGCGGTGATGGTCCGCCGGCGATCGCGATGCCTGGTCGAACCATGAAGAACTCGTGCAGGATCCCCGCGGTGGGCTGGCGCATGATCGGCATCTTCGGCGACTTCAAGCCGGATGACCAGAAATTCGAGCGGCAGCAGGGCCGAGTTGGCGCATGCCGCGGCCGCGGATCAGCCGCCCTTGCCCGTCTCGTCCAGGATCAGGGCATCGGGCCGCAGGATGCGCAGGTATTTCCGCCCCGATTCGATGATGCCCGCGCGGCTGAGCTTGGCCAGCACGCGGCTGACCGCCTCGCGGTTGGCGCCGATCATGTTCGCCATCTCGGCATGGGTCGGCGGATCGGGCACGCGGCACCCCGGCTCAAGCCCGCCATGCTCCAGCGAGACGCGGAGCAGATAGGCGCGCAGCCGTTCCTCGACATCCAGCGAGGTCAGCTCGTGTACCCGTTCGGTCAGGTCGTGGATCCGCCGGACCAGCCCGCGCAGCACCGCCTGCCGGACGAGCGGCTGCGTATCCACCAGCCCGATCAGCAGCGGGCCGGGCATCTCCAGCAGGACGCAGGCCGTGCGCGCGTAAAGCGACAGCGAACGCGGCGTCCCCGACAGCACCGACAGCTCGCCGAAGGCGCTGCCGGAGGCGATCTCGCTATAGACGATCTCGCGCCCGCTCGGCGTCCATTGCACGGCCAGGACGCTTCCCGACAGGACAAAAAGCACGGAGCTGCCGGGATCGCCCCGTTCAAGGATCAGCTGGCCGCGGGCGACATGGCGGCGGCGCGAGCCGGCCTCGATTCCGGCCAGAACCTCGCCCGGCAGCCCGGCGAACCACGGCAACTCGGCCAAATCCAGAATCTTCTTCATCCTTTCCCCATACCATTCAATCGTTTGCCTGCGCGGGGCCGGCTTTGTGCGCCCGCGCACAGAACCGCGGCGACGGCTGTGGCAGGATCCGGGTCAACTCCAGCAACCAAAGGGCGTGTTTCATGTCGAACAGACATTCCGCACCATGTATTGCCAAGGAACCGCTGGCCGCGGCCGCCGGCCTGCTGCGTCAACTGACCATGGCTGCCCTGCATGTGCAGGTGCGCGCCCGTTTTCAGGGCGATCCGCCGCAGATCGTCGCCAACCGGGCCGGGATCATGGCCCATGCGGCTGTCGATGGTCAGGCCAGCCTGCGCGCGATGTCGCATTATTGCCTCGAACAGTTGCTGCCGCGCGTCCAGTCGATGATGATTCAGGTCGAGGAGGCCGCCGAACGGGCCGCCGCGCTGGCCGAAACGTCGGCGGCCGATCTCGTGCCGCAGTTGAACGGCATCGCCGCCAATCTGGAGCAGGCGCGCGGGTCATTGCGCGGCCGCGCCCGTTCGCCGCACAACAGCGCCGGGATGATCCGGCTGAGCGAGCAGCGGCTCTGGGGCGCGCTGGCGGTCGAGCTGCAGCGGCTCGAAGGCGCCGATGGCCCGATGATCTGCGCCTGCGCCCGGATCGAGCCCGCCGCGTTCGAGCTTGCCGCGGCGATCGAGGCGTTCCTGGAACGGGGCGACGGCATCGCGCTGGCGCAACGCCACGACCTGGCGCAAATCCTGGTCCGGCTGGAAAACCAGGCGGCGGCGACCCTGCTGTCGCGTGACGAGATCGCCCGGCAGCTTGGCCCGATGGCCGGCCGCCTGCCGCAGCTGGTCGGGCTGCTGGCCGGGCTGTCCCAGGAATACCGGCCGCTGCGCGAGGCCGCGCCACAGATCGCCATGGCCCTGTCCATTGCGACCCAGACCGCCACCCAGTCCCGCGTGACCCAGCGGCTGGAACAGGCGATGCAGGATCTGTGCCGGCTGCTGGGCGGGCTTGTCACCGACTACCGGGCCCTGGCCCGATCCGCGCAGCGCCCGCGGGGCATCGCGGCCGCGCGGCAACTGATCGCCGCCGAGGCGCCGCTGTGGCACGCGGCGGCAAAGGTGCTTGCCGACCCGCCGGCCCTGGTTCCCGATACCCCGGCCGCTTGTTCCGTGGCCCGGATCGAGGGCCGTGCCGGCCTGCACGGCCAGGCAATGGTCAGGGCCTGACGGGTCCGGCCCAGCTTCCGTGGAAATTTCAGAGCATTTAACCATTTTCTCGTTCTAACGTATCTCTGAAAGAAGGGTCAGGATCATGCCGATCCTGACCCGCATTCCTTCGGATTGTCCAGCCGCCGCGGAACCGCGCGGGGGCGATGGGCGGGGGCCAGCCGGGGGCGGGGCTAATCCTTGCCGTCGCTGCCTGCGCTCATGCCCCGCACGCTCATCCCGTGCACGCTCATGCCGCGTTCCGGGCCACCGCGCGGATCCAACAGCAACTGCTCGAACATGCCCGAGCGCACGTCCAGGCGGATCGAGTAATCGGCCTTGTCATAGGACCAGACCATCAGGTCGTCGGGCTGGGGAAGGCCGCGCGCCCCCTCACCCGTCCCCTCGCCCATCGCCTCGGCCGGGGCGGCCTGCGGCGAGCGCAGCTGCGACATGACCTTCCCTGCATCCAGCCCCGGTCCGTGCACCAGAAACAGCGCCGGGCGCGGCATGACGTGATACAGCCCCTCGAAGGCAAAGCCGTAGATGCGGGCAAAATTCGCATCTTCGGCCTGCAACTGCCGCTCGAGCAGGCCGGGCGTGCCGCCGCGGGCGCGTGGGAACGGCCCATGCCGGGGATCGTCGTGCTTGCCATGCGCCGAGGGCGGGCGGATCTGCAAATCCTCGACCACGCGACCGAAAAGCAGCAGGTTCGAGGGGCTCAGCAAGGTCTCGGGCATCGCAACCTCCGCCGGGAAAGGGAATTTTCCACCGCCGCGCAGGGCTAGGCCTGCGGGCCCGGACCTTCAGACTACGGTGCCGGGCGGCCGCTGTCGATGGGTTTGTCGCTCGCGCCCGCATCGGGCGGCGGCTGCCCGTCTTTCAGCCACAGCGCATGGTCCCGCGCCAGCGCGGCTTGGAAATGCCCCATATCGCGAAAGCCGAGGCTGCGGGCGTAATGCTCCAGATCCTCGGGCAGGTCGCGGCCAAGACGGGTGCGGAAATACCAGGCCACCAGCAGCGGCGGCGGCGGCGGCGGCTCGGAATCCGCGCAGGCAAGGATGCGCTCGCGCAAGGCGGCATAGCCGCCGTCCAGCCGAAGCTGGTCCAGGATCGCCGGCCCCAGCGCCGCGTCGCGGTCCTGCGCCATCGCCTCGAGCGTCGCCAGCCGGGCCATCAGCCGGTCGAATCCCGCACGGTCCAGCCCGTTTTCCGCCGCCCAGCGGTCGATGTCCTGCCCGCGCAGCAAGCCGCGCGGCAGGCGAAACTCCAGCGCGGCCTGGGCGATGCGCTGCGGGTCCGGCCCGCATCGCTCGCGCCCGGCGGTCTCGGCGGCGAGGTGTTGCAGCAGGGCGGCGCGGCGCAGGTCCAGATAGGGCTCGCCCCGCAGGCGCAGCGCATCGAGCAGCAGCGCATCCGCCGCCCCGGTGTCCTGCTCATGCGCCGCAAGCCAGGGCGCATTGGCCCAGGCCTCGGTCCATTCAAAGGCGAAATCCGGCTCCGGGGGCGGTTCGCCGCGCGCGGCATGGGCCTGGATTTCGTGCAGCAGTTCCAGCGCATCCGCACGCTTCTGGTCGATGCGGCCGCCGGGCAGCCATGCCGCAAGGCGGTCGCGCATGGCGGGGGGCACCTGCGCCGCGGCCGCCAGGACGCCGGGCCAGTCGCGCTCTTTGTAGAACTGCGCCTTGGCGGTGGCCAGCAGATGCGCAGCACCCGCATCGTCGACGATGCCCGCCGCCAGCGCGGCGGCGACGGTGGCACGGATATTGACCATCGGCTCGCTCAGCGCGGCATGGCCGGTCTCTGCCGGTCCATGCAGCAGCGCCACCTCGTCGTCATCCGTCAGCCGGCCGTCGCGGAAATCCCGGAAGATGCGCCCGACGCCCCGCATTCCGAAAGGCGCAAGCTCGGCGGCGCGCAGGGCGCCCATGCTGGCGGCACCGAAGACGGCGATGCGCTGCGAGATCGCCCAGAGCACCTCCTTGTGCCAGACCGCGGGCACGCCGTCGAAACTGCCGTCGATCAGGCCGATCGCCAGGGGCCGCTGCCGCGCGGCGCGATAAAGATCGCCCTGCTGCGCGGGCGGCAGGAAGCGGATCTGCGGAAAGGCGGCGCGGTCGCGCGCGCGCAGCGAGGGGCCGGAAAAGACCACCACGCTCATGTCGCGGCCTGCCCGGCGGCGCGGGCGCGGGGGCCGGGCCGCCAGCCGGGGTGGTCATGGGGCGCCTCCAGCCCCGGAATCACCAGGCGGACGACCGGCAGGTCCAGGCCCGGCTTGCGCAGGTCCACGGCCACCGCCTCGTCGATGCCGACCGCCCGCAGGCGGGACAGCAGCCAGTCCAGGTCTTCGGCGAAATCCATCGAGACGAACTCTTTCACCGCCGCGAAATCCGTCTCGGGCCGGTGGCTGGCGCGCATCCCGGCGGCCCGCCGCGCCTTGCGGGACAGTTCCTGCGGGCTGTAGTCCTCCGGGCGCAGATCGTCCCGCGCGCCCGAGATATAGGTGCAGCGCACCTGCGCCGCCTCGGTCAGGGCGCGCAGCAGCGCGATGGCGCGCGCGGGATGCGCCCCGGCACCGATGCCGTGATGCGATCCCGGCTCGCGCCGGTCCGAGAGCAGGCAGAAGAAGGCCGGCACCGCCAGGTCGCTGGCCAGCTGCCAGACATGCACGTCGAAACCGGCCCCCTGCATCCGGTCCAGCACCGCACGGCAGGCGGGATCGTCGACGCTGCCGAGATCCAGCCCGGTCGCGGCGCGGCGTTCGGGCGCCAGCAGGTGCCACAGGGTCGCGGCGTCGCGCTCGACCAGTTCGCAGATGGCATGGCAGGTCGCCTCGATCATGGTATTGCCCGAAGCAAGGCCGTTGCTGCTGCAGGGAAAGCACCCGCTGCCGGGGGGCGGCGGCAGGGTATAGTTCGCCCGCACGCATTCGAAGGGCAGCCAGCACGCCCGGCCCGAGACGAGATCCCGCCCCTCGATCCACAGCATCGGCAGGTCGCGGTGGAACCGGTCCGAGACCCTGGCCAGCCGGTCCATGTCGATCATGGCGTGAGAATGGGCCAGCTCGTTCAGGCTGCCCAGCTTCAGCGGCGCCTCGACATGCTCGGCGTGGTAAAGCTCGGCCGCCTCCATCAGGCCCGAGGCGGTGGCGGCAGCCAGGTCCAGCCCCTTGCCCTGCGACACCGCCAGCGAGCGGGCGTTCGGCCGGCAGACCATCACCACCGGCACGCCGATCCGGTCCAGCCCGGTGACATCGGCAATGCGGGTGATGCCCATCCGTGCCATCAGCGGCCGGACCCGCGCCACGGTTTCGGCCGGTGCCACGCCGCGGTGGCAACCGCTGCGATAGCCCTTGATCCCGGCCTCGCGCGTCAGCGCCGCAATCCTTCGGGCGCCCAGACCATGTCCAGGATCGGCGTGGCATCGGGGTCGATCATGCGAAAGCCCAGCCGCAGGTAAAGGCCGATGGCCCGGTTGGTCCGCACCACCGACAGCGAGACGGTCCTGCCCTCGCACGCGGCCCGATGCAGCAGGTCGCGCAGGATCCGCGAGCCGATGCCCCGGCCGCAATATTCCGGCAGCAGCTGCAGCTGGGCCAGGTTGTAGTCGGCATCCCGCTGCGTGACCTGCATCCAGCCGATGTCCCTGCCCTCCAGCGTGATGATGCAGGAATCCGCCGCCTTGAACGAGCGCCGGATCGCCGCCCGGCGCATCGGCTCGTCCCAGGCGTCCAGTTGCAGCATCAGGGGCCGCATCGCGTCGATATAGATCGCCTCGGCAAAGGGATATTCCTCGGGTCGCGCCGGACGCAGGCCGAATTGCGGGATATGATGCCTGTCATATGTCATGCGGGTATTATAGGCCCGTGCCGGCGGCTGTCACGGGCCCCGTGACGCGGCCCGCCGCCGCGATCCGGGCTTGACAGGCCGGGCGGCTGCGCCTTTCTCGGTGCCATCGAAAGGAGCCTTGGACGAGCCATGACCGAACAGCCCGGTTTGACCGGCCCCCGGCTTCAGGCGGTGCTTTATGCCGACATCCACGGCTATACCCGCCTGATCGAGCAGGACGAGGCGGGAACGATCCTGCGGCTGACGCGCTCGCTTGCGCTGATCCGCAACTTGGTCGGGGATTACGGCGGCACCGTGGTCAACACCGCCGGGGACGGGTTGGTCGCCGTGTTTCAGGACGTCCACAAGGCGCTGCATTTCGCCATCGAGATGCAGCGCGAACTGTCCTGCGAATCCGCCTGGGCCGAGACGCGCGAACCGATCGCCTGGCGCGTCGGCATCTCGCTGGGCGAGACCTTCGAGGGGCAGGACGGGGTCTACGGCCACAGCGTCAACCTGGCCGCGCGGATCCAGAGCTTTGCCGAGCCCGGCGGCATCTGCGTCACCGAGACGGTCTACCGGATCGTGCGCGACAATGCGCAACTGGCGCTGCGCTCGCTGGGGCGACGACGGCTCAAGAACATCTCGGCCCCGGTCGAGATCTATGCCGCGATGCCCTCGGCCGCCGCAGCCGCGCCCGCGTCCCCCCTGCCGCGCGACATGCTGCGCCGCACCGATCCCAGCCAGCCCGACGCCTCGCTGGCGATCCTGCCGATGGAAAATCTCTCGGCTGATCCCCGCGACCAGCATTTGTGCCAGGGCATCGTCGCCGATCTGATCACCAACCTGAGCCGGTTCCGGCAGCTGATGGTAATCGCGCGGCATTCCTCGGTCCTGGTCGCGGCGCAGACCACCTCACTGCGCGAGATCGGCCGCCGGCTGGGCGTGCGCTACCTGCTGACCGGCGGGTTCCGCCGGGCCGGCAACCGGCTGCGCATCACCGTCGATCTGGCCGAGGCGGAATCCGAGAACGTCATCTGGTCCGAACGCTATGACGGCGTCATGCAGGACATCTTCGATTTCCAGGACGACGTGACCGCGATGACCGCGGCGCGGGTGGCGATCCAGCTCGACACCGCCGAACGGCGACGGCTGGCCGAACAGGCGCATCCGGCGCTTTACGCCTATGGGCTGGTGCTGCGCGGCCAGGACATGGGGCTGCGCTTCCTGCCCGATGCCAACCTGCACGCCCGCCGCCTGTTCGAGGAGGCCCGCGACCTCGACCCCAGCTATGGCCGCAGCTATGCGGCGATGTCGCGCACCTTCAACGTCGAATGGCGCTACAACTGGACCAACGACCCGGACGCGGCGCTGAACCAGGCGCTGGTCCTGGCCAAGCGGGCGGTGCAATGCGACAATCTGGATTCGCGCGGCTTTTCGGAAATGGGCCTGGCCCATCTCTACAAGAAGCAGCACGACGAGGCGCTGGCCGCCTATGAACATGCGCTGGAACTGAACCCCAACGACGCCGACCTGCTGGCCTATACCGGCGACTGTCTTGCCTATGTCCGGCAGGGCGACCGGGCGGTGCAGCTTCTGGAGCGGGCGATGCGGCTGAATCCCTATTACCCGGACGCCTATCTGTGGTTCCTGGGCGACGCCCATTTCCACCATGGCGATTACGCCAGGACCATCGAGACGCTTTCCAAGATGCGCGACCAGTCCGAGGCGCACCGGCTGCTGGCGGCCAGCCATGCGCTGCTGGGCCAGATGGACGAGGCCCGCCACCATGCCCGCGCGGTGATGCAGGTGCATCCGAATTTCACCATCGCGCATTGGCGCAAGGTGCCGCCGCTGAAGCATCCCGAGGATCTGGAGCTTTACGTCGAGGGGCTGCGCAAGGCGGGCCTGACCTGACGGCCGGTCGCCGCCGGCCCTTGCGCGCACGCGCCCCTAAGAAGCTGCAGCGATCCCGGAGTTGGCAAGGTCATCCATCGGCTCATCCCAGGCTGTCATATCTGCGGACGATCCAGCTGATGTCATAGGCCAGCCAGACCGCGCCGATCAGCGCGACGCGTTGCAGGGTCCGGGCGCGAAGCGCCGCGAAGGCCACGCACAGGCCCAGGGCCAGCCTCAGGAAATACTCGGGCCCCAACGCATGAAGATAATCGCTGCCCTTCATCAGCGTGTCGAACAGGTCGAAACCGAATGTCAGCGCAAAGACGCCGAAGAACCAGCGGCGGCGGCGCATGAAGAAGCTCTCGCTTTCGGCATGGTCGGGCAGCGCGTCGGGAAAGATCAGCGTCGCCATCACGAAATGCAGCGAGGCATAGCAGAGAACGAAGACATAGGCGCCGAAATGCCAGTCGCTGATGCGGCGCAGCCCGAATTCCCACCACCAGAAATGCACGGCGCCCAGCAGGATGACGACCGCCCAGATCGTCTGGGCCAGCATGCCCTCGGTCCGGGCCGGCGACTGGATGCGCCGCGACAGTCCCGACAGGACGCGGGTGATCCCCAGCCCCAGGATCATGCTGACGAGAATGCGAAGATGGCCGTAAGCATCCATCACCGGGCTCCTTCATCCTTCGACCGCCGAAATCCATCCTGAAAGCCGTGATCGCGTTTTTCCAGCCCCGCAGCGGAGATTTATCGTAACCTGCCCAAAGAGATCGCTGCATTGAAAGGATAGGGACATGCCTGCATTCAAGGCTTCGTGGACGAGCAGGCGGCGCATCGTCGTGCAGCGCTGGCCGGCCGTGCCCGTCGCGCCGAAGGCGATGGCGCACAATGCCATGTCCAGATCGGCCGAGGGCAGACGATGCCGGCATTGTTGCCGCCCAGTTCCAGGATCGAACGGCCAAAGCGTTCGGCGACCTTGGGCCCGACGACACGCCCCTTGCTGCCCCTGGTTTCCATCGCCATGCGGCCGCGCGGACGGGCCGGCCGGGCCATCGCCCGGCGGTGCTGTTCAAGCCGTCCATCCGCGGTTGTGGCCCCGCGACATCTTGGGCATGGCGACGGCCGCGACAGGGCCGAAGCGCGGATCATCGGTATCGGCGACCGGGCTTGGCGCTGGGGACGGCGTTCGGCACGCTGAGCCAGGACCTGGAGCGACAGCGGGTGATCCATCTGTCGCCGGATCGGGAAGCCTGCCACGGTCGAAGCCTGGCTGCATGCCCAACCGACCCCAACCCAATGCCGCAGGCTTCTCTCAGCTAAAGATCTGCCAAGGGCGTGCTAGGCCAGCTGATAAGCCGTCTTTACCACCGTGTAGAACTCGGCAGCATAGCGACCCTGTTCCCGCGGGCCGAAGGACGAACCCTTGCGCCCTCCGAACGGCACGTGATAGTCGACGCCCGCGGTCGGCAGGTTCACCATGACCATCCCCGCCTCGACCCTGCGGCGAAACTCCGAGGCGTGCTTCAGGCTGCCCGTGCAGATCCCGGCCGAAAGGCCGAATTCCGTGTCATTGGCAATGGCCAGGGCCTCGTCGAAATCCTCGACCCGGATGACCGAGGCGCAGGGCCCGAAGATTTCCTCGCGGTTGATGCGGGCGTCGTTCGTCGTGTTCAGGAACAGGGCCGGGGCCTGGTAGAAACCGGGCTTGTCCAGCTCAAGCCGCTCGCCGCCAAGCACCTCGGCAGCTTCGCTTCGGGCCAGCTCGACATAGGCAAGGTTGGAATCAAGCTGGCGCTGATCGACCACCGGCCCGATCTGGGTATCCGGCTGCAAGGCATCCCCGACGCGCAGGGCGCGCATTTCACGGCCAAGCCTCTCGACAAAGGCATCGTGGATGCCTTTCTGCACGATCAGCCGCGAAGACGCCGTGCAGCGCTGCCCGGTCGAGAAGAAGGCGCCATTCAGGCAGGCCTGCACCGCGTTCTGCAGATCCGCGTCGTCCATCACCACCATCGGGTTCTTGCCGCCCATCTCGAGCTGCACCTTCCGGCGCAGGGTGCCGCATGTCGCAGCGATGCGCGAGCCGGTCGCCGCCGAACCGGTAAAGGACACCGCGTCGATGCCCGGATGCGACACCAGGGCATCGCCCAAGACCGAGCCCGGCCCCATCACCAGGTTGAAGACGCCGGCCGGGCAGCCATGCTTGTGCAGAAGCTGCGCGATCACATGGGCGCAGCCGGGCGTCAGTTCGGCGGGCTTCAGAACCACGCAATTGCCATAGGCAAGCGCGGGCGCGATCTTCCAGGCCGGGATGGCGATCGGAAAGTTCCAGGGCGTGATCAGGGCGATGACGCCCACGGGTTCCCTGGTGACGGCGACGTCGATGCCGGGGCGGACCGACTGCTGGGCATCGCCGGCGACGCGCAGCGCCTCTCCGGCAAAGAACTTGAAGACCTGCCCCGCGCGGATGGTCTCGCCCATCGCCTCGGGCAGGGTCTTGCCTTCTTCCCGTGCAAGAAGGCGCCCGATCTCTTCCTTGCGCGCCAGCAATTCGGTGCCGACGGCATCAAGCAGGTCGTGCCGGACCTGCGGACCGGCCGCCGCCCAAGCCGGAAAGGCCGACCGGGCAGCGTGGACGGCCTGATCGACCGCGGTGCGGTCCGCACAGGCAAAGAACCCGATGATGTCGCGGGTATCGGAAGGGTTCACATTGGGGCGGCAGTCGCCGTCCGGCAGCCATTCGCCGCCGATCAGGTTGCCCTGGATTTCGTTTCCGTCTTTCATGATCTTCTCCTGCTGGGTTCAGGCTGCGACGCGCTCGGACGCCCGCCGATCCAGCGATGCGATGGCGGACGCGCCAAGGGTCGTGAAGGGCGGCAGCACGTTCTGCCATTCGGGGTTGGCGGTGCGGCAGGCCACCAGATACTTGACCGCGGGGATCAGCGGGCAGGCCGATATGGCCGCTCGCAACTCGGCAAGCTGGGGCGCCAGGCCAACCTCTCCCCGCCAGACGCGCGCGCAAATCGGGGCGGTGTGGTTCGCCGTGGCCGAGATGCAGCCTGCGAAGCCGTCCCTTGGTCCCTCGGCCAGCGTGGTTTCCGAACTGGGAAAGACCTTCAGGCCGGGGAGCCGGGAAACCAGGCCGCGGCAATAGGAAAGGTCGCCGGAACTGTCCTTGATGCCATCGAAACGCTGCGGCGCCGCGGCGTGCAGATGCGCGATCACCGCCTCGGGGATCACGAAGCCGGTCATCTGCGGAAAATTGTAGAACCAGACCCGGATCGGCCGGTCGCCCAGCGCCGCATGAAGCGCCAGGTACCAGGCGATCAGCCCCTCCTCGGACGGGGGCGTATAGTAATAGGGTGGCAGAACCAGGGCCACAGGATAGCCCAGGTCATCGGCATGGCAGGTCAGACCGATGGTTTCGTCAATCGACGGCGTGCCGGTCCCGACCATCAGGCGGCAAAGGTCCAGCGCCTCGGCGGCCTGGGTCATGACCATGCGGCGCGTCCCGGTGTCGAGGGAATTCGCCTCGCCGGTCGATCCCAGGACGTTCAATCCGTCGCAGCCGTTGGCCAGGGCCCAGCGCGCATGTTCCACAAAGGCGGCCCCCAGGAAGCGGCCCTGTGCATCGATCGGTGTCGGCACCGCAGCGACGATCCCTTTCATCCTATTCTCCTTCGGGTTGCCTGCATGACGAGACGGGGAGCAGCCGGCAGATCCGGATGGTCCGGCCGGGGCGCCATGGCACGGGACCAGCCGCCGGGTTCTTCCATCTCGCCGGCCTCGTTGATGAAGACCTCGCGGTTGATGCGTGCGAAGATGGCGTTTTCGGGGTCCAGCTCGTCCTCGTATCGGATCGCATCGACGGGGCAGATGCTTTCGCACATGCCGCATTCGATGCATTCGGTCGGGTGGATGTAGAACATCCGCTCGCCCTCGTAGATGCAGTCGACGGGACAGGAGGTGGTGCAGATCCCGTCCTTGACGTCGATGCAGCGGCCCTGGATGACAAGCGCCATGGCATTTACCGGCCGCGCCAGACGGGCGCACGCTTTTCGCGGAATGCGGCGACGCCTTCGACCGAATCCTCGGATTTCAGGGCGGCGATCAGGGCCGGGCGGCGCAGGTCGCGCGCTTCCTGCGGATTCAGATGGGCCGTCGAACGGATCGTGTCCTTGATCGCGGCCACCGACAGGGGCGCGCAGGACAGGATGTCCGCGACCCAGGCATCGACCTCGGCATCCAGCCCGTCGGGCGGCACGACCGCGTTGACCAGCCCGAACCGCGCGGCCTCTTGCGCGGACAGCATCCGGCCCGTCATCATCAGCCCGGCGGCGATGTTGCGGGGGATCAGGCGTTGCAGGGCGACCATGCCGCCGTCCAGGGGCAGGCGGCCGACCCGCGCCTCTGGCAGCCCGAACCGGGCCTCGGTCGAGGCGATGACGATATCGGCGCCCAGCACCATCTCGAACCCGCCGCCAAGGGCAAGGCCGTTGACCCGGGCGATGACGGGCACGGTCAGGCTTTGCCGCAGGGCGATGCCGCCGAAGCCGTTCGGATTGGCGGCGCCCCAGTATTCCAGCCCGCTGAGCCCGTTCGCGGCCTTCATGTCCGCGCCCGCGCTGAAGGCCCGGTCCCCCGCCCCGGTCAGGACCACGCAGCGGATATCGCTGCGCGTCTCGATTTCCGACCAGATGCGGTCAAGCCTGGCATCGGTCGCAGCATCGACGGCATTCATCCGGTCGGGACGGTCGATGGTGACGCGCGCGACGTGATCGACGACTTCGAAGCGGACGGTCATACCGCCTCCTTCCGCGCGACGGCGTTCAGGTTGAATTCGCGGATGACCTCGTCGGTATGCTCCCCCAGCCGCGGCGGCGCATGGCGGATCACCAGAGGGGCCTCGCTGAGATGAACGGGCGACCCGACCAGGGTGATCTTTCCCAGGATCGGGTGGTCCAGGTCCAGCAACATGCCATTGACCGCGGTCTGCGCGTCATCCAGCGCCTCGCCCAGGGAACGGACGGGGGCGCAGAGCAGGTCCTGATCCTCAAGCCGCTTGATCCAGTGGGCGGTCGTGTTGGTCGCAAAGGCATCGCGGAAGCGGCCCTGCAGATAGGGCTTGTTGGCCCGCTGCGACGCAAGGTTCGGATAATCGGCCGACAGATCCTCGATCTCCAGGGCCGCGCATATGTCGCGCAGCGGATGCGGCTTGAAGGCGCCGACCACCACCACCGCCCCGTCGGTCGTGTCGAACACGCCGGTCAGGGGCATCGCGGCCCAGTTCAGCACCTCGCGGTGCTTCGACCATTGCGCGGCCTCTTGCATCTGCATGGCGATCATCGAGTCATAAAGCGAGACGCCGACCTTCTGCCCGCGCCCGGTCTTGGCCCGCGCCAGCAGCGCCGCAAGGATCCCCTGCACAAGATGCATCCCGGCCGTGTAGTCGCAAAGCGTGGTCGGATAGATCGACTTCGGCACCGCCGGATCCTGGGTCTTTTCCATGACCCCGGTCATCGCCTGGGCCAGCACGTCCTGGCCACCCTTGTGGGCATAGGGGCCGACCTCTCCGAAGCCGGTACCCGAGGCGCAGATGATGGCGGGGTTGATCTTCGACAGCGTGTCATAGTCGAAACCCAGGCGCCGCATCACCCCGGCGCGGAAATTGTCCACGACCACGTCCGACTGGGCGACCAGGTCATAGATCATCCGGCGGCCGGCCTCGGACTTGGTGTCGATCTCCACCGACCGCTTGTTGCGGTTAAGCGAGGCGAAGACGGCGTTGTTCATCGCCTCCTCGCTCGGCTCTCCGAAGAAGTTGCGCGACAGGTCGCCCTCGCCGGGGCGTTCGACCTTGATCACGTCCGCGCCGAAATCGGCCAGCATCTGGGTGGCGCAGGGGCCCATCATCACCTGGGTAAAGTCGAGGACGCGGATGCCCTCTAGCGGGAGGTGCTGTTTCGTCATGGTGGTTCCCTTTCTCAGGCGGCGGCGATTGGTTCGATCAGAGCATTGGCCGAGGGCATGTCGCCCGGATCGGCGCCCTGCGCCCGCATCTGTTTCTGGATGGTCCTGACATCGACGTCGCGCAGCGCGCAGTTCGCCTGAAGCGCCTTGGCCACGGCCACGCCGGCAGCCTCGCCCTGGGCCATGCAGGGGGGGATTTCGCGCGATTGCTTCTGCGCCTCGCTTTCGACGGAATAGTGCCGTCCGGCGACGATCAGGTTGTCGATCCCCCGGGGCAGCAGCGCCCGATAGGGGGTATAGTAGTCCCTGCCCCGGCAGACCGAGTCCGCGAAATGGCGCCGCTTCTTCACGTCGTCCTTGGTGACGATGTATTCGCCCTGCAACAGCCGCGTCTGCCGGATGCCCATCTGTTCCGCCGCGCCCAGCATCTTGGCGTTCTCGAAGCCCGGCAGGTTGGCGCGGGCGAAGTCCAGCAGCGCCATCATCCGGCGGCGGCCTTCATATTCGGCCTCGACCATGTGTTCGGGCGACAGGCCGTCATAGCCCGGCATATGCGGGCAGTTGCACCAGACCACGCCGGGCAGCGGCGTCTTCAGCCACCACATCCCCCAGGCCCCGCCGATGACGCGCCTTGCCTGGCGATCCAGCGCCTTGAAGGCTTCGGGGTTCTCGTATTCGAACGCTTCCGCCCTGGCGGTATCCACGTCCATGAGGCGGAAGACGGTCGTGACGATGAACTGCCCGGTCGCGAAGGACGCGCCCGCCGAGGCCGCCACGTCCAGATCGCCCGAGGCATCCACCACCATCCGCGCCCGGATCGCCTGCCGGCCCAGCTTGGTCTGCACGATCACGCCGGTGACGCGGTTGTTCTCGACGATGGCTTCGGAAAACCAGCTATGGGTGCGCAGCTCGATCCCCGCCTCGGCGACCAGATCCAGGCTGACGCGCTTCCAGGCATCGGGGTCGAAGGCGACCGCGTGGATGATCGGCTGCGGCATGCCCTGCTTGTGAAAGTCGATGCAGCCCCAGCGCGCCCATTTCCGCCACATTTCCCAGTTGGTCAGGCAATCTTCGGGCGGCGGGAAGACGGCACCGTCCTGGCGCTGCATCCGGTCCACGAATTCGCTGACGATGCCGGTGGTGACGATCTCGGTCCCGTCGTTCACCATGTCGTCCAGCACAAGGACCATGCCGCCCGACGCCATGCCGCCCAGGTGGTGATAGCGTTCCACCAGCGTCACCCGCGCCCCGTTGCGGGCGGCCGACACTGCGGCGGAAAGGCCCGCCGGTCCCGCCCCGATCACCACCACATCGGTGTTGCTGACGACCGGCACCTGCTCGGCCCTGGTGGTGAGAAAATCCCTGATGCGATCGGTCATTTTGGACAAGCTCCTCCTGTCACGCCGGGGCGGGTCAGGACCGCGGCGTCGATTTTCCGGTTGTTTCGAATGGTCTTAGCTTACCAGCGCACGATCCGGCGTTCGGCCAGCGTGACCAGGGCGAACATCAGCACCGACAGCCCCGAGGACATGAGCACCGTGGCGTAAAGCAGCGGCGAGTTGAAATTGAAGGTCGCGTCGATGATCAGCGCACCCAGGCCCAGATCCGCACCGACCCATTCGCCCACGATGGCACCGATGACCGAGGTGGTGGCCGAGATCTTCAGCGCCGAGAACAGGAACGGCAGCGACGACGGCAAGCGCATCTTCCAGAACACCTCGGCCTTCGACGCCGACAGGATCCGCGCCAGTTCCAGCGTCTGCGGGCTGACCGACTGCAGGCCGCGCACCATGTTGACCAGCGTCGGGAAGAAGCAGATCAGCGCGGCGATCACCACCTTTGCCGTCATGCCCGGCCCGAAGATCAGCACGAGGATCGGCGCGATGGCCAGGATCGGGATGGTGTTGACGAAGACGGCGATGGGGAAGAACGCCCGCTCGACATTGCGGGAATGGACGAAGGCCACCGCGATCAGGATGGCGGCAAGATTGCCCACCACGAAGCCCGCCACGCTTTCGAAGAAGGTGGGCCAGAAGTTCTGCATCAGCAGGGGGTACTTCTCGACAAGGGTGACGGCGACATCCGACGGCGCAGGGGCGATATAGGTCGGGACGCCAAAGGCCCTGACCCCCAGTTGCCACAGCCCGACCAGCGCGACGGCTGTCCCGATGGGCACGATGGTCGAGACCAGCCTTTCCCTGCGCGCCGCGCTGCGGGCAAGGGCATGGGGATCGGCGATGCCAAGGTTTTCGATGACGGCCATCAGCAGGTCTCCAGAAGTTCGCGCAGATAGCTGCAATAGCGGTTGAATTCGGGCGTATCGCGCAGCTTCATCTGCCGCGGCTCGGGCAGGTCGATATCGACGATTTCGCGCAGGCGTCCGGGATTGGCGCGCAGCATGATCACTTTCTGCCCCAGGAAGACCGCCTCGGAAATGGAGTGTGTCACGAACAGGATCGTCGTTCCCGTCTCCCGCCAGATGTCCAGCAGCTGAAGGTTCAGCCGGTCGCGGGTCATCTCGTCCAGCGCGCCGAAGGGCTCGTCCATCAGCAGCAGCTTGGGCTGGCACAGCAGCGCGCGCGCAATGGCGACCCGCTGGCGCATCCCGCCCGAAAGCTCATGCGGAAGGGCGTTTTCGCGGCCCTTCAGGCCGACCAGCTCCAGCAATTCGCGCGGGTTGCGGGGCCCGGTGGGGATTGCGACCCCGCGCTTGCGCCCGATCTCCAGCGGCAGCTCGACATTCTTCAGGGCCGTCCGCCACGGCAGCAGGGCGGCATCCTGAAAGACAAAGGCAAATTCCCGCGCCAGCCGCGCCTCTTCGGTCGTCTTGCCGAAGATCGAGACATCGCCCCCCGCGGCGGGGATCAGGTCCGAGACCAGCCGCAGCAGCGTGGACTTGCCGCATCCCGACGGGCCAAGGATGGTGTAGAACGCGCCGGCCTCGAGCTCCAGGTCAAGCTTGTCGATCGCGGTATAGGTTCCGAAGCGGACCGTTGCCGCGTCCAGCCTGGCCGCCGGGGCGTTCACCCGTGCCGCAGCGACCGGCTGCCCCACCAGGGTTTCCATGGGTTCCATCATGTCGTTCAACCGTATACCGGCCGCATTGCGGCGATTTCATCCAGCACCGAAAGGGTCATGACGTCGTCGACCGCAGGCGCCGCGCCTTCGAACTGGCCGAGGCGGTCGTAGATGTCGATCTGCGCCTGCCAGTTTTCGCGCGTCATCGTGCCCCAGCCGTGTTCGCGCGTCGCCTCGTTGAAGCTGTATTCGACGACCGAACCCACCGCCGCGAGTTCGGCATCCCGGTCAAGGTTGGGATAACGCGACACGAGGATATCGACGGCGGCCTCGGGATTGTCATGCACCCAGCCCCAGCCGCGTGCGATCGCGCGCAACATTCCGCGGACCTGCTCGGGGTTTTCGTTCAGCGACCTGTCGGTGACGTAATAGGGATTGGCGTAAAGCCTGATGCCCGCATCCCACAGCGTCATGTCGACCCGTTCCGGCCCCAGCACCGACAGGGCGCTGACATTGGTTTTCCAGCCGGTCACCACATCGGCCTGGCCGGTCAGCAGCGGCGACATGTCCGCGCCCATCACCAGCACCTCCACCTGGTCCTCGGGGATGCCGTTGGCGGCCAGCAGCGCCTGCAACAGGATCCGCGCAGTGCCGTTGGTGGCGACGGTCTTGCCGATCAGATCCTTCGGCTCGCGCACCGGGTTCTTCTCGAGCGAGAAATAGGTAAAGGGATGCTGCTGATACCCTGCGGCGATGCACTTGACCGGCAGCCCTTGCGAGCGCGCCAGCATCAGCGACGGGCTGGAGCTGATCGAGCCGATCTCGGCCCGCCCCGACGCAACCGAGGCGACGCCATCCACGTTCGGACCCCCGGCAACGACGTCCAGCGCCAGCCCTTCCTCGGCGAAATAGCCGTTCTCATCGGCGGCCAGTTCCCCCAGGATGCCGTTCCCCGCCAGCCACCCAAGCTGCAGCTTGATCGTATGGATATCAGCGGCCCAGGCCCGTTCGATACCGATCCGGGTTCCGACAAAGGCGGCCCCAAGGGCCGTCATGCCCTGCAACAGACTGCGCCGGTCGAGCTTTGTTCTGTGTCGCATCTTTCCATCTCTCTGTTGGTGGTGGGGCGGCCCTTGTTTCGACCTTGTTGCACTGACTTTAGCGTTGCGGATGCAGTGCAGATAGGAGAAAGTTTTACCAACAGTGGTGCAGAAACCGCATCACCCCCCTGGTGTCGAGGCAGCATGCATACCAGCTTCCTGAAGTATTTCGACGAGGTCGCCCGGCAGCGGTCGATCCGCAAGGCGGCACAGCTGCTCAACGTTTCGTCCACCTCGGTAAACCGCAAGATCCTCAACGTCGAGCAGCGGCTGGGCGTCTCGATCTTCGACCGCACCCCGGAGGGCGTGGAGCTGACGGCCGTGGGCGCGATCCTTCTGGAGCATTGCCGCACGGTGCTGCATGATTTCGAGCGCACCAAGATCCTGATCGACGACATGCGCGATCTGCGCACGGGGCATATCAACATCTGCACGATCGATTCGATTGCGATGGGCTGCCTGCCCCGGGCGATGAACGAGTTCGGAAAGAGCTATCCCGACATCTCGATCTCCGTCACCACCGCCCAGCCCGAGGACGCGGTGCAGGCCGTGGCCGGCGGCGCGGCAGAGATCGGAATCGCCTTTACCTTCTCGGACCATCCCGGCGTCAGGCTGCTATCCGAAAAATCCGCGCCCTTCGGTGTCATTCTTCGCCCTGATCACCCGCTCGCAGGCAGGACCAGCGTGACAATAGACGATATTGCCGCCTACCGGCTGGTGCGCACCATCGATGCCCGAGGCGGCAACTCGATCATCGATCAGGCCATCACGACATTGGTTACACCGCTGTCGACGCATATTTTCACGAACACATTGTTTCTCGCCAAGCAAATGATCCTGGGCGGCCATGGTATCGGGCTTTATACCAAGATCGGCTTTTACGACGACATCGAAGACGGCCGGCTCCGCTTCGTGCCGCTGATCCAGGAGATGCTTGCCAACATCCGGGTGGGGATCTTCGTATCCACCTCAAGCCCCATCGACCCGGCCAAGCATCTGATGTGCAACGCGCTGGCAAGAGAGATGGCAGGCATGCGCCTGGACTCCTGAAAGGCGTTGCGGCGCGGGCAGAGCCCGAGGGATGGTCTCAGTGCAGGGGCAGAGGTATCATCTGCACCGGCATTGGTGCGGGCGGTTCTGGTGCCACGACGATTGCTTCGCCCGGACTCGGTGCTGGAATGAAGGCGGGGGCGCTGCGATCCATTTCGCCGCAGGCTTTCTCGATGGTTTCGCGATCCATCGCATTGGTGAGCCGATGGCCGATGAGGGTGCCGAGCTGGCCGAGGACATCCTGTGGCACAGGGCACGATTGCATGGGAAAGGCTATGCGACCGGATTTCCGACAACCAGGTGGAGAACGAGGCTGATGGAGAAGAACGACAGCACCGTCATCACCAGCATCACCACGGCCGCGCCGTGCTGCTGTCCATAGCGCTGTGCCAGGATCGGATAGACCCCCATCGGCTTGCGCCGCGAGCGCCGCAAAGCCCTTGCGCATGTCGGCGCCCCCCGCCGCAAGCTCGACCCGCGTCTTGACTGGCACCGGGATCACGCCGTCAGCCCCCGGGACCAGCCGCGCCAAGGCTTCCGGATCATAGCCGCCGCTGTGTGCGTGGGAATTAGTTTGAGATAGGCGGTGGGAAATCCTTTAGGATGAAATCTTGTATCTCATTGATTTTGAATGAAAACAGGTGTCAGAGGTCCAACAAGGCAGTTTCGGAAGGGTGGCAATCTTAACAGAATGAACCGCGCCGGGTTTTCCGGAGGCTCCAACTCCTGAGTAGGATGGAGCATCATGAGCAAGACGACGACCAAGTTTTCCCCTGAAGTGCGCGAACGTGCGGTGCGGCTGGTTCTCGACAACGAGGCTCAGCATCCGTCGCGCTGGCAGGCGATCATGTCGATCGCGGCGAAGATCGGCTGCACCCCCCAGACCCTGAATGACTGGGTCAAGAAGGCCGAGGTCGACAGCGGCAGGCGCGCGGGCATCCCGACCGATATGGCCGAGAAGATGAAGGCGCTGGAGCGGGAGAACCGGGAACTGCGCCAGGCGAACGAGATCCTGCGCAAGGCATCAGCGTATTTTGCGATGGCGGAGCTCGACCGCCGGTCGAAGTGATGGTGTCGTTCATTGACGCGCATCGGGATGCACACGGGGTCGAGCCGATCTGCAGCGTGCTGCCGATTGCCCCGTCCACCTATTACGATCATCTGGCGAAGCGGGCCGATCCCACGCGGCAGTCCGACCGGGCGCGCCGGGACGAGGCCTTGCGGCCAGAGATCCTGCGCGTGTTCGAGGAGAACTGGCGCGTCTACGGCGTGCGCAAGGTCTGGCGGCAGCTGGGCCGAGAAGGCTTCGACATCGCCCGTTGCACGGTGGCAAGGCTGATGAAGGGCATGGGCGTTCAGGGGATTATTCGCGGCAAGCCGCACCGGACCACGATCCCGGACAAGAAGGCGCCATGCCCGCTGGACAAGGTCAACCGCCAGTTTCGCGTGCCTGCGCCGAACATGCTCTGGGGTCGTCCATTGTGGCGCCATTGGTCCGAGCCCAATGGACGACGACTTCACCTATGTCGCCACCTGGAAAGGCTTCGCTTACGTCGCGTTCGTCATCGATGCCTATGCCCGGCGGATCGTCGGCTGGCGGGTCAGCGCTCCCGCCCATGCAGGCTTCGTGTTCGATGCCTTGGAGCAGGCCGTGCATGATCGGCGCCCGTCCAAGGGCATGGGGCTGGTCCACCATAGCGACCGCGGTTCGCAGTACCTGAGCATTCGCTACAGTGAGCGGCTGGCGGAAGCTGGCATCGAACCATCGGTGGGCAGCGTCGGCGACAGCTATGACAACGCCTTGGCCGAGACGATCAATGGCCTCTTCAAGGCTGAGGTTATCCACCGTCGCGGCCCGTGGCGCAGCTTCGAGGCTGTCGAATATGCCACGCTGGAATGGGTCGACTGGTTCAACAACCGCCGTCTGCTCGAACCGATCGGGAACATCCCGCCTTCGGAAGCAGAGGCCAACTTCTACGCCGCTCTGGAAACTGAAGACATGGCCGCGTAACTAACCCAAATCAGCCTCCGGAAAACCCGGCGCGGTTCACTGGCCCGCGATGACCGGCCTTGGGGCGGCACGTCTCCACCGGGCGTGGTCTTCACTGACGCCCCCGGTCGGGGCGGACAGCATGCCGAACGGATATTGAACGGCTTCGGCGGCATCCTGCAGGTCGACGGTTATGCGGGATACAACCGCCTGATTGCGCCGGCCCCGGCATCCAGCTTGCCTATCGCTGGGCACATGCCCGCCGCAAGCTGATCGAGATCACCCGCACCGGGCCCGCGCCGATTGCCGAGGAGGGCGTAGCCCTCATCCGCGCAGCAATAAGGGCAAAGAGGGTCTCACAGCGTCGCTGGAACGCCCGGAAGGCAACGGGATCGGTGTTTCCTTGCTCTCTTGCATAGACTTCAAGCATCCAGACGAAGAACGAATAGTACCTGAAGCGCAGCGTGATGGTGCTGATGCCGGGCAGCAGGGATTGATAGATCGCTTCGATGGGGCGCTGCATTCCAAGGGGATCAAGTCCGCCATCCTGGCCGAGTTCGGTCCATTCGGGGAAACCCGGCCCAAAATCCTTCATCTTCAATCCACCGTCGAGAGAACCACGGGTTAATGATGGCGGGAACCGGAATCGCGCGCAACTGCGAGTTGCCTGCCGCTGCCTGCGAATGCGTGATTATGCGTGCTGGTGCGGTCTTTCTGGTGTCGTGTTGATGTGGCGTTGATGTAAACTGGAACGCACAAACCCCGACGATTTACGTCTGGTTCTAAGTGTCTGATATCTTTGTTTATTTTGGCTGCAGGGCGCGCAACCAACGAGACCAACACTCGCTAGAATGAGGTGGTGCCGGTTTCTGAGACAGGGGCATAAGGTGGATCGACCGATGAAAAGGACGATCCAGCATGAAGACACGCAGACGGTTTACGGCCGAGTTCAAGGCCAAGGTCGCGCTTGAGGCGATCCGCGGCGAGCGGACGATTTCGGAGTTAGCCACGAAACACCAGCTTCATCCCAACCAGATCACGCAGTGGAAGCGGCAGGCCATCGAGAACCTGGCCAAGGCGTTCGACGACAAGGCTTCCGACGCACAGGTCGGCCGGGAGGCCGAGGTCACGAAGCTGCACGCCAAGATCGGCCAGCTCGTCGTCGAGCGCGATTTTTTGGCCAAAGCCTTCGATCGCTGAGCCTGGATCGGAGGAGAATGATGATTGATCCCGATCACGAACGGCTCTCGATCCGTCGCCAGTGCGAGCTGGTCTCGATCTCGCGAGCCTCGTTCTACCGCCAGCCCGCTGGCGAGAGCCCGGAGAATCTTGAGTTGATGCGTGTCATCGACGGGGCCTTCATGGAAACGCCCTGGTATGGCTCGCGTCAGATGGCGCGGCACCTGCGCCGCCAGGGCTGGTGCGTCGGCCGCAAGCGTGTCCGGCGGCTGATGCGCAAGATCGGCCTGTCGCCGATCTACCAGGCACCGAGGACCAGCGAGCCGCATCCGCAGCACCGCATCTATCCCTACCTGCTACGGAATCTGGCGATCGAGCGACCAGATCAGGTATGGTGTGCCGATGTGACCTACATCCCGATGCGGCGCGGCTTCCTCTACCTCGTCGCCATCATGGACTGGTTCAGCCGCAAGGTGCTTGCCTGGCGGCTGTCGAACACGATGGACGCCGACTTCTGCGTGGCCGCGCTCGAAGAGGCAATCGCCCACCACGGCAGGCCCGACATCTTCAACACGGATCAGGGAAGCCAGTTCACCAGCTTCGCTGTCCTCATCCATGATTCAATTCTTCACTATAGTGCCACCCACGCAAGTCGAAATCTGGTCATTACAAGGTCGACCGGTGGCGACGGGCTGGGTGTGTGGTCAGCGACCGCGCGCCTTGCTTCTCGAGACCCAGTTTGCGCCACCGTAGGTAACGGCGAATATCAGCACCTCAGCGGCTTCGTCGTCCACCACGAACGCGATGACAGCTTTCCGCCCGGCCGGGATGGCCCGAAGTCCGGGGGCGATCTCATCGCGGATGCTTCCCTTGTGCGGCGTGTCCCTCAGGGTCGCGATGGCTTCCTCGATCTCGGCCAGCTTCCGCGCTGCGATATCCGGCCCGGCATAGCCGAGGATCCATCGCACGATTGCGTCGAGGTCACGCGCGACGAGAGGGTGGAAACGGATTCGGTAGGTCACGCTCCGCGCGCAGCCTCGATCGAGGCGCGGGCGGCGACGAAGGCGCCGTCCTCGTCGATGAAGGCTTCGCGCGGCGTTTCCATGCGGGCACGGATTTCCTGCGCGAGGGCCTGGAGGGCAACATTTCGCTCCTCCTCATCCTGCATCATCTGTTCCAACGCAGCCGCGACGGCGGCACTCTGCGTTGCGAACACGCCCTGTCCGACCTTTTCCGACAGGAACTGATGATGGCGGTCGGTGAAGCTTAGGGTGGTCTTGACGGTCATCCGCGCCTCCAAGGGTATGACTCAGTCATATATGGCTTGCGGGCACGTCCCGCAACCTGGCGCAAGCAGACGGACGACGCCCCGCCCGGAACGCAAAAAGCCCCCTTGTGGGGGGCCTGGTGTAACGTTGAGTTGTTGTTGAGGTGTTTGCGTTTGCTTATACACAAGCGAAACACTCAACATTTAAGTCTTTGGTTTTGTTGTGAGATTTGGTTGTGGGGGTAGGATTTGAACCTACGACCTTCAGGTTATGAGTCGTGTCGAACGAACCATGAACAATCACTCAGAACCGCGAGTTCTTGCGCAGTTTCCGACACTTACCGATCCCGCAGGCAAGGCACCGCTGCGCACGACCTGTCGGGATTGCGCAGCGTTTTTCAGCCTCGTGCTTCCACAATGCTTCCAAGGGGCCGTGACCTGATTTTCCGGTAGCACGACCATCAGGCGGCGGTCAGCGACCAGAAGCCGAACTTTCTGCCGTGGTCCTCCTTCAGCCGGGCGACATACGCGTCGTGCGTCTCGAACGCCCCGAAGTCCGGGATGTCCCGCGCGAGCCGGGCGCAGCTAACCAGATGCTCGGCGGCATAGCGATACCGCTTCGCCCGCGTTCGGGTGAGCGTGAAGTCGATCATTGCGCGGAGCACCAGCGTCGCAGCCAGCGGATGACGCTCTGACAGGGCCTCCGCCGCGGGGGCGAGATACTCGTAGTGATCCCCGTCGATCTCGTCGTGCCTGGCCACCAGGAGGTCGGCGGCGCGATCCAGAGCCGGCCAGTCGAGGAAAAACTGCAGGGCGTGGAGAAGGCTCGGATAGGCCATGGCGTGCGCCATCGCCCGCTCCTCGGCCTCGATGTCGTCGAAATCGGGAAGCCGCTTGAGATAGGCCCGCAGGTAGCTGTCGGAGAGCGTGCGCTCGAAGCAGTCCCACCGGAACGCTTGCGCCTCCTCGCCGCGACCCAGCGCCTCCAGCGTCTGCAGGCGAATGTCCTGCCAGGCCAGCGGAACCCGCAACCCGTCGCCGAGCTCCGCGCGCTCGAGGAACCCCAGCGCCTCGCCGGCCCTGCCGGCCGCGAGCAGGCGCTGCGCGATCTCCGCCGCGATCTGCGGCACCTTGCGAGTCTTTGGATCGTACTGAGCGATGAAGCCGTCGACGTCGCCCTGCGCGTCGGCGATGTCCTTGAGCGCCATGGCGACCGCGCTCGTGCGCTCGCGCGCCCGCATCTCGTGCTCGTAGGTGGTGCCGCCCGGGCCCCAGCCCACCGCCTTCCATTGATCCTTTGACGGCACTGGCACGGGCGAGCGACCGAGGTCCTCCGCCATCGATTTCAGGGTCGCCAGCCCCTCGGCGCCGAGCGCCGGCGCCATGATGCCGATCAGCCCGTCATACTGGCCATAGCCGTTGTCCTGCAGCGCATCGAGAACAGTGCCGGCGAGCGCGTGCGGATCCGGCCGGACCTTCTCGGCGAGCTGACCCAGATCGGCGCAGGCCTGGTGGAAGATGCCGATGACGGTGCCGCTGGAATCATCGCAGCGCTCGAAGACGGGTGTGGCGAGCGCCATGAACCGCCACATGAGCGCCAGCGCCTCGTCCGGATCGGCCGGCGCGATCTGCTCGACGATGGCGCGCCGCTGGGTTTCGAGATCCGTGACCAGCGCCTTGCGGTTCTTCCAGGTGATGAAGCTGCGGGCGCGGGCGATGCTGGTCAGTCGCTTGGTGATCTCCCGCGCGGCCTCCCTCGGGCTCTGGGCCCCCGCCAACGCGAGCCGCAGCTTGCGCTTGGCCGCCGCGTTGCCGGTGCTGACCTCGATCAGCAATTGCGCCAGGCGCTCGGCGCCCAGCGCTTCGAGGTTCTTCGCATTAAGGGTGGTCTTGGAAGCCATCGGATCGCCAGTTTCTTTTCCCCGAGCCTAACAGCAGCCTGCGGGCACCGAAACCTGCGTTCTGATTCGCGCGGCTCGTCGATTTCCCGCACCATCGCGCCGAAACGCCTTGCGCGGAAACGCGAGGCATTTCCTTTTTATTCGCGATTTCAATGTGTTCGTTGACTGTCGCCCCGGCTTCAGCACTGTGGAACGGCGAAAGAACCACCGAAGAGTGCCATGCCCAGGATCACCAAACGCCTCGTCGACGCCGCAGAAGCCCGCTCCACCGAATACTTCGTCTGGGACAGTGAGATCCCTGGCTTCGGGCTGCGGGTGCTGCCGAGCGGGCGCAAGGGCTACGTGGTCCAGTATCGCGCCGGACGCCGATCCCGGCGGATCAGCCTCGGGCCCAGCACGGTCCTGACCTGCGAGCAGGCCCGCAACCGCGCCATCTCCATTGTCGCCGCCGCGCGCAATGGCGCGGACCCCGCCGCCGAGCGGGACGCAGGGCGCAAGGCGATCACGGTGAAGGAGCTGGCGGAGCGGTTCGACAGGGAACACATCGCGATCCGCGTGAAGGCCAGCACAGCCAAGGAATATCGCCGGAACCTCGAACGCTTCATCCTGCCCGCGCTCGGGCAACTCACTGTCACGGGCATCACCCGGGCTGACGTGGCGAAGTTCCACCACGACCTCCGCCACATCCCCTATCAGGCGAACCGCTGCCTCGAAGTGGTCTCGAAGATGTTCAGCCTCGCCGAGATGTGGGGCCTGCGTCCGGACGGCACCAACCCGAGAAAACACATCCGAAAGTACCCCGAGGAGAAGCGCCAGCGGTTCCTCAGCGCGGCTGAACTGCGCCGCATCGGCGAGGTGCTGCGCGAGATGGAGGCGGAGGGGATCGAACTGCCCTCGGCCATCCTCGCCGCCCGCCTGCTCATACTGACTGGCTGTCGGCTGAACGAGATCATGACGCTGAAATGGGCATACGTCGATCTGGCCGAACGCGTTCTGCGCCTGCCGGATTCCAAGTCCGGCGCCAAGGTCGTCCATCTCGGCCAGCCTGCTGTCGATCTGCTCCGCGACGCCCATCGCATCGACGGGAACCCGTGGGTCATCACCGGCACCCTGCCCGGCAAGCGCCTGAGCGATCTGCAGCCCTTCTGGCAGCGCGTCCGGGCCCGCGCTGGCGTAAAGGACGTCCGCATCCACGACCTGCGCCACACCTTCGCGTCGACCGCCGTCGCCTCGGGTCAGGGTCTGCCCATGATCGGCAAGCTGCTCGGCCACACGCAGGTCCAGACCACGGCCCGCTACGCCCATCTCGCGGCCGAGCCTGTGCGGATGGCGGCGGACGCGGTGGCGCAGAACCTCCGGCAATCCTTGGGATAATTGCGCTCCGCCACGTCCCTTTTCGATTGATCGCGCAGTTCCCCGCGGCTACCCTCCAAGAAAGCCCAGAAATTGGGCGCGCACAGTTCGCGTGCGCGCAGGGCCGGGCGGGAGTGCAGAGTGGACAGGGACAAGGCCGAACTACGCTGGGGAATCGAGCAGCGCCTCGAGTTCATCGAGTTCCGCCTGTTCTGGGAGGGGCACGTCAATCGCATCGACGTGATGCAGCAGTTCGGCGTCTCCGTTAATCAGGCATCCTCCGACCTGAACCGATACATCGCGCTGGCGCCGGACAACATGGTCTACGACAAGAGCGCGCGCACCTATGTCCGCGGGTCCGACTTCGACTGCAAGTTCCGCCCGCCAGACGCCGCGCACTACCTCTCACAGCTCCGCCTCGTTGCCGACGACGTGCTGGAGCGCGAGGACTGCTGGATCCCTGACCTGCCACCCTACGCATCCGCCCCCACGCCAGTGCGTGGTGTCGATCCTGTGACGCTGCGGGCTGTTGTCGGCGCCATCCGCCGCTCCGAGGCGACCGAGGTGAAATATCAGTCCCTGTCCAGCCCGGAGCCACGCTGGCGGTGGATCGCGCCGCACGCCATCGCGTTCGACGGGTTCCGCTGGCACACGCGGGCGTTCTGTCTGACCGACGAGTGCTTCAAGGACTTCCTGCTCTCACGGATCCTCGGCATCCGCGGATCAAGGGAAAGCGAAACGTCGGCCGACGAAGATCGCGACTGGCATTCCGAGGTCACCCTGGAGGTCGGTCCCCACCCTGACCTCTCGGAGACGCAGGCGAAGGTCATCGCGCTCGACTACGGCATGCGGGGCGGCAAGGCGAAGATCAAGGTGAGGCGCGCGCTCCTCTACTACGCGCTCAGGCGGCTCGGGCTCGACACCGATCCGGACGCGCGGCGACCACAGGATCAGCAGATCGTGCTGCTCAACCGGGATCAGATTAGCCAGACGGCACAAGGAATTATGCAATGAGTGAAACTGTCCAGACCCTCCGCGATCTCATCCTCGACCTGGTTCCGGCCGACGGTTCGACCATTGGCAATCGGAAGCTGATCGGCGAGCTTCGCACCCATCTGCCGGATCTGGACGACGCCGAGTATCACGCGGCCAAGGAGGCGCTCGTCGCCGAAGGGCTATTGGCAAAGGGACGCGGTCAGGGTGGCTCGGTCTCCCGCGCGGATGGGAATGCGCCAGCGCCAGTGGCCTCCACGTCGGCAAAGCCGAAGCCTGCTGCCATGCCGGCCGGTAACGGGTCGGCCGCCTATGCGCATGCGGACGAGGCCGTGCTGCGGCCGGACGTGGGGGTCGAGGCGCAGTTCTCGCATCGCAAGCCGCCGAAGACCTACCGTTACGATTCCAGCCTCGCGCCGGAGCTGGCCTGGGACGAGAATGGCGAGCGGCCCTTTGCGGAATGGCTGCTCAACCTGGTGGCCGAGGCCGCGGAGAAGGGCGAGGCCACGGTCTTTGCCGAGCCGCAGGTCTGGCAGGGCACGCACGAGCGGTTCACCTCGCTCTCGCAATGCGCGGCGCGGCTGCGCAGCCTGACCAAGCCCTTCCTGAACTGGGCGGGCAAGGCCGAGCGGCAGCAGATCACCGTGCCGACACTGCCCTTGTTCGTACACGAGCGGCATTCGACGCAGGCGATCCTCGAGACGCTGAAGTCGCACAAGGCGCGGGGGCAGACGCTGGACCTGTTCGGCGATCTGGACCTCGACATCGCCGACCGGCTGGACGCCTACGAGCACAAGGGCCCCTGGACCAACCGCCTGATCCTTGGCGACTCGTTGCAGGTCATGAACTCGCTCCTCGAATACGAGGGGATGGGCGGTCAGGTGCAGATGATCTATTTCGACCCACCCTATGGCGTGAAGTTCGGGTCGAACTTCCAGCCCTTCGTACGCAAGACGAGTGTCAAGCACGGCTCCGACGACGAAATGATCCGTGAGCCGGAAATGGTGAAAGCCTACCGGGACACATGGGAACTTGGCCTTCACTCCTATCTGACCTACCTGCGCGACCGCATTGTTCTCGCCAAGGAGATGCTGGCACCGTCAGGTTCGATCTTCGTTCAGATCTCGGAAGAGAACGTGCACCACGTGCGCGAGATTTTGGAGGAGGTATTCGGGAGCGAGAACGCATGTCCGATGATCGCCTTCCAGAAGACAACCGGAGCGGGCAGCCCCAGCGGGGGAACCGAGCTACCACCCGTCGTGAACGATTATCTGCTGTGGTACGCGAAGGACCGAAAGGTGATGCAGTACGCTGAAGCGTACCGTGAGAAGGTCCGCGGCGGGCCAGGTGCTACGCAGTACGATTTCATCGACATTGACGGTGTAAAACGGAAGGCGACCGAAGAAGAACTGGTTGATCCCCCTGAGGGCAGCCGCTTCTTTGCACACGATAACATTACCTCGCAATCTGGCGGCCCAACAACGCAGTTTCCTGTCGAATTCGAGGGGAAAACCTTCTTTCCATCGAAAGGCGGCTGGAAAACAAATTCGGAAGGTATGGAGAACCTTCGGAAAGAAGGCCGACTATTCGTCGTGGGCGATACCCTACGCTACGTGAGATATCTGGACGACTTTCCTTATTCGATCATCAATAACTTCTGGACGGATACAGTGATTTCTGGGTTCGGCGACCCCAAAATCTATGTCGTCCGAACGTCAAAAAAGGTCATCGAGCGCTGTATGTTGATGGTGACCGAGCCTGGCGACCTTGTCCTCGACATCACGTGCGGATCCGGCACTACCGCCGCTGTAGCCGAGCAGTGGGGAAGACGCTGGATAACTTGCGACACATCCCGCGTGCCGATCGCACTGGCTCGACAGCGGCTGCTGACGAGCAACTTCCCTTGGTATCAGTTGAAGGAGCCCAAGAAGGGACCTGCGGGCGGCTTCGTCTATCAGCGAAAGCGCAACAAGCAAGGCGTCGAAGTGGGTGGTCTGGTTCCGAAGATCACGCTCCAATCCATCGCGAAGAAGGAAGATGCAGGCTCTCGCATCATTTCGGATAGACCCGAGATTAGTCGCGGCATAACTCGCGTCTGCGGTCCCTTCACCGTCGAAGCGACGATCCAGGCGTCGATGAGCATGGAGGAGGATGCCGAGGGCGCATCAATGCAGCCGCAGTCCTCTAGCCCGCGTGCCTATCTCGACCGGATGATCGAGGTGCTGCGGCAGAGCAAGTCGCTCAGCCTGCCCGGCAACGTGACCCTGCAACTCGACAACGTCCGCCCGCTCGCTGACCGCGAGCATCTGCATGCAGAGGCCGTAGCAAAGAACGGCAGCGAGAAGACCATCGCGATCGCCTTCGGCCCCGAGGACGGCGCCATTGGCTCGGACTACGTGTTCAATGCGGCGATGGAGGCCATGCAGCAGGGCTTTGGCCAGCTGTTCCTGTTCGGCTTCGCGATCCAGGCCAAGGCGCGCGAGATCCTCGAGAAGATGAAGATCCCGACCGCCTACATCTCGATGACGCCGGATGTTGTGATGTCGGACCTGCTCAAGACGACAAAGGGCAGCGAGATCTTCTCCATCACCGGCCTGCCGGATGTGCGGCTGGAGAAGGCCGGCAAGCGAGACGACGGCACGCCGCTCTATCGCGTGGTGCTGCGCGGGCTCGACATCTTCCTGCCGCACCTGATGGACACGGACCACATCGACGCCGAGAACCTGCCCTGCTGGATGCTCGACACCAATCACAACGGCATGGCGTTCTACGCGAGCCAGGTGTTCTTCCCCAAGACCAGCGCGTGGGACAATCTGCAGAAATCGCTGAAGGGCCAGTTCGAGGACAGCGTCTGGTCGCACCTCGCCGGCACGGTCAGCGAGCCGTTCGCGCTCGGTGACAAGAAGCGGATCGCGGTCAAGGTGATCGACGAGCGAGGCAACGAGCTGATGGCGACCCGCAGCGAAGAGGATGCCGTCTGATGCCCGAGGCCGCACCGCAGGACGCCCCGCTCACCGTCGCCGAGGTCGAGTCCCCGATCATCAATTCGCCCTTCGAGGAACCGGAGTGTCACTGGAAGATCGAGAAGGCCAAGCCGCCCTACAAGGCGGATGGTCGACGCCGCGCGAGCTACTTCTACCGCGTGCCGGAACATGCCGGGCGGGGGCGCGCGAACCGCGACCAGGCCGAGCTTTTCGAAAGCCAGGCGGGCGAGGAAGTCGAGCTCGAGATCGTCAATGCCATCCGCAGCCGGGTGAAGGACTGGCGGGCGGGTGTGCACAGCGGCGGCGTCGCCTATGATGGCGCGTCCCCGGTGACGCGTGAGCTTCTGGACCTGTGGCGCAGCGACCAGCGCATGCAGCGCCTGTTCTTCGCCCAGATCGAAGCGGCCGAGACAATCATCTTCCTCGTGGAGGCGAAGGACGTCTATCGCAAGGGGCTTCCCGAGATCCCCAAGGACGAGCCGGGACTGGAGGCCAAGGCAACCGGAGTGCGCGCCTTCCTTCGATATGCGTGCAAGATGGCGACCGGCAGCGGCAAGACAACCGTCATGGGCATGCTGGCCGCCTGGTCGATCCTGAACCGTGTCGCCTCCCCACGGGATGACCGGTTCTCGGACACCATCCTGATCGTCTGCCCCAACGTGACGATCCGCGAGCGGCTGCAGGAACTGGATCCGGCGCTCGGCGACCTCAGCCTTTACCGGACAAGGCAGCTGGTCCCGCCGCACCGGATGGAAGAGCTGCGGCGTGGCGAGGTCATGATCGCGAACTGGCACCGGCTGGCGAAGAAAGAGACCAATTCGGTCAACGGCGACAGCGCCAAGGTGGTGAAGACCGGTGAGCCGGTCGAGGTGGTGAAGAACGCGGGCAAGGCCAACGAGAGCGTCGAGACGAAGTACTTCGAGTCCGACCAGGCGTGGTTCAAGCGCATCCGGCGGGAGCTTGGCAGCGGCAAGGGTCGGAGCCCCCACTGGCTGATCTTCAACGACGAGGCGCACCATGCCTATCGCCGGGGCGACGCCGCGAGCGAGGAAAGCCTCGACGAGGACAAGGACCTCGCCAAGAAGAACGCCCGAGAGGCTACGATCTGGATCGAAGGTCTGGACCGGATCAACAAGCTCGCGGGCGGCAGCCGGCGGCGTGGGATCAACCTCTGCGTCGACCTGTCGGCGACACCCTTCTACATCCAGGGCTCGGGAAACGAGGTCGGCAAACCGTTCCCGTGGGTCGTATCGGATTTCGGTCTGCTTGATGCGATCGAGTCCGGGCTTGTGAAGATTCCGCAGCTTCCGGCCCGCGACGTGTCGGGCGCCGAGGAGGCCGCCTACTTCAACATCTGGCGCTGGGTTCAGGCGAAGGCCAAGGAGGATGGTCTCGGCACAAACATCACGCCCGAGATCGTGATGAACTATGCGTCCGCGCCCATCAACCTGCTGGCGCAGGAGTGGCACGAACGCTTCCTCGAGTGGGAGCATCATTCCAAGCAGCAGCACAAGCATCCGGTGCCGCCGGTGTTCATCGTCGTGTGCCGAGACACCGCCGTTGCCAAGGAAGTCCACGACTGGCTGGCGAATGGGAACGACAGCTACGGGGTTTCTCCGGCCTGGTTCCGCAATGCGCCCGGGCAGGAGGTCACTGTCAGGATCGACTCGAAGGTCATGGAGGACATCGAGGAAGGCGGGTCAAAGGACGAGACCAAGCGGCTTCGATTCATCCTCGACACGGTCGGCAAACCGGAATGGCCGGGCGGCAAGATCCCCGAGGACTGGTCCGAGCTGGTGCGCAAGCACAACGACAAGGTGGCCAGCGATGACAACGACGGGTCGCTGAAGTGGATCGATGAGCGCATCCCGCCGGGGCGAGATGTCCGTTGCATCGTCTCGGTCGCGATGCTGGCGGAGGGCTGGGACGCCAACACGGTCACGCACATCGTCGGGCTCCGTCCGTTTGGCTCACAGCTCCTGTGCGAGCAGGTCGTCGGGCGGGCATTGCGGCGCAAGAGCTATGCGCTCGACGAGGAAACACAGATGTTCGCCGAGGAGACGGCCAAGGTCTTCGGTGTCCCCTTTGAGCTCATTCCGTTCAAGGTGAAGCCGGTCGGTCCGCAACCGCCGCAGCCAGATCCGAACCACATATACTCCGTCCCGGAGAAGGCCGAGTTCGAGATCACCTTTCCCATCGTGACCGGCTACCACCAGTCGGGCCAGTTCGATGTGCATATCGACTGGAGCAAGGTCGCCAAGGTGACGATCGACCCGATGAAGATCCCACAGGTGGTTGAGCTGACCCCTCTGACAACACCTGACGGAACATTGGCGGCATTCGGGCCGGGTGAACGCCCTATCCTCTCGTTGAAGGACTGGCGCGCCCGGTTTCGCGATCAGCAGGTTGCATTCAGGTTGGCACGTGAGATCTGCGACCGCTGGCTCTCGGACAACGGCGCCGAAGCAGTTCCAGTCCAGCAGCTCTTCCCGAAGGTCGCATTCGCGGCGAAGCGCTTCCTTGCAGAAAAGCTTGATCGAAAGGGTGATAGCCGGCCGTGCGACGTGCTGCTGGTCGGCGAATACATGCAGGCTGCCATCGGCTCCCTGCTCGAAGCCATCAAGAAGGGATCAGCAACAGGCGGCGGCGAGGTTGCCATCATTCCCCAAGGTGCAGCCGGTAGGGGAAGCACGCTCTACGTCGACTTTCACACGACGAAACCGATCTACCCGGTCACGAGGTGTCATCTGAACGCGATGGTGGCTGACACGAAGAAGTGGGAGCAAAGTGCCGCCTTCCTTCTCGACAGCCATCCGGGCGTGAAGAGATGGGTCAAGAACGACCGGCTGGGGTTCACGATCCCCTACCGGCATCGTGGCCTGCTGTCGCGCTACATCCCCGATTTCCTCGTTGTCACGGATCGGGACGAGAACGTCATTGTCGAGATCAAGGGTCAGGTCACTGACGATGCCGATGCCAAGGCGAAGGCGGCTGAGCGGTGGGTCGAAGCCGTCAATCGCCTCGGTGAGCACGGTGAATGGAGGTACCTGCTGGTAGAGGATCCGGGGCGACTAGGCATCCAGATCAACGCGTTCACTGGTTCCCAGTGGGATGAGGGACCTTTTGAACTCACATGAATGTTGATTTCCACCCAGAACTGAGCCGGATAGGCACGTAATTTCCACTGAGAATTGAGCCATGTGAACCTTTCCCCAAAGCGATGAGCGGCGGGGGTAACGGGAGTGATCCACATGGGGCTTTTGAACATCATTCGACGCATGCATTTGCGGCAGAAGCTGTCGGTCCGCGAGATCGCGCGGCGCACCGGACTGTCGCGCAATACGATCAGGAAGTATCTGAACTCAGGAGCGATCGAGCCGTCCTTTGCCACGCCGGATCGGCCAAGCAAGCTTGCGAAGTCGCCGGTCCGTCCGACGGGACGACGTTCCGGCTCGCCGACTAGCGTAGTCTGATCACGCCTCCGCCAGCATTTCGAAAAACCCGCCATCCTCGCTCGGCCTTGGGTCTTCCTTGAGATCGAACGCCACGCCGCCGATGACGGCGCGCCATTCCGAGGTGATCCCCTCGCTCTGCGCGGACCGCCGCACGGTGATGATGACCGGTGCCTTCGATACGAGTCTCGCCTGCATGACGGCTTCAGAGCCGCGCAGATAGCGGACATGTGCCCAGAGGGTGAAGCGGTCCTCCCATCCCTGGATCAGCATGCCGTCGGGATCGCGGATTATTACCGCCTGCTGGAAGGTGACATGCCGATCGAGCTGCCCCGCGTCCATGTTCACAGCCGGATCCTGCGATACGGCGCCAGCAGCGCCTCGACGGCGAAGGGCAAGGCGGTGCCTGTGCCCGTCACCTGCCGATGCTCGTACCACTGGGTAACGAGCAGCAGCATGGCCTGTCGGATGGCGGCGGGGACGTCTGACGGCGCGCCATAGCCTGCGGTGAAGGTGATCGCCGCGGGGCGGCCGAGGCCGAAGCTCGGCCGCAGCAACAGGCGCTGATCCTGCCGGGCGAGTTCATGCTCCATCTCGCCCCCTGCAGGATCGATGAACACCGCACTGTCGATGGTGCTGTCTGGAAACGGCAGCCGGACCGGACCAGTCAGCGTGCCCAGCTCCGCACGCCAGGTCTGGGTGACGAGGCAGCGGCCGAGGATCCCGGCCGGGCCGTCGAGCCAGGCGGTGGCTGCGTCGATGTAGTGCTGGAGCAGCAGATCCTCGTCATCATGCGAGACGCGGGCCTGCGCCTTGACCTCGGCCAGCATGATCGGCGGTGCGGCCGGTGGGGTGACGAGGACCAGCCGCATCAGTCTTGGGCCTTCCCATAGACGGCGCGGTCGATACCCTGTCCGGTGAAGTCGGCCTCATCAGGGCGCACCCGGTTGGGGTCGTTCCAGTCAATGGCGTTCTGCGCAGCGGTGGTGCCCTCGCGCGGATTGGCGTCGACGCTCTCGTGGCTCACGTCGACGGCGTCGGTGATTGCGGGTTCGATGATCGCGCCCGAGGCGTCCTCCAGCGCTGCCGCCGGCGCAGGATCAGCGACACCGTGGGTGCCGTTCTCGATCGCAGCCGCATCGGCTTTCAATGCGGCATCAGTCTTCTTCACAGCCATGATGGCCTCCATTCGGACAAGGGTGGGCGCCCGGCGTGCACCGCCGGGCCGCTGGTTCAGGCTGCGGCCATCTTCAGGACCCGCAGCATCTCGGGATTGAGCAGTCCGCCGCCCACGCGCTTGGTGGTGTAGAAGTGGACGTAGGGCTTGTTGGTGAAGGGATCGCGCAGCACCCGCACCCCGGTGCGGTCGACGATCAGGTAGCCGCGGCGGAAGTCGCCGAAGGCCAGTGGCATGGCTCCGGGTGCGACGTCCGGCATGGCCGCCATCTCGGTCACGGGATAGGCCAGCACGTTCTGCGGCTGGCCTTCGGTGAAGGAGGGCTGCCAGAGGTAGTTGCCCTGACCGTCCTTGAGCTTGCGGATGCTTGCGAGCGTGTTGCGGTTGGCGACCAGACGCGCGTTCTGCGCCGCCTGACCGGGAAGCGAGTAGACTAGGTCGATCAGCTCGTCGGCGGTGATCGCCGTAGCACTCGCGGCGGTGATGGTCGGGATCGCACCCCATGGGTGGGCAGTCGCCTTGGATCCACCCTCGGCATAGGTCAGGACCCCCGAGGGCTTGTTGACGCCGTCGCCCGCGACGAAGGCGATGCCCTCCTGGTAGGCGAACTCGGCCTCGATCTCGCTGGCGATCCACTGCTCGAGGTTGATCGCGGCATCATCGAGCATCTGCTGGGTGGCGCCCGGGTTGGCGTAGATCTCGCCCGGGGTGTAGTCGAGATGCCCGAAGGTCGGCGTGCTGGTCTGCGGCCGTGGAGCGGTCTCGCCGACCCAGCCCGAGCCGAAGCCTTGCGCCGAGAAGAGCTTGCGGAAGCCTGCACCGGAGATCGTCTGGACGGAGGCGATCTGGCGCATGGGCGAAACCTCGACCAGCTTGTCGGTGATGGTGCGGTCCCATTCGACCGGCGCCAGATAGCCGCCTTCGGCGTCAGCGCCCTTGTTCAGCGCCGCCGAGACCTCGCCCTTGCGGAAGTGGGCACGGAAGGCGTCGGTGTAGGCGGCATCGACCGGGCCGGCCGCCATCCCGCTGCCACCGATCCGCAGGGCTGCAATCTGCGCGGCCTGCGCGTCCATGGCGGCTTGCAGTTCGCCGACGGCCGCATTGATGCGGTCGACCTTCTCGGCCCGGACCACATCCTCCTGGCCTTTGCGGAGGGCTGTCAGCTGATCAGTGTGCTCGGCCTTGAAGGCCTCGAAGCTCTTCTGCAGCTCGGCGAAGATCTGCTTCGGATCGCCGCTGGCGTCGGCGCGCAGGGCGACGATCCCGCGCGTCAGCGCAGGGTGGGACATCATGTTCATGGGATTGCCTCTCAGGTGAGCGTCTGGATGAGGGACCGCGCGAGGGCGGCCCAGTCGTCGTCAGCGCGCGGCATGACGTGTGCGGCAGCGCCCGGCGTGCCGCGGAGTTCGGCCAGGAGCGCGCGGCGTTCCGACCGGGGAATGTTCTGGCGGGCGAGCAGCGTGTCGATCCGGCGCAGGGCGCTCGGGGCTTCGGGCTGCATGCCCCCATCACGGGTCACATCGGCGGCCAGGAACCCGTCAGCGAGCCCGGCCTCGACGGCTTCCGCGCCCGTGAACCAGCGTTCGCTGTCCATCCACTCTGCTGCGATCTCGGGATCGACGTCCGCCTTGGCGGCGTAGACCTCCGCCATGGCTGTATCGAACGGCGCCATGAGCCGCGCCGCCTCGGCGAGATCGTGGCGGTTGCCGACCGACACCGCCCAGGCATTGTGGACCATCAGGAAGCCCGAGCGCGCGATCCGAACCTCGTCGCCGGCCATGGCGATCACCGAGGCCGCCGAGGCGGCAAGCCCGAGGATGCGGACGGTGACCCGGCGCGGATCGGCGCGCAGCAGGTTGTAGATTGCCACGCCCTCGAAGAAGTCGCCGCCGGGACTGTTGATGTCGACGGTGATATTGTCGGCGGTGATCGCGCGCAGCGCTGCAGCGACGCGCCGGGCGGTGACGCCCTCGCCGGTCGGGCCATCGGCGCCGATGACGTCGAGGATGCTGATCGTGCGGCTGCCGGTCACCGACTCCCGGCCGGGACCGGCGCGAAGTCCGGGGGTCCACTTCTCCAGCAGCGCCGGATCGGGGTCCCAGGCCTGCACCTTTGGCGGACGCGACAGGTCGATCGGGGGTGCGCTGCGCAGCGTCATGGCTCTCGCTCCTCTGTCTCCGGCGGCGGTCCGTCGCCCTCCTGGTCCGTCTCCGGTGGTGCCGTCATGTTGGGCGGCGGGTAATAGACGTCGCCGCCCGCACGCGGGTTCTCGTCCTCCAGCGTTCGGATTTCGTTGGGGCTCCAGACGCCCCATTGCAGTCCCTTCACGTAGGCCTCCCAGCGGGCCTTGATGTCGCCCTTGACGAGGGCCGCCCGGTTGAAGCGGGCATAGAGATCGGTGCGGGTGGGATCGATCAGGTCGCGGGCAATGGTCTCCTCCCAGGTCGTGAGGTGATCCTCGAGCGTGTAGGCGACAAAGCCGATCGACTGCTGCTCGATGCCGGTGCCCCAGCTGGTCGACTTCTCGGTGTCGCCGATCATGTGCGGCGGCACCCCGAAGAACATGGCTATGTCGGCGCGGGTGAAGCGGCGGCTCTCGATCCATTGCGCGTCCTCGGCGGTCATCGCCATGCGGGCGTAGTCCATGCCTTCCTCGAGGATCAGGTGCCGGCCTTCCTGCTCGCCGCCCGAACGGAACTCGTCGAGGCCCGCCTTGAGGTTGGCCACCGCCTCTGGCCCGAGCCGTCCGGGGTGGCGCAGCACGCCCGAGACCCGGGCACCATTGCGGAAGGTCGAGGCGCCGTGCTCCTCCATCGCCAGCGACAGCCCGATCGTCTCCCGGGCATGGGTGATGACCGACACGCCGGTGACGCCATCGAGCGACATGCCGACGAGATGGAACATCTCGGCCTGCCCGAGTTCCACGCGCAGCCCGTCGCGGCGGGTGTAGATATACTCGAGCGCCAGATCGTCCCTCTGACGACAGGCCACCCGATCGGGCTGCAACGGGATCAGCTCCCGGACCTGTCCGCGCGAACGGACGATCATCGCATAGGCATTGCCACGCAGCAGCAGATGCGTCTGCATCATGCGGCGGAACTGCGAGGGTGTCTGCCAGCGGTTGGGCCGGCGCCGCAGCAGGTGCCAGAGCGGATCGTTCGAGGCGTCCTCCCGTGTGCGGTCGTCGATGCGACGGCGCAACTGCAGCGGCAGCGTCGCAACTGCACCCGCGATGATGCGCACGCAGGCGTGGACGGCGGCCACTGTGAGAGCGGTCTCGGGCGAGACGCTCACCCCGGCCGCCGTGGCCGAACCGCCGCGGAGGACCTGCTCCAGCTCGGCCGAGGTGTGCACCACCGTGCCGCCCATCGATCCCAGGGACGCCTGCGGGTGCAAGTCCGGCTGCGGCAGATGCACGGCACCAGCGGGCGCCGCGCTGTCACGCGCGCCGAAGAGACGGGACCAGAGGGACATGCGTCAAAAACCTGTCAAAGCAGCATCGGCCCGCGGGCCTGGTAGACCGAGCGACCGGCGGACTCGTCGCGCAGCATGGCCCGGCCAAGCGCGTTGCAGAGCGCCACGATCCCGTCGATGCGCTCGGATGAGCGTTCCTTGTCGGGCTTGATGTTGCCGGCCGGGTCATGGCGGACGGCGACATTGGAGGCGTTCCAGCGCAGCACCGGATGGCCCCCGTGCCAGAGGAGCCGCGAGACCGCGAGCCGCTCAAGCTCTGCCGTGGGCGCCGCCATGCTCAGGAACCCCTGACCGAACTGGACGAGGGGGATGCCCTCGTCCTGCAGATGCTGGACGATCTCGCCCGCGAAGGTGCGGTCATAGGCCAACTCACGCAGATCGAAGCGGCCGGCGAGGCTGACGATCTCCGCCTCGATGAAGGCGAAGTCGGTGGCGTTGCCGGGGGTGGCCACCAGGAACCCCTGGTCGCGCCAGACATCATAGGGCACCCGGTCGCGCCGGGCGCGGCGCCCGATGTCCTCCTCCGGTACCCAGAAGCGGCTGAGCACGATCCACTTCTCGGCCAGGCTCCCGAGCGCCGCATCCCGCGTCGGCGGAAACAGCAGCAGGAAGGCCGAGAGGTCGTTCACCCGGGCCAGGTCGAGACCGCCGTAGCATTCGCGTCCCGCAAGCAGTTGCTCCAGACGGGAGAGTTCCCCCGCAATGTCCGCGCCGCTGGCCGTTGCCGACAGTCCACCCTCCGCCCAGACCTCCATGTCGAGCCAGCGGGTGACCTGTTCGGTCCATTCGTTGAGCCGCAGTCGGCGGATGGCGTTCTGCTGCGCCGGCATCTCGCGCGCCTCGTCGATCTGGCGCTTGAGATCATCCAGCTTCACCGTCACGCCGAGGCTCGGATTGGCCTTCCCCCAGACCTTCGGGTCGGTCCAGTCGTCGCCCGCATCGATGGTGGCGATGAAGGCGAACCACGGATCCGCCGTCTCGGACGGCAGGGTGCCCTCCAGCGCCTTCACCGAGAACTCGTGATGCTGGCGGCAGACCGAGTGGCGGTCATGCCCGGCGGTGGTGATCTCGACGATGAGCGGCTGGCGCCGCGCGCCCGTCGCCGTGTTGAGCTTCTGAATGATCTCGGGTCCGGGGTGCTCATGCACCTCATCGACGGCGGCGAAGTGCACGTTCAGCCCGTCCATCTTGCTGGCGTCGGCCGAGAGCGGCCGGAACCACGAGGCGGTCGGCAGCACGGCGAGGTTGTTGACCGTGCGCGTCACCCGTGCCGAGAGCGCCGGGCTCGCCGCCACCATCCGTTCGGCCTCGCCGAAGACGATGCGCGCCTGATCGCGCGTGGTCGCGGCGGCATAGACATGCGCCCCGGCCTCGCCATCCGCCACCAGCGCATAGAGCGCGATCCCGGCCAGCAGGGCCGATTTGCCGTTCTTGCGGGCGACCTCGACATAGGCCGTTCGGAACCGCCGCAAGCCGGCGGCCCGCTTCCAGCCGAAGACCGAGCCCACCACGAACTGCTGCCAGGGCTGCAGATCGAAGGGCTGCCCCGCCCATTCGCCCGTCGAGTGCCGCAGATGGCTGAAGAACTCGATCGCGTGCAGCGCAGCGTCCCGGTCCCAGACGAGGCCGCGGTCCTTGCCGGCCTTCAGATCGTCCAGATGGCGCTGGCAGGCCAGCCGGGTGAGATGGCCGGCCACGACCTTGCCCTCCACCACCTTGCGAGCCCAGGCGGTCACCGGACAGCTCGGTGTCTTCCGCCCGGGGCCGGATTTACGCTGTGCTGCCACGGTTCAGAAAATCCTCGAACGGATCGCGGGTCTCGGCCGGCGCCGCCATGCGGATGCGGGTCCGGCTCGAGGGCGTCAGCCCGAACTCGCTCTCGATCTGGCCCAACTGCGCCAGGCATTTGTTTGCCACCGACAGAAACGGGTTCTGGATGATGTTGCCGCCCACCGTCTTGACCACCGGGCCGCGGCGCTTCACCTCGGCCTCCGCCTCGAGCCAGCGCCGCCAGATCACCGCGTAGCGGGCGAGCGCCCCCGCATCGAGCTCGGTCATCACCCCGTGTCGGGCCAGAAGGGTTGCCATGTCGGTGAACTTCGCCGCAGCTTCAGCGTCGAGGTGTTCGGGCGGCTCGGGCACCGCCACCACCGGCGTCGGCTCGGCCGCGTTCAGCCGGTGCGGCCGCGCCGTGCCTTTCACCAGCTTCAACTGCGTCGGGAGCGGTTTGCGGCCAGCCATGATCGACGTCCTTCCTGATGTGCCCTCCCCACAAAGCAATGATCTTGCTGCGATTTGCCTACACTTCGCAGCGCGGCGGAGCGACTCTGATGACACAAGGACGCTGCATCAGAGCCAGGGAGGCCCGAGATGACCCGCCGCACCACCGACAATTCCGAGGCCCTGAGCGCCTTCATCGGCAAGAAAGCCGAGATCGACGCGATGCTGGTCCGGCTCACCGCCCTCAGCGACGAGCACTTCAACGCCCACCCCGACGAGGTGACCTGGGGCCACGTCGGCACGCTCGAGCACTACGCCAGCCTGCTGAAGCGCATCACCGACAGCGCTTTCGGCGAGGGCGAGCACGCCCGCTGATCTCCGGAACCACCCGAACTCCTGCCGCGCAGACGCGCGGCTCGGGGTCGTAGAAGGCGCCGCAGGTCGCGGGGCCAGAACCGGAGACAACCCCATGCCCCAGATCCAGCTGTCCGACGCCCAAGCCGTCATTCTGTCCACCGCCTGTGCACGCGAGGACGGAGCCATCTTCCCCGTCACCGCCAGTCTGAAGGGCGGTGCGGTCGGCAATGTCTGCAAGAGCCTCCTGAAGCATGGGCTGATCCAGGAGGTCGAAGCCACCAACCTCGATACCGTCTGGCGGCACGACGAGAACCATGGTCCGATCACCCTGCGCGCCACGCCGCTGGCCTACACCACGCTGGGCATCACGAGCGAGCCGGATGAGACTCAACCCGCGGATGCGCCGAGCGCCGCGGTTCCGCGTCGGACAGCCACCAAGCAGGAAACCCTGATCGGTATGCTCCGCGCCGAGGGCGGCGCGACCGTCGACGAGATCGTCGCGGCCACCGGATGGCAGCCGCACACAATCCGTGGCGTCATCTCTGGTGTCCTGAAGAAGAAGCTCGGCCTCGAGGTGACGTCCGAGAAGGTCGAACGGCGTGGGCGGGTCTACGTCATGCGATAGGCTCGGGGGGTGTCAACATTGCGCATTTGGGAATATTCGAGAAGATGCCCCTAAGCGTTTCACCGGTATGGACGACATCATGACAATGCCAACCTACCTGATTGACAAGCTCCGGCGGCATGGGTTGGCGGTTGATCGTCTGTCGCAAGAGCGTTCAAACGGGATTGGCGAGTTTCACGACATGCCGGTCACTCATGCCCTGGCATTCGACGCGGCGGATTTTATCTGGGCCGCCTTAGTCTCTTTCGGTGTAGCTGAGGCACAGGAATCCCGGGCCGTTCGAAATCATGTGGCCGAGGCGATTATCGATGTGCTTCAGGGGCACGGCATCCCCGACAGGCTGGATCACGAAGCGGAGCCAGAGGAAGCCCACTTGAACGCGCGCTCACGCTCCGAAAGGTAAAAATCCCGGATCGTCATGCCGACGGGAAGACGAATACCTGTCTCGTCGAGCCCCTTCTGAAAACCCGACAGAATGCTATCAGTTATCCCGCCCTGCGTCTCGATCAGGGCAGTGATCGCCGGCATGCCATGCGTATGGGCATAGTCGACGATTTGGCTCAGGGGAATTTTCTGCGTCATGTGCTGACGCCAAGGATCCCCCGGCCTCAAGATGCCGCCTGCCTCTGCAAGTTGCCGATAATTGACGGACTGACGCTTCCGGGCTGCCTCCACCAAAAACTCGATGCCTGCCTGGAAATCGAAGGCCTTGTTCCTGCGCGTCTGCTCGGCAACAGCTGCCTTTGCCAGAGGAGCATCGAGCTTCCCGGCCTTGCGATGGTTTTCGATTAGGTTCCGTAGCTGCTGATCCGTCTTGGAGGTCAGGTCAGGCTCCTCGCGTGTCACCAGCTCAATCCTTCGGTCCAGTTCGCTCCATTCATTTGAGCTGCATCTCGCCTGTGTTTCAAGCCCACTGTCGTTCCGCGAAGTTCGTGGACCGACCCAATCATGCCGAGGAGGTGGTCAGTTCGTGCGACCGATACGCTCAAACAACCGCCGCACGGTGAACGATCGAGCGAGGCTCACCGCCGTGAACACCGCCCCGATCCTCATGTTCTGCGCCAGAGTCGGATTCCAGCCGAACTGCGGGAAGATCAGGATCTGCGTGACGACGGCCACGCCATAGCCGACGATCACGTTGGCCAGCGACTCGACCAGCGACATGGTGCGTGACTGACTCATGCGGCGAACCCCTCGTTCTGATCTATCGCGCCGAGGCGCTCGACCGTCACCTCGGCGAAGGTCCGGCCGTCGCCATCGAGGATCGCGTCCCTGCGGGTCTCCGCCTGCCAGCGCTCGACGGCGACATCGACGTAGGCCGGGCTGATCTCCATCGCGAAGACGCGGCGGCCGTTGGCCTCGCCCGCCATGATCTGCGATCCCGAGCCCGAGAACGGCTCGTAGCACAGCCCGCCGCGCGCCACGTGCTGGCGCATTGGGATGCCGAAGGCGTCGAGCGGTTTCGGCGTCGGGTGATCGGGCCGGTCGTCCCTGGCGAAGCTGGGCATCTCCCAGGTCGAGGGCAGCGTCTCGTCCGCCACCTTCGGCGGGCGGTTCGGGCGGCGCCAGCCCATGAAGCAAGGCTCGTGTTTCCAGAGGTAGTGGGACCGGGTCAGAACACCGCGGTCCTTCACCCAGATGATCTGCTGATGGACGAAGGCACCCGCCTTTTCCCAGCAGGCCTCGAGCATCGCCTGCCTGCGCGAGGCGTGCCAGCAGTACCACGCGGCGTCCTCGGTGATTGCCTCGGCCACGGCCGCCGATATGAACCCGTCGTAAAGCTCCGCGCCCTGCGAACTGTCGTCCCAGGTCACGCCATAGGACTGCGACCAGTCCTTGTTCCGGGTCGGGTGGTTCGAGCCGTCGTAATCGACGAGATATGGCGGGTCAGTGGCGAACAGCACCGCTCGCTCGCCGTTCATCAGCCGGCGGACATCGTCGTGAGACGTCGCGTCGCCGCAGAGCAGCCGGTGATCGCCGAGGATCCATAGATCGCCGGTGCGCGAGACCGGGTTGCGCGGCGGCTCGGGGATGACCACGGGCGGCGCCGAACCTTCATCGTCATCCTCGGCGCCCGCCAGCAGCCGGTCGAGTTCCCCATCCTCGAAGCCCAGGATACCGAGATCAAAACCCGCGTCCTTCAGATCTGTGAGCTCCAGCGACAGCAGGCTTTCGTCCCAACCGGCGTTGAGCGCGATGCGGTTGTCCGCCAGCACCAGTGCCCGGCGCTGGCTGTCGCTGAGCCCGGTCAGGGTGATCGTCGGCACGGTATCCATGCCGAGCAGTCGCGCCGCGAGCACCCGCCCATGACCGGCGATGAGCGTGCCGTCCTCGGCGATCAGCACCGGGTTGGTGAAGCCGAACTCCCGGATCGAGCCGGCAATCTCGGCCACCTGCGCCTCGTAATGGGTGCGGGCATTCCGCGCGTAGGGCACCAGGCTGTCGAGGGGGCGGTATTCAACGGCAAGCTGACGATCGGACACGGGCGATTTCCTTCAGGATATGGGCTGCACCCCCCCCTCGCCATTTTGGCCATGGATGCAGAAAGCTTGGCGCGCGGTCCTGACGTCGAACTCGCCAGAGATTTGACCTCCCCCGGGTCAGTCGGAGGACTCGCGCCCGGTCCGCCGATTGCCGAAGCCGCCATCCTCGGCAGCGGTCTTGCGGCTGTGGCAGGGGGCGCAGAGCGGCTGCCATCCGGTCTGGTCCCAGAACCGGGTGGTGTCGCCCCGATGCGGGATGATGTGGTCGACGGTGTTGGCGGTGGTCACGCGGCCCTGGCGCTGGCATTCGGCGCAGAGCGGGTGGCGGGCGAGGAACATCTGCCGGGCACGCTGCCAGCGCGCTGAGGCGTAGAGCGCCCGGATTGCCGGGTCGCGCTTGTGGCCGGTGTCGCGGTCACGCTCCCGCTTGTCGCGCCGCCCCACCGGGCGATGGATGGGCGGGCGCAACGGCATGGTGCCTCGCGAAAAGGGTGGAACGGAGGTGGGAATGATCGGTGGCGCTCTAGGCGCTCTTCTCCCGATCATGCCCTGCTTGTAGCACGGATCTGTTGCAGCTGTCGAAGGGAAAGATGTTGCAACACTCTGGACTCGTTCACGCATTCAGCCGCGCGGCGATCTTCGTGAGCGCCAGCTGCCAGCGTCGCCACGCCGTGGTCCGGTCGCAGCCCATCTCGCCCGCGATCACCTTCCACGGCACCCGTGCCGCCCGCGACCAGACCAGCTTGCGATCGGGCTCCTCGATCCACAGCACCCAGTCGAAGGTCCGCTCCAGCCGGGTGATGGCCGCCGCCGATGGCCAGACGCGCATCGGCTCGGGCTCCATCGCCGCAATCTCGCGCTTCGTCCGCAGCACCTGCGGCCAGGTTCCGAAGTAGCCCTGGGCCTTGACCGGCGGCAGCTTGCGCAGCGTGCGGAACGCCTCCTCGAAGTGATCGGCGACGTCGTCAGCCGTCCAAGGATTCTGCCTGCTCATGCCAGACCTCCGTCCGTCTCGATCGCCCAGAGCAGCAGCGCGATGGCGTCGGCCTCGTTGTCGTCGGCCGGGGTGAACCCGCAGTTCCGGGCCGCAGCGATCGTCGCGTCCTTCAGCGCGTTGCCCTTGCCGGTGGCGTGGCGCTTGATCGTGCCGACGGGGACGCCGGCATAGGGCACGCCGCGCAGTTCAGCCCAAGCGGTCAGCGTGGCCATGAGCCCGCCATAGACATGGGCCGCATCGGTTCCGGCGTGGCGGCGCACCTCCTCGAACCAGATCGCGGCGATCGGCCCCGACAGGCGGTCGATCTCGGTGAGCCAGTTCGTGAAGCGCAGGTAGCGCATGCCGCCACCGTCATAGCGGCCGGGCCTGAAGCTCGCGGTCCCGCTGGTGATCAGCCCGTCCGGAGCGCGCAACGCCCAGCCGGTGCTGGTGCCGAGATCGAGCGCGAGAATGCAGCGGTCGAGAGTGCCGGCAGCCGTGAGAGGCGCCGGGGCGATGTGTGGGGAGCGGTCCATGACGACCTCCTCTTCGATTGAGAGGCCGGGGCGGCACGGCTGCACGGGTCGAGCGGCAGCACGCGCGCCCGGGCCGGGATCGCGAGGTCTGGTCAGGGTCACGTTGTCGATGCCGGGCACGCCCGGCGCTTCCTTCAATGGCTTCACCCCGTCCGCTTGAAGGAAGTGGGGACGCAAGCCATTGGCAGAATGAGGATAAATCTCTTCTTTCAATATTTCAGTTATTTCATTGGTTATGTGTCTGGCACCCCTTCCCATCCAAGCGCGCGAGGGTCTCTGCGTGAAATATTGAAAGAAGCCCCGCGCGCCGGATTTCCGTTGCGGGACGGGGGCTTGGGCGGGACCTTCCTTCAAATGAAGGATGGGGGCCGTTGAAGGAAGCATGGTCCCGGCCCTCACCGCATCGCCCGGAAGCGCATGGCCTTCCGACCCCCGGTCTCCTGCTCGACCGTGACGATGTCGCCGCACTCGACCAACGTGAGCAGGATGTCGTCGCGGTCGCGCGCGCGGAGCCATTGCGTGGCGCGGGTCAGCTCGGACTTCGTGATTCCGGCAGACCCCGCCTTGCGGATGATCTCGCGCAGTCGTTTCAGATGCGCCTCGGTCTCGGTGTCGGCAACATGTCGATCGACGGCGTCGATGGTGCGCCGGGCGAAATGGCGGACGAAGTCGATGGCCCAGACGGCATCCTCGAGTCGGATGACGGGATGAACGGCATCCCGCCCCACAGCCAGGACGAGCGCGACCTTGGCCGCGTTCTCTGCAATCCGGGCGAGGATCGGCGTGTGAAAGGTTCCTGCCGCGGCCCTGAGCTCGGCGGTGACCTCTTCGCCGAGCGCGTCGAAGCGCGCCTGCGCGTCGTCGTCCATCGGCACCGTCATCGGATCAACGGCCGTCTCGGGTCCGGAGGTCTTGCCGGCCAGGTTGCCGCTCGCCCCGCCGCCCTCGGCAAGGCGCTGCAGACCCTCGATCAGCGATCGCGGCGACGTGCGCAGCCCGGCACGACGGTTCTCGTCCGGGTAATCCTCCTCACTCGGCAGGATGATGAACCGGGCGAGCGAGCCGTCCACGACATTGGCGCCCTGCAGCGCCCCCCAGAAATGCAGCGGCGTCGTCGTGCCGTAGACGCAGAGGCAGGGCTGGACGATGTCGCGCCGCTCGTTTGAGCCGTCGCGGTTGGCGTATTCCGCGCCGAGGAAGACCCCGCTGGCAGCGGTGTAAAGCTCGGTCATGTTGTCGAGGATCTCGGTGATGTGGCGCGGGCTGCGCTTGCGGTCAGCCGCCGCCGCGAGGAACATTCCGAACTCGTCGATCTGGAACAGGATCGCCGGCTGACGGTGGAGCGCGGTCAGGAGCCCCGCGCCTGAGGCGATCTTGTTTCCGCCGAGGTGGTGCGCGAGTCCGGCCTCGAAGAACAGCTCGTTGACGACCTCGCGGGCATGGTTCTTGCCCGACCCGCTGTCCGCAATGCCGACAATGTAGAGGTTCGTGCGCAGGTCGGTCGTCGTGCGGTAGCGCCGCCCCATCAGCGCGCCGAGGGCGCAGAGGCTGGCGCCCACCGCGAGAAGCGGCTGCGGTCTGCGCGCGGTGTCGATCATGTAGCGCGCGAGATCGCCCACGAGCCCGCCCGGGATCGCAAGCGTGAAGGACGGCGCAGGCGGGAGGATCGGCATCGGGGCTTCGGGCTGGGCGAGCCGTGCAAGGAGGCCCGCCGCGGGATGCTCGTCGCCCGCGCTGATCTTCTGACTGCCGTCGAGCAGCAGATCGGGGTCGGGTCGCCAACCCTTTTCCATGGCGAGGTGATAGATCGTGCCGGCGCCGATGCGCGCGGGCTTGAAGCTCGCCCATGCCTTCGCCGTCTCGGCCGGGTCGTTCTTGGCCGCCTGCGCCGACCAGTCGGCGAAGAGCGTCGCGCCCTCCTCGCCCAGCGCGCCCTTCAGCGCCATGCCGATGCGCATCCAGCTGTCGTAGTCGAGCTCGGCGTTCGGCAGCCAGGCGAGCGCGCTCCGGATCGCGGCCAGCGTGCCAGCCTGTGCATGCGCCGGCAGACACGGGTGCCCGGCCCCGTTTGCGCCCTTCGCACCGAGGCTCTTCGGGCGCATCTCGGGCGGGATCAGCGCCAGCGCCTCGTCGAGAAAAGCCGCAGCCCGGTCGGCGTCGATTTCGGGCAGGCTCTCGATATCGATATCCGCGAGCCCCTCGTCCGGCCAGGCATAGGGCTGGCCGGTATCGGGATGCTCGGCATAGGCCACGAACTGCTGGCCGAGGCAGAGCACCTCCAGCGGCGCGCGCCGGATCCCGGCGAAGGGCTCTCGCGTGCGATAGACCAGCAGCCGCTTCGGCGGCTTGCCGATTCTCAGCGCCGGCGTATCGCCCAGCCGTTCGCGGGCCAGCTGCTCCATGCGCAGCGCCAGATCGCCATCCTCGGCGATGTCGATGTCGATCGCGACCACCGCGCCGCCGACGATCCCGACGCCGCAATCGGGCCAGCTCGACCAGGTCGCGACCTCGAACTCGGTCGTGGCCCGGCTCGCATGGCGGTTCCACTGCGGGTAGTCGTGCCAGGCCGCGCGGGCGAACTGGCCGGGTTTCTTGGTGCCGGGCGCGATCGGCAGGATCGCGTAGCCGTTCGTCACAAGACGCGCGCCGACGCGCGCCATCCACGAGGTGTCCACCATCAGAAGGGCACCTCCGGGATCAGGCGATCGAGCCGCGCGCGGTCTTTCGACGCCAGTTCACGCAGATGGTCGCAGTAGCCGGTAACGATCACCTCGACGAAGGTATCCCACTCCTCCTCGCTCAGCAGGGCGAGATCGGTCCTGCCGAGGCTGTCGAGATAGGCGCCGCCGGCCTTGCCGCCCTCGACCATGGCCGCCGTCTCATTGGGGGTCGGATCGATCATGCCCGACCTCCTGTGGCAGATGTCCTGGCAAACCCGGCAGCAGAGGTCTCTGAGGCTCGTGTCGCGCCGAGGGTCGGAGACGCGGAAGCGCGCGTCGAACCAGCCCCACCCGCGGGGTTCTCGATGGCAGACAGCGCAGAGCCCTGCACGGCGGTAAGGCATGGGGCGAACCTGTAAGCGGTAATTTCCGTGAAGCGGCCCGCGACGCGGACGGCGATCTCGTTGGGGCGACGCAACCGGTCTGCCAGCAGGAGCGCCCCGTCGACGGACTCGGGCACGTCCATCTCGGGCGCCCGTTCGCGCCACCAGCTTTCGGCCTTCCGGCGCGGAAAGCCGTCGTGCTCGAAGCAGACCCATTCCGTGTGGAAGGCGAGCCCGCAGCGATAGGTGACCTTCAGCGAGACCCGCCCGCCCCGTTTCTCGTGGCGGCTGTAGGTGACGTCGGAGACGCCGACCCACTGCGGCTTGCCGGTGGACAGCACCTCCAGCGTCGAGGCGGTGGGCTCGAGCTTCACCTCGCGACCGGGGAACTCGACGCCGCAGCCGGGGCATTCGAGCGCCGCGATGGCAACGATGGTCCCGCATTCGGGGCAGATCCTGGTGGGCGGCGGCCCGTCGCCCGAACCGCTCGGGCATTTGGGCCGCACGAGATCGATGGGGCCATGTCGGCGGACATTCCCCGCGAAATCGAGAACCAGGCAGTTCTCCTTGCCCTCGGCAAGCCGCGTGCCTCGTCCGGCCATCTGAACGTAAAGCCCGGCCGACTTGGTGGGCCGCAGCATGGCGATCAGATCCACGGCCGGCGCGTTGAAGCCCGTCGTCAGCACGCCCATCGAGGCCAGCGCCCTGATCTCGCCGCGCTTGAAGGCGGCGACGGTCGCGTCACGCTCGTCCTTCGGCGTCTTGCCGAAGATAGTGGCGCAGCTCACCCCGCGGCGGCGGAACTCCTCGGCGACATGGGTCGCGTGGCGGACGCCCGAGCAGAACGCGAGCCAGGACCGGCGCGTCTCGCCATGGGCGATCACCTCGGCCACGGCCGCCCGCGTGATGGCCTCCTGGTCGACCGCATCCTCGAGGTCGCGCGCGACGAACTCGCCGCCGCGCGATCCCACGCCGGTCACGTCGAGGCGGGTCTTGGTCTGCTTCGAGATGAGCGGGGAGAGATAGCCCTGATCGATCAGGTCGCGGACCGACACCTCGTAGGCGATGTCGGTGAAGAGCGCGTTCTCACCCTCGTGCAGCATGCCGCTGTCGAGACGGAAGGGCGTCGCCGTCAGCCCGATCACCTTCAGCGCGGGGTTGATCGCCTGCAGGTCCGTCAGGAAGCGGCGATACATGGTGTTCGACCGGCCGGGGATCAGATGGGCCTCGTCGATCAGCACCAGATCGGCATGGCCGATGCGCGTCGCCTTGTCGTGGATCGACTGGATGCCGGCGAAGAGGATCCGGGCCCGCGCATCGCGGCGGCCGAGCCCGGCCGAGTAGATGCCCGCCGGCGCCTCGGGCCAGAGCCCCAGCATCTCGGCATGGTTCTGCGCGATCAGCTCGCGGACATGGGTGACGACGAGCACGCGCTGCTCGGGCCAGGCCTTGAGCACGCCGTCGATGAAGGTGGCCATGACGAGGCTCTTGCCGCCGGCCGTGGGGATCACGACGAGCGGGTTGCCGCTCTCCCTCTCGAAATAGCCGTAGATCGAGGCGATCGCGGCCTGCTGGTAGGGGCGCAAGGTCAGCATGTGGCGGCCTCCTCTTCGCGGGCGTCGTTGGTCCAGGCCGAGCCGTCGCGCATGCGGTAGGAGACGAAATCCTCGCCTGCGTCGCTCACCTCGCCGGGGACGAGATCGGGGATGAACAGGTGCCGGCCGCAGGCGCGACGCTGGTCGGCAGGGTCGAGCAACCGGTCATGGCGCGCGCAGTGCCAACCGCCTTCGATGGGCGTCGAATGCAGGCAGGACCGGCAGGTGACAGCCGCGGCGTCACCGTGGCATAGCCCGTGGTGGTCGCAGAACCGGCACTCGAACCAGGCGGGATCTGCGCTGATCCGCTCGGGCGGGTGCTGGGCGAAGATGATCTGCCGCGCCTTTTCCAGCAGGCGCTCGCCCATCTCGGGATCCGCAGGGACGCGCTCGATGTGCAGCGCGTCGGTGTCCTTGCAGACTGCGACGTAGAGCGCACGCGTGATGCCGGTCAGGTGCATGTACACCTGCATCTGCGCGGCGTGCTGGGGCTTGGCGAACGCGACGCCCTTGGCGATCAGCTCGGCAAAGCTCTTCGCCGAATGCGTCTTGAACTCGACGACGTGCCAGGTCTTCGGCGCCTCGAGCAGACCGAGGGCGACCGCGTCGAGCGATCCGCCGAAATGCCCGCCATGGGCCTGGACGCGGAACTGCCGCCCGGTTTCGGGATCGACCTCCAGCACCGTGGCGCCGGTCGCGCGCAGGTCGCGGACGAGCCGGGCCTCCTCCAGCTGACCGGTCTCGAACAGCCGCAGGATGCGGCCGGTGTGCCGCGCGGGCGTCGCCCAGCGGAAGTCGTACCAGAGCGCCCGGGCGCAGGACTTGCCGATCAGCGAGGCGCCAAGATGGTCGCGGAAGCCGTCGCCCTGCCGCGCCTCGTAGGAGGCGTAGATCGTGGAGAGGGTCGGCGTTGGGGGTTCGGGAAGCTCGGCCATCAGCATGCCTCCTCCCGCTCGAGCCGCGCCCGCGCCTCAGTCAGCACCGCGGTCCAGGCGGCGCTGTCGTGGCGTTCGCGCAGGACGGCGATGATCGTGTCCTTGAGCCGCTCGCGCCGGCGGCGGCCGCCCTGACGGGCGACGATCTCGGCGCGCTCGCGGTTGAGGTGGCGCAGCGCCGTGCGCGCGCGGTGAAACCAGTCGGGGTCGATCGGCTTCGCCGTCCGCTGCCGCGTCAGATCGGCGGTCGCGATCTGCGTGCGGATCTTCGCGATGGCGTCCTCGATCTCGATCAGGCGCCGGGTGTCATCAGGTAAGCCCGGGGCGTTCGCGGCCGCGCAGGCCGCGTCAATAATGTTGGTCATGGTCGGTCTCTCGGGTCTGGCGATGTCCGGGCCGCCGCGAGTGTCAGCCCGCGACGGCCGAGGGCGTCAGCTCTTGCGGTTCCAGGGCGCGGTGGCCGAGCGGGCGGGCGTAGACTGCGCGGGCGCGCTGGCCGGCTGCGTCGCGGCGGGCTTCGGCGAGGCCGCCTGCGCCGGAGTCTCCGGCACCAGGTAGCGGATCGTGTTGCGCTCGCCGTAGCCGTCCTTCGGGGGCTTCACCCCCACCTGGATCGTCATCGGGATCAGGTGCAGCTCTTCGCTGTCGTTCACCTGCAGCTTGCCCGTGGCGTGGCAGATCGCCGACAGCGTGCGCTGTGCGATCTCGACCGTGGTCGGGTTGGCGTTCACCAGGTTCAGCTGGTCGAAGACCTTGCGGCCCTGCTGCGGCCCTTCGAGGATGTCGAGCATCAGCCAGAGATACTGCCCCATCCCGTTCTTCGTGACGCGCATCTCGCTCTCGACGATCTGGGCGCGATACTTGCCCGCGGGCAGGATCTCGTAGGCGGTGGTGGGCTCGATGCCGGTGGCGTCAAAGGCGGTGTCGAAACGTGCCATCGTGCTGTCCTTTCAGTCGTAATCAGGCGGATTGGGGCATGGCGGCCAGGAACTCCGACCACTCGAGCGGGAGGGTTTCCGGCAGGCCGTAGCGGTTCTTGGCGAGGAAGGCGGGGCGCTCCTCGGTGTGCATGACGCGCGCACCGGACCCGAGCGCTCGGGTGACCTTCTTGTTGAAGCCGACGTCGGACTTGCTGACCGAGATCCGGTAGTTGGCGAAGAGCACGACGTCCGAGTGCTCCTGCAGCAGCGCGGAGGCGCGCGCCTGCAGCTTGATCACGTACCGGTCGTAGGGTTCGTGCTCGGGGCTGTCGAAGCGCTTGATGTCGGTGTGGGCGATCTGGATGACCGCCATGCCCTTGCGGTCGCGGAGCCCGTTCAGCTTGTCGATGTATTCGCGCCAGATGATCAGCGCCTCGGCGTAGCCCTTGCCGAAGCCGGGGCTTTCGATCGACTGCCAGCCATTGCGCCGGCAGGCCTCGGCCCAGATCAGCGGCTCCAGCCAGTCCACGCTGTCGACGACCACTGTCGAATAGCTGTGATCCTCGTCGAGCAGGGCGTCGAGCGCCTCGGCGACCTCCGGGTAGCTCGTCGCCAACGGGAAATGCGGGACCTGCAGCTTGCCGAGACCATCCTCGGTGAGGACGAACACCGGCGCGTCGGCGGACGCGGCGAAGGTGGACTTGCCGATGCCGGCGACGCCGTGGATCAGGACGCGCGGCGGGCGCAGAGCCGTCGAGGTTTGGAGGGATGCGAGCGAGATGGCCATCAGCGCGCCTCCTCGCCGAGCAGCAGCCGGAACTTGGGCTTGCCCGTGCGGACGGTCCGCGCGGGCTCGAACTCCTGCCGGATGTCCGTGGGCCAGGCAGTGTATTTCCGCTCGGGGACGCTGAACGCGATGTCGACGTACTCGGCGGGATCGACGCCATCGGCCCGGATCCGCTCGACCAGACCGGCGAGCATCGTCTGGTCCCAATCGACGCGCTTGGGGAGATCGGCGACCACGGTGACCGGGCCGTCCTGCAGCCGGACGGTGCCGGTGTCCTTGCCCTCCGCGCGGCGCGCCTCCTGCGCCTGGTCGCCGTACTTCAGCGCGATGGCGCCATCGAGCCAGTCGCAGAGGGTCTTCACGGCGCGCAGCCGCTCGTCGGCGTCCTGCTTCAGGAGCGCCAGCTCTTCGCCCGGCAGAGCGGCGATCTCACCGACCGGCAGGGTGGGCAGGTCGTCGAGGGTGATGCGGTTGGGGATCATCATGGCCACCCCCTCACGCCAGCTTTTCAGCGGGCTTGTCGGCCGTGCTCGAGCAGTGCCGGCTGGCCTCGTAGGCCTCGACATCCTCGAGCCGGTACACGACCCGGCCGCCGATCTTGATGAAGGCGGGGCCCTCACCGGTCCAACGCCAGCGCTCCAGCGTGCGCGGGCTGATCTTCCATCGAGCCGCCAGCTCGACCTGGTTGAGATGCGTGACTGACATCCGAAACCTCATTGAGTTGTCCGTTGTTCACCCCGGCACGTTGGTGCGCCCGGATACACGAACAATTTCAATGCTTTGCGGCCTTCAGTATATGATCACGCCCGAATTTTCTTGTGACGTCCGGACAAGAAAAAAGCCCCGAAAAAACGGGGCTTCGCTGGGCAGATTGTGACGTTGTGCGCGGGGGCCTGTGACGTCGGCGGATTATTCCTGTGACGCAGCCGGATTCGGAGCCTCAATGTCGCCGAGGGCGATCTCACGGCATGCCGGGTTGAGGCGGTAGCCAGCGCGATCCTTGGTCTCGATGAAACTGTCCTGATCGAGCGGGATCCCGAGCATCACGGCCAGCGGGTCAAGCGCGTCTCGCAACCTGCGCAGTTGCTGGCGCATCGACTGCTCGGATATGCCGATTTTGTCCGCCACATCGTGAGGTGGCATGAACTGGACCTCCGAGCGCGTCCTCTTGGCCTTCCGGAAATTCTCGATCAGCGCATTCACGAAGCGGTAGTTCGCACCTTCGAGAAGATGCCCGCCATGAAAGAGCACCTGCTCGGCATCGTGATCCACCGCGAACTCGACGATGGGAGCGCTGAGCCGGTCGACGAAATCGGTGGCCTGCCGATCGTAATCGGACTTCGGCGCGATCTCGACATGGTCGCGAGTGAAGCAAGTCGCCAGAAGCGAACCAGGCGGAACCTCGCCCCGGAAAAGCCGGTCACCATGTTCGATAAGCGCCTTGGCAATGACCTCTTCTACCGAGCGCGCATGCCGCTGAAACAGCTCGAACAGGCGTGATCCTGCCTCGTCGACTGACAGATCAGGAAAGTGATCGAGCGCGGAAATGACCTGCTGGAACCCAGAAAGAAAACGCGCCTTCGGCATCGCGGCGACATCCCGAAAGAACGCGACATAGCTCAGAGCCATTCGCAACTCATCGTCCGCGCTGCGATCCCCGAGGAGCAGGTCGCGCTTGTAGTTCTGGGACGGTTCATACTGTTCCAGTCCTGCGGCCAAGATTGCAAACCGCCTATCGATGCACTGCGAACAGAGCCCGCAGTGCTTCTGCTTGACCGTCCAGCTGCGCGGCCGCGTGCAGCTCACCGTAGCGGCAAGCATGTCCGCAAAGCCCGCATCGGCGATCTTCTGGGTAACCTCTTTCTTGGTCAGCCATTGAAGCGGAGTACGGATCTCAATCTCGGAGTCGAGCAGGGTCGAGAACAGCGCCTCCAGCCCGCGTAGTACCCTGGGATGCGTGGTACGCGTCGCCCGGCCGCCAACGACGTCGCCCGCCAGGGGCGGGTTGATGCTGACAACCCCATTCTCATAGAAGCTGAACCGGTTCTTACCCGACATCTGCGCCACGACGAGACCGAGACAGGCAAACAGGAACGAGCGGGTCCGCTGCGTGAACTCGACGGGCTTGGCGACCTCATTCGAGACCCAGACGGGAACGTAGGAGACCCGCCTTTCATACCCGCGGCTCTTCAGATCGCGGATAAGCTCTTCCTGAACGTTTCGTACCTTCGTTGACGAGTAATGACCGACGAGGGTTACCGACTTGCCCAGAGTGACGATGTCGTTGACAGCGCCGGCAAAGGAGTCGACGCCGCCGGAGAAGAGCGCCACCTCATCGTTTTCCTGGAAGGCGTCGAGAAGCTCCGGAAAATACAGCTCTCGCGGCTGCACCGGCGCTTCGGCCTTGCGGAAACTAAACTCATAGCTGTCGTCGGACAGGAACCCGAGCGTATCGAGTAGGAGTTCCTGCACGTCTGCACTCTGCCAGACCTCGTGGTGACGTACGGGAATCGAGAAGGTCAAACTGCGGCGCCAGTCTTCCCCGAAGTTCGTGAGCATGGCGGAGCCACGTGCAATGCGCTGATCGGCGCAGTACACGTAGGCCGCCACTTCGAGGAGGTCGATCAACAGGTCGGGAATGTTCCCGATCATCGAGCGGCTGATGTAGTCGATCCTCAGATTGACGTTCTTGCCGGGCTCGCTGACGTTCATCGCGAGCGCATCGGCCTCGGATGCCTGCGGCACGCCGCATTCGATCAGGCATCGTTTCACTTTGGCCCCTTCCTGTTTTTGAGTTCGTTCCCAATCTTCTCGACGGCGAAGGCCGAGAAGCGGCGGGCACCATCCCTCGATATGTCCTTGCCGTCCCGGTACTGGTTCTTGCCAAGCCAGTCCCTAGCGAAGGCGCGCATGATCAGCGCAGCCTCGATGCAGTGACGGCGTATCGCGGAATTGTAGGTCGCGAGATCATGGACAGACCGCGCGACGCGATCGGCGCCAACGAGCTTGTGCAAGGTTCGATCGACGTAATAGTGGATGACGCGTTCCACGATGTTCGCGTGGAAATGGTGGGCCAGGGCGCCGAATTTCTCCGGTGACCTCAGCGCCGCCACTGAAGCCTGCACATCGGCAGCAGTTGGGGACCACATCGGCATGCCCGCCTCCACGGCCTCAGCGAGCGCGGCGGCTCCCGCCTCGCGGGCGATGTCGCCAAGGTCCGTCGCTCCCGCATGGACACGCCGTTGCACGCGCTCAAGTGCGCTGTTGTAGGCGACCATCAGTTCAGTCACCGAAGTCGGCGGTCGCGCTCCTATGCCAATGTCGGCGAGGGCTGCCCCGAAATCCTTCGACGCAGCGGCCTGCGGCAACCTGATGAGCAGCCACAACGCTTCCACAAAGACAGGGTCCCTCAGCGCGTGCTTCAGCGCGTCCCGACTGACTTCGGTCACCTGTTCCACCAGCGGCGCGGTGGGTGCGCCACCGGTCACCAGATACCTGACGATGTCCGGCAGGTATCTGTGGGTGGGGAGTTTTCCGAGGCGCTGATGTCCCATCGCGCCACCGGTTCAGAGGGTGCGCCCGGACCGGATCTGGCGCGGACAGAGGGAATGAGCACTCGACAAGACAAGGAACCTTCCGTTAGAACCACGACAAAGAAAGGAACATGCGATATCCTTTCTCAGGTAGCCTGCCAAGGAAAGGATCCTTTTTCAACCATGGCGTTATCACCGGAGCCATCACGGTTGGGTCAGCGCGTGGCCATCTCGACCGCAGGCGAACGCGCAGAGGCGTTCGTGCCGCCACCCTTGCCGCCGGCCCCGCCGGTGAGGATGGATCGGCTCTACCGTCAGCTCGAGCGCGCGAACCGCGCGATCGGCCGGCTTGATGGCGTGACCTCCATCCTGCCCGACACCCCGCTCTTCCTCTACATGTACGTCCGCAAAGAGGCGCTGCTGTCCTCGCAGATCGAGGGCACGCAGTCGTCGCTCTCCGATCTCCTGCTGTTCGAGAGCGAGGAAGCGCCGGGTGTCCCGCTCGACGACGTGCAGGAGGTTTCCAACTACGTCGCCGCCATGAACCATGGCCTCGACCGGATCCGCGAGGGCTTTCCGCTTTCCCTGCGCCTGATCCGGGAAATCCACGCCATCCTTCTCGAAAAGGGACGCGGGAGCACGAAGCAGCCGGGAGAGTTCCGACGTTCGCAGAACTGGATCGGCGGAACGCGGCCGGGCAATGCGCTCTTCGTGCCGCCACCCCCCGAGAACGTCCTCGACCTCATGTCGGACCTGGAGGCGTTCATCCATACCGACACGCCGGAGATGCCGACCCTCATCAAGGCCGGGCTCGTCCATGTGCAGTTCGAGACCATCCATCCGTTCCTCGACGGAAACGGACGCCTCGGCCGCCTGCTGATCACCTTCCTGCTCTGCACGCAGGGCATCCTGAAGGAGCCGATCCTCTATCTCAGCCTCTACTTCAAGACGCATCGCCGCCAGTATTACGACTTGCTGCAACAGGTCCGCGAGAATGGCGACTGGGAGACATGGCTGGAGTTCTTCCTCGACGGCATCGCCGAGACATCCTTGCAGGCGTCCGAGGCGGCGCGCGAGATCCTCGCTCTGTTCGAAGCCGATCGGCACCGGATCGAGGATCTCGGACGCCCGGCCGCATCCGCCCTCCGGGTTCACCAGCTGCTTCAGCAGAAGCCGATCATCGGCATTCCCGCGGCGGCGCAGCGGCTGAGCATCTCGCCCCCGACAATTGCGAAGTCGATCCAGCATCTGGAGGATCTCGGCATCGTGCGGGAGGTGACCGGGAAGCAGCGTGGCCGGATGTATGTCTACAGCGACTACTTGAGCATCCTCAGCCGAGGAACTGAACCATTGCGGTGAAACGATCACCTCCATTTAGAACCTCCAAAACTGCGATCTGTGAATGACGAAAGAGCACGAATTCAAGACATGGCTCGAGCAAGGCGGAGCCCAGACAGAAGCGGGCCGCAATTCGCGGGCTTACGCGATCCGAACCATTGAGCGGAACCTTTCGGCGCTTGGAATGCCGCATCGGGATCTCGACGAGGCATGGGAAGCCGACAGGTTCGAGGCGCTGCGAGAGCGTCTGCGCAAAATTCGGGAGGATGCCCGAACAGGCGGTCAGGACTACCGAATCCTCATGCCGGACTCCGACAATCCCCACAACAGGCTCTCCAACTGGGGTAGCTGGTTGGGGCAGTACGGGCGGTTCCTGGCGGGTGACCCTCCGGGAGCGGCCAAGGACGCTGATCGGATACGGCAATACATACTCGAGCACTACATCGAGCCCGCGCGTGAGGAAGGTCGCGACCACGTCGACGTGCTCGTCCGCGACGTGAACGAAGCACTTGGGCTCAAGGAGGCCTGGCCGAATATCTGCCAAGCTCTGGCCGGACGGATATTCCAGGACATGGCGCAGCTCCCAGAGCCTGAACGGATCGGGGCCGACCAAAGCTCAGCCACGGTGTTCCGCTTCAAGCTTGATGAGACTGTTCAGTCCGATGGAAGCCGCCCCTTCGTCCTTTTCGATGCGACGGGGGCCCCCTTTCAGCCTGTCAGGAACTACAACCGCAGCAGCGGCGTATCGGCATTTCGGATCAAGCCGCGAGGCGCCGGGAACAAGGCGGATGAGGCTATCGAGACGGAGGACATCGTCGATGTCGCACGGGCGATGCTCGTCGACGGCCTCGCGTCACGCGTCAAGGCGATCGCCGGCGGACCCGTCAATTACCTGACCTACGGCGGCGACAAGCTTGTTCGCTATGAGCTCTCTCCGGAGATTGCTCAGGCAATCGGTGTTCCCCCACGTGGCGGCGTGAATGGAACGAGCAGTGCTGACGACGGTCGCGCGACTGACGCCAAGATCCAGAAGGGATTCACCCCCATGAACCTCATTCTCTACGGGCCACCCGGCACCGGGAAAACCTTTTCCACTGCGGCCGAGGCAGTGCGGCTGTGCGGCGAGCCGGTGCCGCAGGATCGGGCCGAGCTCATGGCGGTCTACCAGAGGCTCGTGGCGGCCGGGCGCGTCGAGTTCGTCACATTCCACCAGTCGATGGCCTACGAGGATTTTGTCGAAGGTCGGCAGCCCATGACCGGGGCGGACGGCGAAGGTGAGGCGGAGTCGGCTGGCTTCCGGCTCGAAACGGTCCACGGGATATTCAGGCGGATCGCGAAGCGCGCGGAGACCAGCCGTGGGCGCTCATCGGGCGATGACATGATCAGGCTGGAGGACCGCCAGGTCTTCAAGATGTCGATCGGCGAAGCGAACAACCCCGAGGACGCCCACTTGTTCGAGGAAGCGATAGAGGGCGGTTACACGCTCCTCGGCTTCGACGACATCGACTGGAGCGATGAGAAGTACGCCAGCCGGGAGGCGATTTTCGAAGCCTGCAAGGACCACCGAGACGGCAGCGGCGACATAGATTCAAGATCCGGATGGGTGCAGATGCCCTTTCGATTCCGGAACTGGGTCCGGCACGGCGACATCGTGATCGTATCGAAGGGAAACCAGCAGTTCCGTGCCATCGGGGAGTTCGTCGGCGATTACGAGTTCAAGCCACGGCCGGAAGGGGGCTATGCCCACCGTCGCGCGGTGCGATGGCTCTGGCTGGATCGTGACGGGGTAGCGGTCAGCGAGATCTACAGCCGCGGCTTCATGCAGCAGTCGATTTATCTGCTCTACGACAGCGAGCTCAATATTCCGGCGCTCGAGCGCTACATGAACAGTCAGAGGAACGACGGGGGTGACGAGCCCGATCAGTTCGTTCTGATTATCGACGAGATCAACCGGGCGAACATTTCCAAGGTTTTCGGCGAACTGATCACCCTTCTCGAGGCCGACAAGCGGCTCAACCAGCCGAATGCGGTACGGGTCCGCTTGCCCTATTCCGGGGACGAATTCGGCGTGCCGTCCAACCTGCACATCCTCGGCACGATGAACACGGCCGACCGGTCGATCGCGCTTCTCGACACTGCACTCCGGCGGCGGTTCACCTTCCGTGAAATGATGCCTGATGCATCCATCCTCGAAGACGCTGGTCAGAAATGCGGGATCGACCTGCCGCGACTTCTCGCCACGATCAATGAGCGGATTGAGTATCTCTACGACCGCGAACACCAGATCGGACACGCCTACTTCACTGCGTGCAGTTCGCGAGCAGATGTCGACGAGGTCATGCGCCACAAGGTCATCCCGCTCCTCGCGGAATACTTCTTCGAAGACTGGGCCAAGATCGCAGCGGTGCTCGGCGACCTAGAACCGGGTGAGGGTTCGATCACCGGTGGCTTTCTCAAGCGTGCGATCCTGAAACCGCCTCCGGGCCTCGAGGACGGCGATGCTGTCGCCCGGTTTCGCTGGCAGGTCCGATCCGTCGATGAGGGCTTCGACTACAGCAAGTTGGTCGGGACATGATCCGCCGCACGATCCGCGAATGGGAGCACATCGCCTACGGACCTGGCGACACCGAGATCGCGGAGATGCAAGCAGACCGGATTGCCGCGGTTGCGCGGGCCTCGAGCTTCTCCGGGCGCGGGGGTGAGGGTGTTCTGGAACACGGGCGAAAGGGGCTCCGCGCACGTGGCGTCGTCGGCGTCATAGCCACCCCCGGCTGCCAACTGGAGATTCTCCCAAAGATCGAGGGGGGCGGCGAGAGCGGGGTGTCGGATGCGGTACTCAGGCAGCGCCTCATCCACATGCTTGCGGTGACCTACGATCTGCCAATTGAAGCCGGCGCAATGACGCAGCTCGGCTGGCAGCGCGAGACCGTGCTCGAACTTCTGATCCGTCTGTTCTGTGCGAAGCTGACCGACGCGGTTCGGCAGGGGATGCCACGCCACTACCTCGAACACGAAGATGACCTGCCTGCGCTTCGGGGACGCCTGGACGTTACACGGCAGTTCTCGACGCTCGCGGTCTCGCCACAAAAGCTGGCGTGCCGTTTCGATGCTCTGTCGCCGGACATAGCGCTGAACCAGGTGATGCGGGCGGCGGTCAGCAAGTTGTCGCGTCTGTCCGGTGCACCGGATAACCAGCGGGCGCTGCGCGAACTGAGCTTCGTGTACGCCGACGTAGCCGACGTCCCTCCGAACGCCCTCCGCTGGGACCGGATCGTCCTGGACCGCACCAATCGTCGTTGGCGGGATCTCCTGTCTCTCGCGCGCCTCTTTCTATCGGACCGGCACCAGCAGACGAGCGCGGGGACCATCGATGCTCACGCGCTGCTCTTCGAGATGAACGTCTTGTTCGAAGCATACATCGAACGGACCCTGTCGCGTGCTCTGGCCGGCACGGGCTTCCGTGTGTCGTCGCAGGGCGGCCATCGGGATTGTCTCTACGAGGGCGAGACCGGCCGCTTCCGCACAAGGCCGGACCTCATCGTCCGGCAGGGCGAGAAGATTGCGCTGATCATCGACACGAAGTGGAAGCGCATGACGCCACGGATCGACGATCCAAAGCAGGGGGTCAGCCAGACGGACGTGTACCAGCTGATGGCATATGGCAGGCTCTACGACTGCCCGAACGTCGTACTGCTATACCCCCATCACGGCGACCTGCCGCCAGATCCGATCCGCCGGCGGTACTCCATCGCGACAAGGAACGCGCATGAGTCGCTGATCGTGGCCACTCAAGACCTCGCCGGCAAACAGCGAGACCACAGGGAGGCCCTTCGACAGCTCGTCATGGATTGCTTGGCGCGCGAAAGCGCGCAGGAAGCACCTAACCATCACGGCAGCGCGCTTTTCGAAGCGATATGAAGGACTTCGGCCCCTCTTGCTTCCACAGTGCTTCCACGGGTGGCTCAAATGCAAAAGACCTCCCGAAGGAGGCCTAATGCACTGATATCTATCAGTAATTTTGGTTGCGGGGGTAGGATTTGAACCTACGACCTTCAGGTTATGAGCCTGACGAGCTACCGGGCTGCTCTACCCCGCGCCATTTGCATCGCGGTTTTGCGGTGCTTCTCGTTCTGAGAGATGCTCGCTTCTTTTCAGGTCTGGCGGTGACCTACTCTCCCACGTCTTTTGACGCAGTACCATTGGCGCGACGGCACTTAACGGCCGAGTTCGGGATGGGATCGGGTGTTTTGCTCGTGCTTTGGCCACCAGACCGGAAAAGGAGCGAGATCGGCGTTTTCCGGTTCTTTTGGGAACCTGGAAAGACATTGTCCAAGGATGCTTTTGGAAGAAGGTCTGTCTTCTTCCGGATCAAATCAAGCCTATCGAGCGATTAGTACCGGTCAACTGAACGCATTGCTGCGCTTACATCTCCGGCCTATCGACGTGGTGGTCTTCCACGGCTCTCAAGGGATACCTTGTTTTGAGGGGGGCTTCACGCTTAGATGCCTTCAGCGTTTATCCTGTCCGTTCATAGCTACCCAGCACTACCGTTGGCACGATAACTGGTCCACCAGTGGAACGTTCACCCCGGTCCTCTCGTACTAGGGGCAACTCCTCTCAAGTATCCTACACCCACGGCAGATAGGGACCGAACTGTCTCACGACGTTCTAAACCCAGCTCACGTACCTCTTTAAATGGCGAACAGCCATACCCTTGGGACCTGCTCCAGCCCCAGGATGAGATGAGCCGACATCGAGGTGCCAAACGATGCCGTCGATATGGACTCTTGGGCATCATCAGCCTGTTATCCCCAGCGTACCTTTTATCCGTTGAGCGATGGCCCTTCCACTCGGGA